>JAGWVF010000003.1 GCA_018971045.1 Patescibacteria group bacterium | reverse complement strand
CGCGAAACTCGTCAACGACGAGTTTCGCGGCCGGGTCCCCACGACCGAGCTCGAACTTGTCCGACTTCCCGGAGTGGGCTACAAAACGGCGCACGTGATTCTCGGCGAACTCTACGACGTGTGGGAAGGGATCGCGACCGATACGCACGTGAAACGCTTCGCCAAGCGCTTCAATCTTACCGACCAGAACGATCTCACTAAAATCTCAAAAGATCTCGAAGCGCTTATTCCGAAAAAAGATTGGAAGTATGTAAATAACGGTCTTGTCCTCTACGGTCGCTACGTGTGTCCGGCACGCCCGCACGAGTGCGCGAATCACCCGCTCACCAAACTCTGGCCCCAAGCGGCCGCCCGCTGGCCGAAAACGGTATGACCCCCGCTTCGTTTCGCCTGATCGTATGGCGATTCTATAAAGCGCACGGTCGGCATACTCTTCCATGGAGAAAGAATCAAACACTGTATCGCGTGCTCGTGTCCGAGGTGATGCTTCAACAGACGCAAGTCGATCGGGTGATTCCGTACTACACGCGTTTTCTAAAACAATTTCCGACCGCGAAGAAGCTCGCCGCCGCGCCGCTTTCGGAGGCGCTCAGAGCGTGGCAGGGGCTCGGCTACAATCGCCGCGCGAAGATGCTCCATGACGCGGCGAAGATATTAACGCGCTCAAGGCCGTCAAGCATTCACGAGCTCGAGCGGCTACCGGGAGCGGGTCCGTATACCGCGCGGGCGGTTGCCGCCTTCGCGTGGAATGAAGACACTATCGTGATTGAGACAAACATCCGCACGGCCGTCATCCATCACTTTTTCTCGCGGCGCGCCCGTGTCGAAGACGCCGAGATCGTCGAAGTGCTTCGTCGGGCGTTTCCCAAAGGGCGATCGCGGGAATGGTACGGCGCGCTCATGGACTATGGCGCATACCTCAAGCGCAACGGCATCTCGTATACGCAAAAAAGCGCCGAGTATGTCAAACAAAAACCATTGAAGGGTTCGATACGCGAAGCGCGCGGGGCAGTTCTTCGGGAATTGGCGAACGGCAGGGCAACGCGCACAGCGCTTTTGAAGCTGTTAGGAGGAACACGGACCGATGACGTATCTCGAGCGATGAGAGCGCTCGAGAAAGAGAACTTGATCGTCAAAAAACGATCGCAATTCACGCTCCCGAACTAACGGAAATCTTTAATCCGAAGGGTTGCGAACGTGCCGGCGGCGACAATGAACCCGCCCGTGATGAAAAAGAAGAGAGGAAAATTGCCGTAGAAGAGGACCAAGCTTGCGACGATAGGCGCGATCGTGCTCGCGAGCGGCCACACGCTGCGGAAAAAGCTCATCGAGTTCACGTCTTGCTCCGTTACGCGCCGGAAGAAATGCCCCTCGGTCATCGCTTCGATGAGCGTGGTCCCCACGCGGGAACAGACAAGGATGAAGAGGATGAGCGCGAGTGACGACCCGTGCGTCAATAGGCCCATGGACGCGAGAGACGTTCCCGCGATCAGAAATCCGGCGAGCATCATCTCTTTGTCGCCCAGGAGGCGATCGGCGATCCATCCGGTAGGGTATTCAAGCAGTACGTACGGCAGAAGCATAATCGAGAAGACCCACCCCAGACTCGACCAAGGAATGCCGAGATTATTGTGAAGGTATACCGGAACGTAGAATGGCGCCCAAATATAAAACAGGTAGAGGAGGAAATGCGCGAGAATGACGGCAGAGAGGTCGCGATCGCGGACGATGCACCGTAACGTGTCGCGCAGAGGAGCAGGCCGGAGCACTATCGCTCTCGGCAGGGCGTGCCGAGCAAAGAGGATGATGAAAGGTACGAGCATCATGGAGCTCGCGATGAACACGCGGCTATAGGCATTTGAATTCACGAGCACGGCCGCGAGCAAAAGCGGAGCCACGAGCGCGCCGATGTCCCACGCCGTGAGGAAGGATGTGCGGATACGGCCGATGCTGTCGTGCTCGAGGCTCGCCGATTGAAGCAGCAGATCGAGCGTATAGGAGATGCAGGGCTGAAGCGCAAGCACCATGACAATGAGCAGTGTTCCGATCAGTACGCCCGGAGCGGCCGAAAGGACGAGAAGAGCGATCATCTCGACCGTGCCGAAGGTAAGAGCGAGCCGCTGCGCGCCGTATGTCTGCCCCCAGTGCGGCAATACGAAAAAAAGCGAGAGCGAGAGCGCGCCGCCGCCCGCGATCACCAGACCGGTGACGGACTCCGGTATATATGATGAAAGAAAGGGCAAGAGAATATAGACCAACAGAGCGCTCGAGATGGAGAGGAAGAAATTACCGAAAAACAGAAACGCGCGCGGGCTCATTTGCTGAAAAGAATACCATACGCGCAAATACGGCTCGCCGGAGGCGAGCCGTATTCTCCGTGGGGCGCGACGTTGCTACATCCCGATTAAGACCGGAATCACCATCGGCGCTTTATTCGTGCGCGAGAAGAGGAAGCCCGCCATTACGTCGGTGAGGTTGTTTTTCACGTAGTCGAGATCGATCGGATTCATATTTCGCGTCGAATCCTCGATCGTCTTCTTGATGAGGAGGCGCCCTTCGTTTAGAAGGCTTTGCGACTCGCGCAGGTACACGAAGCCGCGGCTGATGATGTCGGGCGACTTGCGGAGCTTGCCGGTCTTGAGGTTGACGCTCGCGATAATCACGAACATCCCGTCTTTCGCGAGCGATTGGCGGTCGCGGATCACCACTTCCTGCATATCGCCGATGGTGAATCCGTCGACGACCATCGGAGAGGAGGGAATACGCTGTTTGTGGACATTGAGCCGGGTGCCCTCCTCAATATCGATCACGGTGCCATTATCGGCGATAATGATATTTTCACGCGGGAATCCTGATTGCTCGACCGCCTTCGCGTGGCATGTGGTCATCGAGCGATATCCGTACCCCGGCATAAAGAAGTTCGGATGCACCTGCTTATTGATCCATACCAATTCCCCGGTATTCCCGTGGCCGGTCGAGTGGACGTCGCTTGATCGGTAATGGATCAGCGTTATGTTGTGGCGGTAGAGATTATCTTTCAGCTTCTGGACGGCGATCTCGTTGCCCGGAATGACCGAGGACGAGAGAACGATAGTGTCTCGATCATTGAGGGTAATGTGTTTATGCTGTCTGGTCGCGATGCGCATCAATCCGGCGAATTCCTCGCCTTGCGCGCCAGTCGAGAGAATCACGACTTTATCCGGCGGGTAGTTTCCGAGATCCTGCGCTTGGATGAACGCCTCTTTATTGACTTTCAGGAGTCCTGTCTTCTCGGCGATCTCGAGATTGGTCTTAATCGATCGGCCTTCAAGCACGATTTTCTTCCCGAATTTTTCAGCGGCCTCCATGATATGAATCATTCGCTCGAATTGCGAGGCGAACGTGCCGATGATAAGGCGGCCGGAAACCGTCCGGATAATGTCTTCGAGCGTCTGGATGACGCGCGATTCAGGAATCGAAAAGCCGTCCTTCTCCGCATTGGTCGAATCGGCGACGAGAAAGATATTATTGTCTTTCCCGATCTCGCCCCACGTCTTGATCTCTCGCTCCGAGGGAATACCGTCTTCGTGATCGAGTTTCAGATCGCCCGAGATGACGACGTTTCCTTGCGGCGTCTCGACTGAACAGCCCATCGAGTCGGGGATCGAGTGGGTTACGGGAAAGAATTTAACCCGCGTAGAACCGATCGTAACCGATTGGCCGACTTCGACGATCACCATCTCGGACGCGGGCACGTCCGGATATTCTTCTTGGCGCTTCTGTATCATTACCGAGGTGAGCTTTTGGGTGTAGATCGGAGGCGTGCCGAAACGGGGCATCATAAAGGGAATGCCGCCGATATGATCGAGGTGGCCGTGGGTAATGATGACGCCCTTCACGCGGCCCGCATTCTTCTCAAGGTACTTTGTATTGGGGAGAATATAATCAACGCCCGGTGCCGTGTCTTCAGAGACGAATTGAAAACCGGCGTCGAAGACAAGGATGTCGCCGGTCGCTCCGACTTCAACGGCGATCATATTGCGCCCCACTTCTTCGACTCCCCCCAAGGGGATGATGCGGACCGTGGTCGGACTCGCTGGCTCGGGAAAGTAATCCGCAGAGCGGCTGGTTCGAGCCGACTGCGACATCGGTCGGCGCAGGATGCGCTGGATGCGGCGAGAAGCGCCGCCGGGTCGCGGGCCTGCCGAGCGATTATGACCGGAGCGCGGAACAGAGCGCCCGCCGCTTCGTCTGTCGGAAGAGCGATCGAAACGGTGCGGACTTCTCGAAACGGCGCGGCTGGCGCCGTCATTGTTTGATGGCGAACGTGCGGGTACTGGGGCGGGCGCGGGGGCTGGTGCTGAATTCATACACTGGTTGTAGTTATACGTTGATAGTTGGTAGCTAGCGCCTACTCTGCGAATGAGAGCGAGCAGTGAGCAGCGGGTTATGTACTCAGGCTACATACGGCCCACTACTTTCTACTCACGAGAAACGGCCACACTTTGTCGGTCGCTCGATACCACGTAGCGACAGTCGCGAAACGATCCGCCGGCGTGATGATTTGGGGGAGGACGATGCCGCGCATGTCGCTCGGGACTGCGTAGATGAAGTCCGGCGCATAGATAAACGCTGCCGGATAATCGGCGGCGACCGTATCTTCGATTTTCTGAAGGTCGCTGGTGCGCGTCTTTGCATCCGTCGAACTGCGCGCGTCTTCAAGAAGCGCATCCACGGTCTTGTTCACGTACGAAGCGATGTTAAGACCAGGATCATTGCGCTCTTGAGAATCCCAAAAGGCATAGAGATCTTGATCGCGGCCGATCACCATTCCGTACAACAGCGCTTCATATTTGCGCGGGCGGATGACGTTTTGCGAAAGATCTCCCGGCTCATAGAGCTCTATAGTTACCGGAATGCCGAGTTTCTCCCAATCGGCTTTTACGGTGCTCGCGACGCTTTTCAGTTCGGGGACATTGCTTGTGCGGATAGTGATGCTGTCGAGCGTCTGCGTTTGCTTTCCGGACGTTATTTTCCAGAGACGCATCGTTCCGTCGTAGGTCCATCCGGCGTTCTGGAGCACGTTCGCCGCCTCCTGGGTCGAATTTTCCGATTTCGGGACGGGAACCTGCGTAACGCTCCCGCCCGGAGGCACCGGCCCCATAATGGGCGTCGCGTATCCGCCAAGCACCGTCTGTACGAGCGCCGAGCGATCGAGCGCGAGCGCGAGCGCCTTGCGTACCTCGGCGCGCGCATAGATCTGTTTCTCGCTCGGATTCCAGAAAACGCCGAAGACGCGGGCATAGGGCGCGGTGAGCGTATGCGCCGCCGGAACGTCATATGCGCTCTCGACGGCCCCGCTTTTAAGGGCGCTCACGAGATCTTCAGAGCGCGGGTAGAAGTTGAACTGCATACGGTCGAGGTAGGGGCGACCAAGCGGGTAGTGCGCATTCGCCGCGAGAGAAACATTCTTAATGAGTCCCGAAGCGTCGCGAGTAACGCCAGTCACTCTAAAGGGTCCCGCGCCGACGGGAGCCGTCTCCAATGTGTTGAAGGGGAATTCGCTACTCGCGACATTTTGCCAAAGGCGAGAGGGGAGGATGCCGAGCGTGGTCAATCCGAGGAAGGGCGCGTACGGCTTGGCGAGCGTGAGACGAACGGTATGCGCGTCAAGCGCCGCCGCAGTAACTCCCGACCAATCGGCGTATTCGGGGCTTTTAATTGCCGGATCCTGCGCCTTGCGGATCGTGAAGACAACGTCGTCGGCGGTTACGGGCGTTCCGTCGGAGAAGAGAGCATTCTTCCGCAGGATAAAAGTATACGTTTTTCCGTCGTCGGACATCGTATAACTCTCGGCGAGCACCGGAACGAGGGTGCCCTTGCTCGAGAGGCCCATCAGACCCGCATAGGTGAGCGCCGCGAGATCCCGGTCGGCATCGCTTATGGCGAGGAGCGGATTGATAAATTGCGGACTGCCAACTTCTCCCTCGGTGAGACTGCCGCCGTAGGTCGGTACCTCAACCAGTAATTTTTGTTCAAGCGCGTAGAGACTTACCAAAGAGGCAATCACGACCAAGAGCGCGAGCACCGAGAAGAGAAGGCGATCGCCCGGCGAGAAATGGCGGATGCGAACACGCAGGCGCTCGAGCGGGGGAATGCTCCGCGAACGCTGGAGCAGGGATCGCCAATCGGGAGAAGGAGAATCTTCCATCATCCGACAAGTAGGAAGTTCAATATCGCCGCGAGAACGAGCGCGATCGCGACGACGATCGCGGCGGTAAACAGGAATTTCTCGGCGCCTCTGCGCTTGTAAAACGTTGACGAGAAATTATCGCCGCCGAATGCTCCGCCGAGTGCCGCGCCGCGCTGTTGGAGCACGATGCCGACGATGAGGAGTACCGCGAGGATTATTTCTGCGTACGGCAGTGCCGATACGAGTGCCTCCATCTTGGCTACCACCTTAGCACGATAACCGGAAGTCCTGCAAGCTCGGCTCTTGAGAGAGTTGCGGAGAAACAGAGATTTCTCTATACTCGCTTTATTGGGCAGGGTAGGAAATTTATTCATTAATAGCGAAGCGCTATGGCTAAAAAGCTATCTCTCAAACCGCTCGGAGATCGGGTGGTAGTGAAGCCCGCAGAGACTGGGGGCGAGAAGAAACTGACCTCGGGACTCATCCTTCCCGAGACAGTGGATAAAGAAAAGCTCTTGACCGGTACGGTGGTCGCGGTCGGTCCCGGACGCTACACCGACGCCGGCGTACGGATCCCGATGGACGTCGCGGCGGGAGATTCGATCTTCTTTAAAAAACCGTGGGACGATCCCTTTAAGCTCGACGGAGTGGAGTATTACGTCCTTCACGAATCGGATATCAGTCTTATCGAAGCATAATATGGCCAAGCAAATTCTCTTTTCAGAAGAAGCGCGCAAGTCGATCGCCAAGGGGCTCGCGCACGCCGCGCATGCGGTAAAGGTGACCCTCGGCCCCCGCGGGCGCAACGTCGTCATCGAGAAGTCGTATGGCGGCCCCCGCATCACGAACGACGGCGTTTCAATCGCGAAAGAAATTTCGCTCAAAGATAAGTTCGAGAATATGGGCGCCGAGATCGTGAAGGAAGTCGCGAATAAGACCAACGATACGGCCGGCGACGGGACCACGACCTCAGTCGTGCTCCTTGAAGCTCTCGTCGAAGAGGGCCTCGATCACGTCTTGAAAGGCGCGAACGCGATGTCGATCCGCCATGGGATGGAGAAGGCCAAAGAGGCCGCGCTCAAGGAGCTGAAGCAGATGGCGAAGCCGATCAGCAATAAAGCCGAGGTGAAGCAGGTCGCGAGCATTTCTGCGGAGTCTGAGGAGCTCGGATCGATTATCGCCGAGGCCGTCGAGAAGGTGGGATCGAGCGGCGTCATCACGGTCGAAGAGTCGCAGGGGATGGAGCTCTCGTACGATATCGTCGAAGGGATGCAGCTCGATAAAGGCTATGTCTCGGCGTACATGGTTACCAACCCTGAGCGGATGGAAGCCGAGATGAAGGACGCCGCCATTCTTATCACCGACAAGAAGATCGGCGGCGTGCAGGAGATCCTGCCGCTTCTCGAGAAGGTCGTGCAGTCGGGAAGGAAGGAGCTCGTCATCATCGCCGACGATGTCGAAGGCGAGGCGCTCTCGACCTTTATTTTGAACAAGCTTCGCGGGACGTTCTCGGTTCTCGCCGTAAAGGCGCCCGGCTACGGCGATCGGAAGAAGGATATGCTCGCGGACATCGCCGCGGTGGTTGGCGGCCAAGTCGTCTCGTCGGACGTCGGGATGACGTTTGAAAGCGTCGCCCTCTCCCAGCTTGGAAAGGCCGCGCGAGTCGTCGCGACTAAAGATTCGACCACGATCGTGGGCGGAAAGGGGAAGAAAGCCGACATCGCTTCGCGCGTCGCTCAGCTCAAGGCGCAAATGGAACAGACCGACTCGAAGTTCGATAAAGAAAAGTACGAGGAGCGTATCGCGAAGCTCTCGGGCGGCGTCGCGGTGATTTCAGTCGGCGCGGCGACCGAGACCGAGATGAAATATCTGAAAGACAAGATTGACGATGCGGTCAAGGCGACGAAGGCCTCGATCGAAGAGGGAATTATCGCGGGCGGCGGATCGGCGTTCGCGAAGGTAGCGAAGAAGCTCGGGAACTCCTCAAAGCTCGGAGGCGATGAAAAGATCGGTTTTGACATCGTCGTGCGCGCTTTGGAGCGTCCGCTCGCCCAGATCTTGATGAATGCGGGCAAGGATGATGCGGCCGTGATTATCGCGAAGGTGCAGAACGGCAAAGCGCACGAGGGCTATAACGCGCTCACTGATGAACTCGAGGGCGATATGCTCGCGGCGGGCATCGTCGATCCGGTGAAGATGCCGCGGATGGCGCTCGAGAACGCCGTCTCGGCGGCGGCAATGCTTCTCACGACCGAAGCGGCGATTGCCGATATACCCGAACCGAAAGAAAAGTCTGATGGTGCGGGAGCGATGGGAATGGACTATTAAATAAATATAAAAATGAAGAATCCCCGCGACTCTTTCGAGTCGCGGGGATTCTTTTATTCACCGCTGAATGAGGCGAGGTCGTTCAGAGCGGGACAAGGTCATGTCTCTCTCTTATGTCATACGATCGTGCTATTATGAAAAAATGGCGTATCTTTCTCGCACGATGCTCTGGTTACAGAAACGATGGCACGTGTTTCTCGCTATTCTGATCGTTTTATTCGCCGCTTGGTATTACTTCTTTGGTCGAACCGCGTCTTTCGGCCCGACGATCACCGTTACGCCCGCCGATTTTCCTGAGCAAGTGGCGGTTTCAGGGACGGTTACCGCGGCGAAGGACGTCGCGCTCGGTTTCGCGGCGAACGGCCGCATCTCGAATACGTACGCACGCGTGGGACAGCATGTCGAGGCCGGAACCGTTCTCGCAGAGACCGAGAATGGCGATCTCGCCGCGGCTCTTAATCAAGCGGAAGCGAATCTCGCGTCGCTTCAAACGGGTTCTCGTCCTGAGCAAGTCGCGGTAGCCGAAGCCGCGGTCGGGAGCGCGCAGACCGCGCTCGTGAGCGCGCTCCAAAGCGCATACACCGTTTCCGACGATGCGGTGCATAATAAAATAGACGCTTTTTTCTCGAACCCGCGTTCGAATCCGAAGTTGACCTTCACGGTGGCGAATGCCAATCTCGAGCTTACGGTAGAGAGCGATCGCCAAGCGATTGAGCCCGTCTTCGCGAGCTGGGCCGCGCGTATCGCGAAAGTAACGCCCGCTACGGCGGCCGACTCCGTAAGCGCGTCTCAGTCGTATCTGAAGCAGGTTATGGCGCTTCTCACGGACGCGAACGCGGCGCTCAACCAATCGTCGCCCGATCAAACGACTTCGGCTTCCGTGCTTGCGGCGTATACGGCGAGCATCGGCGTCGCCCGCGCGAACGTAAATTCCGCGATTTCGGCGCTTACGGCCGCGACCTCGGCGCTCGATTCGGCTCAGAAAAATCTAACTCTTACCGAGGCGGGACCGACGGCTGATGCCGTAGCCGCCCAACAAGCGGCCGTGCAGGCGGCGCAGGCGGCGCTCGCGAAAACGCGCATCACGGCCCCCTTTAGCGGTACCGTTACGCGGATGGACGCTAAGGTCGGAGAGATCGTGTCTCCGACGACTTCGGATATTTCCATGCAAAGCGACGGCGTCTTCCAAATAGAAACCTACATACCCGAGATATCAATCGCGAATATCGCTCCCCAAGACGCGGCGACCGTAACGCTCGACGCGTACGGACCTTCCGTCTCGTTTCCGGCGAAGGTGATAATGGTTGATCCGGCTGAAACCATGCAAAACGGCGTACCGACGTATAAAACGACGCTTTCCTTCCTTACGCCCGACGCGCGCATGAGAAGCGGGATGACCGCGAACGTGCTTATCACCACGGCGATTCTTCCGAACGCCGTTGTGATCCCGTCCGGCGCGGTGAACACGTATCAGGGGAAGTCGTACGTGTCCGTCGTGCGGGGCCGCGTCGTCGTGAATACGGCGGTAACGCTCGGGCCGTCTCCCTCTCTAGGAGAGGTTCAGATTCTCTCGGGACTTTCCTCGGGAGACATGCTTCTTCTCACGCCCCTGCCGCAGAATGGTGTCGCCCGTTGACATTCGCGTCGGATTTTTCCTCGCCGTGCGGCAGTTGCGCCGCGCGAGCTTCTGGACGACCGGCCTTATCGTTTTCGTGATGCTCCTCACGTTTCTTAATCTGGTCGTCGTGACCGGAATGCTCGTGGGAATCGTGCAGGGCATCTCGGATCAATATCGCACTCAAGACACGGGCGACGTCATCGTTTCCGCGCTCGATGAAAAAGATTTCATAGAGAACAGCCCGCAGGTCATCGCGTTTATCAAGTCTTTGCCGGGCGTCGCGGGCGTTACTGCGCGGTATGTGGCGAACGGCACGCTCGAAGCCAACTATCTTTCTCGCGACGTAAATGCGAAACCGAATAAAACGGGAGTGGTCATAAGCGGCATAGACGCCGTAGCCGAGAATTCTTTTTCCGATTTATCTAAATACGTGCACGAGGGCGCGTATTTATCTCCCGGAGATTACGACGAGGTGCTACTCGGGCCGCAGTTGATAGACCGGTATTCATTCGGACAATTCCCCGGGTTGACGCCGCTGAGGAATGTGTATCCAGGTACGAAGGTCCGTCTGGTTATCAACGGAAACACTCGCGAAGTGATCGTAAAAGGCATTCTTTCGGTTCCGGCGAACTCGCCGCTGGCCATGCGCGCGTTTATGCCGTCCGAGGAGGTACGGATGCTCATGGGGCGTACCGATTATGCCGTGAATGAAATCGCGATTCTCCTTACCCGCGGAACCGATCCGTCCGCGTTCCGCGACGTCTTGAAGCGAAGCGGGATCGGCGCCAATGCGAAAATCCGCACCTTTGACGACGCGATGCCGAACGGTATCGCGGATGTGAAAAACACCTTCGCTTTGATCGGCGACGCGATCAGCTCGGTCGGGCTCGTGGTCGCGGCCATCACGATCTTTATCGTGATATTTATTAACGCCGTTACGCGGCGCAAATTCATCGGCATTCTTAAGGGAATCGGGATTTCCGGCGCGGCGATTGAGTCGGCGTATGTTTTTCAATCGCTCTTTTACGCCGCGATCGGAGCCGGAGTCGGACTCCTCTTTTTATACGGATTTCTCGTGCCCTATGTCGGAGCTCATCCGATCGTACTTCCGATCAGCAATGCGATCATCGTAGCTCCGTGGAACGGCACGCTCATCCGCATCGTGCTCCTCGTCGCGGCGACAATCGTCGCGGGGTACCTTCCGTCGCGGATGATCGTTCGGAAGAATACCCTCAATTCGATCCTCGGACGCAACTAGCCATGATTCAAGCAAAGGATATCGTAAAATCGTTTACCGACGGAACCGTCGTAACGCATGTATTGAAAGGCATTACGTTTGCGGCCGATCAAGGAGAATTCGTGGCGATCATGGGCCGTTCGGGGGCGGGGAAGAGCACTTTTTTGTATCAAATATCTCTTCTTGACGAACCTACTTCGGGAGAAATCGTTATAGACGGCAAGGAGACGAGCCGCATGAGCGAGCGCGAGAAGATGCGGTTCCGTCTTTCCGAGTTCGGGTACGTGTTTCAGGATTACGCGCTTCTTCCCGAGCTGACGGCGCTTGAGAACACGGCTCTTCCGCTGTATATGCAAAATATCCCGCGGGCGATCGCCAATGAGAAGGCGCGGGAGGCGCTCAATCGAGTCGGTCTCGGAGAAAGGCTCTCGAATCTTCCCAGCCAGCTCTCGGGAGGAGAGCAGCAGCGCGTCTCCATCTCGCGGGCGATCGCTCACGCGCCCGCGATTCTCTTCGCCGACGAGCCGACCGCGAATCTCGATAAAGAGTCTTCAGGGGTCGTGATGAATATTTTTAAAGAGCTTCACGAGGGCGGACAAACGATCATCATGGTAACGCACGAGGAAGAGTATGCGCGATACGCGGAGCGGCTCGTCAAGATTGACGACGGGAGAATCATCGCTGATGCGAAGGCGTAGCGGCCGTCCTCTCACAGAAAGAAAACCGCCGGCGCGAAGCGCCGGCGACCGTGTGAACTCTCTGTTTATTTCGCCGCGAAAGCCGGCGAAAGAAGTCCGTTGATCTTATTGAGAAATGTTTGCGGCTCAAATGGCCGCATAATCCAGCTGCGACTGGAAGCCTTCGTGGGGTCATCAGTCATGATCAGTACCGCGGCCTCGCGCTTGGCGAGCAGGCTCGCGGCTTGCCGGCCGGTCATCCCGGATGCCGGAATATGGTCGTCCATCACCACGAGGTCAGACTCGTACTGCGCGGAGGCACGAAGCGCGTCGCGCGGATTGTCAACCTCGTGAACAGCATGATTATAAAATAAAAGCAGCTCAACGAGACTGCGCCGGCGATTTTCGATTGAATCGCACACCACAATAACACTCCTAGCCATTCTATTTCTCCGTTTGTGAACATGCACATTTTTCTCGGCTGTGCATTTGCCGTACTACAATCCAAATCAACACTACACCGTAGAGTGAGAATTGACAACGACATTCGGAATAGGAGTATACTGGATCTATGCTCGGATTCCCGCTCTGGTTACGGATCGGCCATTATTTGAATATCATTTTTATGACGCTCCTTATGCGGAGCGGCATGCAGATTCTCGCCGACCACCCGATGCTGTATTGGAACGACGACTGCGCTCCCGGGAGCGAATGGATAAAATTCGGCAAGAAAGTGATGCCCAAAGATAAGCTCTGGACGTCTCTCGATCAGGCGGAAGCGATCAATCCGGTTTTGGGAATTACCGGCGGACGCCATAATCTCGGCGCGGCGCGGCGCTGGCATTTCTTCACGGCGATTCTCTGGGTAACGAACGGCTTCATCTACGTAACGCTCCTTTTCGCAACCGGCGAGTGGTTGCGGTACGTGCCCGTCAGCTGGTCTATCTTTCCGGACGCGTGGCACACGTTTCTCACGTACGCCAGTTTCCACGTCCCGCCTCTTGCCGCTTACAATCCGTTCGATCCTCTGCAACAGCTTACCTATTTCATCATCATATTCATCCTCTCGCCGCTCCAGATCATCACCGGACTCGGAATGTCGCCGTCGTTCATCGGACGCTTCCCTTGGTACTCCAAAATGCTCGGCGGCAAGCAGGCGGCGCGCAGTCTGCATTTTTTGGGGTTTGTTTCTTTCGTCGTCTTCGTCATCATCCACGTAACGCTGGTCGCGTTCGTGCATAGCCGAACGCTCATCATGAATATCACCGTCGGCGGACCGACGGGTAACTGGAATCTCGCCATCACCATTTTCTGGCTCGCGATCCTCTTTATGATTCTTTTGAATGTAGCCATCACGTGGTATACCCTGCGCCACCAGCGCCGCGTTCAGGATATCCTCGACCCGTTCGTAAACGTATTTATGCGGATTCTCGGACGGCTTCCTTCGCGCCAAGCGTACACGGAGAAGGATATTTCCCCCTACTTCATCGTGAACGGCCCGCCGCCAAGAGACGCGGATTGGCAGACGCTTAAGGAGAATGACTTCAAGGACTGGAAGCTCGAGATCGGCGGGCTCGTGAAGCGGCCGTGTAGCTTATCGCTTGAAGATCTAAAGCGCGAATTCACGAAAGTCGAGCAAATCACGAAGCATAATTGCATCCAGGGATGGTCGGGAGTCGCCAAGTGGGGCGGAGTGTCCGTGTCCGATCTTATAAAAAGGGTAGAGCCGTTTTCGAAGGCGCGGTACATGGTATTTTACGCGTACGATACGAAGTACGATACGGAAGGCGTCGAAGGCCGGAAGTACTATGGGAGCTTCACGCTTAAAGAGATGATGATGCCGCAGTCAATTCTCGCTTACGAAATGAACGGAAAGCCGCTCCCGCTCGAGCACGGCGCGCCGCTCAGAGTACGAGCCGAATCGCGGCTCGGCTTCAAGATGGTGAAATATTTGAAATCGATAGAATTCGTGGATGACCTGCGAACGATCGGCGACGGACACGGAGGCTATCGCCAGGACGTTCAATTTTACGACAACATCGCGTCGATATAAGCGAGTGCAGGATCAAGTGTGGTGACGATTTCCGGAAGTTTGAACCGAAAATACGGCTTAACTTCGCGATTTTTGATAAAAATATACAGCAATTAAAGAGTGTATTACAAAGTTCATCCGTTGTGAATAACTAAATTTGTATACTTTCTATTTATTTTCTATAATATTCTTATGCTTACAAAAAAGCAAGCACAAGTCCTTGATTTCATCAAAACCTATAGGACAAAGAGGGGCTATGCTCCCTCTCTTGAGGAAATCAAGCGAAAATTTAAACTTGCCTCTGTCTCTACTTCCCACTATTACATCACGAAGTTACAAGAGGCAGGATTTCTGAACAAAGAACACAACCAACCTCGTGCTGTTTCGACAGTTGAGGCAAAACAGATGATAGAGATTCCTATCCTTGGAGTAATCGCCGCTGGTCAGCCAATTGAAGCTATAGAAATTCCAGACGAGACTATCACAATCACAAAAGATGAAATTGGACAGCAAGGCAAACATTATGCTTTGCGCGTTCTAGGTAGCAGTATGATTAATGAGGGTATCTTTGATGGCGATATTGTTGTTATACGAAAACAAGAAGTAGCAGAGAACGGCCAAACAGTTGTCGCCGTAATTGATGACAACGAAGCAACTCTAAAAAAACTTTATCGTGAGAATGGAAAGTTTAGATTACAACCTGCAAACCCGACTTTATTCCCGATATATCGCGACGAAGTAGAAGTTAGGGGTGTTGTCGTAAAAATAATTCGCAATCTTGAATCACAACTTGATCGAGGGCAATCAAGAACTGAAAAATATGTCCGTAAAATAGATTATTCGTGGGATTATAGAGGCGAAAAAACAAAATCGTATACACACGGAATACACACCTATCCCGCAATGTTCATTCCGCAGGTCGGCAGAAGATTATTAGAAACTTACAGCAAAAAGGGCGACACTATTTGTGATATTTTTTGCGGTTCAGGCACTGCTCTTGTTGAAAGTAGATTAATAGGTAGAAATGCTTACGGCATTGATCTTAATCCTTTGGCTATTTTTCTTGCTCACGCAAAGACAGTCCCGATCAATCCACAAAAACTAACAAAAGTATATTTAGCTTTGCTTGATAGAGTAGAAAAAATCAAAGATAATGAAATAAAGCGACCAGATTTTAAGAATATAGATTTTTGGTTTAAAGATAAAGTAATTGTTCAGCTTGCCAAGTTGAAAAAAGTCATACGCGATATAAAAGACGAATCAATTCAAAGTTTCTTAATGGTTGCTTTTAGTGAGACTGTTCGCTATTCCTCCAACACAAAAACTGGAGAATTCAAACTTGTGCGTGTAAAAGGAGAGAAACTTGAAAAACACGATCCGAATGTCTTAGCGATCTTCCGCAAAAATGCCGAGAAAAATATAGCGGGAATGGCAGAATTTTATAAAGATGCCGACAAAGATTCGTGGACAAAAATTATTTATGGAGATTCATCAAAAACAACCGGCATAAAGCCAAATTCAATTGATTGCGTTATTACTTCTCCACCATATGGAGATAGTAGAACCACGGTTGCTTACGGACAATTTTCTCGTCTTTCGGCACAGTGGATTGATATTTTTAATGACCCAAACGATGCCTCTGGCGTGGATAATGAACTACTTGGCGGTAGAGCCACCAAAAACCTATCACATATGCTTTCGTCCGACTTTCTTAAAGAATCTTTAGAGAAGATAGCAAAGCAGGATGAAGTAAGAGCCAAGGATGTTTTAAGTTTTTATATTGGATTGAATGACTGTTTGAAACAAGCACATACAATCTTAAAACCTAAAAAATATTTTTGTCTTGTTGTGGGCAATAGATTAGTAAAACAAGTTAGAATTCCAACCGATTTTATTATTGCTGAACTGGCAGAAAAAATCGGTTTTACTTGCGAGGATATAGTTGTTCGAAATATCCCGGGCAAAAGAATGCCAATCAAAAATTCCCCGACGAATATTGTAGGTGCTTTAGAGGAAACAATGAATAAAGAAAGTATTGTTGTGCTAAGAAAGAATTAGAGAATCTTTTTCTGAATTTTAAATAAGAGAGGTAAGGACTTTTCTGTAATACGGAAAGCAGAACCATGATCGTGGGGTTTACCAGCGTTTTTACCGCTATGATATACACCTAGACGAATATCGTATTTTGAATGGTCAAGAAATTTAGTAGGATCAATTTCTTTCAATAAATATGCGTCTCTGTAGTGGAAATATTCGTGTCCGCGGATTTTCTTTGTTTCTGCGCGAACCAATATAAGACCATTTCCTATTTTCTCCAAAGCTTTTTTCCTTAAAAAATCTAGACTGTAATAACCTAGCAACTTGCCCTTTTTGAGAATAAGAAGTTTACCTTGTTTTTCATCGACAGTAGCTTGAAAACCCATTTTGTTCCTTTCACCATCGCTGATTGTTTGATGCAAGATCTTAATCTTTGGAAATTCTGGGTCAGGATAACCGAAACGCTTTCGAATCTCAGAATTTGTAATTCCTTCGGGGCTCTTTGTGAATAATGTCATCATTGAAAGAGTATTGATTCTTTGCGATTTCAATTCCATTACCCCAAAGTCCGGCAGAGCAATATTGTTTTCTGTAATACCAAGATAGTCCTCTAGGGTTTTACCTATTCCAGTGTTGTGACTGCGATTAGACTTAATCCAGCCTTTTTCTGAAAGTTCTTGAAGCGCCTTTTTGATTTGGCTTAGTGTTCGTTTTTGCATATTAATATAACTACGATTATCTAAGGTTCAAAGTCGCCGATCCGGCGGAGACGGTGGGATTTGAACCCACGAGAGGATTTCTCCCCTGCCTCATTAGCAGCGAGGTGCTTTCGACCACTCAGCCACGTCTCCGTGAACTGCAGAATACCAAATTTAGTGCGCGAGAGCGAGCGGGCTGATGGTTACCGCGCCTGCGGCGCGAAGCGCGTCGATCGCGGCCTGCAAAGTGGCGCCCGTCGTGAGGACGTCGTCAATGAGCACATACGTGGCGGAGGGATTGATCCGCCCCTGTTCGGCCGATCTCACTGACGCCGTAAACGCGCCGCGCATATTTTGCTCCCGCTTCTCGCGGGTGAGCGACACCTGAGTTTCCGTTTCCCGAACGCGCTTGAGAAGGGAAGCGTCGAGCGTAAACGACTGGAGCGGAAGATGGGCGAGCGCGGCGCGTATGACTTCCGTTACCTGATTGAATCCGCGCTCTTTCTGTCGCTTCGCGCCAAGAGGGACCGGGACCAGTACGACGTGGCTCGAGGCCACCCAATCATCTCCGAGACCGCGAAGATACTCAGCGAGCGCGAGCCCGAGATACTGAAAGGCGCGGCGGTTGCCGTGGTATTTCGCTTCATGGATGGCGCTTCGCACGAGCGGATCGCCGAAGGAGAAGAGAATCGTCGCCGCGGGTCGCGTATCAGGCGCGAGTGCGGGAGAAAGCAGAGAAAGAAATTCATCGCCGGCCGCGTCGCGCAGGCGTGTCTCGTCGTTGCGTGGTGGAAAAAGAAGGTCAAGAAGGCGTATCATGCTATTATTGTCGCATGTCGTTCTTCGATTCTCTCTTTAAGAAAAAGGAAAAGAGTGTCCTTGGGGTTGATATCGGTTCGTCTTCGCTGAAGGTTGTTCAGTTGCGCAAGGATCATGATCAAGCGGTGCTTGAGACGTACGGCGAAATGGCACTCGGACCTTACGGCGGATCAGAAGTGGGGCAGGCGACCAATCTCTCCGTCGAACAGATTACCGAGACGTTGCGCGATCTCTTGCGCGAATCGAAAGTGACGACCAGGAACTGTGGCGTTTCGATTCCGTACGCGCGATCGCTCTTGATCATGGTGAAGCTCCCCTACCGAAAGGATCCTAAGGAGCAGAAGACCGTCATCGAGCTTGAAGCCCGCAAATACATTCCGATTCCCGTATCCGAGGTACAGCTCGACTGGTTTATCTTGCCGAAGCCCGAACAGGAACAGGTCGGCAATATCCTTACGCCGGCGGTCGGATCGTCGCGCGAGACCATCGAGGCGCTCTTAGTCGCAGTTCACAATGACGAGCTCTTATTGCTTCAAAATATCGTGGCGAATGTCGGCCTCGCGTCAACCTTTTACGAGATTGAAATATTCAGCACGATCCGCGCGGTAGTCGACGAGCCCGTGCGGCCGGTTATGGTGCTCGATATCGGCGCCGCGTCGACGAAGATATACATTATTGAGCATGGAGTCGTCGCGCTCTCTCATGCGCTCAGCACCGGGAGTCAGGATATTACCCGGGCGATATCGATAGCGAGCAATGTGCCGATACAGCAGGCGGAGATCTTGAAGAAGCAGCGGGGACTGCAAAGCGGCGGATCGCTCGGCAGTTCGGAGGCGGTGTTCTCGCGCATATTTTCGGAAGCGCGCCGCGTGCTTATCCAGTTTGAAACGGCGCACAAGAAACCCGTTACCGCGATCGTTCTTACGGGCGGCGGCGGGGTGACGAAACAGCTGAGCGATTATGCGAAACATATTTTTTCAATTGACGTGCACGTTGCGAATCCTTTTAAAAAAGTTCAGGCGCCGGCGTTCATGCGTCCGATTCTCGAAGAGATCGGTCCGGAATTCGCCGTAGCGGTCGGTCTCGCGTTGCGCAAACTCGACGAAGTGCGTTGATGGTTTTGCACAGTTGGTTTCAAGCGCTCCTTGCGCGCGTATCGTATACTACAGTCAATGGCTCCTCCGACACTTCCGACGTCGTTTCTTCCGCAATCCGCTTCTTCACCCAAGCACGACGCGAGCGAAACGATTATCGGCGTACTCGCTTTTCTCGGTTATGTGGTCGCGGGAGCGATCTTCGTATTCGCGATCGGCGTGTTTTTATACGGCCGCGTGCTCTTGATGACCAAAAACGCGGAAGATGCGCAGCTCGCTAAGGCGGTCGCGGCGCTCGACACTTCCACGGTCCCTGCCTTTGTGCGCCTGCACGATCGTCTCGTGACAGGAATGACGTTGGTCAATAATCACGTCGCCCTGTCGGGATTTTTCCCGATTCTTGAAGCGATAACGCCCGGTCCGGTGCGCTTTAACACGATTCGGATCTCGTTTAATGACAAGCATGAAGCGACGCTGGATGCGGCGGGCACCGCGCAAAACTTCAACGCGCTTGCGGCGACTTCAGCGGCATTTGCCGCGGACAATCGTTTCAAGGGAGCGATCTTCTCAGGTATCGTCCTCAACCAGAAAGACGGCTCCGTCGCATTCACGATGTCTGCGGCGCTCGATCCGAAAGTCATCGCCTTTACTCCATGAACAGCCGAACTCTCTCCATTGTCGCCGTTATTGTCGCCCTCGGCATATTCTTCGGGTACATAAACCCGACTCTGTCAGGCTCCATTGCCGATACCAAGACGAAAATCGCATCAGATGACAAGGCGCTTGCCGCGGCGAGCTCTTTCGCGGCTCAAGTCAAGCGACTGACCGACGCGCAGAACACCATTGGCTCGGCGAACCTCGCGCGGCTCATGCTGCTCCTTCCTGATTCGGTCAACAATATCGGCCTTATCCTCGACTTGAATGCGCTTGCCGCGAAGAGTTCCATCTCGGTCTCGGCTATTGACGTATCACCGATTGCGCAGGCCTCGGCAACCGTCCCGGGTACGGGACCCGGGATCCAGTCTCCGGAACAGTCGATGGACTTTTCACTGACGCTCGTCGGCACGTATTCGGCGTTTAAGACGTTCCTTGCGGGCATTGAGAAGAGCCAGCGCCTGCTTGACGTGCAGGATCTCTCCATCCAAGGATCCGACACGGGCGTGTATACCTATAAACTGAAGATACGCCTCTACTGGCTGCGCTAATCGTGTCATCTATGAAAAAAAACACTCTCATTCTTGTAGCCGTTTCCTTCCTTGTCGCCCTTGCGGCCTATTGGTATTTCTTTATGAATGCGGGGAATCAAGCGCCGCTCACGGCCGTACCGGAACCGTCGAGCACTCAAATGCAGTTCGATTCGCTCAGCAGTCAACTGCCCGTTTCTTTCGACACCTCCATCTTTTCGGACCCCCGATTCATCGCGCTTGTCGATATCACGCAGCCGATACAGCAAGAGCCGGCCGGTCGAGCCGATCCGCTTGCCCCCATTTCCGGCACGACCGCTACTAAGTAATGAATCTTCTTGGA
The DNA here is from genome assembly GCA_018971045.1 of Patescibacteria group bacterium. GTDB lineage: Bacteria > Patescibacteriota > Minisyncoccia > Phycocordibacterales > Phycocordibacteraceae > C7867-001. The sequence continues at coordinate 96,881 of JAGWVF010000003.1, read as the reverse complement.
CTACTTGTTGACAAAGGCCTTATTTCTTCCGGAGACCGCGCAGTCATAGAGGCCGAACTCGCGAAGAAGCGACCCATGTCGGAAGTTTTTGCCGAGCGCAACATTTCGCTCTCGGATGCGCTCGCACTCGTCGGCGAGGCGTATGGGCTACCGACTCGGATTCTCGGCGATCCGCCGGCTCAAGATGAGGCGCTCGGCTACATACCGCTCGATTCGGCGCGGCACTACGGCTTCGTTCCTCTCTCGGTCGTTGACGGCGCGCTCGAAGTCGGAATGGTCGATCCGGACAATATCGAAGCCTTCGACGCGCTGCAATTCATCTCCGGGAAGATCGGAATGCCGTACAAGATCGTTCTCATTACCCAAGAAGACTTTGATCGGGTGTTGCAGACATATCAAAATCTCTCGGGCGAGGTGGGGAAGGCACTGTCCGAATACGAGACTATCGCGAAGCCGCCGTCGGAAGCGTCCGCGCAGCCGGGCGCGTCTGAACAGAATGAAGCCGCCATCGCTCTTGCGGAAGAGACGCTCAATCTTGGCGGTCCGCGCGAAACGCTGAAGGAGGATGCTCCGGTTACGAAGATCGTTTCCACGATATTACGCTACGCGATCGAAGGTCGGTCATCAGATGTGCACATCGAGCCGTCGCCGACGAAAACGCGGGTGCGTTTCCGTCTCGACGGCAAGCTCCACACATCGCTCGAACTGCCGAACAAGGTGCACGAGGCCGTGGTTGCCCGCATCAAGATTCTGGCGAAGCTCCGCCTCGACGAAAAGCGCAAGCCGCAAGACGGGCGTTTCTCGGCGGTCGTCGAGAAGCGGCGAATCGATTTTCGCGTATCGACCTTTCCCACCGAATTCGGCGAGAAGGTGGTGATGCGCATTCTCGATCAATCGGGATCGACCGTAACGCTCGATTCTGTCGGGTTCTCGGCCGTACAGCTTGCGGCGGTTCGCGCGATGATGAAGGTCCCGTACGGCATCATCCTCATTTCCGGCCCAACCGGATCCGGCAAATCGACGACGCTCTTCGGAATGCTCTCGGAGACGGATCGGGAGACAAAAAACGTCGTATCGCTTGAAGATCCGGTGGAATATGAGATTTCCGGCGTCGCGCAGAGCCAGGTGCGGCCGGAGATTGACTACACCTTCGCGAGCGGTCTGCGCTCGATCCTGCGCCAGGACCCCGATATCATTATGGTCGGCGAGATTCGCGACAAAGAGACCGCCGCGCTCGCGGTACAGGCGGCGCTCACCGGCCACCTCGTCTTCACGACGGTGCACACCAATACGGCGGCCGGCGCCATCCCGCGTCTTATTGACATGGGGGTGGATCCATTCCTTATCGCTCCGACATTGATCGCGGTGATCGGCCAGCGACTGGTGCAAAAGTTGTGTCCCGGGGCCGGCAAGCCGTTTGTCATCAACGACAGCATCAAACTCCTTTTGGAACAGGATTTTGCCGACTTGCCGAAGGAGTACCGTAGCTCGCTTCCCGAGTTTAAACAATTCTATCACGCGATGCCGACCGATGAATGTCCGAGCGGCGTGCGGGGCCGAACCGGCGTATTCGAGATTCTGCGCATGAATAAGGAACTCGAACAGGTCATTCTGCAAGAACCGGTCGAAGAAAAAGTCTATGCCGCGGCTCGCGCGAGCGGCATGCTCACGATGCGCGAGAACGCTATCCTGAAGGCGCTCGCCGGGGAGATTCCTTTTGAAGAGATCAATACGCTCGGCGGAGAGCTTTTCCCCGAAGAAGATGTCAATTGACGCGGGAACTGTAGTATACTGATCGGCAATGATATACCGCATTTATCTTGTTGATGATGATAAGTTCCTTCTCGACTTGTACGCCGTGAAGTTTAAAAATTCCGGGCACGACGTATACTCGTTCGCGAGCGGAGAAGAGCTCCTCGCCGCCTTGCATAAGGCCGATACGAAAGATCCGGACGCGATTCTCGTCGACCTTATTATGCCGGGTATGGGCGGATTCGAGGCGATCGAGGAAATACGGAAGGAGAATTTAATCCCCCATACGAAGATCATTATCCTCTCGAATCAAGGACAGGACTCGGACATCGAGCGTGCGAAGCAGCTCGCCGCGGACGGCTACATCGTCAAGGCCTCGGCCATTCCTTCCGAGGTGTTAGCCGAGACGGTTCGCACCATCGAAGCGGCGCCGGAATAACTCTTTACTGCCATGTCTGCCGAAAAAAATCTCAACGAACTTCTCGATCTCGTCATCTCGCAAGCAGGGTCGGATCTCCACATCTTCGCCGGAGGCCCGCCGATGATCCGCGTGTCGGGCTCGCTTCTGGCCGTGAGCCGGTATAAGGCATTTGACGCCGCCGAGACCGAAGAAATGCTGAAGAGCGTCGTGCCGACCGAGCGGTGGGGCATATTCGAGCGGGATCAGACCATCGACTTTTCCTACGCGCACGGCCAATCCGACCGGTTCCGCGTGAACGGTTACCGCGTGCAGGGAGCCGTTGCGCTCGCGTTCCGCCTCATCCCGCGCGCGGCGAGCACGTTCGCCGAGCTCAATCTCCCGTCGATCCTTGAAGTCTTTACGCAGCGCGAACAGGGGTTCTTCCTCTGCGTCGGTCCGGTGGGGCAAGGGAAGTCGACCACGCTCGCGGCGATGATCAACCGCATTAACGACACCCGGACGGAGCATATTCTCACCATCGAGGATCCGGTCGAATATCTCTTCACGCCGAAGAAATCGCTCATCCATCAGCGCGAAGTGCATATCGATACGCCGAACTTCCACACCGCGCTCCAATCCGCGTTTCGAGAAGACGTGGACGTCATTATGGTCGGCGAGATGCGCGATCTCGAGACCATATCGGCGGCGGTTACCGCCGCCGAGACCGGACACCTGGTTTTCTCGACCCTGCACACCAATAACGCGGCGCAGACCATTGACCGCATCATCGACATGTTCCCGGCGGAACAGCAAATGCAGGTTCGTATTCAGCTTGCCGGAAGTCTCGCCGGCATCTTCTCGCAGAGGCTCATTCCGCGCGTTTCCGGAGGACTGGTGCCGGCGTACGAGCTGCTCATTAATAATAACGCCGTCAGCACGCTCATCCGCGACGCCCGCACGCACGAAATCGACACCGTGGTCCAAACGTCGTCGCAAGAGGGAATGATCGACATGGATCGCTCTCTCGCCGAACTCGTGCGGCAGGGGCAGATCACGGTGGACAGCGCGTACGATTATGCGATGGATATTAAGACGCTCGAGCACTATCTCTAACTCCCATGCTCTTTAAATACCACGCAGTTGATCAAGACGGATTCGAGCGCGACGGAACCATCGAAGCTTCATCGAAGGAAGTCGCGATCTCGTCGCTTCAGCGCCGCAATCTCATCATCTCGGCGATAGACTCCGCCGATAAGAAATCGTTCTTTGAGATGGATATCCCGTTTTTCAGCCGCGTGAAGAACAAGGACGTCGTGATTCTCTCGCGCCAAGTCGCGACTCTCTTTGAGGCGCAGGTGCCGGCGCTCCGCGTCTTCCGGCTTCTCGCGACTGAAGTCGAAAATAAAAAGCTGCGCATCATCCTCTCGACGATCGGCGACGATCTGCAAGGCGGCAGTCCGATCAGCAAGGCGCTCTCGCGCCACCCCACCGTTTTCAGCATGTTTTACGTGAATATGGTACGCGCCGGCGAGGAGTCGGGCCGTCTCTCCGAGACGTTCAATTATCTCGCCGACTATCTCGACCGCTCCTACGACCTCATGAGTAAAGCGCAGAACGCGCTCATCTACCCGGCGTTCGTGCTCGTCGTCTTCGTCACCGTGATGGCGCTGATGCTGACGCTGGTGATACCGAAGATAAGCGCTATTCTTACCGATTCCGGACAAGGGGTACCCCTCTATACGCAGATCGTCATCGGCGCGTCGAACTTCATCGTGAATTACGGCATATTCATCTTAATCGCGCTCATCGCGTTCGCGTTTTACGTGTATCGTCTCGGAAAGACTGAAAATGGAAAGCTCATCCTCGATCGGGTCAAGATCTCCGTGCCCTACATCGGGACGCTCTATCAGAAGCTTTATTTCGCGCGCATCTCGGACAATTTGGCGACGATGCTCCTCGCGGGCGTGCCGGTTATCGAAGCGCTCGAGATCACGAGCTCGGTCGTGGAAAATGCGGTGTATGAGCGCGTCTTGCGCGACGTGACGGCGAGCGTGAAGGGCGGATCGTCGATCGCGGACGCCTTTGGAAAGAATCCGGAAATTCCGGGCATTTTGGTGGCGATGGCGAAGGTTGGCGAGGAGACCGGCGAGCTCGGCAAGATCTTGAGCACGCTCGCGAAGTTCTATAATCGTGAAGTCGCGAACGCCGTTGATACGCTCGTCGGGCTCATCGAGCCCTTGATGATCGTGCTCCTCGGCCTCGGCGTCGGTATTCTCGTCGCCGCGGTGCTGATCCCGATCTACAATCTCGCCGGCGCGATCTAGCCTTATCCACACCCTCCTCCCTAGAGGAGAGCAGGAGAGCGTACAATAGAGGCATTAGCTAAATAAAATATGATATATAACAATCGTTCCAAAGGTTTCACCCTCATTGAGCTTCTGGTGGTCATCGCGATCATCGGCATTCTCTCGGCGGTCGTGCTCGCGTCGCTCAACAGCGCGCGGCAGAAGGGTAATGATGCGGCGGTTAAGTCGAATCTAGATACTATTCGTAGCCAAGCAGCTATCTACATTGATCAAAAAGGTAATGGTGTGTACTACAGCGAAACCGGTACAACCCCGGCCACCTCGGTTGGTACGGCTGCCGCGTGCGCAGTCGCGCAGACCCTCTTTACGGATACGACCGTTGCTCAAGCTATCGCTTCTGCCGACAAAGCGTCAGGTGGTGCAGGAGGTGCTACTCCGACCAATGTCAGATGCGGCAATGATGGTGGCGGTGCCGCACGAATAACCCAATGGGCTATCCAGGTCCCGCTGTCAGCAGCCAATACCTATTGGTGCGTAGATAGTAGTGGACAAGGGAAGCAAGAGGGCGCCGTACTCAACGGCCAGACGTGCCAATAGTACCACCTCATCTCATTTACGGTTTCCCAAAGAAGTCCCCATCTGGGGACTTCTTTCTATATAGTGCGTGGCGTCAACAGGGTATAGTAGAAGCATTATGAAATCATCACCACGCGGGTTCTCCCTCATTGAACTTCTAGTGGTCATCGCGATCATCGGTGTTTTTTCTGCCATTGTTCTCGCTTCTCTTAGTGTCGCCCGCTCGCGAGCGAACGATACGGCTATTAAAGCGAATTTGGCTACTATTCGCATACAGGCAGAGGTCTTTTCCAGCTCTGCTATCGGGCAATATGCCAACACCTACGGGAGCTCGTCGATGGTGGGGAAGTGCGTTCTCGTTCAAGGGGGCGGTCCGGCCAATAATTCGCTTTTTAAAGACCCCACGATAGCGAATGCGCTTACGGCGGTCTCGAATATCTCCGGCCCGACTGTTGGCCAGATGTATTGTTACAGTGCACTAGCGCCCAAGCCTGCGTATGTCGTCGCGGCGAAGCTTTCAGACGGGACCTACTGGTGCATCGACTCGACCGGATTTTCCGGCGTCTACAGCGGTGATCCGAGCCTTTTTCAGAACAATATCAGATGTTCGTAAGCGATCTCCCCCCCGTAGGGGGATGATATAATCCACGGCATATGAGAAGGACTCTCTTCCATCGAGGCTTTACGCTCATCGAACTTCTGGTCGTGATCGCGATTATCGGCATCCTTGCGGCAGTCGTGCTCGCATCTCTTAATTCCGCTCGAGGGAAGGGGAGCGACGCCGGCATTAAATCAAATCTGCACTCGGTGCAGACGCAGGGAGCGATTTATTATTCGGACAACGGCAGTTCATTCGGAACGTTCGGAGACGGGAACGGGATTCCCCTGCAGTGTCCGTTGCCCGGAGCCCAAGGACCGAGCGTAGTTTATGACAGTACGATCGAGAATGCCATCGCGGCCGCAGTGGTTGATTCTGGAGGAGGTACCGCGATGTGTCTTGCTAATGATACCGGATTTTCCGTAGCGGTTACTCGCCCGATAAATCCGGCGCCGCCCTCGACCTATTGGTGCGTTGACAGTGAGAATCATAACTGCGGCGTAAATTCAAATTTGCTTGTCGGAGCCTCGTGCGGGGCGTGCGATTCGACTAATTAATGAGCGCGGGCGGTTTTGCCGAGAAGGTCTGCTATGATTGAGAGATGACTGGCCTCCTCGCCGCGGTATTCTTTCTTCTCGGCGCTGTTGCGGCGAGCTTCATCGGCGTCGTTGCGGCGCGGATGCATACCGGCCAGAGCTTTGTATATGGGCGATCCCGTTGCGACGCGTGCTCGGCGATATTGCCGCCCCGCTCGCTGGTGCCGATAGTCTCCTTTATTGCCGCGGGCGGGCGGGCGGGCTGTTGCGGAGCCTTAATGTCTTTCTACGCCCCGTTTTCCGAGATTTTACTTGGAGGACTCTTCCTTCTTTCCTATTTGCGGATCGGCCTCTCGCCTGCGCTCCCGTTCTTTTTAATCGCTTTATCTCTCATGGCGCTCTTGGTGCTCTATGACGGCAGGCACCAGATTCTGCCGACCCTGCCGCTCTGGTTCTTCGTGGCGGCGAGCGCCGCGGCCGGCTGGATGCTCACGCCGTCGTTGGAAGACTTTATCACGGCTATCGAGATCGCCTCCTTCCTCGCGTTATTTATCGGAAGCATCCATTTTTTCTCGCGAGGGCGGGCGATGGGCTTCGCGGATGCGCCGTTTGTTCTCGGCTGTGCGCTCCTGGTCGGACCGGCCGCCGCCGCGGGCTTCCTCTTCTCGTTTTGGATCGGAGCGGCTGTTGGTATCGCGATCTTGGCGAGGAGGCCTCGAGGATCTAGAATGGGAGTTGAGGTTCCTTTCGCGCCCTTTCTCGCGGCCGGCTTCCTCCTCGCCTATTTCACCCAATGGAATCCCTTTCTCTTCGTCGCGGCTATTCGCTGATCGAACTTCTGGTGGTGCTGGGGATCATCGGCATCATCACCGTCATCGCGATGGTGAATCAGGGCACGTTTAATAAGACGCTGATACTCGCCAACACCGCCTACGACGTGGCGCTCACGATTCGTTCGGCGGAGGGGTTCGGGATCAGCAGCCGATTCGCCAGCTCGAATCCGAACGTCGCCTTCGGCCTTCATTTTGTTAGAGGAAATGGAAATACAAGCACCTTTTTCATCTTTGCCGATACGGCGGGAGGTCAGTCGTGCAACGCTGGGAGCCTGCCCACCTGTAGGCCGGGAGACGGCGCGTACACTGACGGAGCGGATGTGAGGTATCAAACCTACACGCTCGGGAACAATATCACCATAGACAAGTTCTGCGACACCGATTCCGGTCAATGCAGTACGGATGCCGTTAATACGCTCGACATCTCGTTCGCGCGGCCGAATATGGTCACGACGGTTGTGGTGAATGGCGATACGTCGCACAAGGATACTTCCGCGTGTTTGAGGCTTACGGCGCCGCAAGGGAATAGCCGGTATATTAAGGTGAGCGCTTCCGGACTTATTAATGTTAATTATACCGCGCCTAACAACATATGTCAATAGCCTCACGAAAATCGAAGGGGTTCACGCTGGTCGAGCTCATCGTCTCGCTCGGGCTCTTCGCCATCGTGCTTCTGCTCGCCGCAGGCGCGTATCTCATCATGATTAACTTGAATCGTCAGGCCCAGGCGGAGGCAGTCGGCATTGATAATCTCTCCTTCGCGCTTGAGACGATGACGCGCACGATCCGTAGCGGAACCCAGTATTCTTGTAACGGAGTCGGAGATTGCAACAACCCATCGGGCACCGTATTCAAGGTTCACAGCTTCATTGGCGGCGTCGGACAGGACGTTACCTTTGGAAGAACCGTTGCTAATGGCATTGGATATATCACGCAGAACGGCAATCCGCTGACTGATACGACGACCGTCGATGTGAAATCGCTCACGTTCTACGTATCCGGTACGGCTCCGGCGGCATCGCGCGATGCCCGACAGCCCTATGTTCTTATCCTTATCAAGGGCAGCGTGTCGACCGGCCCTTCGACTCCGCCATTGACTCTCTATCTCGAGACGTCGGCGGCGATGCGCGGTTCTGACCTATAATGAGCGTATGAAAGGATTTACTCTCATCGAAGCTCTCGTCGCGGTGGCGATTATCGCGATCGCGATCAGCGCGCCACTCTATACCGCGAGCCGCAGTATGATCGTCGCGAGTAACGCGAAGAATCAGCTTGTCGCGTCGTATCTCGCCCAAGAGGGCATCGAGTACGTGCGCATGATGCGCGATAATGAATACCTGAGGCAGTACGTATCGGGAAATCCGAACGCGTCCGCGGACGCGTGGAGTAACAACGGAAATTCCGGTTTCCTTACAGGCGGGCTCGGCGATCCGAACTCGATCGAGCCGTGTATCAGTCCAGGAATGTGTACCCTTGATCCGGAAGCTCCTCTGGCACAGCAAATTGCCAGTTGTGGCTTGAACCAGCCCTGCGGTCCCTTGTATTTGGATCCAGACACACAAGTCTACACGCAAAAAATTATTGCGGACGTCCAGCCGTTCTTTACCCGATCGATTCAGGCGGCCGCGGTGACGCCGACCGATGAGCTTATTACGTCAACCGTAACGTGGAATTTTCACGGATCGCCCTATTCCGTAACCACGAGCGATCATCTCACGCCATGGCAATGACATCCGCAAAGCGAGGATACGCCCTTATTATCGCCATCATCATCACGTCGATGATGCTTTCCTTCGGCATGACGCTCGGCTCGCTCGCGTACAAACAGCAGGTGCTCACCTCGGGAGCGATCGAGTCGCAGTACGCCTTTTACATCGCCGACGCGGCGCTCGAGTGCGCTCTCTACGCCGATCAACAGCAGGGATTGTTCGATTATGCGATGCACGACGCGAACAACCCGCCGGGACTCATTACGTGTAACAATCAGCCGGGGATTCTCCTAGGGGTTCCGATTTTCAATTCCGCAAGCCCTACTCCCTATCTGCAGGTAACCGATCGCCTTTCTATGAGCGCGAATCGTTGCGCCGACGTTACCGTACTCAAGTATCAGACGGGCCAGACGGATATTTATTCACAAGGGTATGACGTTTCGTGCGATACGCTCAATACCGCAGAACAAAATCCAAACAACGCGATGCGGATCGTCGCGCGCGGCATCAGAGTGTCAATCTAACCGCATTTTCCTGTATAGTGGGGACATGACTCTTCCAAAGAAGGCGAGAGAGCGAGCTCTGCGGTTGCGGGAGCTCCTCGCGTACCACGCGCATCGCTACTATACGCTCGACGCTCCCGAGCTTTCCGACAGCGCGTACGATATGCTCCAGCGGGAACTGCGCGCGCTCGAAGAGCGGTACCCGGCGCTTCTGCAGAAGGACTCGGTTACTCAGCGGGTAGTGGGCGAGGCCCTACCGATGCTCGCCAAGGTCCGCCACGAGGTGCCGCAGTGGTCCTATCATGACGCCTTTACCGAGGAGGAGGTGCGCGCCTTTGACGAGCGGGTGCGCAAGATAAGCGGCGGCCAGCCGACCTACGATCTCGAGCTGAAGATCGACGGGCTGAAAGTCGTATTGACCTATGTCAAAGGCAAGCTTGTCCGCGCGGCGACGCGCGGCGACGGCGTTATCGGCGAGGATGTTACGCACAATGTGCGGACCATCGCCGAGTTGCCGCGCGAGTTGCGACGCCCGATCGATCTGATCGTCGAAGGCGAGGTGTATCTCGCGCGCTCGGGCTTCCTGAAGTTGAACGAGGAGCGCGCGAAGCGGGGCGAACCTCTCTTCGCGAATCCGCGCAATGCGGCCGCCGGATCGATCCGCCAGCTGGATCCCTCGATCGCGGCGGAGCGTCCGCTCGGCGTCTTCATCTATGACGTCGGCAGGACATCGGAAAGTTTCCCAGGAACTCAGACCGAAGAGCTTGCGTATCTCGCAGAGCTTGGCCTGCCGGTCAATAGAGAACACCGGCATGCCGATTCGCTGAAAGACGTTTTCGACTTTTGGGAACACTGGCGCGAAGCGCGCGGCGCGGTCGATTATCAGATCGACGGAATGGTGCTGAAGGTCGAGAATCGCGCGCTCCAGGAAGTGCTCGGTTATACCGGCAAAGCGCCGCGTTTCGCGCTCGCGTATAAGTTTCCGCCGGAACAGGTCGAAACGATCATAGAAGACATTACGCTTCAGGTCGGCCGCACCGGAAAGCTCACTCCGGTCGCCCATCTGCGTCCGGTCGCGGTCGCAGGCACTATCGTCGCCCGCGCGACGCTGCATAATGAAGATTATATTAAAGAAAAGGACATTCGCATTGCCGATACGGTCATTCTTCAGAAGGCCGGCGATATCATTCCCGAGATCGTGTCCGTGATTATCGCACTGCGGCCGAAGCGGTCGAGGCGCTGGGTCTTCCCGACTCATTCGTCGCTGTGCGGCGGCGACGGGAGCATCGAGCGCGTCCCCGGCGAGGCGGCGCATCGGTGCGTCGTCGCCGGTTCTTTCGAGCAACAGGCGCGCAAGCTCGTCCATTTCGCGGGAAAACACGCTCTTGACGTGAACGGCTGCGGGCAAGAGACGATCAAGCAGTTGATGGCGCATGATCTCGTCTCCGATTTCGATGATCTCTTTACCGTGACGAAGGACGAACTGCTTGAACTCGAAGGATTTGAAGAAACGAAAGCGTCGAAACTTATCGCGGCTATTGAAGCGGCGAGAGACGTACCGCTCAACCGACTTCTCATCGGACTCTCGATCCCGCACGTGGGCGATGAGACGGCGTTTCTTCTTGCGGCGCATTTCCGAACGCTCGCGGCCCTTCGCGCCGCGAGCGAAGAAGCGCTCTCTCAAATCGAAGGCATCGGGCCGATTATCGGCCGATCGGTCGCCGCATGGTTTCGCGATGATGCGAATCGCGATCTTCTTGCGCGGTTGAAAAAATATATCAGCATTTCGGAAGTTTCAGCACCGAAGCGGGGGCCGCTCGCGGGCCAGACGATCGTGATTACGGGAACGCTGCCGACTCTTTCCCGCGAAGAGGCGGAAGCGCGGGTGCGGCTCGCCGGCGGGAAAGCCGGCAGTGCTGTTTCGGTGAAGACGTCGTTTGTCGTCGCAGGCTCTTCAGCGGGCAGCAAGCTCGCGAAAGCTGAAGAGCTCGGGGTGCCGGTGATGAGTGAAGCCGACTTCCTCAAGAAGCTCGGAGCGTGATACAGTCTAGCCATGGCGACGAAAGAAGAGGTGAAGAAGCTCGCGGCTCTCGCGCGGATCTCAGTCGACGAAGCCGAACTGGAAGCGTTTACTCGTGAATTCGACGCGATCGTGGCGTATGTCGGACAGCTCGAGTCGCTTGAGATAGCGCTTGACGGGCGCGCTGAGAAGCCGGCGCTCTATAACGTGCTGCGCGATGACGAGCGTCCGCACGAGGCGAGGGCGTATACGGAAAAAATCGCCGAACAATTTCCGGCGCGCAAGGGAGATGCTCTTTCGGTAAAGCAGATCATTTCCCATGACTGATTTCCCAGAAAAAACTCGAAACCTCCGGCCGAATGAACTCACGATCGCTGAAGCGGCGCGCTTGCTCCGCGCGCGCGAAGTGACGGTGCGCGAGCTCTGGGACGCGTGCGCGGCGGCCGCGCAGGAGAAGAATCCGTTACTTCACGCTTTTCTTGAGATTTTTGACGCCGATGAAGCGGCCATCGCCGCGGCACAGCGGCGCATCGACACCGAAGGCGCGGACGCGCCGCTCCTCTGCGGCATTCCGCTCGCCGTCAAAGACAATATTTTAATAGACGGGAAGATCGCGAGCGCGGCCTCCAGGATGCTCGAGAATTATCGGGCGACCTACGACGCGACGGTTATCCGGAAATTGAGGCAGGCAGGCGCGCTCTTTGTCGGACGCACGAATATGGACGAATTCGCGCTCGGCGGATCGACCGAACATTCCGCCTTCGGCGTCACGAAGAACCCGCATGACGTGACGCGGGTAGCGGGCGGGACCTCGGGAGGCTCGGCGGCGGCCGTCTCGGCGCATATGGCGATCGCGGGACTCGGCACCGACACCGGCGGTTCGGTTCGCAATCCGGCGAGCTTCTGCGGCGTCGTCGGTTTGAAGCCGACCTATGGCGCAGTCTCCCGATCGGGCGTTATCGCCGCCGCGTCATCCTTTGATCAAGTCGGACCGATCGCGAAGAGCGTCGCCGATGCGCGCATTCTTCTTGACGCGATCCGCGGACGCGACCCGATGGATTCGACGAGCATCCCCGATGAACTCTATCCGAGACGATCGGAGGGAATCAAGACCGTTGGTATTCCCGCGAGATTTCTCGCAGAAGGCATCGACGCGGACATGCTCGAGCGATTTCGGACGACGATCCAATCGCTCGGATACGCCGTCAAGGACATTGATATCCCGTCGGCGAAGCCGGCGCTCGCCGCTTACTACATCATCAATTTCGCCGAAGTGTCGGCCAATCTCGCGCGCTTCGACGGTATCCGCTACGGACGCTCCGTGCGCGGAGAGACGCTGCTTGACGATTATCTGCGCTCGCGCACCGAAGGGTTCGGCAGAGAGACGAAGCGGCGCATCGTGCTCGGTACCTTCGTCCTCTCGTCGGGATACATTGACGCGTATTACCGCAAGGCGCACGCCGCGCGGGCCGCTCTGCGCCGCGAATACGAACAGGCCTTCGAGTCGGTTGATATTATCGCGACGCCGACGATGCCGACGCCCGCATTCACGATCGGAGCGAAGGCCGATCCGCTCTCGCTCTATCTTGAAGACGTGTTTACCGTTACGGCCAATCTCACGGGGATGCCGGCGATCTCGGTTCCCATGGGCACCCTTCCACGGGAAGGGAAGCCGCTTCCGATCGGCATTCACTTCACGGTGCCGCATCAGGCTGAAGAGAGGCTCTTTACGGCGGGTGCGGCAGTTGAGAAACTCCGCACGGCGTAGATCTATCGATTATACTGGATACGATGAATTCTGGAACGACGGCTGAACAGGCGAACGTCGAGTACTTTTTCCGCCTGCTGTATGACTGCATGCACGGCGGCTGTTACGGCTCGCCAAACCTCGCGCCGCTTCTCGCGCTTCTCGCGCAGATCTGGATGTGGATTATTTATATCGGATACGCGCTCTCGATCATCGGGCTTTTTATGATTATCTATTCGACCGTCCGGATCTTCGAATTGCGAAAGCGCGAAGAGGAATATTACGGCACCGTTATCTTAGCGCCCGATGCCGAGGCCGGCGGCCACCCGCGATGGGAGCACATCAAGGAACTCTCCGAGGGCTCGAGTCCGAGCGAGTGGCGCGAAGCGATCATCGAGGCCGATATCCTTCTCGACGAGACGCTCACTCGCGCGGGCTATGCGGGCGAGAGCGTAAGCGACAAGCTCAAGAACGCGGATCACGTGAACTTCAGCTCGATCCAAGACGCCTGGGAGGCGCATAAGGTACGTAACCAGATCGCGCACGAGGGATCGCGGTTCGACCTTACCGAACAGCTCGCGCGACGCACGATCGCCCGCTACGAGACCGTCTTTCGGGAGTTTAAAGTCGTTTCATAATCTCGAGCCGCCGCGCCTTTGACGCGCTCGCGACTCCATTGTACTGTACGCGTATGCGTTGATGACAGCGCATGTCTATTCGCCTGAAAGGAGACGGTAGTGAAGGCTCTCAAGTATATCGGTTTAGTCATGGCGATTTGTTTCGCGCCATTCGTGATCGCTCTAGGATTCGTCATCCTCTTGTGTGTCTCGCCCTTCTGCGATTCGCTGAAGCGGTTGAACAAAGCCATTCAGGAAGAGGAGAAATCAAGGAGGAAACTTGAAGAGGCGTGACAAAAGAGCGGCGACTGCAGTCGCCGCTCCGTGTGTCTCAGGTTGCCGCAAGGGTGCCGCTGTGTATAATGAAGAAGCTGCGGAAATCCGCGGCGTATAAAGCGGGGTAGAGGAGAGGTACCTCGGGAGGCTCATAACCTCCAGACGCCGGTTCGATTCCGGCCCCCGCAACACGGTTGTGACGCCAGGAACCAGTACCGACGCCCGTCAAAACGGGTACTGTACCGGTCCCCATAATCACCAGAAAAAGCGCCTACATACGTAGAGCGCTTTTTCTGCTACGTAGCATTTACAACATATATCCAGTTCGATTCCTATTCTCGTATTCGGCTCAGTTCCGTGTTGCAATTATGCGCAAAATGATTTCCGTACAGTTGATTCATAGGTAACTTCTGTGCTATTGTTGTCTCTGGAGTAGACGTGCTCCAGACCGTTCTCTTCAACTCTAGCTAGAAAAGGATCTTTGTTATGAAAAGCGAAATCTCATTGGCGTCTATCAGTAGCGCCAGAAGTTCTGCAGCTGCCATCATGTCCGCCGATCTTTCTTTTGTGGCGGTCCGTGTTGCGAAAGACCACCCAGACTGGTCGCAAGAGCGTATCGGTGCGGCACTCGCTGAATATCGGGAATACCTGGCCTACATCAGCGCGAACCGCAACCTGTACGTTCTGCCGCCGCTTGATGGTGACGAGGTATGGCATGCCCATATCCTGCACACTCGCGAATACGAGGCGTTCTGCAAGGAAAATTTCGGCCAGTTCTTGCATCATGTGCCGAATCCCGATCCGGCGATGAATGTGAAGCGCTTCGGAAATCTCAATGCCGATTGCTGCTCCCAGTCATCCTGTGCGTGGTGGTCGCCGGATGAACTTGACTCAAGACCGACATCCGTGACGAACAACTGAACACACATTTCTTCAGAGAGTCTTAGGTAATTGCCCTCGCTTGTTGCGAGGGCTTCTTTTTGCTCCGATTTTCGGATAGAATTGTAGTAGTGGTGTGGAAAGAATATCTCGCAAAAACCGCAAATAATCAACCAAGCAAATTATTGGTCGAGGCGTTATTGTATGTTCAAGGAGACGGTCCGGTACTCGATTTGGGAGCCGGAGCGTTGAATGAAGCCTATTATCTTTCAAGTCTTGGATACACAGTTACAGCTGTGGATTCAAATCCAGACGTTAAGCAATATTTGCTTCAAGACAGGGATCCTATTGATCTTGAAATAACCAAGTTCGATAATTTTCCATTTCCTCCCAATCATTTTATTTTGATAAACGCGCGATACTCGTTACCATTTAATAACCCCGAGACTTTTGCAGATGTATTTGCGAGTATGACCTCTTCCCTAAAAGAAGATGGTGTGTTTGTGGGTCAGTTATTTGGTCCAGAGGACGAATGGTCAAAGCGCACAGATATGAGCTTCCATACAAGAGAGCAAGTCAAGTC
Organism: Patescibacteria group bacterium; assembly: GCA_018971045.1. GTDB lineage: Bacteria > Patescibacteriota > Minisyncoccia > Phycocordibacterales > Phycocordibacteraceae > C7867-001. The sequence goes on along the minus strand of JAGWVF010000003.1, from coordinate 81,546 downwards.
ACTTTTTTCTTCTTATGTGATACACAAGCTTCTCGAAAAGAAAGGCATTCGTCCCACGGCAACTGGCCCGGATAAGTTTTGGCACGTATTTGATATTATTGCTTCCAAGCGTTAATGAAGGTATAGAAATCTATCCTTGAGTCGATTGTAGTATCGAGGTCTACATAGGGTAGTCCTATGTATTTGCTGGGTACGGTACTGCCGCCCTTATTCGGCCGCTTAAAGCAAGCGAAGACGTTGCAAATGTTTGAAAGCCGAGCCATACCGACCCCCATAAAATAAAGAGGGAGGAGTGTCACCAAGGAACCCTTATATACCTTGTATGGTCTGGTACGGTATCGTCTCGGGCAACACGGTTGTGACGCTAGGAACCAATACCGTCCCTCGTCGGGACGAGTACGGTACCGACAGGCATCTGGCTCCGAAAGAACACGAAAGCCGCGACGTATGCCGCGGCTTTCGTGTTTAAATACTACAGCAAGTCCCGCACGTCTGAGATCGGAGCATTTTTATTAATCTCGAGACGCTCAATTCCGAATTTCTCGAATTCATCGGCATATTTCTCATAAAGGTCGTGAATTCTTTCAGGCAGCCAGCCGGTTTTCTCCAGAGTCTCGGAATCCTCTCGTGTCATCGTTCGATAGAAGTCGCGTTTCCCAAGGAGAACCTCAAGCTCGTGCCAGAATTCATCCTCCTCATACGCTTCGATGATATCGTGCCATTCCTTCTCGAGAGCGTTTGATGGTCCGACATACTTGTACTTTTCATCCTGTTCAATCCCCGGTACTCCGAGTTCGAGAGCAATGCGATATAACCTATTTCCCAGCGCCTCATCTCGTGCGTGGTCGTATTCTCCTTCTTGCTCGCGTACCGCGTTGCGGACATAGGTACCTAAATACACGACCTGGAGCAATTCGACGAACTCTTCTTTGGTCAGATTTAAGTTCATATTTATATCTTACGATACCGTGTTGCGCGACCTTGGCCGAGACGCATGATAAGCAGATGGCTCATAAGACGCAGAAGAGTCTTCTTGATGGTCGGCACGGCGATAGCGCCATCGAGGCGATCGTATATCTCGCGCACCGAGAGCTCCTCGCCACCTGCGAAGAGCTCAAAAACAGCGAGTTGCTTGGACGAGAGAAGCATCTCCGGATGTTTCTCTCCGAGGAGCTTCTCGGCGCGCATCGACTGCTCAAGGAGCGCATCGAGCAAGAACTCAGTCCAGGGCGTAATGTCCTCGTTGTCTGTCTTGTGATGTTTCTGTGTCTGGCGGAGGGCGAGATAATAATCAGTCTTGCGCTCTTCGATAATCTCGTCGAGCGAAACAGAGGGAGTATAGCCGTATCCGGCGCGCAAGAGGAACAGATTCGTGAGCGCACGCGAGAGTCGCCCATTCCCGTCGTGGAAAGGGTGGATCACGAGAAACTCGAAGATGAAGTTGGCGATGGCGAGAAGCGGATGCTGGTCGTGCGCGTCATCAAACCATGCAATGGAGTCATCCATCTCCTTCTTCACGAGGTACGGTGGAGTGGGACGGAAGAGGACAATCTCCTCGCCCTTCTCGCCGCGCATTACGACGACATTGTCGGTCGTCTTGTACGCGCCCTTGTGGAGCGCGTCCTTCTTGGCGTAGTGGAGGAGAATCTCATGGAACTGGAGAATGCGGCTCTCGGATAGTGAAAGGTCAGAATAGTGATCGAATATCCGACCAAGAAGATCGGCATACCCGGCAACCTCTTCTTCGTCACGACCGACCGGCGGCTTCGATTTTAACCCTCGTAGGAGCCGCGCGACTTCTTCGTCGCTTAGAGCCGAACCTTCGATGCGGGTTGAGGATCCGGTCGAGGTGATGATGACCGAGGCGCGCAGACGGTCGAGTATCTTCGGGCTCATCTCAGCCGTGCCGCGCCAGCGGCCTTTGAACTCGTCGATGAAGGCGATTTTCTTCAGAATGCTCGGGGTGAGCTTGATGCGTTTTGAGAGGCGATCTTCCATATGTGTATATTGACTATATATCCGATACTATCCGAAAGTATCCGATTAGTCAAGCGGTTATTGCGCACTATAAAAAAGTGGCGAGCTTTTCCTTTGTTTTGATGATACATTCATCATATGAACGTGTCTGAAAAAGTGAGGGAGCTCAATCTGCCAGACGGAGAGTATCTTGTGTTTGGAAGTGGAATTCTTGGAGCGCTCGGTATTCGAGAAATCGGCGACATAGACCTGATCGTGTCGCCGCGCGTGTTCGATGAGCTTCGCGTTGCGGGTTGGACATTTGAGAAAATCGAGATAGAAGGACGGATACGGGAACGGCTTAGTCGTGGAGAAGTGGAGGTCTATAGGGACTTCTGGTACGGCGGCCATCATCCTGACCCCGCCGCGCTTATTGCCGATTCACAGATGATTGACGGCATACCATTTCTGCCGCTCGAGAAACTCGTCGAAATAAAGCGCATACTCGCCAGACCGAAAGACTTCCGCGACATAGAACTTATTGCTGAGTACCAAAGCTCAATATCAAAATAACGAGCACGAGAATCGAAACATGAGAGACTTTGGATTATCTGAGCATCTTCTCCAGTTGCTCGCGGAGGATCAGGAGGACTTAAAACAATATAAAGCAGGGACGCTAAGTCTTGAAGATATAAATAACGCGATTCATGCACGCACAGAAGAGGCGCGCAGGATATTTGAAATCGAATTTCCAAAGATACGACTTGTTGGTGAGGATGCCTACCGGGCATTCATTGCGCTCGTCTTGCATTCCGACGATCCTGGATTTATGGATCAAGTTGCAAATGCCATCCTTGCCTCTGAGACAGAGGACGTTGACACGTCTCATGCGGCATTTATCACCGACAAATTGCTGGTGCGGGAAGGGAGGCCGCAACGGTACGGGACGCAATACAGCGCGATAAACGAGGATGGATCCATATCATTCTTTCCCTTTGAAGATCCGCGAGAGATCGACACGCGGCGAGCAGAGATGGGACTATCATCTATTCATGAATATGAAGAAATGATACGCGAAAATGGGGACAGGAATCGAACTTGAGCATCTAGGTCGTAGAAAGTCCGATTCGTCTATGACCCCCGCAACACGGTTGTGACGCCAGGAACCAATACCGTCCCCCGTCGGGACGAGTACGGTACCGCTCGGCATCACGTGCGCAAAAGTCGCGGCGTATGTTGCGCCTCCAGGCCACCCATATACCTGGCGGCCACTCCACCTGTCGTTGCCGATATTTTCAAATATCTGTTTAACGATTGGCGAGCGTAAGGGATCAAGGTTCCTAATTACTAAACGGATTCTGATAAATGCGAGTGATCATTCCAAGTCAAAAGCTTCCATGAAGTGTCCTCCTCGTTGTAATCAAGGATCGTTATCCCCGCATTTTCCATATTTAGAGCGCGTATGAGATGTTCACAAATTTCGCTCGTCAAAGTTTCGCTGTGTAGTGCATACGCGATGAGGATGCGTATGAAAAACCCATGCGTTACACAAATTAAAGAAGATTCTGATTGTTCAGATAGAAATGTGAGCGCTTTGTGTGCTCGATTTTTTAGATCGTCGAAGTTTTCCTCATCGGAAAAGCGATATCCGGGTATATGAAAATTTATTCTAATGGCATCACCCACACGACGCGATATGGGAGAATTCTTAAGTTGCCCAAAAACCTCCGAAGGCCGCCGCCGCTCAACAAATAGCTCGGATACAGTCACGTTTTTATGTAACGCATCCTGAATGATTTCTGCGGTCTCTTTTGCACGAACATCGGTACTACTGATGATAATAGTCTCGACGGGAAGTGTCGCAAGGCGGCTCACCACTGACAATACTTGATTTCTGCCCCGCTCAGTCAAGGGAGCGTCAGCCCCTCGTCGTAAGGGTCCCGCGTTCCCTTCACTTTCTCCGTGACGTATGAAATATACTCTTTTCATGTAGTCCTGTAAGTATAGCAAAAATCAGAATCTCTAAGGGTCTTGAAAAGATAAACGCGAGCGGTATGTTAAAATGGCCTCATCGGGTTTCCGATGAGGCCATCATTTTATGAGCGTTTCCAATAAAAAGGCGGCGTTTGAGGCTCGAAGACAGTTCGAGGCTGGATCGATCAACCAAGACTTGCTCATTGAGCTATATCGAAATTATACAGACGTTGGTGATACTGCGCGTTTTGTAAGCAAAGCAAAAGATATCTTCCCAGATGGGAACTGCGGTCTTGCATCTTTGTATCTCCAAAAGAGATTGGGAGGAGAAGTTACCCAAGGGAAGTATGGAGAGTATGATCATACGTTCTTAGTCGCCGACAAAACCGTTATTGATATTACTGCAGATCAATTCGGGGGTCCTAAAGTATATGTCGGCCCCCTGCAACCACCATGGAGTCTGATAAAAAACGTATGCAACACGAGATGAAATTATCGACAGAGCCGTTCAACCAGATTGCTTCTGGCACGAAGGTCGTTGAGTCGCGCCTCTACGACGAAAAGCGCCAGCAGATCGCGCTCGGCGACGAGATTGAATTCAGCGAGAGCAAGCATCCCGAGAATAAGGTACGCGCGAAGGTCGTAGGACTTCTTCGGCATCAATCGTTCAAAGAGCTTTTTGCAGACCTCGATCCTTCTCTTTTCGGTGGTGAAAGCCGAGAATTTCTGCTCAATCAGATACGACAGTTCTATTCAAAGGAAGACGAGCAGAAGTACGGCGTCGTGGGGATACGGATTGCGAAAGTTGGCTGACTACTGACGATAATCATGTGTTTTATGGGTTATTCAGCAATGTGTGCAAGTATTTTTGATGCAATGCAATGCGTGCGGTATTAAACGGCGTATCCTCCTCGGAATACCACGCGAGATATTGGATGACTCGTCCGGTCCAGTAGAGACGCTCGCGCCTGTGCTCGGCATCGGTATAGCGCATGAGCTCGTCGTATGTCCGCACGACCGAATCAGGAAGATCGAAGTGCCAAAGGAGCATGCGTATGCGGGAAAAATCATATATCGGATCGCCGAACACGGCATCTTCCCAGTCGATGACACCGCTGATAGATCTTGTTGTTGAATTGACAAACAAGTTGCGCTGATTGAAGTCTGTGTGGAGCAGGGCATACTCGGGCAGCTTGAGCTCGAAGGTGGAGAGTGTGGCGTGATGCCGTGCAAGCGCTTCGGCGACGAGCGCGCGATCGAGCGTTGGGCGGTCGAGTACTTCAGTCCAATCGATCGTCCGGCCATCGAATTGCGCGAGCAGATACTCTTGCCACGAGGGAAGATCTTTTGCCGCGGAGAGTACGCGTGGCACCGGATTCGTAATCGTGTGGAGCTTGCGCATCACGGATACCATGCTCGGAATATAGAGCGGAAGCTCGGTCACTGCCACCGTATCAAGTAGCGGAAATTGAATGCATGTCATAACCAAAACGGGTACGCTTTCGAAAACGAACTCGGTTACCACCTCGGGCACCGGCACCCGGGTACCGCACTCGTGAATAAGCGTGAGGGTGGGCACGTCTTTGGTTGCATCAGGACCGTATTTCACCGCGTACGCCGTATCGCCGGAGGTTAAGAAAAACACATGGCTACTCATGCCTTGCGGTGGGAACGACACGTTCGCTTCACCCATAGCAGGAAGGAGTGTGCGCAGATATGTGACGAGCTGACTTCGGAAGATGTTCATAATCCTATTCTATACCGATTTATGCTACGAAAGCGGCCAAAGGCCGCAAATACTAGAAGGCCGACCCATCCCTAACAGTATGAAATGATACTATTGCACCATGCAGACGGAATACGAGGCGACATTTCTAGATGTCGATAAGGACGCGTTCAGAAATAAGCTTAAAGCGCTTGGCGCGAATCTTTTACGCAACGAATACAAGCAGCGCCGCGTGAATTTCGATTTGCAAAGTCTCGGTCGAGATTTTTGGGAATGGGTGCGAGTACGGGACGAAGGCGATAAGGTGACTATGGCGTATAAGAAGATCCCGCCCGAGGCGACCATAGACCAACAAAAAGAAGTTGAATTTACAATCTCAGATATGGAACGCGGTGCTGAATTTATGAAAGCGCTTGGAGCGCGGATGACGAACTATTCGGAGACTCTTCGAGAGAGATGGGAACTCGATGGCGTGGAGGTCGACATCGATACGTGGCCGCATTTAAAGCCATATGTTGAAATCGAAGGACCTGACGAAGAACAGGTGAGATCCGCCGCCGAGAAACTAGGTTTTGATTGGGAAAGTGCGAAATTCTGTGGAGCAGGTGAGATATATGAGATGGTTTACGGTATTCATCCTGACAATCTTTCCAAAGACACTGTCATACATCTCACTTTTGATGAGCCAAACCCATTTCTCGCCCGTCGGTAGTAGGTTGCGAGATCTCATGCTACCAGCGCAGTGCGATTGTGACACCAAGAACCGGTACTGGTCGGCCCTAGGGGCAGTATGGTACGAAATCTTCGATACGAAGTATAATGAATTGCATGAAAAAGCTGGTTACACCGCCCAAGCTGAAACGAGGTGATCGGGTTGCCATCCTTTCGCCCTCGTTCGCTGCGCCCGGCAGATTCCCTCACGTGTATGAACTCGGGCTTAAGCGTCTGCGAGAAGATTTTGGCCTCGAGCCAGTTGCATTTCCAACAACAGCCAAGCTCGGCGCGTCTGGCAAGGAGCGCGCGGCCGACCTAGTCGCCGCGTTTGAGGATTCGACGATCAAAGGGATCATCACCTCGCTTGGCGGTGACGACCAGGTGACCTACATCAAGAATCTTCCGCCTGAACCATTTGCGCACAATCCGAAGCCGGTGTTCGGCTACAGCGACAACACGCATCTCGAGAACTTCCTCTGGCAACAGGGAATCGCGTCGTACTACGGTGGCGCGCTCTTCACTCAATTCGCGATGGAGGGGAAGATTGACGACTTCACGCTGAAATACTTGAATATCGCCCTCTTTGAATCAGGAGAATACGAGCTCGAATCGAGCCCGACGTTCTCGGATATGGGACTCGATTGGAACGATCCCGCGAATCTTGAGAAGTTCGAGACATTTCTGCCGAACGAGGGGTGGTACTGGGACGGAGGAAAGGATGCTGACGGTATAAGTTGGGGAGGATGTCTCGAATCCATCGATGAGATGCTCCGACACGGTACGACTACCCCGTCGCTTGATGAGTTCGAGAACATAATCCTTTTTACCGAGACGTCGGAAGAGATGCCGCCAGCAGACTATGTCTTTCGCGTATACCGAGCGCTTGGGGAACGAGGTATTCTTGCGCGCGTTAAGGGTGTACTTGTGGGAAGACCCAAAGCGTGGGAGTTCGGCAACGAGCACGACGAAGCTTGGCAGGCCGCCTATCGTGCAGAACAGCGTGAGACCATCCTCAAGGCTGTCCGCGCATACAACCCGACAATCCCCATGATACAGAATCTCGACATAGGCCATACCAGTCCGCAGATATCATTACCGTACGGCGGACGTATTCGCATCGACGGAAAAGCACGGAAAATATATGCTACTTTCTCGCCATGATCATTTTCCTCAATGGCTCAATCAACGCCGGGAAGAGCACGGTTGCAAAGTTGCTCCTCAAAGAATTGCCACATACCGCCGTGGTCGAAATTGATGCGTTACGTGAGATGGTTGGTTGGATGCCGCTCGAGCAGAGCATCCCGCTCAATCTTGAGAATGCGATATCGATCATTACGAATTTCGTAAAAAGAGACCTTAATGTCATTGTTCCATATCCGCTCTCACAAAAGAACTATGATTTCCTAATGGAAAATCTGAGAGATTTGAATGTCGATATTCGAGTGTTCACGTTCGCGCCGCAGCTTGAGAAAGCTCTGACTAACAGAGGTGCACGGGAACTCGATGATTGGGAAAAAGAAAGGATCAAGCATCACTACAATATAGGCATCCATAACCCGAGTTTTGGAGAGACTATAGATACTACGAAGCAAACACCAGAAGAGACGACCAGGCTTATTTTGAGTAGAATACTTGAATGACCGATGGACAATTGATCGTCAGGGCACAATCTTTGCAAGAGGAGGCGCAGCGGATTTTGAAAGACCTCGATCTGCTCTCGATTATCGGGAGAATCTCTGAACCGGAAATTGTCGGAAGCGTGAAGAGCGGGCTTATGGTTATGCCCGATATTGATATTCATGCTTGGATGAAAGAATCAAGTCTTGAAGCAGTCGTAGATCTTCTCCCGGTGCTCGCGAAAATGCCAATCATTCAGATGGTGCATTTCAATAATTATCGCGAGTTGCGGAGAGATTTCCGGAAAGACCGTATCAATTTCCCTCATGCGTACTACGTCGGCGTGCGCACGGTACAGCCCTCTGGCGAATGGAAAGTTGATATGTGGTTCGGGAAGCGAGGAGAGATCGGAGATTATGACGCTTCCGAGCTCGACGCGAGTACCGACGAGCAACGTCTCGTCATCCTCCGTCTTAAGGAGAAGTGGAGAGACGGGAAGGGGTATCGCGACGGCGTCATCAGTACCGATTTCTACAAGGCTGTCATGCGACACGGCGTGAAAGACGAGGAAGGATTCAAGGGATACTTGAAGGCGAAAGAATAGGATATGGAAATCAGATCAACGATGCAGACGCGAAAGCTGGGTACGGTGCCTGTGGTGTACCGGGATCTTGACTCGTTTGAAGAGCTTGGTGACCGGATGGCGCACGGCGTGCACGCGTTCTGCTTTGTCGATGATCAGCTCGTCATCGTGTATTCAGAAGGGAAGGGATACTGGACGCCGCCGGGCGGCGGGGTAGAGCCGGGAGAGACGGCAGAAGAAGCGATTGTACGGGAAGTGCTCGAAGAGACGAACATGCGCGTGCTCAAACAGCGCATTATCGGCTACCAAGAAGTAACAGAACCGCACCGCCTCTCGGTGCAGGTTCGCGCAGTCTGCATCGTCGAACCCGTCGGACCTTTCGTTGAGGATGCCGATTCTAGCGATGGCGAAGGTGTTACAGAGATGCGGCTCATCAATCCGGCAGATATCAAACAGTATTTCGACTGGGGAGAGATAGGCGAGCACCTCATGCGGCGCGCTCTCGCATTGAAGGCTGAACTACAGCCGTCAGGATCGTTTGCACTCGCCCATAACTATCTCGGCAAGGAGGTCGAAGTGGTGATGGATCGACCGCTTGGATCAAAACATCCGAAGCACGGTTTCGTCTATGAGGCGAACTACGGCTATGTGCCTGACACCAAGGCACCCGATGGCGAAGAGCTCGATGCTTATTATCTCGGTGTGCAGGAACCGCTCGCAAAAGCGTCCGGTATTTGCATAGCTATTGCACATAGGAAAGATAATGACGACGACAAACTCATCGTCGTACCAAGCGGCGTGGCCATGACGGATGGTGAGATTATGGCGGCTATTCATTTTCAGGAGCAATGGTTTGATACGGAGCTTGTTCGTAAGTAAGAAGATCATGAAGAATATCTTCCTGCTCAGCATGATGAGCCCGCTCGACGAGAAGCTGCGCGAAGCGCTCGCGCAAGAGATTCTCAAGCGGGGGACAAAGGTCGCGTATGTTTCTTCGAGCCCACAGATTGGCGATCGTCCGTATTACCGATCTACTATCGCCGATTATGCCGCGATCAGTCCAGAGCTGGGTGTCGACTACTTCGACCTTTCAGACGCGTTCACCGACGAGATGCTAGCAACGCTCCCGAGCTATACTGCCATCTATCTCTCTGGAGGGAACACCTTCACTTTCATGGACGGTGCGCGCAAGCGCGGACTCGAGAAGATTCTTGAACAGCATCTCACGAACGGTGGCGTACTCATCGGCGCGAGTGCCGGAAGCATCATATGCACGCCATCTATCGAGATTGCGGCCTCTGAAGACGAGAATGAAGTCGGCATGACTGATTTCACCGGTTTCGATTTTGTTGATTTCGAATTCCAACCGCATTTCGCTGACACGCCTGACGAGCGCGCGTGGCTAGCAGAGTATAAACAGAAGCACGGACGGGAAATCTATACGTGCAAGGACGGTGCCGGAATGCACGTTACTGATTCGGGAACCGAGTTGTTTGGAGAAGCGTCGCTCTTTTCCCTGTGATATGGTTGACAGGTGGCTGATGACGCACGTACGGATGTTGAGCTGGTAAGGGCGGCCCTCGCGAATCGCGAGGAGTTCGCCCAGCTCGTTGTTCGATACGATGTGCGCCTTCTCCGCTACATTGTTCGTCTCGGTTCGCTCGATGCAGAGATAGCGAAGGACATTCTTCAAGAGACTTTTATAAAGGCGTACGTCCACCTGAATGATTACGACTCCACGCTTTCATTCAGCGCCTGGTTGTATCGCATCGCTCGCAACGAGACCTTCAATCACTTCCGAAGGCAAAAGAATCGTCCCCGACCATCAAAGTTCGAAGATAATCTTGAGGCGCTCGATAGGATCGCCGACGATCTCGACGTTGCTCGCGAGGTTGATACCGCCATTAACGCCAAAGCTGTACGCGAGGCGCTCGAAACGCTCGATCTCAAGTACCGTGACGTTCTGTACCTCCGATTCTTTGAAGAAAGGAGCTACGATGAGATTTCGGACATCTTGGAATTGCCGTCTGGAACGGTCGCTGTTTATATAAATCGGGCGAAGTCGAAACTAAAAGAAAAACTAAAGAGGTATGATGAACACACCTAATATGGAGACAAGCGACGCATTCCCACAGGAGCTCGTGAAAGAGCTTGAGGCGCGCGGCGCAGTGCCCATTGCGCGATGGAAGTTTCTCGTGAGCCGCGGCATGATCTGGTTTCTCGCTGTCGCATCAGTTGTCATCGGCGGTATTGCCTTCGCCATTGCCGAATTCGTCTTCTTTGATAACGACGGCATCGCGAAGCTTCAAGGTTCGTCGATCCAGGATATAGCGCAGAGCATCCCCTTCGTGTGGCTCGGTATCACGGCCTTCTTCACGGTCGTCGCATACTGCGGCCTCCGTCGCACGCGCCGCGGCTATACGTACGCTACGACCACGCTCGTGCTTGTCGTGGTGTTGTTCAGCATATCGCTCGGCATCATCCTCAACCACTTCGACTTTGGGCAGCGCGTGTACAGGCACTTGCCGCATCGAGTCTCTCTTCAGGGCGTATTCACGGCTCCAAGTGACGGCGCGGACTGATTTGTAAGGAATCTGGGATGGGTTGCGTAGTGGTTGACGAGGGCGACCTCATTATCAGTAATCTAATCGAACGTTATGTTTTCAACCAAGAAATATCTTCCGATCCTTGCCGCCTTCATCGTCGGCATCACCGGAGCCGCGGGCTATGCCGTCCATGCCGCGAGCATGAGCCAGGCCGGCCCGACGACACAGGCGCAGGCGGTCGCACAGGATCCGCAGAATCTCGACGGGGAGCAGGCAGACGACTCCGGTGCGCAGGTGCAAACCTCCGCCCAAGATCCGAAGCAGCTCGATGGCGAGACGGCTGACGACGCGGGCACGGACGTGAACGCGAACGTCCAGCACGAAGCCGAGAGCGGCCCGGCCGATTCCGGTCCGGATCAGAGAGAAATTACCAATTAATCCTTCTCCAACGGGCCAGGATACACTCCTGGCCTCGTTCTTTTACATACGCCCGAAAAGAGTCTTTACTGCTGCAGCATAGATCTGGCGTTTTGCCTCCTGACGATGTTCTTTTGATTCAGCATAGCCCGTATCGGTCACAAGCGATTCATTCGCAAGATTGTCGGCGGTGTAGACCGCCGCCGCGACTGGGATCTTGAAATGATTCGCGACAGCAAATATGGTTGCGCACTCAAGATCGACACCAGCGTAGCCTTCTTTCTCCCATGCGACGACGTCCTCGCGAGTCTCAGCGAGCATCGCTTGAATCGATATGATAGGTCGGCGGTCGATCGGCGCACCAATGTTTTCTGTGAGTTCTTCGCTGAGCTGAGCATCGCTCGGAAACACTTTCGCAGTCTCTGGACGAGCATACATGCGTGGTGCGCTGTCATCCGCGTCCGCACGAGAAGGAACGACAATGTCCCCGGTCTTGAGATCTTTCTGCAAGCCACCGGTTTTCCCGATATGAATGATAGCCTTTGCTCCGAGTAGGGAAGCGATATGTGCGACTTCGCTCCCGTACGCGCTCCCATAGATGACGTCAAACCAGAGTCTCCCATGCGGCGTCATGATGCTCCGTATGTCGCCGAAAAAAACACTTGGAATCGTTTCGTAAATCGGTTCGATACCTTGCGTGCGCAAGGCCTCCTCGAAGAAGGGATACTCCTTCGTTTTCGGATGTGTACCGAACGTGAGAAGGGCCTCCACCGTATAGTTCTCAGAGACACCAAACATCTTCCGAACGCCTCCGGGAGTCAATTCTTTGTACATGAGGGCATCATTGCATACTCTAACCTTAAATTCACGCGTCTTAAGCAAGTCGTGACAATCACCATTTATATAGAGAGCGGGGACAACGTGCTTAGTTTTTATAATCAAGATTTATAACTTTGAAGCTAGCTGAAGCCTATCTCAAAACTGTACATGCCCATGCCACAGGTGCCGCGCAGAACGCCTGCAGACGGTGTGCCGGCGCTTATGTCTGTGTTGCCCGACGACGGCAGACTTTGAGCGATACCAAGGCTTGGAATACGGACCGAGGACGAGCAGTCAAAGCTGCCGTTGGTCTCAAATCGCAGCACAGTCGGAATGCCTGCTTTAGCCTGGCTGCGTTGCGGATGATAACCGCCGCGCACGCTTATCTCCACGATCTGCGTACCGTTCACCACACTGACATTGTTGGCAACGGGTGTGCCACTGCTTCCCGGTGTACTACTTGCTCCCGTGTAGAAGATTGCTCCAGCAATAAGCAGTCCTGCGAACACAATCGATATAGTTGTTGATTTCATATGCTACAGGCCGAGGGGCTGGATGAGGCCGATAATAACGAGCGCGTTAAGCAGATTGTAGAGCGCGAAGAGGATGACCACGAGTCCCGCTGTCTTGAAGAATACGCCTGCCCACGAACTGCGCTGGATGCTGAACGAACTGAACGATAACAGGCCAAGTACGGGCAGGGTGCCAAGCGCAAAGGAGCCCATGGTGAGCGCTCCCGCGACAAAGCTGCCGGTCCCGAGCGAATAGAGCTGCATCGCCTGGGTGAATCCGCATGGCAAGAAGAAGGTCGCCACGCCCACAAGAAACGGCGTAAGCGTGTGATTGACCTGCGCTATGCCGTAGGTATGTCGAGCCATGAAAGCCGGCATGGCAGGTTGCAAGCGCTTGCTCCAGTGGAAGATATCGAGCAAGTTGATGCCCAGAAGGAGCATCACGAGCCCGATGATGACCGTAAGTACGAAGGTCGCAGTCGTATTGAGCGCGAACGCAGAGCCTATCGCTCCGATCACGCCGCCTAAGAGCACGAACGAGAGTAGCCGGCCAACATGGAACAGAACCTGCGGGCGCACGCGGTCGCCTTCTTTGGCGAAGGTGGCAGACATCGACAGCACGAGGCCGCCGACGACTGCCATGCAAGTGCTGAGCGATGCGACTACGCCAATAGCGAATGCGGTGCCGTATGTCATTGACCCTCCCCCGACAAAGTTCACGAGACCGAGTTTTTGCAATAGGACAAACAGCGCCGCAAACGCCAGCGCGATGGGAACAGCTAACTTGAAGTCGCTCCACTTCACGGGCTGGCGCCGGCGTTCGACTGAAACCGTATAGCCGTGAGAGCGCAGACGCTCGGTAAGTTCTGCCGCGATTTCTTGCGGCAATTTCGACTCCAATGCGCCTTCGACGGTAACGGTGTGATGCTTGAGATCCGCCTTCGCACGAGTGATGTACGGCAGCTCCTGCGCTTCGGATTCGGTAAGGATCGTGCACGCTTTGCAGTGCATGCCCTGTATGTGCAAGGCAAGTGTTTGAGTGCTCATAGTTTTTAGAGAGTTTTAGCTTTAATGCGCAGCGAGTTGCTGATAACTGAGACGCTCGAGAGCGCCATAGCGGCACCGGCAAAGACCGGGCTTATCGCCCAACCGAGCAGAGGGTAGAAGAGCCCGCCTGCGAGCGGAATACCCACGATGTTGTAGATGAACGCCCAGAAGAGATTTTGTTTGATGCCGCGCATCGTGAGTTTGCTGAGCGAGACGGCTTTAACGAGTTTACCGAGATCGCCATACAATAACGCAATACCTGCGGTCTCGATAGCAACATCGGTACCTGTGGCCATGGCGATGCCGACATCGGCTTGCGCCAAGGCGGGGGCATCGTTAACGCCGTCGCCCGCCATCGCAACCACGCGGCCTTCAGTCTGCAATTTCTTGATGGTGGTGAGTTTGTCTTCGGGAAGAACCTCGGCTGCCACTTCATCGATGCCCGCAAGCCGCGCTATGTGGGCGGCCGTGCGCTTGTCGTCGCCCGTGAGCATCATGACGCGGACACGCATAGCATGAAGTTTGTTAATGGCATCTTTTGCATTTTCTTTAAGCGCATCCGCCACCAATATGAGTGCAAGAATAGTATCTTTCGTCGCAAGGAAGACGGGCGTATTCCCAGCCTCCGTTCCTGCGGCAACTGCTTGTGCGTCAGCCACGAGGCCAAGATCGCGTAACAGCTTTAAGTTGCCGGCGTAGTATTCAACACCGTCTACCAATCCCTTAAGCCCCTTGCCATTGAGCGCCTCAAAGCGGTCTACACTCGGCAATGCTAGCTTGCGAGCGTTAGCGTGGCCCACGACCGCGTGCGCTATCGGGTGCTCTGATTTGCTTTCAAGCGCGGCGGCGATGGCAAGTATCTGATCGTCAGTGAGCTTAGAGTAGTTATTGAGAGCCGTAACTTCGGGGCGGCCTTGTGTGAGCGTACCTGTTTTGTCGAGCACGACAATGTCGACCTGGGCAAGCTTCTGTAACGTCGCGGCGTCCTTGATGAGAATGCCTTCCTTGGCGCCCTTGCCGACTCCTACGATGATGGCGGTCGGCGTAGCGAGGCCGAGTGCGCACGGGCACGCAATAACCAGTATCCCAACGAAGGAAGCGAGTCCGAGGCTAAGCGCCTGCGCAAAGCCGAGATACGCCCCGCCGATCAATAGCCACGCGCCAAGCGCCAGGAACGCGAGCACGAGCACAATAGGCACGAAGACGCTGCTGATTTTATCGGCTAGAGCTTGAATTGGCGCCCGGCTGCCTTGCGCCTCGGCGACCATGTTGATGATGTGCGCGAGCATAGTATCGCCGCCCACGTTCGTAGCGCGGAAGGTGAAGGCGCCGGTCGTATTGAGCGTGCCGCCAACAACTGTGTCGCCGATATTTTTTTCAACCGGTATCGGCTCGCCTGTGAGCATCGACTCATCGACAAACGATGAACCTTCAGCGATAACACCGTCGACGGGGATTTTGCCCGCAGGCTTCACTACGATCATGTCGCCCTGCACGATGTCTGCGATCGGCACTTCAACTTCTTTGCCATCGCGCACCGCCAACGCGACTTTTGCCTGAAGAGTGAGCAGTTTTTCTATCGCGTCGCCGGTTTTTAGTTTGCTGCGCGCTTCAAGATACTTACCGAGCGTGATGAACGCGATGACTACGATAGCGGCGTCCCAGTAGGTGCCGGTCACGTCGAGATACGTTTTTAATTGTAACGCGAATACGCTTACAATTGCGCTGTAGAGGTACGCGGCTGAAGTTCCGATGCCGATGAGCGTGTCCATGTTGGCCGCTCCATAGCGCAAGAAGCGCCAAAAGCCCATGAGATACGGCTGGCCGACCCAAAAGAGCATTACGGTGGCCATAAGCCACAGCAAACTGTTAGGCACGATGCCAAGCACCATGTTCAGCGCCGCCACCACTGCAAGCGGAAGAGAGATAACCACCTTGGTGCGCATCGCCTTGAGCTCAGCAAGCTTCTCTTCTTTCGTTTGATTAAGCCCAAGATGACCCGCGTGCTCCTCTGGAGACATGCCCATCTCCTCGGCGGTTTGTGCGAGTGAGTAGCCCAAAGGTTCGATACTCTTCGAGAGCCGGGCGCGATCCACATGCACCCCGTGTGTAACTTTGGCGGTCTCGGTCGCGTAATTAACCTCGACAGAATTCACGCCGGGTAATTTTCTAAAAGTTTTTTCTATGATGCTCGCGCACGAGGCGCAGTGCATTCCTTTGATTGTGTAGGTTTGAGTTTGATTCATAGGAGATGGTTAGATATAACGCGCCAAAAGACGCAACCATCTTCCGTTAGAATGCTTTTGAGTGAATGATTCCTTTGGCTAAGGCAAGCCGTAAGGGGTCCACTATCGGTTCTCTTTTCCGATATCTCGGTGAGAACGCCTTGGCGCGCTCAGGTAAGAGGAGGTCTCGTATGAAATGCCACCCAAGGGCGACGATGAGTGCCAGCGCAGTGAACAGGATCAGTGCTTGCTGTACCGTAGCCGCAAACATTGTTTGCCACTGCGTGAGATGTTCGAGTGGGCTCATGTGGCACAATGCAGGTACGCCCATGAACGGACATTCGTGCATGATGCCGTCCTGCATCGGCATGGCCGCCATATACACGCCGCCGATACTTATCGTCAGAAAGAAGACGCCCGCAAAGACGGAAATTGCTTTCTTCTTGGCGAATAAACCTTCCATGACTAGAAGTCTATCACAAAATGGGTTTCCTCGAGTTATACTGAAGTCTATGCGGCGAAGGAGTTTCGTTCAGACGGCGGCGTTCGCGCTTATGATGGCGGCGCCTTCTCTGGCGTCTGCCGCCGGTCTGACATCGTCGCAGGTGGGCGCCATTCTCGGCCTCCTGCGCGCTTTCAGCGCACCCGAGACGGTTATCGCGAGCGTCGCTGGTGCTCTCGGCGGCTCGTCAATCTCTGATCCTCTCCCGAACTCGGCGGCTACATCCTCGATTCCCGCGCCGCTTACGCGCCCGGACACGACAGGCAGTCCCTACCGCTCGGGCAGTCTCGGCTACGACCTCTCCTTTAATACGCGGAGTTATCCGGACGCCTCGGGCGGGTTCATGGTCGTCGGCGTTACCGCCGGGAAAGCATACGTTTACAATAATCGTCTTCATTCCGAATACGCGCTTGCGCAGTTCGGCGCGACGCTCCCCACGCTGTATCTTAATCTGAATGCGCCCTATGGAAGTACGGCGACGAGCGAGCACATGAGCGCGCCGCGGACCTGCGACGTACTCTTTGGCGCGACCACGACGTCTCGGGCGTCCGGCGGCACCTATCCGGAGCCGAGCGCGTGCGCGAGCTACAATTACGGCTACAATGCGGCGAAAAGCGCCTATCGGCACGCGAATAGCGTCGGCGTCTCCTCGTTCTTCTGGTGGCTTGATATCGAAGAAGAGAACAGCTGGTCAATCGACACGGCGGTCAACGACGCGGTTATCCAGGGCGCGATCGATTTTCTGAATACGGAGGGGGTTCGCGCCGGTATCTATTCGATGCCGTATATGTGGCGCCGCATCGCGGGTACCGCCTTCGTGCCTGCGCAGACGATAGCGAAAGAGAACATCACCACGCCGACGTGGTTTCCGATCGGCGTCGCCTCGCAGGTGAAAGCGACGAATGCCTGTCTCACGGGAAGCATGCTCATTCCCGGCAGTCCCGTCTGGATTATCCAGTACGAGGCGAGTCCGACCGCGGTCGATCAGAATATCGCCTGTTAAGCGCGGGTGCGGCGCGGGGGGGGGTTGCGCCGCCCGCGTCGCGGTGATATAGTTCGCTTACCTAAGTATTTATGCGGGAGCTTTCGAAGTCGGTATTGGCATTTCTGGCGAAGCCGAAAATAGCGCTCGGCGGCGCGGCGCTTATCGCGCTTGTCATGGTAGGCGTTGCGTGGAAGACGAGCGCCGTGACTCCGTCAGGGGCGTACACGCGCGCCGCCCTCGCGCCGATTACCGCCGTCGGCGGCGCGAATATTGACCTCTCGTTCCAAATCCCCGGTCAGGTCGCGGCTCTCTCGTCGTCAATCGGAGAGACGGTCGTCGCGCACGCGCCGCTTGTCGAGCTCGATCAGTCGATGCTCCGGGCGACGCGCGCGGGCGCCGTGGCGAATACAGAGGCGGCCCAAGCGCGGCTCGACGCGTTGCTTGCGGGAACGCGCCCCGAGCAATTGGCGATTGATGAGACGAACGTACGCCAAGCTGAGGCGGCGCTTTACGACACTATCCGCAACGCGTACATCACCGCCGATGACGCCATTCATAACAAAGCGGATCAGCTGTTTATCAATCCTCGGACCGCGTGGCCGACGCTCGCGTTCACCCCCTCGGATCAAGCGTTACAAAATGTTGTTTTGTCGGAGCGAAGCGATCTGGAATCGATGATGAACGATTGGAGCCTCCAATTGAAGACTGCGAATAGGGGGCAGAGCGGCGCGGCTTCTGACCCGCTCGCGGAAGCGGCTCTTGCGGAACAGCGTCTTACGCGCATTTCGACGCTACTGAACGATATCTCCACGCTTCTTGCCGAGACATCGGCGTCTTCGGTGATGCCGACGGCAGTCCTTCAAGGATATCAAGCGAACATCACCGCGGCGCGCCTAGCAGTCTCGGGGTCAGTAAGCGCTCTCACGAACGGCATGACTCTGGTGCAGGGTGCTCAGGGTATTTTGGCGCTCGCCAAGGCCGGACCGACTGATAACGATATCGCGGCGGCGCGGGCGGCGGTTGATGCCGCGGCCGCGGCGCTTCGCGGCATCGAGGTAACGCTCCGAGAATCGACGCTCTCGGCGCCGGTCGCTGGCACGGTTACCGCGCTCAATGCGCACCCGGGACAGACGGTTGCGCCGGGACAGATCATCGTCTCGATCGAGACGGCGGGAGGAAGTAAGGCAAGCGCGCTCATCGTGCCCACAAGTAGCATTATCCAGGACGCCGGCCAGTCCTTTGTGTATGTGCAGAACGGCCAAGGCGCTCCGATAAAGACGCTCGTTACGACCGGTCTCGCGGGCGCAAACGGCATGACGGAAATCGTCTCGGGCATTTCGGCGGGAACGGCAGTGCTTACATTCGGCACGGCGAAATAATATGAAAAATCACACGAAACAGCTCTATGTCGGAGGAGCGGCTCTGCTCATCATAGCGGCCGGCCTCACTGCCGCGTATGGTATCGCGACGAATGGCCGCGTGTCGGTTGACACGGCGAGCATCCAAGCCCCGCTTATCGCGCTCACACCTGCGGCATCGGGACGGCTCGATGCCGTGTATGTGCAGCCGGGAGATACCGTTACCGCGAATCAGCCGCTCGCTGAAGTAGGGACGCAGACTCTCACGAGCAAGGTCGCCGGCCTTATCGTTTCCATTAACGGCGCGATCGGATCGCAGATAACCTCGAGCGTGCCGGTAGTCACGATGATCGACCCAACGGATCTGCGCGTCGTAGGACGCATCGACGAGACGAAGGGGTTCGCCGAGATACGCGTCGGCGATCCGGTTACATTTACCGTTGACGCTTTCGGATCGCGGCAGTTTACCGGCATCATCGACGAGATCGCGCCAACCTCGAATCAATCGGGTATCGTGTTTAATATTTCAGATCAGCGCCAGATACAGCAGTTCGATATCAAAGCGCGTTTCGACACGAACGCCTTTCAAGAGCTCAGAAACGGAATGTCGGCGCGCATGCAGATTTATACGAAATAACGATGGAACGGACGCTTGAGCAGTCATCGGCGCACCGGCTCACGGGACATCCGTGGCTCGTGCTCTCGACCGTGATGGTCGGCACGTTGCTCATCGGCCTCGATCGCACCGTGGTGAATCTCGCGATGCCCAAGATGATCAGCGATTTCGGCATCACGGTGTCGACGGCCGCGTGGATTGCGACGGCCTACATCATCAGCAACGCGATCTTCGTGCCGGTATTCGGCAAGCTGGGCGACTTGTTCGGCAATCGCGTCATTTATCTCTGGAGTTTTGCCGGCTTCATTATCGTGTCGATGTTCGCGGGATTCGCGTGGGATTTCAGCTCGATGGTTTTCTTCCGCGTGTTGCAGGGGCTCGTCGGAGCGGCGATATATCCAACGGCGATGTCTCTCATCGCGAAATCATTTACCGATCAAAAAGCGCGCGCGCAGGCGCTCGGCATCTGGTCGTCCTCGTTCGCCGTTTCGGCGGTCATCGGACCGTTGCTCGGCGGATACCTTGTTGATAACTACGTATGGCGCTGGGTCTTCTTCATCAATTTGCCGATCGGCATCATGGGTCTCCTTATGACGCTCCTCTTTCTTCCGCACGACCGTCCGGGCGAGCGCGGCGCTTTCGATTGGCTGGGCGCACTGCTCCTCTCCGGCGCGATCTCGAGCCTCGTGCTTGTGGTTGACCGCGGCCAAGAGTGGGGGTGGCTCTCGAATGCGAGCCTGCTCTGTTATGCAGGCACGGCAGTATTCGGGTTCTTAGTATATCGGTTCGAGACGCGACATGCGCATCCGATTATCGACTTCAAATTCTTCAGCAATCCGATCATCGTGTCGGTACTCGCGGTCTCGTTTATTTCCTTCGGAGGCATGATGGGCGCGATGTTCCTCTTGCCTGTATTCACCCAGACGTTCTTGCACTATTCGGCGACCGAGAGCGGACTCCTCTTTGTTCCGATGGCGCTCGCCTTGCCGCTCTTCGCGCCGCTCGGCGGTCGGCTCGCGGCGTCGATCAATCCGCGCTATACGGTCGCCTTCGGTATGGCGCTTTCCGCGTTCGGGTTGTACCGCATGATGCATCTCGATCCCGCCATGACCTCGTGGAATTTCGTTCTCCCCCTCGTTCTTTTCGGCGCCGGACTCGGGCTTGGAATGGCGCCGCTTACGACTGCGGCGACTACGGCCGTGCCGATTAGCGAAGTCGGCATGTCCTCGGGGCTCCTGAATCTGACGCGCAATATCGGCGGCGCTTTCGGTATCGCGATTTTCGGGACACTGCTCGCGAATGCGACCAATGCCGATGTGCTGAGAGTCGCGCAAAATTCCCACATCATCGGTTCAACGCCGACCATCCTTGCCGAAGCGGCTCAGCTCATCATCTTGAAAGCGGATCTCTTGGCCTACGGATCCGTTTTCGGATACGCCGCGCTGGCGATGCTGATCGGCGCGATTGTCGCGCTCGTGTTCCTCAGAACGAATGCGGGCGACGCGGAACTATCGGCGGAAGCGCGCGCCGAAGCGGCCGCGGGCTGATACCATATATCCATGCCGCGCACGCTTACACGACGCCACTCGTCTCACGATGTCGCCTATGCGATATCACTGTTCTTCGCGGTCAGGCGCATCATGCGTACGACACTCGCGCGCGACACGCATCTTGATCCCGCGACATGGCCGCGCATCGAGACGCTCAAGTTTATCTCCGACCATCCTGAACCGAAGATGAAAGACATTGCCGACTACTTATCTATCTCGGCTCCATCGGCGACCGCGCTTATACGCGGACTCGTAAAAAACGGGCTCGTTTCCTATGTGCCGGATCGCGAAGATCGGCGCATGTTGCGCCTGCGCCTGACCTTCAAGGGGAAGGCGGAGCTCGCCAAGGCCATCACGCGGGGCATCGGACTGCTCGGCGCGCTCTTTTCCGTACTGTCGCCGCGCGAGCTCGCGGTCTTTACGAAGACGCTCGAACGCCTGAAAGAGAAGGCGGCTGAATAGAATCGACGGAACCGTCGTTAAGGCGCTGTGGATGGCTGAAAAGTCGGACGTAGTTGAATGATATTTGCGGAAACGCTTCCGTCGCTATTGGTCGTACCCGATACCATCGCCGTTGAGCCGACGGTGACATCGGTAAGCGCGCCGCTGACGCTCTTTGAGACGACAGTCGCGGGCGTAAGAATGATGATATGCGAACTACCGTCACGAGTATCGAGAGTGATGCTTCCCGAGTCCTTAGCGGCTACGGTTCCTGAAAGGAATCCGCCGCCGTTCATACCTCCGCGCATACCATTGTATGTGCCGCCGCCCATTCTTGTCGCGGTTGGCTCCGTCGGCGCTACTGGCACGGTATGGAGAGCGTAGCCCGCGCCAAAACCGACGACCAAAGCGATGGCGACTAAAATGCTATTCTTTTTATTCATACATTTATTTATTTGTTGATTATATCTCTAGTACACCGCGGTACACTTTTTCATTCACTTCTCAATCTATGCTATTCGTAGCGCAGGGCATCGATCGGATTGAGTTTCGACGCTTGGCGAGCGGGATACCAGCCGAAAACGATTCCGATCGCCGCAGAGACGCCGGAGGCGAGAAGGATCGATGAAAGCGTAACCTGTGCGGTAAGGAGTCCGGAGAGCGTAACGACGAAGGATATTCCCCAGCCAAGCGCAATGCCGAAGATACCGCCCAAAAAGGTGAGCGCGATCGCTTCTACGAGAAATTGATTATTAATGTCCTTTTCGGTTGCGCCGATCGCCTTCCGCAGCCCGATCTCGCGCATGCGCTCGGTGACGTTCGTGAGCATCATGTTCATGATTCCGATGCCGCCGACGATAAGCGAAATCCCAGCGATCGCCGCGAGAAGCATCGTGAGGGTGGAAGTGACGCTTGACGCGGCGGTCACCAAGTCCGTTTGATTAAGGATACTGAAATCAGCTTTGGTTGGATCGCTCATGTTGTGGCGAGCAAGCAAGAGCGCGGTGACGTCATTCTGT
This sequence comes from Patescibacteria group bacterium, assembly GCA_018971045.1. GTDB lineage: Bacteria > Patescibacteriota > Minisyncoccia > Phycocordibacterales > Phycocordibacteraceae > C7867-001. The sequence goes on along the minus strand of JAGWVF010000003.1, from coordinate 58,939 downwards.
ACTTGCGTCATCGCGCTTTGATCGGTCGCCTGGATATCGATGGTCGAGAGGTAAGCGTTTCCATTACCAGCAAAGTACTGGAGCGCGGTGCCAAGCGGGATAAACACCATCGTGTCCTGGCTGCCAAAACTCGAACCGCCTTTGGTTTTCGTCACGCCGATAATTTGGAATTGAATATTGTTGATGCGGATATTCTGGCCGATGGCGTCGCTTGAAACCGCACTTGCGCCGAAGAGATCCGTAACCACCGTCGGACCGATAACCGCAACCTTGGCAAGCGATAAGGATTGATTGTCCGTGATGAACGACCCCTGATCAATGGTAAGGTTCCGTATCGCAGCGTAGGAAGCGTTGACGCCAGTGACCATCGTATTGGTATTCGCGCCCGCGGCGGCGATTTGGTACCGGTTGGTAAACTCACCGGAGACGGCTGCGACGTTCGCAACCTGTAGAATCGCGTTCTCATCATCGACCGTGAGCGAGCGGGCCGTACCACGCCCGCCGGAGGCGCCAAAGCCGAATTGCCGTGCGGCACCCGGCAGTACTTCAATGAGATTGGAACCGATTGATTGAATCGATGTCTGAATCGAGGTTTGCGCACCTTGGCCAATCGCCGTGAGCGCGATGACCGACGCGATGCCGATCACGATACCAAGGACGGTTAATCCAGAACGCACCTTGTTCGCTGACAAGGCAAAATAGGTCTCGTCAATAAGGTCCCGGTTTCTCATAAGCGTTTGAGATCATCATAGAGTCTAGTCTCAGTAGCCGCATCGCGCACCGTCTCATTTTTTTCATCGGATAGAATGATTCCGTCGCGAACGCGGATAATGCGCGCCGCATGGCCAGCGATGTCCGATTCATGCGTAATGAGAACGATAGTGACGCCATGTTCACGGTTGAGCCGTTGCAGCGTCTCGAGGACGAGCAGGCTCGTGTGCGAGTCGAGATTGCCGGTCGGCTCATCAGCGAGAATAAGAGTCGGCTCGTTCACGAGCGCGCGCGCGATCGCGACGCGCTGGCGCTCGCCGCCCGAGAGCTGATTCGAGAGATGCGAGAAGTGTTCTTCGGTCAAGCCGGACGCATGGAGCGCATCGATCGCACGCGCTTCGCGTTCCCGCGGTGCGATGCCCGCGTAGACAAGCGGCAGCATCGCATTACGGAGGACAGTCGTTCGAGGAAGGAGATTAAACGACTGAAAGACAAAACCGATTTTATCCTTGCGTATCTCGGCAAGTTCGTTGTCGGTCATCGTTGAGACATCCTTGTTATCGAGTGTATACGTACCCGATGTCGGCGTATCAAGACACCCGAGAATATGCATCAAGGTTGACTTGCCGCTTCCCGACGGTCCCATGATGGCGACGAATTCTTCGTCTTTGACGGCGAAGCTGATGTTATGGAGAGCAGTGTATGCTTCAGGAGTCCCCGGGTTGTAGATCTTCGATATGTTCTGAAACTCGATCATGGCGAGGCGCGATTCCCCGTATTTCCGGTCGTACGGATTGTGGAGCCCGGGACGCCTCCTATCCGGCTGCCGCCGATACCGAAGATCGAGGTGCTTTGCGCCGCGCTTGACATGGCTGTTGCCGATGAACCGGCGATTGTTTTGATAACGACTTGTGCGCCGTCAAGAAGCCCGCTTTCAACGATGATATTCGTGTTGTCCGAAAGACCGGTGGTCACGAAGGCGCGTATCGGCGCAGTCGATGAAGTGGCGCCAGTGGTTCCCGAGCTATTGGCGAGCGGAGGCGAGAAGATCTGCACGTAACTCTGGCCGTTTGAGGTTTTTACCGCGCTTTGGGGTACGAGAAGACCCGTCTCGGTACCGGTGATGATGCTCGCGGCCGCGCTCATACCAGGCTTTACGGCTTGGTTTGGCGTGTCGAAGGTGACGACTGCATTGTACGATACGACTCCCGAGGAGACGGTGCCAATAGTATCGACGGACGAAACTGTTCCGGCAATGGAGATGTTTGGAAGCGCGTCAAACGTAAGAGTCGCTTTCTGGCCAACCGCAAGCTTCGCCGCATCGACTTCATTAACCGAAAGCGCAACGCTCTGATTATCGCTTACCATCGTCGCAACCGCCGTTCCATTGCTGATAGTCTGGTACTGTTGCACCGCGAGTTTGGCGAGGGTGCCGCTAAACGGCGCCCGAACGACCGTATTCGCGAGCGCCTGTTCGGCCTGGATAAGGGCATCTTGCTTCATCTGGATCGAGAGCTGGCTCGCTTGAATGTCGAGCGGATCAGCGCCAGCCTCTACCTGTGTGAGCGCCGCTTGAGCGGCGGCAAGAGCGCGCTCATTACTGGTTACGTTTGCTGTATCTGCCGACAGCGCCGCGACACTCGCGTTCGTCGATGTCGTGTAGGCGGTAAGGGTGGAGAGGTGCGTCGTAAGGATGGTAGGAACCGAGAGGTTGCGGTTCGTGAGCGTCGAGTTGACGAAGTTAAGGAAATTCGAGGCCGCTTTGAGCGCATCAGAAATACTCGCGGCAGTCTTATATGATTCGGCGATCAGCGCCTCGATCGTGGAGTCGCTCGCGGTGCGCGGTGTTGATTTAAAATCAGCAAGCGTTTGCGCATACGCCGAATAGGCAGTCTGATAGGCGTTCTCGGCCGTCTGTTGGTACTGGATGACGCTACTATCGTAGGGAATCACCATATCGTTATAGGCATACTCGTTTTGTTCACTCGTGCGGCCGGGGACAACAAACCCATGCAAGATCGCGTCGAGATTCGTAATTACTCCCGGAAGTGCAAGAAACGCAGTAGAAACATCGTTGTAGCCGGCTTGGTGTATCTGCACGAGATTTGCCTGTGCAGATGCGACGGCATTTTGTGCCGAAGTTAACGACACCGCAGTGGCGGGCTCCTGGAGTTTAGCGAGAGATAGCCGTGCCGACTGAAGCGCCTGCTGCGCACTCGTAACGTTTTGTCGCGCGCTTGTCGGATCGATAGAGGCGAGCGCCGCGCCGGCGACGACATGCTGTCCGGCGCTCACCGGGATCGAGAGTACTTCGCCGGAGGACTGGGACTGGATACTTACGTTTGAGCTTGCCGAGACTTGGCCGGTTTCACTTATTGTCGCGACGACGGTGCCCGTGGCGACCGTAGCGGTCACGTAGCGGATAGCGGTTGACGGCGCGGTCATTACGCCATAAAGAAAATAAAGTGCGTAGAGCAGTACAAGAATAATGACGGTAGAAATCACTTTGTGGGCCGCGATCTTTTTCTTCAGTGATATGAACCATGTCGGTATCATTTTTGCGGTGTCGGTTATATGAGTGAGGATGGCATTCATAAGGTAGGAATTATGCGAAACCCGGGAAATAATCGGTCTTGATCTTGAAGCGCGAGACGCCCATGTCCGTCAATATCTTTTTAAACGCTTCGACCATGCCGTGCGGGCCGGAGATAAAGAACGTGCAGTCTTCGTACTCCGGAACAGCCTGACGAATGACCTTGCCGTCGATGAATCCATGGTAGGCGCCAGGAACGGAAGCCGGCTCGTTGGTGAGAACGTACAGCGTTTTCATGCCGATCTCGCGCGCCGCGCGATCGAACACTTCCTTATACGCAATTTCTGATGCGGTAGCATTCGAGTAGAGAAGGGTGACGGCGCGCGTATCTTTCGTATCGATCAGGTATTGTACCATGCTGCGAAAAGGAGTGACGCCGATGCCGCCTGCGATAAAGACGAGTTTCTTTGTTTTATCGTTCGGCAGTACGAAGTCTCCGGAGAGGTGGCAGACTGAAATCGTCTCGGCCGCCTTCATGGTCGCGAGCGCGCGCTTAAAGCTGCTTTTCGATCCGTAAAACTTCACGCCCAGCCGAACGTCTGCTTCAGTCGGCGACGAAGCGATCGTGAAGAAGCGGCGATTGCCGCGGCTGTCGGGATTATTGTGGCCGAGCGTCCATTCGAGATATTGTCCAGGACGGAAATGAAAGAGGCGATCCGGAGCGAATACGAATTCATACGTACCGGCGGCCAACTCATTTCTCGCCACGAGCGCCATCTGATACCGGCCTTTGGGACTTACCGCATAGACGAAGATGTTGCCGATAAGGAGTGCAAGCTCGGGAGTAAAGTAGAGCGTTCCAATATGGATGTTCGGCGCGAAGAGGAAGCCGACCAGAGCGCCGTAACAGAAGCGCAAGAGCCGGCTCGGCGGCATCGTGAGCGGCTCGGTGAGCATCACGAGTCCAAAAAAGAAAAAGGGAGAATGCAGGACAGTCTGCACAATCGCGGTAAAGCCGTTACCGGTCGCCGTGAGGGCGATCGTGAGGAAAGAGACGATCGCGAAAGAAAGCGCGAGATCGAATCGGCGGATCTTGCGCACGACGAGCAGTCCGCCAATAAGGATGATCGGAAGAAGCGCCGCGTTACTCGCGCCCCACCAGCTCGCCGACCGGCCGATTGCGAGCGCCGAGAGCGCGACGCCGAATGCCGCGGGATTGAAGACGTGCTTTTTCCCGAGAGCGAGGATATATTTCGACGCCATTGCCCACACGGAAGCGAAGATGAGGAAGCCGATGCCGGCCGGATCGGTCGGCGCGACCGGTGAGATAAGAAGCGTTAAAATGAGCGCGGTGATGAAGAATGATTCAACGTTTGCGGTCGCGTCGAACGTCTTCGCGAAAAGCCAATTGCTGCTCCAGCAAGCGCCAAGAATGATAAACGCCGAGAAAGCGAGATCGGCGGGATTGACGGAGAGAATCCCGAAGAGGCTTAAGATCGCCGCTATGCCGAGTATTGCCGCGAGGTAATACAGAACGAGGCGGTACATCGTTATTTTGTTGAGGAATGAGTCGATGAAGTTCATTTAATTTTTCGCCCGAGCGAGCGCGGATGAGAGCGATTGAGAAAATCCTTCACTCGTGGCGGTCGCTCCCGAGATGCTGTCAACCTGAGCATTCTGGGCCGAAATCGCTTCCTGCTTCAGGAGCGGCATCGCGTAGAAGCTGAGTTCGCGCGTGTGGTCGCGATCATTCGGATACTGGAGGAACTGGATATCCGTGAGCTTCCCGCCCGATACGATCGCCTTTACTTGGACGATGCCGTAATAGGCGTCAACGGCGCCTCCGGTGTAGGAACCGTCGGCGTATTGTCCGGCCGCTTTTTTGACGGGCGCCGCCGCCGATACGGGTGTCGGAGCCGGTTCTGCCGCCGTCGGTTGCGCGGGCGCGGGCGCCGGTTCGATTTGAACCACTCCGGACTGATTCGCTACCGAGGGTAGCACCGCGGCGGCAGAAGATGCGGGACTGACCACTCGCAGATAGACCGCATAGGCCGCGGATACAACAATCAGTCCGGCAGAGAGCATGAGTTTTTTACCGATAGGCATAGAGGAATCGCTTTAAGAGTACAGTCTAGATACACGATCGATGCGGCCTCTCTTTCACTTGAGCCGCGGCGGTACCACGCGGATGCCGAACGCGCGTATGGTGCCGGCGGCGGCCGTACCAGCCACGTATACCTTTTCTCCGACGGCAAGCGCGCGGATATTGAAATTGGTCGGCGGCTCAACCGTCCAGGTGCCTTCGTCGGAGTCGGGGTCGGTCTCGTTATGCGCAATGGTGAAGCTCGAAGTGGCGACCGTCACGACGGTTCCTCGATAGATGCCGCGGTCGGTGTGAGACCTGTGTATCTGGTCATACCATGATTTCAAGAAGGGCAGACGATCGTGATCCGCCGCCGAGAGAAACGAAGAGTGAAGCGGCGTTAGCATGATAAGCGCGCTGAGAGCGATAGAGCCGCTGAGAATCCCGCCAAACAGGCGGATGAGCGAGAGTCGATACGCGGATGTATGGCGGCGGATCATTTCACCCAAGAAAAAGAGCAGAAGAAGACATAGTATGAAAAAAGCCCACGGGAAAAGCGCGGCGAACGTGGCGACGCCGTGCGCGCCAAACGTGAGAAGGAGATGGGTGCCGCTCTCGCGGATACTGAAAAAGACATAACTTAACACAAAGAGCGAGAAGATAAGGACGAGTCCCGCCGTAATGCCAATGAGTGACGCGCGCGCGACAAAATAGGCATGCGAACGCATCCCCACGCTTCCGGCGCGGATTTTATCGAGCACCTTTTTCTGAATGTTATGTTCCTCAGACATATTTTTTTAGAGCTTCGCGGGCGCGGCGGAGCCGGATGCCCACCGTCCCTATCGGCACATGGAGAACCTCGGTGATCTCTTGATAGCTTAACTGTTCGATGTAATACAGTACCAGAACTTCGCGGTAGAGCGGCGAAAGCGAGGCGAGGCCGCGCTCAACGAGCGCGCGCGTCTGCCCGCGCTCTTCATCGCCTGCCGGATCGATCTCGTAGGCGGTGTGCGCCGAAAACATATCCAGATCGACGGTGATGAACGGAAGGCGGTCGCGGGCTCGCAGCGCATTGGCGAACATATTATGGGCGATGCGGTAGATCCATGGCGAGAATGGCCGCGCGGTATCGAAGCTCTGGATATTTTGATACGCTTTAATAAACACCTCCTGCACCACGTCCTCGATAGGCGCCGTATCCGACAAGAACTTTCTCCCATACCGAAGCAATTTCGGCTGATATCTGCTCATTACTACACCGAATGCCGTCTCATTCTTTCGTTGCACCAGCCGCACGAGCTCCTCGTCCGTCTTTTGCTCGAGCGGCGTATCCATGGGATGCAGTATACTGGAAAACCTATGGACTCGGCGATTCCCGCCCTACTCGTCATCATCGGCATCACGGGCGACCTCGCGGGACGGAAACTCCTTCCCGCGATCGAGGCGATCGCCCGGGCCGGTGCGCTCCCCAAGGATTCTCGCATTATCGGCACCACGCGCCAGGGATCGATACCTGTTGAAAGGGTCAATGCGGCGACGATGCCGCATGTGCGCGATCGCCTCCAATTCTTTACGATGGATACCGATGATCCTCGAGCCTATGCGCGTCTTAAGGCGAGACTCGCCCTGATCGAGCAAGAGCTCGGCACGCGCGCTCAGCGGCTCTTTTATATGTCAGTGCCGCCGCGCGCCGTGCGACCTATCGTCGAACATCTCGGCGTCTCGGGTCTCGCGCGGATTCCGGAGACGAAGCTGTTGCTCGAGAAACCATTTGGAACCGATCTGGCCTCAGCCGCCGATCTTGCCGAACATATCGGCGCGCACTTCGCGTCTGAGCAGGTGTATCGGATCGACCATTATCTCGCGAAGCACATGGCGCAAGATTTGATCGTATTTCGCGAGCGCAATTCGCTGTTTCGGCGAACCTGGAACGGAGATTTCATCGAGCGCATCGAGATCCGCGCGAGCGAAACGATCGGTATCGAGGGACGCGCTCGCTTCTACGAACAGACCGGCGCGCTCCGCGACGTGATGCAGAGTCACCTGCTTCAACTCGCCGCGCTTACCCTTATGGCTTTGCCGAACGGTCAGGAGATCGAGAGTATCCCGAAACGGCGCCACGCCGCGCTCCAGCGCGTTCGGCTTTCAGGCGCGGCGCGGCGCGGGCAATACGCGGGATACCGCACGGAAGTCGGTAATCCGGCGAGTACGGTCGAGACGTATGTCGATCTCACGCTCGAATCAACGGCGCCGCAATGGAAAGGTGTCCCGATTCGCCTTATGACGGGGAAGAGGCTGTCAAAAAAGACGACCGAGATTCGCGTCTATTACAAAAGAGACCGGGATCAGGAGGCGAATGAGCTGGTGTTGCATCTGCAGCCGAATGAGGGAATGGCGCTCGCGATTTGGTCAGGGCGCCCGGGCTACGAGGGATTAGTCGAGAAGCAGACGCTCGGCTTCGCGTACGCTGACTACTATACGGCGCTTCCGGACGCGTATGAAAAAGTATTGGTTGACGTGATGCGCGGCGATCATGACCTCTTCGTTTCGAGCGAGGAGGTTCTGGAATCGTGGCGCATCCTCGCGCCGCTGCAGAAAAAATGGGCGACAACGAGCGATGATCTGTTTACCTACGAGCCTGGAAGCGATCTTTAAGAAACGACATTCGTCGGTGCGCCGGCGGCGAAGTTTTTAATATTGTCAATCGTGGCCGCGACGATGCGTTCGACGGCCTCGATCGTGTTGAAAGCGACGTGCGGCGTGACGATTACCCGCGGATGTTCGATGAGATAATGATTTTCGAGCGTTACGCGAAGCTCCTCCGCGTTCGGGTGCGGGTTCGTAAGGAGCGCCACCTCATCGGCGAGATCACCTTCCTCTTCGAGAACGTCAAGCGCGGCGCCGGCGAGCGTTCCGTCTTTAAGCGCGCCGACAAGTGCGGAGGTATCGACAACCGCGCCGCGCGCAGTATTGATGAGGTACGCGCCTTTCTTGATATTTTTAATAGTGTCGGCGTTGATAAGATGGTGGGTGTGCTCGTTGTAGGGGACGTGAAGGGTAATGATGTCAGACTGCGCAAGAAGGTCGGGCATTGTCGCATAGGTAAAGCCTCCTTCCTGCGCCCGCTTCGGATCCGGGTGGACCTCAAAGCCGAGCACCTTCATCCCGAAGCCGTTCGCCATCTTAATGACGTGCATGCCGATATGTCCGCAGCCGATGACGCCGATCGTTTTGCCCGCGAGGTCGAAGCCGCGCAGTTCCTTCGGCGAGAAAACTCCCTCGCGCACGCGCTCGTCCGCATCAATCACGCGGCGGGAAAGCGCGAGGAGGAGTGCGAAGGCGAATTCGGCGACCGTGTTCTCTCCGTAAAAGGGAACATTCGCCACGCAGATTCCGCGCGCGCTGGCGGCCGCAAGATCAATATGATCAAAGCCGGTAGAGCGCGTCGCGATCAGCTTGAGAGACGGGAAGCGCGCCATGTCCGCATCAGTAATCTTGGATTCTATAAAGGTGCAGAGCGCTTCGGCGGCGAGGTCGGTAAGGTCGGCGTACGCTGAAAACGGTCCGTCATGAAAAGTGATCTCGTCGTTCGGGAGTTTCCCCCGCACGAACGGTTCTTCCCACGCCTCTCCTGAAAAATAGTGTATGTTCATGATGATAGGTTATTTATGTTCCGCCTCGCGTTCGATAGCGAGCAGACGGTAGTATTTTTCCATCCGTTCCTTCTGACCGAGGCCGCCGGCTTTGATTCCGTGCGCGCCGACGCCATACGCGAAGTCGGCGATGAAGGTGTCATTCGTTTCTCCCGAGCGGTGCGAAGCTACGCTTTTCCATCCGGCAGCGGACGTCGCCCGCACCGCCTCGATAGCCTCTTTCACCGTGCCGATCTGGTTCGGCTTAATAAGCACCGCATTAATCGCCCGTTCTTCGCGCGCTTTCAGTATACGATCCGGATTGGTAACCGTGAAGTCGTCGCCGATCACGAGAATTTTCTCCCCCACAGACGCGGTGAATCGCGTGAAGTCGCCCGCGGACTCCTCATCGAATGGATCCTCGATGCTGTGAAAGGGAAATTTTTCCACTAAGCCGCTGTAGATCCGCGCGAGATCATCGGCTGAATAAGAAGCATCCAAAATATGATACTGGCCGTCCCGATAGAACTCACTCGCCGCGGCATCGATCGCAATGGAGGTGTGCGGAAACTGCGCGACAAGCTCGGCGAGGATCTCGAATGGTTCCTCAAGCTGATCGAAGGCGGGCGCGTAGCCGCCCTCATCGCCCATTGGCACGCCATCCAGCCGTTCGCCGAGCTTCTCGAACGCTTCTTTTGCGGTCGCGAATGCCTCGCGAGTCGTGCCGTCGACGACGACGAGGTACTCCTGAAACGGAAGTTTGAAGTCCGCATGCACGCCGCCGTTCATCACGTTCATAAAGAGCCGCGGCGCGCCCGCAGTCGTTCCGGCCCGCTTCTCGATGGCTTTCCACAGCGGAATATCCTCGAGCATCGCTAAGAGGCGCTGTGCCGCAATCGAGACTGAGAGGATTGCGTTGGCGCCGAGACGCGATTTATTTGGCGTGCCGTCGAGCTTGATAAGCGCGGCGTCGAGTTCGTCAAGCGAGAATCGCTTGCCGACAATCGCGCGAGCGATCTCCCCATTGACGTTCGCTATCGCTTCCGCGACGTTCCCGTCGGGGCCGCGAAGCTCGACGGCTTCGTGAATTCCCGTGCTCTTGCCCGAAGGCACCGAGGCGGTCGCCGAAAGCGCGTTCGCCGAGATCGTGGTCTCGAGAGTTGGCTTGCCGCGCGAGTCGGTAATCATAACGGCCTCGAGCCGATCAATTCTCATACCGAGCGGCCGATGCGCTCCTCGACTTCGGCTACATGCTCGATCGTCTTTACCACCGAGTCAGGATTAAGCGACATGCTCTCAATACCCTCTTTCACGAGAAATTCAGCGAAACCGGGAAGATCCGAGGGTCCTTGGCCGCAGATGCCGATATATTTTCCGCGCGCGCTACATTTTCGGATTACCATCGAGATGAGTGCATGCACCGCTTCGTCATCTTCATTGCCGATATGGGTAACGATACCCGAGTCGCGGTCGAGCCCGAGCGTAAGCTGGGTGAGGTCATTGCTGCCGATCGACATGCCGTCGAAAAGATCGAGGAACTCTTCGGCCAAGAGAACGTTCGAGGGAATCTCGCACATCATATAGACGGGCGTCGCCTTCTCTCCCTCTTTTGCGAGCGACTTCGCCGTGAGGCCGTGGGCGGCCATCACCGAGAGCACTTGCTCGGCCTCGTGAACCGTTCGGCAGAAGGGGAGCATTGGGATAACGTTATCGAGCCCCATGTCGTCGCGTACCTTTACGAGCGCTCGGCATTCAAGCGCGAAGGCGTCTCTGAATTTCGGATCGTAATAACGGGAGGTGCCGCGCCAGCCGATCATCGGATTCTCTTCTTTTGGTTCGTATGCGGCGCCGCCAAGAAGCGTTGAATATTCGTTTGTCTTGAAGTCGGAGAAGCGGACGATCACCTTCCTTGGAGCGAAGGCGGCGCCGATCTTGGCGATGCCGTAGGCAAGATTATCGACATAGAAGTCAACGGGGCTCTTCCATCCCCGGATGCGCTTGGCGATTTCCGCCTTCAGCTTCGAGTCGAGCTTCTTGTAGTTCAGGAGCGCCATCGGATGCATGCCGATCGTTGACGCGATAATGAACTCCTCGCGCGCGAGCCCGACGCCTTCGACGGGTAAGAAGGAGTTCTCGAAGGCGATATCCGGCGAGGCGATGTTCACCATGATGTTGGTTTTCGTTTTCGGAAGCGTGCCAAGCGAGTGCTCCTTCACGATGATCTTCGCCTTACCGGCGGTAATGACGCCCGTGCTGCCCGAGGCATCGGCGGTGATACTCATGCCCGTTTTCAACACCTTGGTCGCATTACCGGATCCGACAATCGCCGGAAGCCCGAGCTCGCGCGAGACAATCGCCGCGTGGCTCGTGCGGCCGCCCTTATCGGTAACAATCGCGCTCGCCATTTTCATGATCGGTTCCCAGTCGGGATCAGTCATCGCGGTAACGAGAATCTCCCCTTGTCTGAATTCTCGAATTTGTCTCGGATTCATAATGAGATGCGCTTTGCCTGAAGCCGCTTTCGAGCCGACCGAGATGCCCCGCGCGAGTTCCTTGCCTTGGCCCGAGACGGCGTACTCTACGAGTTTCGTGTAATCGCGTTCGGCCTGTACGGTCTCGGGGCGCGCCTGCACGATATACAACTCGCCGGTGAGTCCGTCCTTGGCCCACTCCATATCCATCGGCGTCCACTTCTGCGCGCGTTCGGAGTAATGCTTTTCAACGATAGCGCCCCAGCCGGCCATCGTGACGATCTCATCGTCAGTCAAAACGAAGCGCGCCGCGTCGATTGCGGGAGTGGAGACGATCTTTGTCTGGATTACGCCGCTTTTTCCGGTGTCGTAGATCATTTTCTTGAGATTGGTGCCGATCTTTTTGAGAATGATGGGCGATCGCGTATTGCCGATGGCGGACTTTCTCACCAGGTATTCGTCGGGAGTAACGTGTCCTTGCACGATCATCTCGCCGAGGCCGTAGGTCGCATTCACCACCACGACGTCATGGAACCCGCTCTCGGTGTCGACCGTGAACATTACGCCCGAGGCGCCCTTATCGGAGCGGACCATTTTCTGTACCCCGACCGAAAGAGCGACCTTCATATGGTCGAATCCTTTGTCTGCGCGATAAGAAATGGCCCGATCGGTAAACAGCGATGCCATCGTCCAGACAGCCGCGCGCGCCACATCCTTCGCGCCGCGGATATTGAGATACGTTTCCTGCTCGCCTGCGAAAGAGGCGCCGGGCAAGTCCTCAGCCGTGGCCGAAGAACGTACTGCCACATCGGTATGGCGGCCGTACTGTTGTTCCATACGCGCATAAGCGAGAGCGATCGCCTGTTCAAGCTCTTTGGGGAGCGGCGTCGCCCGCATTTTCTCGCGGACGAGCTTGCCGCGCCGAGACAACTCTTTGAGGTTGCGGGTATTGAGTCCCTTGAGGGTAGCTTCTATAAAAATATCGAGCCCCGTCTCTTTCAAATAGTGGTAATACGCCGCGGCGGTTACCGCAAATCCGTGCGGGATGCGCACGCCCTGCGGCTCGAGCGCGCGAATAAGCTCGCCCAAAGACGCATTCTTCCCGCCGACTTCGGCGACGTTGTCCATGGAGATATCTTGAAACCACAAAATAAAAGAATCGTTCATGCTCATTTTTTTAAGGCAATAATAAAGTCCGACACGTTTGATCCAGTATACCCGGTGATAAGGGCATCTCCGGTCGCGGCGAAAAAATCGTAGGAGCGATGCGCCGCGAGGTATTCGGGAATCGAGAGGTTCTGCTCGTGCGCATGCGTTCGCGTAACGGCATCGCCGATAGCCCCGGCGTGATCAGTGTTGTCGTGACCGTCCGAGGCGCAGGCGAGAATGAGCTCGCCCTCGGCGATATCGGCGAGGGCCGCGAGCGCCATCTCCTGGTTGCGTCCGCCCGCGCCGCCCACGCCGCCCACCGTTACCGTGGTCTCGCCGGCATAGAGGAACGCCGTTTTCGATTCGGCGGCATGGAGTCTCTCAGCGATCGTGCGGCCGACCTCGCGCGCTTCGCCCTCGATCTTGTCGTCGACGATCTCGGCGGCGTAGCCGCGCGCGGCCGCTTCAGTCTGCATCGCCGCGAGGGCGTTCTTATTGGTGAGGAAAAGAAGGTTGGTAACGCGGTCGAAATATTTCTGCTCTTTCTCCGTCTCGACGAGCGTGAGCGGAGCGATAGTCGGCACGCCGTATTTCTCAAGGACGGCGCGAGCATCGGCAACGGTCGAGGAATCGAGCAGCGTCGGGCCGGATGAAATGTATTCGATATCGTCGCCGGGAACGTCCGAGACAATGAGCGAGACGACTTCGGCAGGATAGCTCGCGACCGCGAGTCCGCCGCCGCGCGCGCGCGAAATATGTTTTCGAACCGTATTCAATTCTTGTATCGACGCGCCGTGGTCGGTGAGGGTGTGGAAGAGAGCGCTCTCGTCGACGCAGGTCATCGGATCGTGAGGAGCGCACAAAAGCGTCGACCCGCCGCCTGAAATGAGCATCAGTACGAGATCGGTCTCCTCGCGTCCGGAGAGGAGAGTGAGAAGGCGATTGGCCGCCGCAACGTTCACTGCGCTCGGAAGCGGATGCGTGCCGGAGTGGAACTCGATCGACGCGCTTCTCTCGGGCATGTCGCCGATGCCAAACGCGATTCCCGCAGTGAGAGAGTCGCCGAGAATCTTCTCGATCGCCTGAGCGGCTGCGAAAGCGCATTTTCCGATGCCGACAAAATAAACGCGCCGATTGGTAAGCGCGTACTCCTTCTCGCCGACGCGGAGCGCGCCGTTCTCTACGCGGAGGTCGCGCGCAAGCGCCGCGCCGACGTTCACGGCACCGTAGCCGGCCTCGGCGATCGCGAGCGCGTTCGCGCGGAGCGGCGTCGCCGCAAGTTCGGTGAAGTTCCGTATCCGATGCATTACTCCTAGAGTACCTTAGCCGCTATCTTCTCCCTACGCTTTTATGCACAGCGAGTCTTGACAGGTGTGTCATAATCCCGTATACAAAGCTCATCTTACTAGATTCTCGTTTTCATATCCGAAATGGAAAAGCATTCGTTTGAGGGAAAGATTCTCATTGTAGGTTTCGGAAGCATCGGACAAGGCGCGCTGCCTCTTCTCTTGCGCCATTTTACGGTCACGCCTGATCGCATCACGATCGTTACGGCGGATACGCGCGGCGAGGACGTGGCGCGCGAGTATGGAGTCCGATTCATCATTGATCCGCTCTTGCCGCATAATCATCAAGACATCATTCTCTCGCATATCGGTCCGGGTGATTTTCTGCTGAATGTTTCGGTCGATGTTTCCTCGGCGGCGCTGATCGAGCATTGCCAGCGCCATAACATTCTCTATCTCGACACATGCATCGAACCCTGGGCGGGGACCTATACCGATGCCGCGCTTTCCATATCGGATCGTTCAAACTACGCATTGCGCGAGAAAGTGTTGAAGCTCCGATCGCTTGCGTTGCCGGGAGAGCGCCCGACTGCGGTGCTCGCGCACGGCGCGAATCCGGGTCTCGTCTCTCACTTCGTGAAGCAGGCGCTTCTCAATATTGCGGCCGACACGGGGAAGAAGAACGAGATCCCCGCGACCCGGGAAGGATGGGCGCAGCTCGCCCGGGAGCTCGGAATAAAAGTCATCCACATCGCTGAGCGCGATACCCAAGAATCGGTACAGCCGAAGAAGATCGGCGAATTCGTCAACACATGGTCAATCGACGGATTCCATTCAGAAAGTAGCCAGCCGTCAGAAATGGGATGGGGGACGCACGAGAAACGGTTGCCGCCAGACGGACATGAACATGACTTCGGCTGCGGCGCTGCGATCTATTTGGACCAGCCGAGCTTTCTCACGAAGGCGCGCAGCTGGACGCCCATTGCCGGGGCTCAGCACGGATGGATCGTGACGCACCATGAATCCATTTCTATCGCGGACTACCTCTCTCTCCGGGAAGACGGGAAGGTGGTGTATCGCCCGACCGTGCATTACGCCTACCGCCCCTGCGACGGCGCGGTGCTCTCGCTTGAAGAACTCGCCGAAAATAACGACGTTCTCCAAAAGGAACAGCGGCTTATCGGCGCCGACATTCTCCCCGGAGGCGTCGATGAACTCGGCGTGCTCCTCATGGGACACGAGAAGAACGCCTATTGGTATGGTTCGCGCCTCTCGATTGACGAGGCGCGCGCCGCCGCTCCGCACAATAACGCGACCGGGCTCCAGGTGACCGCGAGCATTATCGGAGCGATGGTGTGGGCGATACGGAATCCGCGCCGAGGGCTAGTCGATGCCGATGAAATCGATCACCAGCTTTTAATGAGCGTTGCGCGGCCGTATCTCGGAGAGATTCTGGGCGTGTATACCGATTGGACGCCGATTGAGGGACGCGGCATTCTCTTCCCGGAGCATTTTGACGCTTCGGATCCGTGGCAGTTTGAAAACTTCAGAGTTTCGTGATCAGGAAATGAAGCGGTGAAATTTCCGGCGGAGACACGGGCGAGCGAAGCGATCGAGACCCCAATAGCCCGCGACGCGACGCGACGCGATAAGCGGCAACGCGAGAATGATGATGATGGGGTTGACGCTGACGGCGCCCGAGAAGAGAAAGTTTAGCGACATAAAGAAAGCGAAGAACGCCGCAACGCCGGTGAAGAGGCCGACGATAAGACCGAGGCCGATCGCCAGCTCGCCGATGACGACGGCATTCGACCACACTGTCACGTTCGGAAGTACGGCATTCTGGAGGAATGATGCGTACCACATCTGCACGTCGGGATGGCAGGCTGCTGCGGCGATGTTCGGAGCGCATACGGTCTTGGCGACTGCTCCATGTATAAACCCGGTCAGGGCGGCGCCTGCGCCGCTCCCGAACCACGCCGCACTGCCGAGTTTCTCCCAGCCGGCCATAAGGAACTCGTATCCGAGATAGAGGCGTATGACGAACCAAAGCGGAGCGCTTGCTTTATTGGCTGTAAAGAAATGAGCGAATCGGGATTGTTCGAGGGTATAGGTGGTCATACCGGTATTCTAAAACATGCCTGAATGAAAAAGCGCTCGAAGAGCGTAATATGGGGATATGAAAAACCGCCGGCTGATTATGGGCATGCCCGTCGAGGTCGGTATCGTGGGGAGCAATGCCGAACGGGCGCTCGAAGAAGCGTTTGCGTATCTCGTAAGCGTTGATGAGCGCTTCAGCACCTATAAAGAGACGAGCGAAATATCGCAGATAAATCGTGGCGAGATATCGCTCGCCGCGGCGAGCGCGCAGATGCGCGAAGTCCTCGCTCTTGCCGAGAAGACCAAACGGGAAACCGGAGGATATTTCGACATCAAGCGCCCCGACGGGAAGCGAGACCCTTCCGGAATCGTAAAGGGATGGGCGATTCTCAATACCGCGCGCCTCATACGGGATGCCGGGTTTGAACATTACATCGTCAACGCGGGCGGCGACATAGCTTCAAACGGTAAAAATGAAAATGGACAGGACTGGAGCTTCGGGATCCGACACCCGTTCAATAAGAATCAAACGGTGAAGACGGTGTATCCGCGCGGAAAGGGCATCGCGACCTCGGGATCGTACGTTCGCGGCGACCATATTTATAATCCGCGTGCGCCGGGTGAGGCGATCCGCGACGTCGTCTCGATTACCGTCATCGGCCCGGACGTTTTCGAGGCGGATCGCTTCGCGACGGCCGCGTTCGCGATGGGGAAGCACGGCATCCAATTCATCGAATCCCTATCGGGTTTCGAGGGCTACGCGATCGACGCGCAGGGTATCGCCACGATGACGAGCGGCTTCTCCGTGTATACGAAATGTTAAGATAACCTCCATGCTTAGCGGGAAGAAAAAGTCGGCGCAATCGTTGGCCGTGCTCCGCGCGTATTCGAAGGCCGCCTTTCGTTACCCGGGATTGCTGATCGCCGCCATCATAGCGGTACTCGTGATCGAAGCGAGCGCCGTGATCGCACCCCTCTATCTCAAGCAATTCGTGAATACGCTTGCTTCGACGAATGCAGTCGCCGAACATCCGTGGACGCTCTACATGATTTTGGGAATGTACGGACTGGTTATGCTCGTCGCCTGGGCGGGCCAGCGGGTACGATTGTTCAGCGTTGGCCGTCTTGAGGCGCGCTCGATGGAAGATCTCTATAACAGCTCATTCGACTACCTGCTCGGCCATTCTCACGATTTCTTCATATCCAATTTTACCGGAACGCTCACGCGCCGCGTGACGCGTTTCGCGCGCTCGTTTGAATCAGTAACAGACAATATTTTAATGAATCTTCTTCCGGCGTTCGTGTTCCTTGTCGGCGTGGTTATCGTTCTGTCACAGCGGAGTCTATGGCTCGGCATGGGATTGCTCATCGTCACGATTCTTTTCATCTTGCTCCAGATAAAGATGGTTCTGTGGATCTTGCCGTTGCGCACGAGGCGTACCGAGGAGGATAGCCGCATGACGGGCGCGCTCTCGGACGCGGTGCTCAATCAATCCACCGTTACGGCATTCGCGGCGGCTCCATTCGAGCGTTCCTATTTCGCCTCCGTAGCGGAGTCGTGGCGATCCGCCACGAGCAAGGCGATGGACGGGTACACTTTCATCTACGGCATCCTTGGTCTCTTCTCGACGTTCATCGAGGTGATGATTCTTGGCGCGACCGCCTATCTGTGGCAACGAGGGGTCGTGACGATTGGCGACTTCGTATTGGTGCAGGTCTACATTCTCGCGCTCTTGAATCAGGTGTGGGGCATCGGGCGGAATATGCGCCAGCTCCACGACGCCTTCTCCGAAGCGACCGAGATGCTCGATATTCTGGAACTGCCGCACGGGATTCGCGACGCGATTCATGCGTCCGATCTGCAGGTACCCAAGGGTGGGATCGCCTTCGACCGCGTTACCTTCGCGTATCACGATAGTCGGAACGTGCTCGAGAACTTCATGCTTACCATCGAGCCGCACGAGAAAGTCGCGCTCGTCGGCTCCTCGGGAGCAGGGAAGACCACGGTCGCGAAATTGTTGTTGCGCCTCTACGATCTCACGAGCGGTGCGATTAAGATTGACGGTCAGAATATCGCCGATGTGACGCAAGAGAGCCTGCGCCGCGCGATCGCCTTCGTCCCTCAGGAGCCGATGCTCTTTCACCGGACGCTTATGGAGAATATCCGCTACGGTCGCCAGGAAGCGACGGATGACGAGGTGATCGAGGCGGCCAAGCAGGCGCACTGCCACGAATTCATACGCCACTATCCGGACGGTTATGAGACGCTCGTGGGCGAACGCGGTGTGAAGCTCTCCGGCGGCGAACGCCAGCGCGTCGCGATCGCCCGCGCGATTCTAAAAGACGCTCCGATCCTCGTGCTCGACGAGGCAACCTCGAGTCTCGACTCGGAGTCGGAGCGTTTGATTCAGGACGCACTCCTGAAGCTGATGGAAGGGAAAACGGTCATCGCGATCGCGCACCGCCTCTCGACGGTGATGATGATGGATCGATTGATCGTGATGGAGCGGGGAGCGGTTGTTCTCTCGGGAACTCACGACGAGCTTCTCGCTCACGGCAGTAATCTCTATCAGAAGCTCTGGGAGATCCAGGCAGGAGGCTTTCTGCGCGAAGACTAGATTGTGTCAAGGGAACGCTTTTGGTAGTCTCTACATACTGGCGTATGGAGGCATACGCCAGCTCGTTCGGAGGATAAACACGACTGCAGACAGTCCTGCTTGTCTCCTCACTTCGCTGGCGTAGCTCAGGCAGTTAGAGCATAGGATTCATAAACCTAAGGTCGGAGGTGCAAGTCCTCCCGCCAGCACACGACATTTTCTTCAGTTTCTGGTATAACAGACCCATCCCGTCCTGCGGGGGTAGCTCAACTGGTTAGAGCATCCGCCTGTCACGCGGAAGGTTGCGGGTTCAAGTCCCGTCCCTCGCGCCACGTGCTATACTTTCCTCATGATACGAGGAAATTTTATGGGAGCGGCGATTGTCGCCATTCTGTACACGGTGTACATCTTAGTGCATCCGCTGTCGACCAAGTGGGAGAATGTGCTGGCGTTGGTCGTCCTCAACGCGCTCACCATCGTGTTGATGGCGTTCGCGTTCAAGTAGGCTTCTTCTGTTCCTGAGCGACTTCCCGTTCGGCTATTGATCCATTTGATGAGCGGTTATGCTAGGATGCCGGCATGACATTTTCAAAATCTCTCGAACAACTCGCCTCGATTCTTGAAGAAGCGCGTACTGATCGAACCTTTCTCCGATCAGTTGAGGCGATTGGAAAGGAAATCGACGCATGCCTTTCGAGAGGCGGGATCGTGTTCGTTGCCGGAAACGGCGGGAGTGCCGCGGAGGCGCAGCATTTCTCAGCCGAGCTTGTCGGACGTTATCGAAGCGAGCGCCGCGGACTTCCTTCGATCGCACTTACGACCGACACCTCAATTCTCACTGCAGTGAGCAATGACTACGGTTTTGATCGTGTTTTCGAGCGACAGATCGAGGCGCTCGGGAGAAAGAAAGATATTTTAGTTGTTCTCTCGACAAGCGGTAACTCAGAAAATCTTGTTCGAGCCGTTGTCGCCGCGAAGAAAAAGAAAATAAGCACTGTCGCTCTACTTGGGTGCGGCGGCGGAGCGTTGAAGCCGCTCGTTGACGCCGCCGTGGTCGTTCCGTCAGAAAATACGGCTCGTATACAAGAGATCCATCTCTCCCTTATTCACTTCTGGTGCGAAAAGATCGATGGCTCGTATGGCAGATCTCTCTAGCCGCGATCTCCGGCGTTTCCTTCTTGATGCGCGTCAAGCCCGGGTGGCGGTTGTTGGCGACACGATGCTCGATATATTTACTTACGGCACCAGCCGCCGCCACTCACCCGAAGCTCCTGTTCCCGTAGTAGCTCCGTATAAACGAGAGGCGCACCTCGGCGGGGCGGCAAACGTCGCGCATAATATTCAAAGCATGGGCGCGGCGGTGGAGCTCTATACGGTCGTCGGGACGGACTCGGCGGGAAAAGAGTGTGTTCGAATGCTCCGTTCGAGCGGTCTAACCACTCGTTCAGTACAGAAGAGTATCCGGCCAACCACTACCAAAGAGAGAGTCGTCGTAAACGGAGCGCATCTTATGCGCATTGATCGCGAAACGACCGCGCCGATTCGTCGAGAGATCGAGCGCGCGCTTATCGATGATTTATCGGCTCGAATCAGTCGTTTCGACGTCCTCGTGATTTCTGATTACGCGAAAGGAGTAATCACCAAAACGCTTGTTCGAGCGCTCTGTCGATCGGCAATGGTCGAAGATATTCCCGTGATCGTTGATACGAAGCCGGAGCATGCGGCTTTTTTCGATAAACAGCGTATCCGCCTCTTTACTCCGAATGCGAAAGAGGCGCGAGAAATATCGGGTGAAGAAGATCTGGAAAGAGCCGCGCAGACGTTATCGCGGCGCTACGCGAGTCCAGTTCTTATAACGCGCGGAGAGCACGGAATGTCGCTCTATGAAGAAGGAGACCTTTCTCACGCCCCAGCGATCGCTGTAACGGTACAGGATGTCTCTGGATGCGGAGACACTGTGGTGGCGACGACTGCTCTCGCTCTCGCGACGAAGCGCTCGTTGGACGAAGCGATGCACTGGGCCACGCATGCCGCCGGGATCGTGGTACAAAAGTCGGGAACCGCGACCGTTACTCCGAAAGAATTCATTTCTGCTTATGATCGCCGATAAAATAGTCTCGCTGTCCCGCCTCGAGGCGCTTCTAGCTCAGGATCGGAAGTCGGGAGAAACAATCGTTGCTTGCAGCGGGAGCTTTGACCTTCTCACGGCCAAACACGCCCTTCTTCTCGAAAGATTTAAACAAGAAGGAGATCGTCTGGTCGTACTTCTAAATTCAGATCGATCAATACGGAGCTATAAGGGGCCGCGGCGTCCGATCGTGCTTGAAGAGGAGCGGGCATTCCTGCTCGCGAGCCTCGGGTGCGTCGATTACGTATGCCTCTTTGATGAAATAAATCCTCTCGCGGTTCTCGAAAAACTGAAGCCGAACGTCTATGCGAATGGGGGCGACTGGGGGACGGGCTTTCTAGAACGAGACGTCGTGCGAGGATATGGCGGCCGGATTTATGTCGCGAAGCGGCAAACGATGACATCGACGAGCGATATCGTGTCTCGTGTTCAATCGCTTCGTGATACCCCGGACGTTCGTGCGGTCTTCCTTGATCGCGACGGAGTAGTGATCAAGGACAAACGCTATCTTCATCGAGTCGAAGAGGTGGAGCTCATGCCAGGCATCATAAGCACCCTGCGTCGCCTCCAAAGACTTGGCTACCTATTGATTATCGCCACGAATCAATCGGGTATCGGGAGAAAACTATTTACGAGAACGGCGACGGATCGTGTCAATTCCTATCTCCAGACGCTTCTCAAAAAGCATGGAATTATCCTCTCCGATATTTTCGTTTGCCCCCATTCTCCGGATAAAAGATGTAACTGTCGAAAGCCGGCCCCGGGACTTCTCCTCATGGCGGCTAAGAAATACGGCATCGCTCTCGCACGATCGTATCTTATCGGAGACGCTCCGCGCGATATCGCGGCCGGGAAATGGGTGAATTGCAAAACGATTTTACTCACCAGCGGGCCGCTACCCAAAAACTCGCTCGAATCTCCGCACTTCGTGATTAAAAAGCTTTCAGAGGTACAGCGAATTATTCGAGAATAGGCGGCGCAGGCAAGATCAGCACATTCACGCTAATCATACCCGACCGTACTGATCCTCAAGGCGAGTGATATCGCTCTCGTCGAAATCGCCGAAGGCGACTTCGATAAACGCGATACCGCGCTCGCCGCCCGTTACGCGGTGCTGGTCGCCGCGAGAGCAGAAGAACGAGTCGCCGACTGCGGCGTGATGATCCTTTCCGGCGATGTGAACGGTACCCTCGCCCGAGACGATGTACCAGTACTCGTCGCGGTGCGCGTGAGTTTGGAGGCTGAGGGCCTCGCCGGCCTCGACGGTAATCAGCTTGACCGTCGAGGGGCGATTCAGCGTAAATCGCTTAAAGTCGCCCCAGGGGCGAATATCTTCTTGCCAGTCAGGCAAGTGGTCGTGTGCATCGTTCATAGAGGCTAGTATACCGCACGAAAATTGAAAGAATATCGCATTTCGGATAGGATGTACCGCATGCCGAGATAGCTCAGTTGGTAGAGCATCTCCATGGTAAGGAGAAGGTCGTCGGTTCAATCCCGACTCTCGGCTCAAAGATTAGAGTCCGGTCAGTTTTGCCATTAATCGGACTCGAGCATCTTTGTTTTTATGTATGCCCGAGGGACTGAATTATCACTGATCTCGTGTATAAGGAGATCTCCTTCCTTTACGATCGAAGGCACAACCGTTTCGAGATTCTTCACGGCCTGTATTGCCAAATCATTACTGCCAACCAAATAATAAGTAATAGCTAGAGCGAATGCTTTCCTAGTATCACCAGGGTTGTTTCTTATATACGCCCTAAAGATAGGGATGTTTTTCTCGGGATGTCCGATTGAATAGTATGCATAAGTTATCTTGGTCTGAGCCGCGGATCCGTTGAGAATCGCTGATTCAAGTAATTCGTCCGCTAGACCAACATCTCCGACGAGTATTGCCACAGAGGCATAGTTGAAACGATTATCTGGATTTTCTGGATGGTACTCGAAGGCTTGCTTTAAATACCTAAGCGTAGAGGTGTTGTCGTTTTGTGAGGCGGCGTTTATGGCGAGCTGGTCAAGAATGTAATCATTCCGAGGCGATAATGTAAGAGCCGCTATAAATTCTTGGGCACCTTTCGAATAATTTCCATTTCCGTCATATAGCTGACCCAATAGAACGAGAGAAGGCGCGTCGAGCGGATACCGAGTTTCGTTTTGCTGAAATTCTAATTGTTGTTCCGTGTATTGAGAAAAAGATTGTCTTATTTGTTCATTCGTACTTGGGTTTCTCTCAAATTGCGCAGTAATATCCACTAATTGGCGTCGAATTTCGTCGGTCCCGAATGAATTAAGATCAATTGCTTGCTGAAAGTAGCTCAGATTTTTCGTCACACCTTCAGGTTGTTGGGTTAATGCTTGGCGGAGGAAGGCATTGGCGATAAGTGCTCGACCATTAACCATCCAAATGATCACACACGCCAGAACGAATACTCCCAAGGCGCAATTCGTTGCAGCCCCCGCAGTCAGTCGCCACCTCTCCATGAGAGGGGATTCCAGTCCGTTAGCTAATTCATGCCAGGCGACGTAACTAAGAATAGTGGCGAAAAGAATGTAGGTTTCTACGGTATCAAAGAGAAAAAGATTTTGTGTAAAATAACCAACAATAAGACCGGTAATTAAAGAACGCTCGGGTACTGTGAATCTCTCACTGCGCCACATGATTATTAATGTTGTGGCAAATACTGCTAAATATGCGAGGATTCCCAAGATCCCGCCATCAATCATAATCTGAAGGGGCACATTATGCGGACGATCAGCCCTGCCGGCTGCAACATCTACACGAGGATCGAGATACTTGAAGGCGACTTGTATATAATTTTCCTGACCCCAGCCGAGTAACGGACGTTCCTTAAAGCCTCTCCAAGCTATTTCAGCTAAAGCAAGACGACCCTGTATCGACGTGTCTAAAAATGAAAAGGAAGTCATACGGTTTAGTATGGGATTCTGAGCAATAACCGTGTTATTCCTATCGAGAAATAGTAGGGTAGACGTGGTGATAATCCCTAGTACGACAAGTGCTACGGTCATCCGTATTTTCTTTGATCTCGAGAGAATTCCGACCAAAATGAGAGAAATCATAACTCCCATGAAAAAACCAATGAGTACACCGCGGCTCCCGGCCAAGAAGAGCATGACGATATCAAAGCTGGTAATTGCGAAGTAAATAAGGCACGTTAGCTTATGTCTCTGCCAATTCTCGTGCTCTTTAACAAGAAGTACTGCACCTATAAATACATTAAAGAGTAAATAGGCGGCGAAGTAATCGGGGTTACCAAAGGTGGAGTCTATGCGTGTTTGAGAACCAGTCTGGTAGCTGTCGGCAAGGGGGCTGTTGCGTATCAGTTGCAGCAATCCATATATCCCAACCAAAACTGAAGTTGCAAGGGAGGTCTGAAATAGTCTGCGCCATGACTTCTCACTAGTAAGCATTGAAGTAAGGACGACAACGTAAGTGAAGAGATGGATTAAGTTGATTCCACCATCCATGTGTTGATAATCACTCCAAAAGCTCAAGTACGGATTTACTCCGAATGCATCTGCGATAAGCATTACTATTACATACAAGCCAAATACCCCCACGACCCAAGATAATTTGGGGCGATACCTCGGATACTCTATTGCGAGTACGAGCCATGTAGCAGTTGTGAGTCCGACTAAAATCCGGAACGCAAATCCCTTTGGTGCGACAAAGGGTTGATATAGAGAAAAGACTACGATAAGTGCCGTGAGCGGAACAGCGAAAAGACCGCACAAGACGATGGTTCGCAAGATCTTCTCGTGTTCGGTAGGGGAATTACTCATTACTATACTAAGTAAGACAGATATTTAACCAAAAAGCTACCAATACACAGTTGACGCACAGTACTAGAGGAAACACTGGTATACTGACAAGCGACAGAACGCTTATTCGTGCTCCTAATCAAGCATTTGAATATGAAGACTCATACACATGGTCTTGTTGGGCAGTCCGTAGGCCGAATTGTTAGAAGAGTGTTATCTACGGTAGCGATTGTTATCACTGTAGTGGTTGTCGGGGGTATTTCGGTTGCACGAGCAGACTTCTCGGTCACGGGTATTACCCCCGCGTCCGGGTTCCCAGAGGCGGTCGCCGGCCAGCAGTATTCTCTCGGATTGGTTACTGTCGGTGGAACTGCCCCGTACGTCTGGTCAATTTCAGGAGGCTCATTGCCGGACGGACTAGTTATCAACCCATCTTCTGGAGCAATTTCAGGTGTCCCAACAACTGCCGGTACCTACGTCTTCACGGTTCAGGTTCAGGACGCGAATAGTAATAATTTCACTCAAGACTATACGTTGTCTGTTTATCCGTCCGTCGGAGGATTCTCCTACGAGAGAAGCCCTTCGGGTAGCGCCATATCCAACCCCGTCTCTGTTCATATCAAAGGGGTCTTTGGTGCCGACTTCTGCGACAGTTCAAATACTGCTTTTCAATTGAACATAATCAGTAGTGTCCCCCAAGAATACGATGCAGGTTTTTTAATTGCTTCCATAGGCACAGCTGTCGACCAGAACGTTAGTTTTCCAACGCTTTCTCCCGGCACGTATACTCAGGTTCGACTCCAGTGCTTAGGGGGTCCGCATAGCGGACAACTCATAATGCTCGAGAACGCGGATCCCGCATTCTCCGTTATTGGTATAGGTCCCGATTATTGGTCAGTGCCCGTAGTGGGGCAACCCTATTCGTTTGGTTTTACGGTGAATGGTGGAACTGCGCCTTATACATGGTCCGTTATAGCCGGCAGTCTACCCGATGGTCTCACTCTCGATAGTTCCACGGGGAGGATATCCGGGACCCCCACGACGGCAGGGCCATATTCGTTCACGGTACAAGTGCAAGAGTCTGGTGGAGGAATGAGTACCAGGTACATTAGTCTCCCCGTCTCCGCCTCTGTAGGAGGGTTCTTCTATTCACGAAGCCCCTCAGGGAGCGCCATGTCTAACCCGATAACAGTGCATATACGAGGCGTGTTCGGTGCCGATTTCTGCGACACGAGTAACAGTAATTTCTCTGTCAGTGCCGTCAGTACCCTGGGAGGAGAGTATCTGGCCGGTTATGGGAATGTATCCATTGGTACGGGTATCGACCGAGATTTCAATTTCCCAACGCTACCCTCTGGCCAATATCAGATGATCCGAATCAACTGCATTGGCGGTCCCCATAATGGGACCTTTATGCCTCTCGAGACTGGTAGCCAGCCCTGGCTCCCCGCCTTCTCGGTTGTCGGAATAAGCCCAGAAAACGGATTTCAGGAACCAGTGGCAGGACAAGCGTATGCGCTCGGTCTCAGCGTTTCCGGTATGGTGAGTCCGCTTGTCTGGTCGATCTCTTCGGGTAATCTCCCAAATGGACTTTCTATCGACTCATCTACAGGGAGGATATCAGGGACCCCTACAACCCCAGGCACCTATTCCTTTACGGCTCAAGTGCAAGATGCAAACAGCGGAGTTGCCACGCGCAATTACACCCTTAGTGTGTATCCATCAGTCGGCGGTTTCCAGTATAGTCGCACCCCTTCAGGAAGCAGCGTGTCAGGGGATGTAATGATACATATAGGCGGAGTATTTGGTGCCGATTTCTGCGACAATTCGTCGGCAGCCTATATGCTTACGTTGCAGGGCAGGAATGGCGATGTGGTAGTTGAGTATAATGGACCGTTCCATAGTCACTCAACGGGGGATGTTGTCAACGATAATGCCGTATTCTCAAATCTTCCTCCCGCAAGCTATACGGTTTATCTGAGGTGTCAGAACCCGAATCCGCTTGGATTCGAATACATCAAGCTGAGTGACAGTTTTGGTGCGGTAAACAATACACCACCGACTTTTTCTCCCATCAGCGATCAAACAGTGCTTGAAGGTCAGACACTTACCTTCGCAGTGTCGGCTACCGATCCGGATGGCGATGCACTCACATATTCAGCATCAAATCTTCCGGCGGGAGCTCTGTTCGATGTGGCGACTCGCACCTTCACGTGGACGCCGAGTTATGGGCAAGCAGGGAACTATACGAATGTTGAGTTCACTGTAACCGACAATGGAACACCGATGATGCTCGACACCGAGCTCATTACGATTTCTGTCGGTCACGTGAATCGTCCCCCGGTATTCAGTCCTACGGGGCCACAGACGGCCTCAACGACAGTCCCGCTCCTGTTTACTGTTAGTGCCACTGATCCTGACAATGATGCGGTCGTATTGTCGGCCAGTGATCTCCCTTCGGGTTCAACGTTCAATCCAGGTACGGGAGTATTCTCTTGGACTCCTACGTATAACCAATCCGGTGTGTATGCAGTGAACTTTATCGCAACTGACAATGGGACGCCGACGATCGCATCTTCCACGCTCGGTGTCGTGATAACTGTCTCAGCGAGTTCACCAACCGTGCTCACACAGAATCTCATCGATCGCATTGTCGCAGCAAATTATCCAACCAACCAACTGAATTCATATCTCGCGAATCTTCGAAAGGTTGGGATCTTCATCGATAATGGGAAGATCCAAGAAGCAATAAATCAACTGAATGCGTTTATCCAGAAAGTGAATCAGGACTACAGTCATGGACTTCTGGTGCTCGCTGATAAGAATTACTTGGTGGGAGCGGCGCAAAATATTATAACTACGCTTCAGTAAGCTTAATTAAGGTTATAGATAAAGCGGGTTCTAGTCGAGGTCAAAACAAGGACTCAGTCAAATGGCGCGGGCAGGGTAACGTGTCGTGGGTGGGGCGCGTTATCATAGAGGTATGCTGAAAAACCCGTATCAAAATGCCGTGCTCGCTGCGGCGTACGTCGTCGGTGTAGTGTACGCGCTCCAAACGCTCGGCGCCGCCGCCGCGCTTCAGAAGACGGTTCTCATTCCGATTGCGGTCCTCGGGCTCCTGGTGCTCTCGGTGGCGGTGATGATTCTTCTGTTTATCGTAGAGCCGTACCGACTCTTCGCGAGCGGGCAGCGGGAGCATGCGGTTACCGTATTCGCGAAAACGGTGCTCGCCTTCGGCGGTCTCGTCGTGCTCTATCTCGCGGCGCTCATGACGTTGGTGAGGTAGTTTGGCACGTCTCATTTTCTCGCTTGGAGAAAGTCCTCTTTGTCGCGGGTGCTTCCGGATACGATCACGAGATGAATGAAAGAAAAAACGGCGGCTCGCGTTAGCGAGCCGCCGGACGGCGAGTTCGATTCCTTTCACACGATGACCAAGTTGGCCGGAGGAGGGAGGCATGGCGACTTCTTCCGTTCTGCATCCGAGATCTGGATCATCGCGACTGTTCGGTCATGCCATGTTCGGGCCTCGATCGTCGGGATCGGGACATTGCTGATGAAGATCTTAACGTCCTTGTTGCTGAATCGGAAAGGAATCGGAATGATTATCGGGTATGGCTCTCTCTCGATAACGTCGAACGTTTCGAGGTAGATCACTCCGCCGGCCTGCCCCTTGAAGTAGTTGCCGCAGGCCTCCGACCCCTTGCCCGGTTCGAGAAGGCGATGGAGCCGCAGGACCAGCGTCTCGTCCGCTTTCGCCGGTTGGATGAAAGCGATCGAGATGGCCGCCAGAGCGAGGATGAACTTCCCCACGATTCTCGCGTTTTCGACATAAACGGTATATGCGTTCACAAGCATCTCCTCTCAGGTTGACAACATGGCGCATTCGCGCCGAACGGGTAGCCCGCGCCATGATGCTGTGTGCTCGATGTTTTGTCAATCAGCCATCCGTCCAACCATTGAACCATTATGTTCGACATGATTTTCGTTTCTATGACGTGAGATATGATACACTGAAAATATATGAAGGGATTCCATGCGCATATCGAGAAAGATGATCTGGGGAATGACGACTTCCGCAGGGTACTCTATACGGGACGACACCTCCAGCTCGTCCTCATGAGCTTACAGCCGCTTGAAGAGATCGGGAGCGAGGTCCACGAAGAGAATGATCAATTCTTCAGATTTGAAAAAGGGGAGGGAAGAGTCGTGATTGACGACGCAGAGTACGGAGTCAAGGATGGCGACGCGATTGTGGTACCCGCGGGCGCGCGGCATAATATCATGAATGTCTCAGCGAGCGATCCCCTCAAGCTCTATACGATCTACGCCCCGCCCCACCACAAAGACGGCATCGTCCGCGCGACGAAAGCGGAGGCCGAGGCGAATGAGGCTCCCTTCGACGGCACGACGACGGAATGACGCCCTGCATTGTATGAAAAACAGCGGCTCGCTTGGCGAGCCGCCGGAGCTTCTGCTCAGAACAGAGTTATACTGTACTTATGTTAATGCCCGATCAGATGGAATTGATCACCACTCAGGATTAAAGGATGGCTACACTCCTCGCGTCGCTTACGAGGGAGGTGAAGTCGCTTAGCGACCCTGAGCGGGCGCGGCGCTCCTCCCGCTACTTCAAAACCAAGAAAGGCGACTACGGCCACGGGGACGTCTTTATCGGCCTCACGATGCCCGTCATCCGCGTGCTCGCGAAGAAGTATCGTGCGCTCTCGGTGGCTGAACTGACGACCCTCGTCCGCTCGCGCGTTCACGAAGAGCGGATGCTCGCACTCATCATCATGACGCTCCGCTATCCTCACGATCCCGACGCCATCTACACCCTCTACCTGACGAGCCGCCGATACATTAATAACTGGGATCTCGTCGACGTCTCCGCCTCCAAGATCGTGGGGGACTATCTCTCCACGCGCCCGCGAGCGGTCCTCTATCAATTCGCAAAGTCAAAGAATCTCTGGGAGCGGCGAATCGCGATCGTCGCGACCGCGGCCTTTATCGCGCACGGCGACTACGCCGACACTCTTACGATCGCGGCCATCCTCATCCGCGACCCGCACGACCTCATCCATAAGGCGGCGGGCTGGATGCTCCGCGAGGTGGGGAAGCGCGATCAAGGGGTCGAAGAAGCATTTCTCGCGAAGCATGCACGCACGATGCCGCGCACGATGCTCCGCTCCGCGATCGAGCGCCTCCCCGAGCGGAAGCAGCGGCAGTACCTCTCGCGCTCGTAGCGCGCTCTGCTCGAGGGTAAACTTCGAGCGCTTTTTTGCCGCCACAAAATGTGATAGAAAGAAAGAGCGCCGCACGTCGAATCCAAACTCTATAGGCCTATATCTTTATGTCAAAAATATCAACATAGAGTGTTTGCAATTTATACATAGGTTATATACACTCTAGATATGAGCACTAAATATGCGTCATTTATAAAAGCCCTCCGAACGCAGAAGAGCATTTCGCAGTCAGTCATGGCTGAAAAATTGGGTCTGTCGCGCGCTTCGTATATTGCCGTGGAACAAGGGAGGCGTGAACTAACACTCGGAGAATTTGAGAAGATATCGGGTATCCTTGGGGTCACGCTTGAGGATATAGATCGAGGAGAAGTCCCGAATTATGAAAAGTACAAGCAGATGATACTCACTTTCTTGCGGCTCAATAAGAATGTGACGAAGACGAAATTGGCGAAATTGCTGTATTTCGCAGACTTTGGATGGTACTACACGCATCTCGAGAGCATGAGCGGTATGCAGTACCGCAAGATTCAATATGGTCCCGTCGCAGATTCCTATTTTCGCTTGATTGATGAAATGTCGGATAGCGGCGACATAGCCATAGAACAGACCAAGGATGGCGCGATGCTCATATCAGAGACCCGAGGTGGCGCAAAGGCCGATTTGTCCCGGATTACTTCTGAAGAGAAGAAGTTGATGGCGAAGATCAGCAAGAAATGGAAGGGGAAAAAGACCGCAGATATCGTCTCTTTCACCCACAGACAGCTGCCGTACATGTTTGCTGAAGACAATGATCTCGTGTCCTATGAGATCTTTGGGCAAGAAAATCCTGATGACATCTATTAGGTATGCGATACACGGTGGTATTCGCGCCGTTTACCGACCGGCACTTCGTACGAACTTTTGCAAAGAAATATAAAAATGCGTGGGAAAAAACGCAAAAAGCGCTCGCTGTAGAGTTTACGTTTGTCGACTCGCTCTTTGAGAAAAGTATTGCCGAGACTATGAGCGTTTCTGCGGACAATGACACGCGAATTTGTAAAACAGAATTCAAAATCCTCGGCACCGAAGTTTCGCGGCACGCATCGGGAAATAGATGCATCATCGCCGTGCTTTCCCGCACGGCGGTTGTGCATGTGCTCCTTGTGTATTCAAAAGGCGATATTGGTGGCCCAAACGAAACTGCCGGATGGAAAGCGGTGGTAAAGGATAACTATCCTGAATATAGAAATTTACTATAGCGCGGATGAGGCAGCCGAAGAAAAGACGGAGAGCGTCACGTCGCAGGGGCACTCCGACGGGCTCGTCTCGCTTATCGTGTGATAGTCAATGTGAAAGCGGACGAGGACGGTCTCCGCGCCTTTCTGGTACCCGGTCTGGCCTCCTACGTGGCCTCCGGCGGCGAGAGCATTTACGACGCGGTAGCCGAGCGCGCTCAACTTCTCCTCATAGAAGCGCTCAAAGGGAGAGAAGATGCTCGCGGGATCCATGGTGTCGGTTACGGGATTCGATGTCGCGCTCGCGCCGGTATAGGTCGTAGTGCCGATGAAAAAGGTTTCGACTTCGGGCGCTTGCCATGTAGCGCCGGCGTAGAGCGGGAGAAGGCTGCTTAAAAGGGAGGGGTGGGTAAGGGCGAAGGGTTCACTCTCATCCACTATCTCGTTCGTCACGAGAGTCCCCGGATACGCATGGACGGTGATCGCGTAGGTGCCGTTTGGGTACTGCGGGCTAATCTTCCAGCTCGCCGAACCTGTGTTCGGGAGGTCGGTAAAGATGACCGGGTCGAATTCTTGACCCTCTTCTTGAAGCGGCGGGGGCGGGATCCGGCGGATGGTGATTGCGATCTTGTCACTTCCGAGACCACGGCTCTTCCATGTGATCGTGCGCTCTTCGCCCGCTTGCCACGTCGCGCCGCTCGCGGGCGAGGTGATCGAGAGTGTCGGGGACGGGTGCGAGAGCCAATACCACCCGCCAAGCGCTACTATGATTATAGTAAGAGCGATGCCTCGGTTGCGGTTCATAGATACAGTATACTCATTTGATATCGACTCAGTTGATTCGGATCAAGGAGAGGAGCAGAAGCGGGAGGAGGGAAGAAAGGAAGGAAGTAGTGATCTGATTGTGAAAGAGCGGCGACGTCTGCTAGAGACTGGACGCATCTAAGGTTTTGATCCGGGCTCTTTTAGAGATTTCTAATGTGTGTTAGAAAGAAAGAGCGCCGGAGTAGCTCAGTTGGTAGAGCGAGGGTATCGTAAACCCTAGGTCGTCGGTTCAATCCCGACCTCCGGCTCAAATAGTTTTTCTGTCGGATAACTTGATGTAATATGGAAGCATATGAAACAATCATTTGAAGGATTCGGAAAGAAAGACCAGAGAGAAGACCTGAGAAATGAACGAGGAGCATACTTTGCCATCGTAGACACGATAGAAGAAACTCAGCCGCCAATAGCCGATTCATCGCTTGAAAGAGAGACGGAAGACGCGAAGCTTCGAGCCGAAATTCAGCGCGCGCTCTCTCAGCTCCAAGTGCAGATGCTTGAACTGCGCGAAGTCAGGTCCAGAGCGCTCCGTGATGAAGCCGCTGAGAGCGATCCGCAACAGGCGGCGGTGTATCGTAAGATCGTCGTTGATATGGATGCCGCATTAGAAAAATTGTATGCGGAAATGATGACAGGAGAGAGAGCTCTCGAGGATGTTCAATAGAAGGTAGCGCGTTCTCACGCGAGTAATCGGTTTATGAACGGCGATTCTTCGGAAAGGCTCAAGGAGCTCGAGGCCTTGATGGCCACGAGCGATTTCTGGACCGATAAAGACGCGGCGCAGAAGATCGTTCGAGAGTATGAATCCCTGAAGAAGGGCGGTAGCGGCGATCCCCACGACCTTGGCGACGCGACCCTCGCGATTCTCGCGGGGGCGGGAGGCGACGACGCTGAAGACTTCACGCGAATGCTGCGCAATATGTATGAAGGGTATGCGGCCGAGAAAGGATGGCGGGTAAGTGAGCTCCACGCGAACGAGAACGAACACGGAGGATATCGGAATGTTGTGCTCGAGATAAGCGGAGGCGGCGCGTATGGCCGGCTGAAGCATGAAGCCGGCGTCCACCGGCTCGTGCGGCAATCGCCCTTTAACGCGAACGCGAAGCGCCAGACGAGCTTCGCGCTTGTCGAGGTGTTGCCGACCCTCGTCGCGGGCGACGCGGTCGAGCTCCGGCCCGATGATATCGAGATCCAATTCGCTCGCTCGGGAGGCGCGGGCGGGCAGAACGTGAACAAACGCGAGACCGCCGTGCGCATCGTCCACAAGCCGACGAATCTCTCCGTCCACGTCTCATCGGAGCGCAGCCAGCTCGCGAATCGCGAGAAGGCGATGGAGCTCTTGAAGGCGAAGATCTTTTCAAAAGAAGAAGCCGAACGCGAGGCCGCCGCGAAGGGGCGCTCGATCGCCGCGACGACGGCGAACGAGTGGGGGAGCCAGATCCGGTCGTACGTCCTCCATCCGTATAAGATGGTCAAAGACCACCGTACGGAACATGAATCTTCAAATCCCGAGAAGGTGCTCGGAGGCGATCTCGATGGCTTCATCGATGCAATGCGGGAGTATACTGACGGCAATGGAGACGAGAATCATTAAAGACAGTATTACTCTTGCCGAACTTCGCGCGCTCGCGCATAAGCAGTACGGCGATATCATCAAGGCCGTGGCGGATGTCGTGAATCGAATCGTCAAACCCTAGCCATGGCCATTTCAAAAGAACGCTGGCACACACTCTCTCTCGCCGAACAGCTCGGCAATGTGGGCAGTGAAGTGGGGAGAGCGCGGAAGTGGCAGGGAAAGGACGAGCAGTCGTTTTGGAGCGCGGCGGCGCGCGCGCTTGAGCTCCTTGATCTGACGCGGGAAGACGCTCGATGGCGCGCGCGGCGAGCGGAGCTCGACCGCGCGCGCGAGTCTGTCTCAGACGCGCTTCTTAACGGTGAGGCGTATCGAAGCTCCCTCGCCGACCTTGAGAGATATTTTATGCAATTCGCGTTTCTTTCCCGAGGGGCGTATGGAGAGTAATCCCGCTCCTTTCTGGACGAGAATAAATTGAATGCGGTAGAATAGAAAAGTCATGATTTATTTCGACAAGGTGACCAAGCGGTATGGCGACACCGCGGCGCTTGAGGAAGTTACCTTCTCGGTCGCGCCGAAGGAGTTCGTCTCGATCGTCGGTCACTCGGGAGCGGGGAAGACGACGCTCCTGAAACTCCTTCTTGCCGAAGAGCGGCCGACCGGCGGAGTCGTCTTCTTCGAATCGATCGATATCAATGACCTCCCCAATTCGGCGCTTCACCACTATCGGCGGAAGATCGGCATGGTCTTTCAGGATTTCCGGCTGATCCCTAATAAAACGGCCTATGAGAATATCGCGTTCGCGATGGAAGCGGCCGGGCGCAGCGATGAGGAGATCGCGAGCGATGTGCCCTACATTCTCGAACTCGTGAACCTCGCCGATAAGGCGAAGCATTTCCCCGATCAGCTCTCGGGGGGAGAGAAGCAGCGAATCGCGATCGGCCGCGCGATCATTAACCAGCCCGAGCTCGTCGTCGCCGACGAGCCGACCGGCAA
Source organism: Patescibacteria group bacterium (assembly GCA_018971045.1). GTDB lineage: Bacteria > Patescibacteriota > Minisyncoccia > Phycocordibacterales > Phycocordibacteraceae > C7867-001. Next base: position 24,624 of record JAGWVF010000003.1, on the reverse strand, counting down.
CCTCGATCCCATCAACACGTATGAAGTCGTCGAGATCCTCAAAAAGATCAATGAACTCGGCACGACCGTTCTCATCACCACCCACAATAAGGGCGTGGTCGACGCGATCGGCAAGCGAGTGGTCACCATCGACCGCGGGCGCATCGTGCGCGACGATTCCGACGGGAAATACATTCTGTAGTATTATGAGAACGCTATGAGCTGGATGGTAATCAAACGCATGTTCGTTACGGGATGGAAGAATTTCGCTCGCGGCGGCGCCGTTTCTGCGGCGACGGTGGTGACTATGACAGTAACGCTCGCGATCATCGGATCGCTGATCTTTCTTTCCGGCATGCTTACCTTCACGCTCAATTCGATAAAGGATAAGGTGGACGTGTCCATCTATTTCGTAACGACGGCGAGCGAGAGCGATATTCTCGCGGTGAAGAGCGAGATCGAAAAACTGCCGCAGGTAGCCGAAGTGACTTATACCTCGGCCGCGGACGCGCTGACGGCCTTTCGCGGCCGCCACGCGTCCGATCATCTCACCCTGCAGGCGCTCGACGAGCTCGGCGGCAATCCGCTCGACGCGTCGCTCTCGGTGCGCGCCAAGGATCCGTCTGAATACGAAAGCATCGTGAATTTCCTCGAGGCTTCTCCCGCGCTCTCGGCGGGTGGCACTTCTATTGTTGACCGCATTAATTACGCTCAGAATAAAGACGTGATTGACCGTCTCACTCTCGCGATCCATGCGACTCGCGAAGTCGGGCTCGCGATATTCGCCATCTTCGCGATCGCGTCGATTCTGATCGCGTTCGCGACGATCCGTCTCGCGATCTATACGTCGAAAGACGAGATCGCGGTCATGCGTCTCGTTGGCGCGAGTAACGCCTACATTCAGGGGCCGTTCGTGGTTGACGGCGTGATCACCGGTATTCTCTCTGCGTCGCTCGTTCTGCTTCTCCTCTGGCCCATCACCTGGTATACCGGACAGAAGACGGCGGGTTGGTTCGGCGGATTTGACGTGGCGAATTATTACAGCACGCACTTCGGGCTCATCTTCCTTGTTTTGATGGGTGCGGGCGTCATGCTTGGCGCGCTTGCCTCGATGCTCGCGATTAATCGATACTTGAAGGCGTAGGTATGGCGACGGAAGGTCATAAATACATATTCGTCTTGGGCGGCGTGATGAGCGGCGTAGGGAAAGGCGTCGTGACGAGCTCTCTCGGCCTCCTGCTGCAGCAGAAAGGGTATCCGGTGAATCTCGTAAAAGTCGACCCGTATCTCAACGTCGATGCCGGAACAATGAACCCGACCGAGCACGGCGAGGTCTTTGTGCTCCGAAGCGGACTCGAAACGGATCAGGATATGGGGAACTACGAGCGATTTCTGAATCGGGACCTCACGAACGAGGATTATATGACGAGCGGAATGGTGTACCAATCGGTCATTAATCGCGAACGAGCGCTCGGCTATCACGGCAAATGCGTTGAAGCGATACCCCACGTACGCGACGAGATTCTCGGCCGGATGGAGGCCGCGGCTGCTTACAACGGCAGCCGCGTCTCGGTTATAGAGATCGGCGGCACGATCGGCGACTTCCAAAATGCGCTTTTCATCGACGCGGCGCGAGTGCTCAAAATGAAGCATCCCGACGACGTGCTCTTCGTTATGGTGTCCTACCTGCCGACCCCGGGCACTTTGGGCGAAATGAAGACCAAACCGACCCAGACGGCGGTGCGCGAACTCAATTCTTACGGCGTGCAGCCGGATTTCATCGTCGCGCGCTCCAAGGAGCCGGTTGACGAGAAGCGGAAGGAAAAACTCTCGATCTCCTGCAATGTGCGGAAAGAACGCATCATTAGCGCGCCGGATATCTCGAGTATCTACGAAGCGCCGCTCAATTTTGAAAAAGACAAGCTGAGCGGCGCGATTCTCGACGCGCTCAAGCTTCCTAATAATCAGAAAGCGTCGCTTACCGCCTGGAAGAAATTTGCGGCGGCGGTTGCCGATACGAAAGCGCCTGAAGTCTCAATCGCCATTGTCGGGAAATATTTCGATACGGGCGATTTCGTGCTCTCGGATGCGTATCTCTCGGTGATTGAAGCGATCAAATTCTCGGCCGCGGCGCTTGATCGCCGCGCCAAGATTTCGTGGATTAATTCAAAAGCGCTCGAGAAAAGCGGCGCGAAACCGGAGGATATTCTCGGAAACTATCAGGGCATCATCGTGCCTGGAGGCTTCGGCGAATCGGGGATTGAAGGCAAGATTAAGGCGATTCAGTTCGCGCGCGAAAAGAAGATTCCTTATTTCGGCTTGTGCTACGGGATGCAGCTCATGGTGATCGAATACGCGCGGAACGTTCTGAAGCTCAAGAACGCGCACACGACTGAAATCCAAAAGAACGCCGAAGACCCCGTCGTCGACGTGATGCTCGAGCAGAAGAAGCACCTTGCCGACAATAAGTACGGAGGAACAATGCGTCTCGGCGTTTACCCGGCGTATCTGAAGAAGGGAACGATCGCTCGATCCGCGTACAAGAAAGAGCTTGTTGAAGAACGCCATCGCCATCGCTTCGAAATCAATTCGAAGTACGTGAAGCCGCTTGAAGAGGGCGGGCTCGTCTTCTCGGGCACCAGTCCCGACGGCGTCTTAATGGAGATCGCCGAGATCCCGCGCGAGAAGCATCCGTTTATGCTCGGGACTCAATTTCATCCGGAGTTCCGCGCGCGGCCGCTCTCTCCGCACCCTTTGTTCACTGAATTTTTGCGCGCCGCCGCTTCTCGCCGTCGGAAATAAGCGCGAACTTGCGAAGATATGGCGGCGATTATTGAGGTTAAGAATCTTACCAAAAAATTCGGCGATTTCGTCGCGGTAAAGGACGTTTCTTTCTCGGTCGAGGAGGGCGGCATATTCGCCTTTCTCGGTCCGAACGGAGCGGGGAAGTCGACGACGATCAAGATGCTGACCACCTTGCTCCGCCCGACCTCAGGAAGCATGTCGATCAATGGACACGATCCGGTGATCGAGCCGGATCTCGTCCGCCACTCCTTCGGCATTGTCTTTCAGGATCCCTCTCTCGACGAAGACCTTACGGCGCTTGAGAACCTGGAACTTCACGGCGCGCTCTACGGCGTGCCGGCCGACATATTACGGAAGCGCATTGACGAGCTTCTCGCTCTGGTCGAGCTTATCGACCGGCGCAATGATTTCGTACGGGATTTTTCAGGCGGGATGAAGCGCCGGCTTGAGATCGCGCGGGGGCTCCTCCACCACCCGAAGATTTTATTCCTCGACGAACCGACGCTCGGCCTCGATCCGCAGACGCGCAATCATCTCTGGGGCTATGTGCAGAAATTAAATAACGACGAGGGCGTTACGGTATTCTTCACGACGCACTATATGGAGGAGGCCGATCGCGTCGCCAAAGAAATCGCCATCATCGATCACGGCTCCATCATCGCCAAAGGGACGAGCCGCGCGCTCCGGAGCCAAACCGGCACAGAGACGCTTGAAGACGCTTTCCTGCGATTAACGGGCAGCGGCATCCGCGACGAAGCGAGCAGCTCGCTCGATCGGATGCGCGTACACGGCCGGTACTGGAGCGGCGGGCGCCGTTAACATCGCTATGAGAACGATTTCCGTCATGTGGTTGCGGGAAGTGAAGCGGTTCATCCGATCAAAGAGCCGTATCGTCGGCTCGCTCGGCCAGCCGTTCCTCTTCCTCATCGCTCTCGGTTACGGGCTCGGCCCGGTCTTCGAGAAGGCGGGGCAGGGGAACTATCTCGAGTTCATAGCGCCTGGCATCATCGGGATGTCGATCATCTTCAGCGCCATTTTTAACGGGATGCAGGTGATCTGGGATCGCCAATTCGGCTTTCTGAAAGAAACGATGGTCGCGCCGGTCTCGCGGCTCTCGATCATGTTCGGGCGCACCGTCGGCGGCGCCACGGTCGCGAGCGCACAAGGGCTTTTAGTGCTTATACTCGCGATGCTCGCCGGCTTTCGCCCCGTCGCGTGGATCGGTATCGCGCCGGCGCTCATTACGATGTTCCTCATTGCGCTTCTCTTCAGCTCGCTCGGCATCATGGTCGCGTCGCTCCTCAGAGATATGCAGGGTTTTCAGCTCATCATGAACTTCCTCGTGATGCCGCTCTTCTTCCTCTCCGGCGCGCTCTTTCCCTTGAATAACGTTCCCGCGGCGCTCCTCATGATCGCCCGCTTCGACCCGCTCTCCTACGGCGTCGATGCGCTCCGCTTCTTTTTGATCGGCACGGCGGCGTTTCCGCTCGCGCTTGACCTCGGCATTCTCCTTGGCGTTACCGCGCTTTTTCTCGCGCTCGGCTCCTTCTTCTTTTCGCGCATTGAAATGTAATTCGTAATTCCGGCGCTAGGAAATTTCACGGATCGCTTCGGTGAGCGCATCGACTTCGGCGTAAAACTGCGGACTGCGCGTGTCGCGCGGACGCGGGAGACGGACGGACACTGTTTTTTCGATGCGGCCCGGGTGAGAGCTCATAATGTGAATCGCGTCGGAGAGTTCAATCGCGTCGGGGATCAAATGATTCACCATGAGGATGGTCATACCGTAGGAGCGCCAAATTTTGAGAAGATCTGTCTTGAGCGCTTCCGAGGTGATGGTGTCGAGATTCGAGAACGGCTCGTCCATGATGAGGAGATCGGGAGAGATCGCGAGCGCGCGCGCAAGCCCCACCCGCTGGCGTTGGCCGCCCGAGAGCGCAGACGGGAAGTGCCGCTCGAGGCGGGTCAAACCGACTTGATTGAGTTTCTCTCGGGCGATGCGCTCACGCTCCTTACGATCCATACCTTGCATCTTGAGTCCGAAAGCGACATTGTCGATCGCCGAGAGCCAAGGAAAGAGTGCATAATTCTGGAATACCATCGCCGGCTTCGTGAAGTTGCGTACGATATTGCCGCTTGACGCGCTCATAAGCCCGAGAATGACGCGCATAAGAGTCGACTTTCCCGAGCCGGACGGGCCGATAATCGACACGAAGGCGCCCGTGGGTACGGAAAAAGTGATGTCTTTGAGTACGGCCGACTCGCCTCTTTTTTCATCGCCGAAGTATGCGGTGACGCGCGAGAGGACGAGAGCGGTGGAAGAGGGGTTGGCCGCCATATTATTCAGCGTAGCGCCGGCCGCTCTCCAAGAGGAGCGGCGCCCAGACGAGGCGGTTCACTGCGAACACGATGATGAGAATGCAGAGCGCTCCCGCGACGGCGCTCGGATTCACGCCGGCGACATCGACATTCTTGATATAGGAGCCGAAGCCGTTAGTGGTCGAGATAATCTCCGCTCCGATGATTGACTCCCAGCCGATCGCGATGCCCACAATCGAGCCGGTGAGCACGGCGGGGAAGGAGAGCGGCGCGAGATAATAGCCGATGCGCCGCAGGCGCGTAGCGCCGAAAATCGTCGCCGCGTCATTCAAATCTTTATGGGCGCTCCGAATCGCGGTGAGGACCGCGAAGAGGATCGGCCAGACGATTGAGCTCACGGCGAAGAGGATGATCATGATGTCGGTGAGACCGAAGAAGTAGATAAAGAGCGGGAAGAGGGCGAACGACGGAAGATTTTGTAGAATGTCGAAAACAGGGAAGAAGAAATCGATCAACGGCCCCCAGCCAACGATAAGCGCGAGGCTGACGCCGATGATAACCGCGATGCCGTAGGCTACCGCGAGGCGGTACGTGGTGCGGAGCACGGCGTCCACAAGCGTCGGCCAATCGACGCCTCCGAAATAGCCGGCGGCGAGGAAGAAGTACGCGGAAACGACGATGATCGCCATCATGAGCCAGGCAAGCCGATTACGCCGCACGTGAGAACGGTGGAGCGAACGGGTCTTCGGTCGAGAAATATTTCCGATCATGCCGATATTCTAGCACCTGTGATTATTGGTATACTGCAGGAATGAATATCCATCCTTTATTTGTGCATTTCCCGATCGCCCTGCTCGTCGTTTATTCGCTTCTTGAAGCGGCACCCGGCTTGCGCCGCACCGCATGGGCCGCGACCGCAAAGGAGTTCATTCTATTTGCCGGATGTATCGGGGCTTTCTTCGCGCTTTTGACGGGCGGAATGGCTGAAGACCTGATTCGCGCGACGAATCCGCGCGCCTACATTCTCGAGGTACATTCACTGGCTGCGGGAATCACCACCGTCGTGTATCTTCTTCTCGCCGCCGCGTATCTCGTGAGGATATTCGATTATCGCGGCTGGGGCGACCGGATCACGGGGCGCAGCCGTTTTCTCCGCGCGATTTGGAATTTCAAAAAACGCGTAGCGCGCCTTATTCGCGACACGTGGGTTGCGCCGGCACTCGCGCTTCTCGGGCTCGCGGGGATGATAATCACGGGAGCTTTAGGCGCGGCAATCGTCTACGGCCCCGAGATCGATCCCGTCGTCTCTTTTATCTACCGCCTCTTCTGGGCGCAGTAATCAGCGCCGCAGTACCATGACGTTTTCGTGGCCGTAGGGATCATTCCAGAACTCATACCGCCAGTCGGTCGCCGCGAGAAGCTTCTTCAATGTCTCGACTTGGGTCATGTCGCACTCGACATAGAGGACGCCGCGGCCGGTGAGGTACTGCTTCCCCTTGCTGATGATCTCGCGGTGGTGTCCGTAACCGTCGGGTGAGCCGAAAAAGGCGAGAGGCGGCTCGTAGCGCATCTCGGGATCCATCTCGCTCTCGCTCGCAGGATCAACATAGGGCGGGTTCGCGCAGATCAAGTCAAACGTACCCGTAACCTTTTCCAGACTGTCGCCCGAAAGAAGGGTCGCGCGCGAGGCATCGATACCGTTTATCCCGATCGATTTGGCGATTTGCGGCAGAAGATTCGCGTCGATCTCATTGAAAGAGCAGGTCGCGGCCGGCAGATGCTTCAAGAGCGCGATGCCGATATTGCCCGAACCGGCGTAGAGATCGAGCGCGCGAATATTCTCCGCATCGTCCCATTCGGCAATGACCCTCCGCACCCAGAAGGCCGTCTCGTCGCGGGGGATCATCGGGCGGGCGGAGAGATCGATCGCGGCGCCGAGAAAGTCAGCGTGTCCGAGCAGGTATTCCCACGGCTCGCGCGCGTCGAGACGCGCGCAGTCGGCGCGGTAGGCGTCGCTCTCGACGCCGCCATATTTTTCTCTCAGGATCTTATCCCTCGCCTGCCGGTCGGTAAGATACATGCAGGGGAGAGTAGCATACATCGCGCAGTACAGTTGAATAAATCATCTCCTTCAAGTATTGTCTGTTTATTGCGGGTTCGTCTAATGGTAGGACATCGCCCTCTGGAGGCGAGTATTGGGGTTCGAGTCCCTGACCCGCAGCCATTGACAGATAGCACGAGACGTGTCGTTTAGAAAGCGTGTCGTGCATGCACGAAGAGCGTCGCGTTCGAAGCATCACGGTTCGTAAATGAGCATCGAAAGTAGTAAGCTTTGTGTATCAACGCTCATGGCCGAGACAATTCATCAGCTCAGGATCCACGGAGATAACATCCTTGAGTGCGAAAGCGCACTCAAGCTCCTCGCATCGTCCTTGAACGGCGGTGCTTTCGAGCTGGTTGGTGGCACGGCATACGCCCCTGTCTACGCTTTCACCGCGAATACGGGAGAGAAGTTCGTAGCCCAGCTATTCCCGGGTTACGGCCGATGGAACTTCCCGTTGGAGGAATACATTGCATCCCTCGGCGGCACCCTAAGAGAAGCACCGGACGCCGTAATCACGAAGCTTGAGGAAGAGGATGGGACGCCGATTGAACGACCCATGCTCGCGTTGGAGTTCAGTGGTGCGTTGCCCGCTGGGAATAACGCATGGCAACGAACTGGCCGGGCGCTTGCGCTCGCATATGCGGGCATACCGTACCTCTACTTCGCGGAGCTTGGAGGCCAGGAACTCGACGCGAAAAGAGTCGTGAAGGCAGCCCGTTTCCCGAACCCACTCGTTCCGTTCGCATATGCAGTGCTCGGCATGAATAGCAGCTCTATCTCCTTGCCGGTCTACATTCCGAGTCCGTCAATCCACGCGGAGGTTGTCGAGATCTATAAAGACTGCTTCGGAGACAAGGACTCCATTGAACTCATACGAACGCTTCTTCTGTCGGCCGACACCACGGACACCAAGAGCCGTATCGAGAAGAAGGTGGCAAAGATCATCGAGCTTCTTGCTACACAGCGGAAGCGTGCAGACATTCTTAAGCCCGAAGAGTGGGCTGAGTTCTACGCACAAGGATCTGGATTGGCGAAAGCTCAGTGGTTGATCAAGAAAGCGATGCCCTGGAATAAGAAGGTAGGTATCAAACCGATTACGCCGACGTTCCCACGCCTACTCAAGGCGGTGAATGACGTGAAGGCAGCAGCAATTGGTTCGCGCGATATGCCGATCTGCATCATCGCTCCGGAAGGTCGTGCCGACTTTGCTAAACAGGTTCAGGGAATCTACAAAACGAAAATATCGGACGAGTTCTCTACATGGGTTGCGACTGGGACACGGCCGCTTCTGTGCGTATGGGTAGCTGGTTTCAAGCCGCGGGGCGATGACTCACGGCCTGATCGTGGTCTAGTCCCGCTTGCCCGCATGATCTTCGGGCTTGAGGATGTTGACTTGCTTACTGTGGTGTATGGACCAGCGAAGCCGTCCACTTGGGCTGCGCTCCGTAGCGACATGTCGAAGCTTGCGGCAACGAACGGCTTGTGGGAAGCGATAATCAATCTCTCAAACGCCTTGATCGTTGATAGCGCAACAGGAACGAGCTTACCGGACTTCGGTTTCATCGTCCCCAAGCGGGCAGGACAATTTGAGAAATTGCCGCTGCGTGCAGCATCTGAGACCCCGCATTTTGGCGAGCATGACGTCGATTCGGCGCTGCACCTTCTGTTCTCCGATGCCGTCGGCCACGGCGTCTACGAATCTATGTGCAATCCTCCCGGCGGCGATTGGAGTGGCATCAACGTCTTTGATTTCGATAACGATACGGAATATCGTTGGACTTCGTTGCCTCGAGTCTCTGGCGCATTATCTAAGCGACCCGACCACCTCATTCAGATGCGTTCGCTCGGTACTCTTCTCTCGATCGAGTCGAAAGATGTCGCCGCTCGTCTTGAGGATAAAATCGGCCCTCGACTTATCAAATACGCCAAGACACTCTTGGCGAAGGCCCCGATTGCGTTTAGAAAGCGTGGAGAGCCGAGCTACTCACGCTATGAAGGGAAAGCACTCAAGGGCTTCGAGTTCCTTTCTGGAGCCGCTTTCCGCTTCCAAGGAGAGGCTGAGCTTCGCGATTCTCTTAAAAGTGGTCGCGTCGATCTGGTGATCGGCGTTGAATTCAATACAGCAGAAAAACTTGTAGTCCTGCATCTGGTGACTTCAGCAGCTGGAAAGGCTCTTGTTCCAGTCATCAACGATCTAGCTGAGAGGAGAAAAGGATTCTTCAAGGTGCAAACGCGCTAGTAGTTGAGGTACAGGGATTCGTACACTTTTTCTACCTTCTTGTTCTGTACCTTACCGAAAGTCGAATTACCGGAGTGAAGCATGATATGGCGCTTGTATAGATGCTTAGGCAGTTGCACTACATAGGATTCCTCACCTCTCTTGCCGTCGTATGAAAGCGCATAGCGCAGTCCGCGCTTATTTAGCGAATCGAGGTAGTCAATGAATTTCTCATAGTCAATCGTGCCGAAGTATCTGGTGCCTGTATTGAAATACGGCGGGTCTAAATAAATGAAATCCTGAGGTGTTGCGTTCTTTGTAGTCAACTCGTAGCCCTGCGCCAAGAACTTATGTCCTTGCACAATTTCTGACCACTCCTCGACGATTTGTTCTAGACGAGACGGTTGAATACCTTTGCGCGTGTGATGCAGCGAATTATTGAACTCACCTTGTTTGTTGTATCGAATCAAACCGTTCACACATGTTCTCGTGAGAAATAGGAAATCAAGCGGCGATTGTTCTTTATTGAACCGATCACGGATTTTATAAAAATAGGTGTGGCCCTCTTTCTGAAGCTGAGACCATTTTTTCTCATAGTCCCTTGAGATCTGCTCAGGATTCTCTTGGATCGTCTTCCATAGGCCTATAAGAGGGGCGTTTACATCACCGCAAACTGCTTTTGTTGGCCTTAGGTGACCTAAAATTGCCCCGCTTCCCAGAAACGGCTCGTAGTACACCCTAATATCCTCAGGGAAGTACGCGATGATCTCTGGAGCTTGAGAGCGTTTGCTCCCGCTCCATTTGATAAAGGGTTTAATCGCCATGTTCAAAAAAGAGCGGTATTAGCTGCTGAAAGCCGTTGGTTGGCTATATCCACATACTGCTGCTCAAGCTCAAACCCTATAAAATGTCGACCACTTTCTTTTGCCGCAAGACATTCGGTTCCTGCTCCTGCGAAAGGGACTAAAACAACATCCTCGGGCTTTGAAGATATAGAAATAATACGATTGCAGACGCTTAGAGGTTTTTGAGTTGGATGCTTGCCGAACTGTAACTCTCTAGTTTCTTTATTGTTTGGAATATCCCAAACGGTTCTCATTTGCTTGCCCTCTGATTTCATAAGATCAGATGGATCGCTAAAGTCCTTCGATTTCTGATAATCAAAGTAATACTCTCGTTTCTTCTCTCCGGTATGACCCCACAATAGTGTCTCGTGACTTGCGGTAAGGCGTCTGCCAGCCAAGTTCGGGAAGGCGTTTCGTTTGTACCAAATCACCTCGTTAATGATCTCTATTTTGCTCATTTGAAATGCGAGGTTCACCACTCCGATATTGTGATAGGTTCCAAATACCCAGATTGACCCGGTGGGCTTCAATACTCGTTTAATTTGCGATATCCAATCGAAGGTAAAGCGCATGTAATCTCCGAGAGGAAGGTTGTCCCAGTCTTCCATGACCTTATTCCATTCACCCCCGAATCCTTTGAGTCCTTGATTATTGAAATTAATCTTTGCCCCCTGAGACAAGTTATATGGCGGGTCTGCGATTACTAAATCAACACTTTGGCTTGGAAGCGACACGAGGTGTTCTAAGACATCACCGCAGACAATCTGGTTCAACTCATATTGACCGATCTTGGTGCCCATGACGGGGGCTATAAGTACGGCCTGATTCTCTTTGTATGTCTTCGACGCCATTGTTCAAAGTATACCGCGCTCGTGTTTCTCTGCTAAGAGCCGAGGTAAATTACCTTATCTTTTAGGTAGATTTGGCTCTTAAGGCAAGTCAAAAGCTCCCGTTTTTCCTCACCCTCGCCATCCCGAAGAATGTATTTCGCATAGTTTCGAACATCTATCTCCTCAACTTTGATCGGATCACCCGAGGATCCGAGCACGACTCTCTGGAACTTCTTAAATCTTTCGACCTCCTTCTTTATCTTTTCCTTAATGCCGATCTCGTCTATCTCGACCTTATCCATAAGTGCCTCAAACTGCTTTAGTAGATCGACTTCGCTAATCCAAGTCCCGGGACACTCTTTGTTTCTCGACTTTGAGCAGTTGTAGTAGACGTGGCGATTAACGCTGCCGTTTTTGAGCTTCTTGAACTTCTCCTGGGCGGTGATGCCCGAGGAACAGAGGCCGCATTGCATGAGGCGAGTGAAAGCGAACTCTTTTCCAAATACTCGAAGCGTCTGGCTCTTTATCTGCGCCTGCACCATATCGAACAGCTCTTTGGTGATTAGTGGCTCATGTTTCCCTTGATACCAATTTCCTGATTTAACGGGATACTCGAATGAACCGTAGTAGAAGGGATTGGCGAGAATGGTGTAAATATTTCCTGCACTTAGATTCTTGTTACGAGTGGCGGTTCTAAAATTAAGCTCGAATTTGAGCCAGTGATAGAGCTTGCGCCCAGTCCATTGCTCGTAGGCGACCTTCTCAAACATTTTCTTAACGATCGGCCCACGTTCGGGATCTACGAGCGTTTCGCACTTTCGATCCATTCGCTTCTCCTTCATGTATCCGGTGGGAGCTGGAGCGGGCCATAAGCCCATCTCAACTCTCGTCTTTAGTCCGCGCTTCACATTGATGCTCTTGTTGTCGTTTTCGAGCTTCGCTTGAGAGCAGAGAATCATCAGCAGGAACTTTTCATTTGGCGAGTTGTGAAAGTGTTGACCGTGCGTTCGTATCTCTAAAAGCAGCTTCTGATCCATGAGATCGACGAGCGACCCTAAGTCTCCGGCGTTTCTACTCAACCGATCTGGTGCCCAGGTGAGTATGCCGTTATATCTACCGCGCCTGATGTCCTCTAGTAGCTCTTTGAACACGGGGCGCTGTCCCGAATCTTTCGCAGAATGAGCTTCTCTTCGTATATCGATAATCTCTAGCTCCTCCCGCTCTGCAATTTGCAGCATCTCCTTAACTTGCGAGTCGATCGAGAGTGCTTGTTTTTCGTCTTGCTCGGTCGACTTTCTTGCATAGAGCACATACTTTACTTTTCCCAGAACTATCGCCGGGGGCGTACTTATTTGGGCCGTGGTTTGTATATTCATAAGGCCACCATTGATGACAGAACCCCTGGGGAAGTAAAGCTAGGTTGTCTCCACGTGCTCTTAGCAAAACAGGCGTTCTGCGATACGATTAGAAGGTCAGTGTCGTGAGGCATTGCGTTGCCGGAGAACTCCCGGTAATGACCTAACCCTCGGGCGTAAGCCCTAGATATGGTCGAGAAAGCGAATGAGACTAGAAAACCCGTCATCAGGGCGTCTCATTCGTTATAGGGGGAAACTCCTATAGGCCCGCAAGGGCTCCTGGTGGCGGGTTTTGTCGTACCCGTCCATCTGGATTTACTCGTTCACCTGTAATCCAATGGATATGAAGAAAATTGGGAAATGGACCTTGACCGGAGTGATCATAATAATTGCTGCGGTAGCGTTTGGCTCCGCAATATCGTCCTTCAATAACGGAGCACCGGCAACGGCTGAGCAGACGGCGCCAGCACAACCATCACTCGCAGACCTTGCTCGGCAACACTTCGATTCAGTGCAATCGTCAATCCCAGAATTGAAGGATATCCGTTGTCTCAATGATCAGTGCGATAGTTCAGTCGTATATTTCGACTTCAATACGATACCGAGCGACATCGATACGATCATGCGCGGCAACGCGGCGACCTATTCGAAATTCCTCATCGACAATGGTGGTAATTCGATCAGCACGGTCAGTGTAATCGCGACACTCGGCAACACTCAACTTATGGAGTGCGACGCCTCTCAGGGGCAGGTCACGAAGTGTAAGTAGCGAGGATCACATCCTCGATATGTTGTGCCAGCCGTGCATCGTAGTCATCCAGTCGTTCGTGCCCGGCCTCGGCGGTGTAGAGCTTCCGCCGCCAATGGTCATAATGAATGGCGTTGCCTTCGTGTCCTCCATGAGCTGAAGGCAGGCCATGGTGAGCGCGTCCACAAGATCGTCATGCCGCTCAATTCCGAAACCGAGCACTTGCTGGATTAACTGCTCGCAGCCTTTTTCGGGGAATAGCACCTTGCCGAGTTCGATCCACGGCGCGACCGCCTCAAGACGTCCTGCTTTTGTCTGTCCGCGCGTTGGGTACGGCTTTGCGAAGATCCCCTCGCGATTCAGAAGATCGGTAAACACTCCCTGCACGCCCACGTCTTCGACATAAACGCGACGTGTGTAGCCGGAAGCGCCGAGCGACTTGTATACCCACCGCGCTTTTTCAATAAACTGTTCGGTCGTGAGGTGAGCGTTCACGGGATTCGGGGCGATGTAGATCTTGCGATCCTTGCCGCTCCCATAGATGTGCGCCGCGACCATCGCCGTATAGTCGGCTGTGGTTTTAGTGGAATGGGCTGGGTCGATCATCAGGATGACGCGACGATGGCCGTTCAGCGGCAGCTCTTTGTAATACTGGATGTGTTCACGCTTCACGATCTGCGCTTCGCTCTGTACGATGCGGAGCATGTACTCGCGCAGCCACGCGAGTTCGTTGAGGCATTTGTCCTTCTCCGCTTGGATATCCGCTTCCGTACGGAACTTGCCAGGCCACAGCGGCTTGCCCTCAGCGTTCAGGATTGGGTAGCGGCGCACGACGCACCGCGAGCCGGACTCGAACAGCTTTTCAAGACGCTTCAATACCGAGTCCTCGTGAAGCGGGGTGCCGATGAGAATGAAGCGAGTGTCTCGATCTCCGGCAGGGATGACATCGCCCGTAACCCACTCAAAGAGCTTGTCACGGCTCTCTTGGGTGCGTACCGAGTCCATGTCCTCGAGGTCGTCGCAAATGATGACATCGGGGCGGTGCTCGTAGTGGCGAATACCACGGATACTCTGCTCCGTGGAGCCGATCGAGATCTTGGCTCCGTACTGAGGCAGAATGAGCGCGGTTGCGCCCCACTGATTGTTCTCCTCCTTGAACGGCCCGAGATCAGCCCGCAGAAGGTCGTTCTGCTCGAATTCGTGCTTGATGGCGAGGAGGTGGGTCTGCGCCTTCGCCTGGGTGCTCCCGAGGATGATCGGGAACTTCTTGTGCTGATCGCCGAGGATAGACCAGATCACATACGCGAGCGTCACAAGGGTGCTCTTCGCGCTTCCGCGAAAGGCGGTGAGTACGATGTTCTGGTGCTCCTGATTTTCGAGGAGCTGGAAGATCTCGCGGTGGAAGTCAGCGGTCGGGTACTTCGCGTAGGTACGGAAGTACAGGTGGAAGAACCAGAAGAAGCTCTTACGCACCATCGCGAGCCGGAAGTCCTGGTCTTCCACCATGCGGCTGATGATGACCTCGGTTTCATTCGGGAGAGGGTTCATGGTTCGTGTGTTGAGGGAGGGCCATGAGGAGGCCCGATTTAATAAGCTCCTGATCTTCGGGGGAGAGCGGCTTGTCGACGCGCTCGACTTTCGCCGTCACCTCGATGCGGTCGCGGAATTTCGCATTGCGGTGCCGCAGCCAGAAGCTGATCGCAGGCCAGTGCTGCTCGCCGATGAGCGCGAGGAGCTGGCTTTCGGTCATGTCGTTCACCAGCTTCTCGCCCTCCTCAAGGGCTTCGTCCATGGCCTTAGCGAACGCATCGTCTTCCTTGCGCCAGCGATAGACGGAGTTGCGAGAGACACCGAGCTTCTCGCACGCCACTTGCACGATCGGCACCTTGCGAAGCTCCGCGAGGAACGAGCTTTGTACGCGGGACTTTTTCATACGCGGCCGATGACTTTAGCCTTCTTGCCCGTGAGCTTCTCGAAGCGGCGAATTGTAAGATCGCAGAACACGGGTTCGAGATCTACGGTGTACACGCGGCGCTTCAACTGCTCGCCACAGATCAATGTGCTACCTGATCCGCAGAAGCTGTCCAAGATGATGTCGCCGGGCTTGCTACAGCGACGCATCGCCTTAGAATGAAGCTGAGGAGGCTTGCTGGTCGCGTGTTCCATTTCCTTGCCGGGCAAGCGTTTGACTGCCCACAAATCGAGATGGTCGAGCGCCTCGCTCAAGAGATTATTTCCGGTCGTAAGCTCCTTGTTCAGCACCTCGTTCAAGTTCTGAATCTTAGTGCTAATGAACGGACGGCCGCGCACGCCATAGGTGCAAGGCTCGTAGCATTTTGAAAATGCCACGCCAGGCGTCGGGTTCTGGCCGTTTTTCAGCCACAAACAAATTCTTTTGTTAGCGATGCCGAGTTCGCGGTACAGGTCTTGCACGACACCGACGTAGATCTGATCGGACCAGTAGAAGACATGGGTATCGGGTTTCGCAACGGCGAGCGCCGCCTCCATGCTCTTCTTGAGGAATTCGCGATACTCGACGAAGGAACGATTATCGTTCACATGACCGCCGTAGCTCGCTTTGCCGCCCACGCCTTTGTCGTAGTCGACGCCGCCCTTCAGGTTATAAACGGGGTCCGAGTATATGACGGCTGCACGTTCCTTGCCGAACAGACGAGTGAGGACTTTGGGATCAGTGGAATCTCCGCAGGCAAGGCGATGATCGCCAAGGGCGATGATGTCTCCGAGGCGCGTTATCGGTTTCTTGATCCGGGCACGCTCCACTTTTTCGTCCCACTTGTCGTCGCTGGCTTCGAGGTTGTCTTTCCAAATTTCTGAAAGATCAGCCATCGAAAATCCAAGCTCAGAGAGTGTGTCGAATTTGAAGGATTTGAGGCCTTCAAAGTTCCACTGCCCATCGTTCAAGTTGCTCTCCAAAGCCACTTTGTCTTTTTCGTCCTCCGTAAGCGGGCGGTTGGGGACGAGCACGGTGACGGTCTCGACGCCGAGTTCCAGCAGAGCTTTCTTGCGCTGGTTGCCGGAGAGGATATTCGAGTCCGTATCAACGACGATGACATCGTGGAAGCCGCGCTCCTCGATACGGTTCTTGAGCTTCGCAGCGGATTTTTTGGTAATGGTGCGAACGGTCTTGTTCTTCTTCCAGATCTTGAGGGCGCGGACATCGCGCTCCTCGGGGTGCCATTCAAGTTTTTTCATGGCTCGTTTTCTTAATGATTAAGAGAAACGAGAAAGCCCACTTCGCGAAGAAGTCTCAGAAAATCAGCAAGCTGATTTGCTCAGGCTTTCCCTACGAAGTGGGCATGGCACTCGGGTGCGATACTCCACCAGTATCTATTCGGTTGTTCCTTAATTATACACCCGAATGCTTCTTTTTGTGCAAGCGGGCGGCGTGCTTACCCATGTTGCGCTTTTTCTTCTGGATTTGGGCGAGCTTCTCAGGTATGTCCTTACCCGCGAAGCCGTAGAGGCCCTCTTTGGGAATTAGCAAGCGGATCTTAAGTTCGCCACGCTGAAGTTGGTCAATCATCTCCTGGGGGAAAGGAATTTCGAGTTTCCCCTCGGCATTGATAGAGCCGTAAAAACGACCATGGGGCTGGCCGTCCGGGGTCTTGCCAGCTATAGACCCCTCCAAGGTTTTGGCATTGCGCTTGGGGGTAGCGTGGAAGCCAAAGTCGGTCAAAATGAGGTCGATTTCGCGGGGTGCCATACTCTAATTATAAGACGATTCGCAACAATGTGTATCTTTCTGCCGTATCTGCGATAATTCAAGTATGGCCGTCGGCTTTTCAATCAAATATCGACCCACCAAAGTAGCCTTTCTTGTACGGAAGGGGCACGTTGAAGATCTCGTTGCCGCGGCTGGAATAAACACGCTTCTTTGGGGAGGGATGTATAACCCTATTATCCCGATTGCGCCAAAGGGTGAAGACAATTCAATCGCGCTCGGCCTTCTCAATGCATTTCTTCCAGACACCCTTTATAACGTGGTCGAATCGGAAGAGATAAAAGAATTTGCTTCAAAGTTTACTTTTCTCCGCGATCCGGGCCACTATGCTGACCGCATCTTTCACGAGGAATGGTTCTCTAAGAAAAACGAACTGTCATATCTCGATTCACTAAATATCGTGGAGAAGTTGTGGCACTCAGAGTTTAAAAATAAAAGGAAGAACTACCGTAGCAATTGTTGCTTGGTGAAATGGGACGAGACCGATCCCTTGAACGCCGTATTTTCTTTGAACTTCGGTTATTTCCCAAAGAATTTTAATTTGAAGGATGACTTCGAGGACGCCTTTGTGCGAGGCCTCAGATCAAAGAAAACGGAACTAAAAAGCGGGGCTAACTTGAAAGATTTTGTCAGCACCTCCGTCTCGCCGCTCAGCCTCACTAACCATGAGCTGAAAGGATATGGCGGTCCAAGACAAGACGGGTACGGTGTTTATTTTGGTAAGAAAGATAGTTTTGAAGATCTTGTAAATTTCTGGAACTTGCGAGCTTCTGGACGAATGTTGTTGTTTTGTCCGATTGACGAGATCGCTCGGTTTAGCAATACGCTCAAGAAGTATTTGAAATTCCTCGACAGTATTCCGAGTGCTCGTCCAGAACTTACTGAATGGATCGCGGTCTACCACAGCACGACGGATGATCAGATTAAGAAAGTACTGGAAGCATTCCCAACTAAGAAAGGCATATCTTTCGGGAAATTTGATGCTGATGTCGTGGATGTGAGTTGGGGTCTGCGTCCTGCTTACCAGTGTTTTGAGTGGCAGCGGGCATATGGACATGTAGAGCGCCAATTCGATAGGTATCAAGTAAATCTGCCCCTACCAGAAAAGAAATTCTTAAATGGCGCAACAGAACGTAGGCGAATAGACCAACAAATTCTTTCGGTAAATATAAGCGCGCATGGCGACTTTGGGTTCCCAGACCATACACTGAAGATCCCATGTCTTCCAAAGCTCAATGAATTTTATAGCCGAGAAATAATCTTTGATCCTTGGAAGTTACGGGTTGAGCGCGAGGGATTTTCTCTGGTCATAAATGTTAATGATGAGAATGAGACGCTGTACCCTATACCGCACCAGAAACTTCTTGAGAGAATTCTTGAATATTCAGATATAAAAACTGAATCAAATCAGGCAGGTCGACTCGCCTCAAAAATAATAACTGGCATGAGGGAATATATGCCGCTTGAGGCATGTCGCGTTTTCAAAATCACCGGCGTTAGGAAACTCCTGAAGGGTCTGCCTTCTGACTCGCAAATTAAATGGAATGACGCGTTGCGCATCATTTGGGATACAGAACGCTTCAAGCAGTTCCAAAGTCTATTCTTGGAATCTCGAGATTCAAAAAATCTAAACCCGCGCGATGCTTTCAATTTTCTCGTCAAAAAGAATATCCTGCGCCCGAAACTTCGTTGGCTTGAGAAGATTTTGAGGAGAAGTAAGGAGTACCGGTGTACCGAATGCGGCCTTGCCGCGACTGTTCCATTTACTGACTTTGAAAATGACAAATGGCAATGCCCTTATTGCGATGAAATTCAAAACCTGAGACCGCTCATCGTTCAATCATTCAGAGATCAACCAAAGATCTGGAATTTCGAGAAGACTGGCCTGTTTGCAAAAAACAATAACCAAGAAGGAGCGATTCCTGTCATACTCACCCTCCTCACGTTCGGCCGCGTCTTTAATCACGGTGAATTCTTTTACTCAACCGCCTTGAACATGAAGGTCGGAGGAAAATCTTTTGAGTCGGATTTCGTGGTATTTCAACACAGCAGGGGCGATAGCTTTGAAGTTGGAATTGGCGAAGCGAAGGACGAAGGTGGAGAAATTGATCAGAATGATATTGATAACCTGAAGCTTGCCCGAGAAAAGCTCGTGGCTAAAGGGTTCTCCTGCTATCTGATATTTGCAAAAACGGCTGATGGCTTCACCCAGGCCGAACTTGACCGATTTCGCACTTTGGAGTCAGAGCATGTCCCGTTCATTCTTTTCTCAAATAGCGAGCTCGAGCCATATCAGCCATATTGGGAAAATCCGCGCTTTAAAGAAATGCCGTATCAATATGCTCTTAGGATGTCTGAAATGTCCATAAATTCGAGATTTTTATACCTAGGTAGTGTGCAAGGCAGAAATCACGGCTAAGCGGTATACTTATTTTATGGGTCTGGCAAAACTCAAGAAAATCGAATTGCGCGAGGGCTGGAAGCACGAGGCCTCGACTTCACCAAATGGCTCGCGCAGGAGGAAAACCTACGCCTCTTGGGCGATGAGGTCGGGTTCGATATAAAGCTCACTCAAACTGAGGCCGAGGTTGGCGATTTCAACGTCGACATTCTTGCCGAGGAGGAAAATACGGGCAAGAAAATCATTATCGAAAATCAGCTCGAGGTTACTAATCACGACCATCTCGGGAAGGTGATTACCTACGCCTCAGGCTATGACGCTGGAGTCATCATTTGGGTCGTGAAGGATGTGCGCGAGGAACACCGTCGCGCAATTGATTGGCTTAACGAGCACACCGACGATGAGATCGAGTTTTATCTCGTGAAGATCGAGCTGTGGCAAATCGAGGATTCTCCGTATGCGCCTAAGTTTGAAATTGTCTCGAAGCCGAACGATTGGGCGAAGGCGGTTAAAGAATCCGTCGGCAGCGGCGAGCTAACGGAGACGAAAGTTAACCAACTCGAATTTTGGAACGCGCTCAAAGAGTATGCGAAGCAGAACAACAGCAAGCTCCGCTTCCATAAGAGCGCACCGCAGCACTGGAACAATATGAGCATCGGGAGCAATGACGCGCATATTTCTCTGACGATAAATTCGCGCGAGAATCTCTTTGCGGTCGAGTTTTATATTCCCGATAACAAGGAGCTGTATGCTCGGCTGTTTACACAGAAAGACGCGATCGAGCGTGATCTCGACGAAAAGCTTGAGTGGATGGAGCTGCCCGGCAAGAAAGCGAGCCGCGTTAAGGTGTCGCTTCCGGGCGAACTCTCTAAACGGGATCAGTGGGACAATTATTTCTTCTGGATGCTGAACGTCGCCCAGAAATTCAAGGACGTGTTCCCGAAGTATTTTAAGTAAGTCTAAAACTTAGTCTCGGCTCCACCACAGTCCCAGCCTCCCGAGGGGATAAATAATCAGTCCAAGTACAGCAATCGAAAGGCCGATTCCAGTGCGAGGGTCGGTAAAGCCAGCCACAGATAGCCATGCGAGAAAGTAGTAGCCGCCGCCGAACAGCATGAGCCAGCCGATGATGGTGGTAACTTTCCATCCCTTAGAGACTCGACGCCCGCCGTGGACATGTACCACCGTCTTAGAGTTCCCAAATCCGAGCCACGAGGCAATCGCCGTTGCCGCAACAGCCACGAAGATCCCGGTCAATATTTGCCCCATATGGGTTGAAGAATATGCCTATTTTTGAGAAAGGAAAAGTGACACGCCCTCCCGTGTCACTTTTGTCACTTTTTGAAGCGCACGAGACGCGTCGTTCAGAAACTCACCCCTAGAGCCAAACGGACTAAGCCGGGCTTGACGGTCCACGGTTCAAGCCCGAGACGGCCAGCAAAAAGTGCGAAGCAGCTTTTGCTGCGGGAAGCAAAGCGTAGCTTTGTGGCAGGGACTCGAACGCCGGAGTATATCGAGCCGAGCACGGCGAGAAACGAGGCGGTGCCCAGAGCAATGGCAAGCGATGGCGAGCCATTGACTCGAGGGAGAGAAATGTAATCATGGTCCCTGACCCGCAGCCACGTTTTCTAATCAATAGCTTGGACGCACTTTGTTAATACTGCGAGCGGTGTTTCGAGATTCAAACCGAAGTGATGGCGCGTCTCATTGTATCGTTTTAGATACTCCGTCAAGGATCGATTGAGCACGAAGAGATCGATTGGAAGCGCATCGAGACATTCCTCCCGAAGCGTCCGATTGAATCGTTCCACATGTGCATTGTCGTTTGAGTGCCGCACCCGCGTATGACGATGTCGAATGCCAAGCCGTTCACTAAAGTTCGTCGAGAACTCGGGGCCATTGTCTGTCTGAACGCACTCGAACAGGAAGGGTGCCGCCACCTGTGCCCGCTTCACAAAGAGAAGCGAGGTGCGGCAGTTCGCTCGGGCACTGCACCAAGCATATGTCCAGCGGCTATACACGTCGATGAAGGTATATACATACAAGACCGTCGTGCCGTTCACTGCCAAGTGGATCGTATCAACCTCAACCAGAGCACCAGGATATGCTGCTTCTGGACGCTCGGTATGCGGATGGTATCGCTTCCACGGACTCCGCTTCTTCAGGAGGAAGTTCCGATCGAGGGTTCGCTTGACCGACGAGAGCGACACCGTGACTCCTTCGTCAGTGAGTGCTCGATGCACCACCTCGGCACTGCGTTTGAGAAGGAGCCGCTTCTCGGTGATGGCATCCACCGTTTCTCTTGAGAGCTCATGAGGATGATGCCTCGGTCGTGAAGACAGGGTCGGTATCGGGTGATATCCGTACGTCTTTGCCTTCCTCACCCATTTTGAGACTGTGCTCGAGCCCACACCGAACCGTCGGCCGACCTCCGTCGGACTGAAACCTCTGCGAACCATGTCTGCCGCATCCCTTCTCACCTTGGGCATATGCGGGTTCTGTGTGTATGCCATGACGCGATGTTGCCGCGTCCAAGCTATTGAACCATTACGCGGTACTTGACAAGTAGGTATATTGTGTAGTATACTCGTCCCGAGTTCTTTGATAGTCAACTTGCAGGTTTGCCGCAGCAGAGAGCGGCCGATATTCGGCCACCGTCTGCTACGGCAAACCCTCGACCCGAGGGAGCCCACTGGCACCAATGCGTATTTGTCCGAAAGGGCTCTTTCGCAAAGGAGAAAAACTATGAGCGACCTTACGCTCGATGTTGGTCTCGCCGCCAAACTCAAGGTGGCGTTCGCACGCAACGGCTGGACGGAGCAACTGATTGACGCGGCCTGCGAAGGCGACAAGCTCGGTCAGTTCAAGCAAGTCCTGCTCGGCCACGCCGCCATCACGGTCGTCGAACACGTCATTGACTGCGACGCGCAACCCTTCGTTCCCGATGGCTGGTCTGTCGAGGAGCACCAGAAGGGCGGCGCGTTCAAGTGGGACAAAGAAACCCAGAAGGACGCCCTCTACCTCTCGAAGGGGCAGGCGGGCAGCAAGTACATCGAGGGCAACAAGCTCCGCAAGGAGCTGACGGAAAAGAGCACCCCCGTGCTCAACGCCAATGTCCTCGACTACCTGCTCGCCAACCCGCACCTCATTCCCGAGGAGTGGAAGGGCAAATACGTCTTCTTCTGGGGGACGGTGTACCGCTACCGCGTTGGCAACCTGTACGTCCGCTGCCTCTATTGGGACGACGGCGGGTGGTTCTGGGGCGGCTACTGGCTCGGCCTCGACTGGCGCGGCCGCGTCCCCGCTGCGTTGCGTGCAAGTTGACCTCGGTGCTCTGAACCTCTGAACCCTTGGGCTCTTGGTTCTTTGCACTTTGACCCGCGCTGGAAACGGCGCGGGTCTTTGCTTTGCTATACTCAAAAACAGGCGGTAGGTGAATACGCGGGCGATTACGGTTTCCCGCTACCGATGCCAGTGCGCGTACGTCGAGAGCGTTCCCGATTACGGTTTGGAACGGAGTGGCGCACGAGGCACTACAAAAGTAGAAGATACTTGGTGTGGGATGCTATGCGAGTTTAGCTCGCGAATACGATACAACCTCGAGAGTATTCAAGGGGTGGTGGCACGGACGGCATCTCATACGAACCGCAACCGCGATGGCAACCTGTACGTCCGCTACCTCTATTGGAACGACGGCAGGTGGAACTGGAGCAACAACTGGCTCGACAACGACTGGAACGGCAACAACCCCGCTGCGTTGCGTGCAACTCTCTTCACTTCTCACCCCGCTATCTGCGGGGTTGAGTTTTTGCGAGCTGGTTATACCAGCCGCCGAGCATCCTTCCGATTTCATCAACCTGCCCCGAGAGCGCCCCGTATTTCTTCGTATCAAGCGACTTCGTTTCCCATAGGACGAGCAGGAGTACTTTCAGGGTATCGGTCTTCCGCACCGCGACACGCACGTATGGCACTTTCTCATCGCGCGGCAGGAAGGTCGCGGATGCTATCGTTTCCATTATCTCGACGAACAATGTATCAACCCTCTGTCCAAGCGAATGGCGGTGCGTCTTCGGGAGTATTTGGTAATACTCGTACCAAATCAGGTACGCGCCTTTCGTTCTGCCGAGAAGCGGTAAGAGCGTCGGGGGGGGGGGTAGCTTTATGGTCTCCGAGCTCTCTCATACATATCAAACTATAGCGTCGGTAGATAACATTCTCGAGGCGTGGCGCGAGTTCGTGCGCGGCAAGCGAAAACGCAAAGACGTACAGGAGTTCGAGCTACGGCTGATGGATAACATCCTTGCTCTGCATCGGGATTTACGGAACAAGACCTATGCTCATTCTGCCTATGAAGCGTTTAGTATCTCTGACCCGAAGCCACGCAGCATACACAAGGCGAGCGTGCGCGACCGCCTCCTGCATCACGCGATTTATCGCTTACTGTATCCGTTTTTCGACAAGACCTTCGTAGGCAGTTCGTATTCGTGCAGACGGGGTAAGGGCAATCACAAAGCGTTCGAGCATTTCGAGCGGCTCGCGTATCGCGTCTCACGCAATCACACGCGCACGGTATGGGTGCTGAAATGCGACGTGCGCAAGTTCTTTGCATCCATAGACCAAGAACGGCTGCTGCGAATACTTGAGAGACGCATACCAGACCGCGATGTGCTCTGGCTGCTCGAGCAAATCATCCGTAGCTTCGAGAGCACGAAAGCAGGTTTAGGTTTGCCACTCGGCAATCTCACGTCGCAACTCCTCGTGAATATCTATATGAACGAGTTTGACCAGTTCGTGAAGCACAAACTGAAGTCGAAGACATACGTCCGATATGCAGACGATTTCGTGCTCTTGTCTCGGGACAAGACGGAACTCGAGCAGCTCCTACCGCGCATCGAGGCGTTTCTATGGGACGAGCTTCGGCTCACGCTCCATCCCGATAAGGTGTTCATCAAAACGCTCGCATCGGGAGTGGACTTTCTCGGCTGGGTACATTTCCCAGACCATCGCGTAGTGCGTACGACCACAAAGCGCCGTATGTATCGCCGCCTTGAGCAGACGGAATGGAGCGAACAGAGCGTCCAATCGTACCTCGGCCTCTTGAGCCACGGGAACACGACGAAGCTGCGGCAGCGGGTTAGGCGGCAGCAAGCAGCTCGGGAATAGCGATTTTGTAGCGAAACTCCGATTTTCCCTCGAGCAGGACGGTTCTAACTTCGTCCAATGCCCGCAGCAAAAAGTGCGAAGCAGCTTTTGCTGCGGGAAGCAAAGCGTAGCTTTG
>JAGWVF010000002.1 GCA_018971045.1 Patescibacteria group bacterium | reverse complement strand
CCCGCCTCTGGCGGGCGCGCGGCCTTTTTATAGAAGAAAGAGTAAGCCGCCGAAGTCTCCTTCGACGGCCGTGAATGTACAATCCTCTCTCACCTTTCCTCTACGGGTGGTGCTTTTTGCTCTCGCGCTTCTCCCGCTCGTCGCCGAGCAGGCCGATCCGCGCAATGATCCCCTCTTCGCGCGTCTCCGCGGACTTCTTCGCCCGCACGACCAGCACCAGGTCGAAGACCGCCGCCTCCATGTCCGGACGATCTCCGTTGGTCAGCTCCTGGAGCTTCCGGCTTGTCCAGAGAGCGCTCGCCTTCCGGTTCTTCTTCGCCCATGCGCACAGCAACGCGAACTGGACGAGCATCAACGATTCGTCGGTAAGCGGCGGCGGCTCGTGGATAAGAGCTGACTTCAGTTTCCGGAATTCCGTAAGACAGAAAACCGTGTGGAGAAAGTTGTACCGATCGCTCTCCTCTTCAATTTTGAAATACTCAAGCCACACGCTGACGGATAAGCTCCGAACAGCCAGTCCCGGGACGCCGCCCGGCCGGACATTCTTCGCCACCTCATCCATCGCGTGGCAGATAAAATCGAGGCCAGTCGACAGATTTACCTCTTTTTTCAATTTCAGTCTCCTTGACTGAGAGTTACGAACCCGTTTAGGATAGCACGAAAATGCACTTGGTCAAATATTCAAAAATGCGCCGTTTGGCGGCTCGGTAGTGGACCTACGGGGAGTCGGACCCCGACCTCGTCCATGCCATGGACGCGTTCTACCGCTGAACTATAGGCCCCGCGTGGAAGCAGAATACCACAAATCCTTACGGATAAGTGATCATTCCGCGGCGCATTCGCAAAAACGGCGTAAGGCGGTGTTTCGGGGTGGTTTTCCCGCTCTGGATATGAAAGACATTCCATTTTTGTTTGGTGAGCGCGTCGGCGATAAGCGAACGGTGACAGCGCCACGGAACGGCCTCGGCGCACATGATCGCGGTGGGTTGTTTCAGAGCGATCGTCTTGAGGCGATCTAAGCCGCGAGTGAAATCTTCTGTCTGCATATAATCCGCGTAGCCGCGAAACGAGGTATTTATCCAGCCGAGGTTCTGAGAATCCTTTCTGGAGTGCCGCAGTCCTCCCAGTTTTTTCAAATGCTCGTAACGGATTTTGGCTCGAGCGAGCGAGCGGCGGAGATCGTCTTCATTAAACTGCGGATTATGGCGCGACTTGGGGATCGTCCGCACATCAACGATCTTCTCTACGCCGTGCGCTTTTAAAAGCGCGATGAACTGTTCGATCGTCCTCGTCGAGTGGCCGATGGTGTAGATCGCCGGTCGGGTGAGACGCGTTTTCTTCATTGATTCTCGTCCGCGGCGTATCCCGGGAACCAATCCTGCTTCAAGCGCTCCTTCGGCACGCCCATGGCGGTAAGCGTCGCCGTCATGCTCTCCACCATCGGCTCCGGACCGGATATATAAAAGATCGGCTTCTCACTACCCGGAATAAGCGCGCGGATTCTCTTTTCATCAATGCGTTCGGGTGAAATCACGTATTGAATCTTCAAACCGTCATTACGCCGAGCGATCGCCTCAAGCTCGTCTTTAAAAGGAATAGACTCGTCACGGTTGGCATAGAGGAGCGTGATGTCGAATTTCTTCTTCGTAGAATCAAGTTCCTTTAAGATCGAACGGAAAGGCGTAACGCCGATGCCGCCGGCGATAAAGACGCACGGCTCCCCGCTCTCATCAATCACAAAGTCGCCGTCAACATCGGAAATCTCTATCTGTTCGCCGATCTTAAGATTGTTCAACGCTTGTTTGAACGTACTCCCGCCTTCCGGCGTAAAGCGAGTCGTGAGCATCACATGCTTCTCCGAGGGCGCCGAAGAAACCGTGAACCAGCGATCACTGCCGCGATCGTCGGTGGGTTCGTGGTGCAGAACGTAATGTAAAAACTGTCCGGCCCTCCACGATAGCGGGCCCGCGGGTTCAAAGAGGAAAGATTCCACCCCGGGCGATTCTTCTCTTCTCTCCGTTAGAGTGAGTCTCATACAACGATTGTATACCACCTCAATTCTTCCGCATATGGGTTACTGGCCCCTTGAGCAAGCCGGCCGCCTCGCCGACGATCTTGAACTCCTGAACTCGTATATCCGCCCTGCCCCGCAGAGGGAAGTGCATCACGTACGCTTTTGAGGAGAAAATGTCGTCCTGCCAGCCGAAAGAAAAGCGTTTCAAACCGCTGAATCTCTCATAGGCGATCTTGCCGATGAAGCAGACGATCGGGGGCTTCTCCCTTTTAATAATCGCGCGGATCCGCTTCCGACCGGGGAGCTCTTCTTCTCTCTTTAATTCCGTTATGTCGCGGGTCGGACGATTTATCAGGTTCATCAGACCAAGCTCGTATAGGCTGTTAAATTTATTTTTGTAAATTTCTTTGAGCTTCCGATCGTCTTTCAGATCGTCAATGTTCTCGCGCATGAGTCCGGCTTGATTCAGGAGATACCAGAACGTCTTGTTGTTGGAGAAAGGGACGCCGCGCCGAAACGTGCCGGGGTGGGGATTGATGCCGATAAAAAGAAGTTTGGCGTTATGGAATTGATACGCGATCATGAGGGTACGATCTCAAGAGATGTTCCGGCGCTCCGGCGCCGGCGACTCCCGGTGGGTGGACCTAGGGAGAATCGGACTCCCGCCTCGTCAATGCGAATGACGCGTAATACCACTTTACTATAGGCCCTTGGACGAGACGGATTTTAGCACAGGCGGGAATAAAATTCATTCGGGTCGGGCTACCGGGAATCGAACCCGGTCTACATGCACCCCATGCATGCGTACTACCGGTATACTATAGCCCGATACTGGGAGATGTTCTCTGTCGGGCTGCCGGGAATTGAACCCGGTCTACACGCACCCGAAGCGTGCGTACTACCGGCATACTCCAGCCCGTCACAGAACACCTCCCGAGTGCGCTCTAAGGGACTCGAACCCCTGACCTTCCGCGTGTGAGGCGGACGCTCTAACCAGCTGAGCTAAGAGCGCGCACACGCCTCACCATACCAGATTTTCGCCCTTATTCCCAGAATCAGCTGCGTAATCCACTTACCGATTCCCCTTCGCGCGATTGTGCGTCTTACAGAGCATCTCGCAGTTTTTCGCTTTGGTCTTGCCACCCTTACTCCACGCCGTTACATGATCGGCATCCATTTCATCAAACTTCCAGATCTTCTCTTTGTTGACATCGTGCCCAAGAGCGCAGTATGAACAATTCGAAATATGCTTCTCCTCTGCCGTAGCCGTCTGCGCCGTATACACCGCTTTCTTCGTCGCCTCGTCAAACACGCGAATCTCGAGCAACTTGGTATCGGTCTCGCCACCAAGAATATATTCAAAGATGCCTCGGCGATTTTCGACATACGGATCGCCGTATAGTTTATGCACTTCGGCAGAAATCTTTTTCGGGTCGTAGGCCTTTTTGTGATACTCCTCGTACAAGCGCCCCCACTCAAGCCCCTTCATCTCATTTTTCACATCGGCAAAGACGCTCGACACCCAATCAATCACGCTGTTGAAATAGACTTTCAGCCCGGTGATGTTTGTATCGTTCCTATGGCGGCTCATATAGTCGCCGATATTACCCTTACTTACCCACTCGAGCGCACGCTCTAAGAAGTCCTGCCGGTTGGCACTCCCCTTCACGTAGGCGCTCCACTTTTGGATAGTGGCGTTCTGGCTGTTGCTAAACTCGCTCTTAGCGAGGGTTACAAACGGCCCGGAGTATACGGCATTCAAGAGCTCCTGCTCGTTAAGCGGCACGCCGGCGATGTTGATCGTCTTGAACCACTCTTTAATCTCACTCTCGGTGCCCTCGCATTCATAAATAAGCAGTTTCGTCTCCAAAATCTTATTCTGCTTGTCCTTCGCCATGCCACTGAAGTACTGCGGGCTCCCGTTGTCATCCTCGATGACGAACTTATCCGACACAAACCGCCCGAGGCTCGTGATACGCTGCTGCCCATCCAAGACCTCGAACGCGCCGGGAGAGACAGTATTAAAATAAATCAACCCTATCGGGTAACCCTTCAAGATTGACTCAATGACGGCGACATCTTTTTTGCCGTCCGCATAAATATAGTTGCGCTGGTATTCCGGCTGGATAGTGAGTTTGCCGGACAGGCCAAAAAGGCCCTTACCCTCGAGCTCGTTATAGATAAATCCGTCGCAGATTTCTTTGACGGTTATGCTGGTTTTTAAAATTGTTTTCATAGTTATTTTTTCTTATGTCTAATAAATAATCGCTTGAATGCCTCTTTACCATTCAGGTACGAACCTCGACCATAAATTCCGTTTGGATCTTGGTCTACACCACGATTCGATCCAATGATCTCAAATTGATCCGGATTGTATTTTTCTAGGAAACTTACTGGTACTCCCATGACACCTTCGTAGTCGCTGGGGATGGAGTCGGTAAAGGGTACCTCGATGGCGTCGTAATTATCGTAACGATCGTATGAATTCTTTCCTTGTAGTTCTTTATGCTTGCTGTATTTGAGATTTTCTTCCATCGTCATTGTCTGTAATGGTTGGTGGCGCCGCCCGTGGTCGAGATTAGTGAACCAGCAGCAATTTCTAAATTTCACCAAGCCCGTCTTTGTGTCGTATACCCCAGAGGCAAACTCGCGTACGTTTGGGGTGAAAAAGTACGCATTGCCGCCATGAAAGCCATTGCCTAGCCACATTTTGTTTTCTTTGATGAGCGGGAATATTTCCTTGTACGTAATCGCATTCATCGTCCCGATTATCACAAACTTCTTGTTGTGGTCGAAGAGCTGCTTTACGTACTCGCGGAAGAGGCTAAAGGGCGGATTGGTAACCACAATGTCGGATTGTTTTAAGAGCTCGACGCATTCGGGACTGCGGAAGTCGCCGTCGCCCTCGAGCGGTGTCCATTCGTTGTTTTTGTTGGCCTGTAACTGCTTCGCGACATCTGCCAAATTGAATTCCCCGTCGCCGTCTATATCATGCACTTCGTTGATAATAAATTTATTAGCGGTTACCTTGGGACGGCCTTTTGACTTTTCGAGCGTCTTATCGTCGCCAAAGAGTCCGAGCTGCGTGTTGGCTACCGGAGAGGGTTTATAGCTCGTGGTGATGAGCCGCTTGAGGCCGAGCTTATTAAAATTGAGGACGAAATAGCGGAAAAAGTTGCTCTCGAAGGGGTCGTCGCAGTTGCAATACACCACTTTCCCGCGAAAAGTGTTGGCATCGAAATCCAAATAGGCCTCGACCTCTTTCTGAATATCGGCATACTGCGTGTAGAACTCATCGTTCTTGGCTTTCTTCGCGTTAGTGAGATTGCTGTTCGCCATAGGGTGGACCATAGCGGACTCGAACCGCTGACCCCCTCATTGCAAATGAGGTGCTCTACCAGCTGAGCTAATGGCCCGTCGCCCCACTCTACCGTGAGAGCGCGAGGTTGACTAGGTGCGAGAGAAAGTCGCTGAAGTCGACGCCGACGGCGGCAAGCGCCTTCGGCAGAAGCGACTCCTCGTCCAGGCCGACCCCCGCGGCGCTGTTGACCTCGAGGAAGTAGATCCCCTTCGGGGTTACCATGAAGTCGCTCCGCGAGTAGTGCCTTTGTTCGAGCACGCGATGCATCGCCTTCGCCATATACTGGAGATCTTCGGCCTCGGCGCGGGTGAAATGACCCGGACAGATCTCGCGCGCCTCTCCCGAGCGCCTCACGTGCGCGGAAACGTATCCCGTCTCCGCGGGGGGGATGATCTCGATAACGGGCAGGCTATAGAGCCGCTCCCCGCGCAGATCCTCAACGATCCCGACCGTCGCCTCGCGGCCGCGGATGCGCTCTTCGACCAGTACGCCTTCGGCGCCTTCGGCAAAGAGCTTCTCGATCGCCGCGAGCACGGCGACATATCCGCCCGCGAGCGACACGCCGATCGACGACCCCCACGACGCGGGCTTCACGAATACCGGCTGTTCGAGCGTGCGGATGACGTCATGCGCCTGCCGCTCGGCGTCTTCTCGGCGCTCGATGTAATAAAAGTCTGGAGTGAGAAATCCTTCTCCGCGCGCCTTCGCTTTAGCGATGACCTTGTGCCGCGCGAGGTTCGTGCCGTACGCTTCGGCGCCGCTGTAGGGGACGCCGAATCGCCTGAGGAGACGTTGCACCTCTCCTCTCTCGCCGAACTCGCCGTGAAGCGGGAGCAGGGCGACGTCAATCTGCCGGAGAATGCGTTCGGGCGGGATCGGGCGCCCGCGGTCATGCCAGACGCCTTGCCGGTCGATGTAGATGTCGCGCGCGAGATATCGTTCCTCGGGCAATCTCGCGAGAATCGCCGCACCCGATTGGAGCGAAGCGTCGTGTTCCCGGCCCGTCCCGCCTCGCAGAACTCCGACGATAGTTTGCATCAATCCAGTATATCATTTCAAATGCAGAGCTTGCGCGCGCGCGATGCGGTGGCGCGCGAGCGAGAAGCGGTGCGCCTCCGCGTTCGCGAGCACGGCGTCCGCCTCGAGGACGCCCGCGCGCCGCGCGCCGATCACCTCGCGGGGGCGATGCCGTTCATCCTTCACGACCCCGACCACCGGGATCGCGAATCCGCGCTCTTTCAAAACCGTCTCGGCCGCCCTCTTCTGCGCGGCGCCGCCGTCGATCACGATTACGCCCGGGAAGGGCCATTCGGGATGATCGAGCCGGCGCGAAAGGATTTCTTTCAGCGAACCGACGTCGTCATTCTTTTTCACGCCCCGGATGCGGAAGGTCCGGTATTCCCTTTTGACTGGCTCGCCGCCCTCGACGACCGTCATCACCCCGATCGCGCTGGTTCCCGCGAGGTGCGCGGTGTCGTACGCTTCAATTCGCATACCCTTGCCTTCTTCGGCGTGAGGCTCTCCATCGGCGCGCCGATGTTCGTCTTTAATGAGAGAGACGTCCTGCAGGTGATCGAGCGCGAAGAGCGCACGGCGGGCCTCCATCGCCTCTTCAAAACGCTCGTCGCGGGCCGCCCGCCTCATCTCGCGCGCAAGCGACGCGCGCAGTTCCTTCCCTCGGCCGCTCAGTAAGAGCTTCACGTGCCGGATCGTCCGGCGATATTCCGTAACGTCGCGCGGGTATTGCTCAATCTGCGCATTAAATTCTATCTTTGCCGCTTGATGCTTGCTTCTTGAACCGACGGGCTTTTGAGTATCGAAGAACGGGAAGATGCGGCGAATGAGCCGAAGCGCTTCTCGCAACTGCGACCCCGACGTGAACGGCCCGTAGATCGATTCGAGTTCCGTCATCAGAGGGAGAGGCGCGCTCTTCTTTTCAAAATCGATGTCCTTCTTCCGCACGGTGAGCACGCGCGGGATCGGCTCCCGGGTAATGACGGCGTATAAAAAGCTCTTATCGTCTTTTCCGATCGCATTCGCTCTCGGCTGGTATTTTTTTATGAGCGCGGCTTCAAGCACCAGCGCCTCCAGAACCGTGGCGGTGCTCTGATACGTAAGAGCGGTCGCCTGCGTGACCATGTCGACGATGCGCGGGCCGCGCGCGGCGATGAGATCGTCGTCGAAGTAGGAGCGCACCCGATCGCGGAGCGATGTCGCCTTGCCGATATAGATCACGCGCCTGCCCTTCTTGAAGAGGTACACTCCCGGCACGTCCGGGAGATTGAATCTATCGAGTTCGCTTCTTTGCATGGCGCGAGAATGTCTTCGCGAGATAGGCGCCCGTGTGCGATCCCGAGGTCTTTGCCACTTCTTCAGGCGTGCCCTTCGCGACAACCTTGCCGCCGTCAAGACCTCCCTCGGGACCGAAGTCGATAAGATAATCGGCGCTTTTGATCACGTCGAGATTATGCTCGATCACGACGACCGTATTGCCGCGGCGCACGAGTTCCTGGAGAATCTCGATGAGCTTGCGCACGTCCTCGTAATGGAGGCCGACTGTCGGTTCGTCGAGAAGGTAGATCGTCTTCATCGTCATCGGACGGTACATCTCGCTCGCGATCTTCACCCGCTGAGCCTCGCCGCCCGAGAGCGTCGTCGCGCTCTGGCCGAGCGTGAGATATTCAAGCCCCGTCGCGTTTAAGCTCCGCAGACGATCGGAAATGGCCGGAATATCTTCAAAAAATCGTTCGGCCTCTTCGATCGTCATCATGAGCACTTCGTGGATATTCTTCCCCCGATAGGTGATCTCGAGCGTCTCTTTCATAAAGCGCTTGCCGCCGCAGATATCGCAGGTTACGTAAACCGTCGGGAGGAAGTGCATCTCGACCGCGATGGAGCCGTTCCCTTGACAGGCTTCACAGCGCCCGCCGGGGACATTGAATGAGAATCGGCCCGGCTTCCAGCCGCGCGCTCGCGCTTCAGCGGTCGCCGCGAAGAGATCGCGAATGTGAGTGAACGCGCCCGTATAGGTGGCCGGATTCGAGCGCGGCGTGCGGCCGATCGGCGACTGATCGATAAGCACCGCACGGCCGACATACTCGGTGCCGGTCAGAGCGCTCGCGTGCGCGAGCGCGGCTTCGCGGCGCATGAAGCGCGCCGCGATATTCCGGTGCAGGATGTCGTACAGAAAGGTCGACTTCCCGCTCCCCGACACGCCCGTGATGCCTACGAGCCTGCCGAGCGGCACGTCAATATTTTGATTTTTTATATTATGGAGCGTCGCGCCGCGCACCTTGATCCACCCCTTCTCGCTCGTGCGGCGCTCTTCAGGAATGGCGATCTCCTTCTCTTCGCGCAGATACGCGAGCGTTACCGAACCGCTCTCGTTTTTCTTCGCCGTAAGCAGGTCATCAAGCCATCCGGCGGCTACGACCGTGCCGCCGTGAATTCCCGCGCTCGGACCGATATCTACCAGATAATCGGCGGCGTAGATGGTGTCTTCATCGTGTTCGACGACGATGATCGTATTGCCGAGCTCTTTGAGCACCAATAAGGTCTTGATGAGGCGGTCGTTGTCGCGCTGATGGAGTCCGATCGTCGGTTCGTCAAGGACGTAGAGCGCGCCCGTGAGCCCGCTCCCGAGCTGGGACGCGAGGCGGATGCGCTGAGCCTCGCCGCCAGAGAGCGTCGCGGCCGAACGATTCAGGGTCAAGTAATCGAGGCCGACATTCAGCATGAACGCGAGCCGGCTGTCGATCTCCTTAAGTATCGGCGAGGCGATCTCGCGCTTCATCTCGGACAGCGCGATCGAATCGACGAATTCCTTTGCCTCGCGAATCGACATGCCGGTGAAATCCACGATGTTTTTACCGAGCGTCGCGTCCTTCTTGCTCTTCAAATAGACGCGCAAGGCCTCCGGACGCAGGCGTTTCCCCCCGCAGACCGGACACGGCGCGTCGGAGAAGAGCGATTCGGTGCCGAGGCCGTGGCACTCCGGGCACGCTCCGTACGGAGAATTAAAAGAGAAGAGGCGAGGTTCCACCTCGGGGAAAGACGCGCCGTCTTCCGGACAAATAAACCTCGACGAGAGAGTTTCGACCGAACCGTCGGCATGGGCTATCTTCACGAGCCCTCCGGTTTCTTTAAGCGCGAGCTCCAGAGCCTCGGAGAGGCGCTCGCGCGCGCTCTCGGCCGAGCGTGCAAACTCGGAGACGTAGATGGAGTCAACGACCGCGTCGATTGAGTGCTGTTTATTTCGATCGAGTTCAATCTTCTCGCGCAATGAGAACGGCTTCCCGTCAATGACGGCGCGCTCGTAGCCCTTCCCGAGCAGATCGTAGAGCAGTTGATAGTATTCTCCCTTGCGCCCCACCACGACGGGCGCGTAGACGGTAACCGCGCTTCTATCAACGGCGACGCCCATCACCTTTTCCGCGGATCCTGCGGCCGCGCCTTTGCGCTTCTTCTCGACGCGCGAAAAGACCATCTTGATCATCTCCTCCTTTGAAAGGCGCGAGATCGGGACATCGTGATGGATGCAGTAGGGCTGTCCGGCGCGCGCATAGAGCACGCGCAAATAATCGTAAATCTCGGTAACGGTCGCGACGGTGGATCTCGGATTATTGGAGCGGCTTTTCTGGTCGATTGAAATAGCCGGCGAGAGGCCGCTGATCTCGTCGACGTCCGGCTTCGCCATTTGATTTAAGAACTGGCGCGCGTAGGCTGAGAGGGATTCGACATACCGCCGCTGTCCTTCCGCGAAGATCGTATCGAAGGCGAGCGAGCTCTTCCCCGAACCGGAAAGTCCGGTGATCACCGTCATCGCGCCGCGCGGCATATCCACCGAGATATTCTTCAGATTATGCGTGCGGGCGCCTCTCACGGAAAGCCAGTCGCTTCCGTGCTTATGTTGCTTATCCCGGACAGGATCTCGAGGGATTTCTTTTTTCTTGGTTTGTTTCGGCATGCGAATTCCCTGCCCGTGGCGGGGCAGGTTCGCGTTCAGTGTACCACACGAGACGAGTCTCTAGAACTCTCGAGAAGATCCGGTAATGTTCACTCGCACCGAGACCGCCGGCGGCGGGGTTCCGCCTAACGGATCGGTGCAGGAAATAGTGTAGACCGATTGGGAATTAATCACGACTTTCTGGCTTCCGGGGAAGGTTAAGTTGCCGAGCGCGGGAACATTCGGCCCCAAGAGCTGGCAGTTGTAGGAATTCGCCGGCAGCGTGGAGGTCCACGAGATAGTTACCTGACTCCCCGGCGGCACGCGAGTCTGAGAAGCATTGATGGAGATCGGCGTCGGAACGGTAACCGTCGCTATATTCGAATATGCTTGATTCGTAATATCTCCCGCCGCCGTCCGGTAGAAACAGAATATCTGATAATTTTGAACCGAAGTGATCGGGCCGACGGAGACGCCCGTGGCGTTATTCGGCATGCCGCCGGTCGTAAATCCGCCGACGGCGTCACATTCGGTCGCATTCTGAGACGTCCAAGTAAGAACAGACGACTTCCCGAATTTGACTTGACTCGGCGTTGCGGTAAGAGTGGCGACGATCGTGTTGCTTGACGTCGATGTGCAGTTTTGCGACTGATACGTTCCGCTCAGCGTTGATCCCTGACAAACGCGCGTCTCAGAGGGGCAGGTCGCCGACGATGCGCTTTGATACGCGGTAACGGATTGTCCGTCGGCTATCGTTCCTCCCCACGGCAAATTGCAGGTATTCACCCTCACGGTGACTGACTGGAGAAGCGACTGCAGGAAGCCGCCGAATGCCGAGCACTGGAACGTGTAAATAGCGTCGGCAAACAGAGAGTTACCCCATCCGCTTCCTGAAAGAGGCGAGCTTGCATTGCTCCACGGACCGCCAGCCGTGCAGTTCGACGCTCCAACGGAGCCCCAATTTAAGTGCGTGGCGCCGCCTGAATTCACTGTGGTTGGAGCAGCGCTGAGACTTGCCGTCGGAGGGAGAGCCTGGCATCCGCCACTTAAGTATAAGCCGGGCTGAGTTGGGCTCCATGCGTTCGGGAAATAGAAGTAATTGAGAAAAGAGTTCGGCGGGCAGTCAAGCCGGCTCCATGACGTAGGATCTTCTGAATAGACAGCCGGTACGGAAGCGGAGTTGGTCACGATGGCCGCGCACGTACCCTGCACTCCGAGGGCTGTCGGTACTCCGCCCACTATCGGGAAAGTGACGCTGGACTCGACCCCGAATTGGCCCGGGCTCTGGTAGCAGGTAACTCCCGCGCCTCCTCCTCCCGTAGGGAAAAAGGGCGCGCCCATGGTCGCCGGTACGCAAGTTGCCGTAACGCCGGAAAAATCTTGATAATTACTTTCGGCCAGATTGGGAAAATAAAGGCCGGTCATATAGGTTCCGGTCGGGCACGTAAAGGCCGTATTTCCGCCGCTCGCATACGCAACCGCGCCGCCCGTAAAAAAGAGTACGGAAGCCAACCCTATGCCAGCTATCGCTGAATTGAATCTATGGAAGTGGTGCATGAAGAGATGAAGGAATTAAGATCTCGATTTTATCCGCAGGAAACTCCTTAAGGGATCTGATATTCTCGGCGGCAATAACGGTAATCGCATCGCCGACTTTGATATCCGCTGTTTTCTTAGCGATCTCGGTTGTCGAAGACGGCGCGTTTAACGGCGTTGACGTGCCCAAACGAGCTGACCTGACGAAGACGTCCATCTCTTTTTGATACGCAACGGGATCTTTAGGAATAAGCGCGACAATCGTCGTTGTTCCGGAAAAGAAGACGGTTCGAATATTCATTGATTGGTCATCAAAGGGATTTACGGACGGACTGTTCAGGGTGAAGCGATCAGCGCTCACCGAGGTAACCGTGCCGGTGAGCGTACGCACGTCGGTAGCAGGGCGAAAGGCGCCGCCGATGCTGCTGTTCTCGACCAATTGCTTCGCGGCTTCAAATCCGCTCTGATATTTCTGATTGAGCTCGGCAGTACTGCACTCGGGCGCAATCGCCGGCTTTGAGAGGTACCAAGACGTGAGAGCGCCAAGACCGCCGCCAACAACCAAGAGAATAAGGCTGATCGAAATGCCAACGGTGGGACTAATGTAGAGGGATTTATCGTCGTCTGGATAATAAGGCATGGAAATCGTTCTTTTGATGCTCCCTTAGGAGTATAGAACATGCGGCAAGGCCTTGCGGGACTTATCCACTGAGCGGTTTACGAACGCGGGGTTTACGCGCCTTGGGAGTCGTGCCTTCGAATCTGTAGATTTCGTCGCGGAGAAGCGCCGCCGTCTCAAAGTCGAGCCGCTCGACCGCCTCCGCCATCTCTTCTCGTTTGCGCGCGATGAACTCCTTCGGATTGTCCTTGTACGCAAGCGTGTCGAGAGCAAGAAGTTCATGAACGGTTCGCTGATGCTCGGTGCGCATCGAAGCGGCGATATCGTGAATCTCCTTTTTAATCGTCTGCGGAGTGATGCCGTGCTTCTGATTATAGGCGATCTGAATGGCGCGGCGGCGGTTCGTCTCGCTGATCGCGCGTTCGAGAGATCCAGTCATCACGTCCGCGTACAGGATAACGCGTCCCAGCACGTTCCGCGCCGCGCGGCCGATAGTCTGGATGAGCGACGTCTCGCTGCGCAAAAATCCTTCCTTATCGGCGTCGAGAATGCCGACCAGCTCCACCTCGGGCAGATCAAGCCCTTCGCGCAAGAGATTAACCCCGACTAGAATATCGAAACCTCCTTGACGGAACGTGCTCAGGATATCAATACGATCAATGGTCTTCACGTCGGAGTGGAGATACTCGGCCTTGATTCCCTTCTTTTTGAGAAAATCGGCGAGATCCTCGGCCATCTGCTTGGTCAGCGTAGTCGCGAGCGCGCGGCCGCCTCGCTTGATGACCGTCTCCGCTTCGGCAATGAAATCAGCGATTTGTCCCGGATAGCCGGGCGCTCCGCTCGACGCGCCTTCAATGACGGGTCGGACCGATAGCTCGGGATCGACGAGGCCGGTCGGACGAATCACCTGTTCCACCACCTGCTTGGCACGGCTCTTTTCATAAGATCCCGGCGTCGCGCTCGTGTAGATGATCTGCCCCACGCGCGCCTCGAACTCTTCAAACGTGAGCGGCCGGTTGTCGCGCGCCGAAGGGAGGCGAAAACCGTATTCGACGAGA
Organism: Patescibacteria group bacterium; assembly: GCA_018971045.1. GTDB lineage: Bacteria > Patescibacteriota > Minisyncoccia > Phycocordibacterales > Phycocordibacteraceae > C7867-001. The sequence goes on along the minus strand of JAGWVF010000002.1, from coordinate 121,961 downwards.
ACATCCTTGCGCGACTTGTCGCCCGCGTACATCCCTCCGATCTGCGGCACCGTCACGTGCGATTCGTCGATCACGGTAAGAAATTCCGCCGATCCATCCTTGGCGTGAGGGAAATAGGAGAGCAGGGTATGCGGCGGCTCCCCCGGCTTCCGCCCGTCAAAATGGCGCGAGTAATTCTCGATCCCGCTCGTGTAGCCGAGTTCGCGGATGAGCGCGAGGTCGTGGAGCGTGCGGCGCTTCAGCCGCTCGGCTTCAAGCGGCTTCTCCTCGCGCTTGAATTTGGCCAGCTGCTCTTCGAGTTCGAGCTTGATATCCTCGATGGCGCGATCGCGCTCCTTCTCGCTCGTCACGAAGTGCTTTGCCGGAAAGACGAACACGGACGTCGGCTCCGCCATCTGCGCGCGCGAGACCGGGTCGAGCTGATCGATCGAGGCGACGATATCTCCCTCAAAGCCGATGCGGTACAGCACGCGCTCGTTGACGGGCATAAATTCGAGCGAATTGCCGATCGCGCGCAATTGCCCCGGATTCAGATCGGCGTTCGTGCGTTCAAAATAGATGCCGATCAATTTTCGAATAAGCCCTCCCCGTCCGCCTGCCACGGCTTCCTGCGTTTGGATTTTGACATGCACGCTCTCATATTCCTCCGGCGAGCCGAGGCCGTAGATCGCCGAGACGGAAGCGACGATAATGACGTCGCTCCGCGTGAGGAGCGCCTGCGTCGCCGCGTGGCGGAGCCGGTCGATCTCGGCGTTGATCATCGCTTCCTTCTCGATATACGTATCCGAATGCGCGATATACGCTTCCGGCTGATAGTAATCGTAATAGGAGACGAAGTAATGCACGGCATTCTCAGGGAAGAATTCGCGGTACTCCTGCGCGAGTTGCGCCGCGAGCGTTTTATTGTGCGCGAGGACCAGCGTCGGCTTTCCGTGGCGGGCGATCACATTGGCGATAGTGAAGGTCTTTCCCGTTCCCGTCGCTCCAAAGAGGATCTGATCGCGCATGCCTTCATCGAGGCCACGTAGAAGCGCGGCTATCGCCGCCGGCTGATCTCCCGCCGGATTAAAAGGAAGATGGAGTTTGAAATTATCCATAGTAGTCGCGAATGAAGTCCGAACGGTACGCGTCGAACCGCCCCTCAAGAAGAGCCTGGCGAGCGCCGTCGACAAGCGCAAGAATGAAGCCGATGTTGTGCATCGAACAGATCTGCGAGCCGAGCATTTCTTTCGATCGGATCAGATGCGCCACGTACGCGCGCGTGAATCCCTCGGTTCCCGGCGCCGCATAACTCGGATCGATCGGCGAGAAATCATCGCGATATCTCTCGCTCTTCAGGTGGATGATGCCGCGGCGCGTGTAAACGGATCCGTGCCGGCCGATCCGCGTCGACGCGACGCAATCGAAAAGATCCATTCCCTGCATGATGCCCTCGAGAAGGTCGCCCGGTTCGCCGATGCCGAGGAAGTGGCGCGGAAGCTCAACGGGCAATTCTTCCACGGCCGCTTGAAGCGCTCCGCGCATGTCCTCCTTTGAAAACGATCCGCCGATGCCGATGCCGTCAAAGCCGAGCGAGGCGATCTCCCGAGCGGACTCGCGGCGCAAATCTTCATATCGGCCGCCCTGCACGATGCCGAATATCGCCTGTTTCTTGTTCGCGTCGAGATCCTGCCGATGCGCCGTAAGCGAACGCGCGGCCCAGCGATGCGTCCGGTCCATCGCCTCGCGCTGATAGGCATACGGCTCGACCGGCGAGGTGCACTCATCAAACGCGAAGAAGAGGTCGGCGCCGAGCGCATGCTGGATCTCAACCGAGCGCTCCGGAGTGAATCGATGGAGCGATCCGTCGAGGTGCGAGGTAAAGGTAACGCCCTCGTCGTCGATAACCGCAAGTTGGCCGTGCTGGCTGGCGACGCTCTCATCATAGATGGCGACGGCCTCCTCTTCCGGAGTCTCGCCGGCGGTAAATTTTGAAATCGTTTTTCCGAAGGCGGCGCCGAGCGAGAACACCTGAAATCCGCCCGAATCGGTCATCGTCGGCCCCGGCCATCGCATAAACTCGCCGAGACCTCCCGCTCTCTTCACGATCGTCTCGCCCGGCTGGAGATAGAGATGATACGTATTCGCGAGCACCGCCTGAGCGCCGAGCGCAAGCATTTGGCTCGGTAGAATACCCTTCACGTTTGCTTTGGTACCGACCGGAACAAAGGCGGGCGTGCGGATACTGCCGTGCGGCGTCGTGAGTACCCCCGCGCGGCCGTGCTGAGCGGCGCGGGCTTCGATCTTAAATGTCAGGGCGCTCATCCCCTCACCCTAGCAGATAGCTGTTTATTTTGCCCCTTTGACCACCTTCAAAAGTTCCACCTCGAATATGAGATCGGAATTGGCCGGAATCACATTGCCCACTGCCTGACTGCCGTACGCGAGCGCCGAGGGAATGGCGAGCATGCGCTTCCCGCCGACTTTCATTCCAACGATGCCCTGATCCCAACCCTTGATCACCTGTCCGGCGCCGAGCGTAAAGGTGAATCCGTCCGAGCCATGCTTCGCGGACGCGTCGAAAACCGTGCCGTTCGTAAGCGCGCCGACATAATTTACGGTAACGGTGTCACCCGCGGCGGCGGCACTGCCGGTTCCGACGACTTCATCCTTCATCATGAGCTGAGTAATCTTGGGGGTATCGGTAGGCATGGTAACGGATGTGGTAGCCGCAGGTTGTGCCTGCGGATTGGTGGATAAATCTTGCGCCTGATCAGCCGCAGCGGTTTGCGATTGAGTCTGAGGCTGATTAAACGGCGACAGGCCCGGGAAGGCGAAAAAGACAACGATGACCGTGAGCGCGAGTGCGGTAACGATTCCAGTTTGAGTCGGTTTCATAATTTTAATGTTACGTAGGCAGTATACTACGGCGTCTGAAATTCTTTAAACTTCTTAAGTTCCTCGGCGACCGCGGCTTGAGCGATATCTTCGTGATCGGGAACTTCGCGATCGAGGAACGTTTTGAGCTCCTTCGCATCGCCGACTTCGGCAAGCTTCATGAATTCCGCCTGCTTGTCGGCCGAGAGCTTCTCCGTTACCGCGAGTGTCGCCGCCTTAAGCGCCACTTCGCCGAACTGCGCGATAAGATTCTTCTGATCATCAAGAGGCAGTGATTCAATACCGAGGTCTTTGGCGATAAGGGCCGTCAATTCGTCGTGCATAAGGAAGAGGATAGCATACTAGGTGATAATATTTCTGAAATCATCGGGGCCGAACGGCGGGAGCGTTCTCGAAAAGAGGCCGAAGATTTTTTCCCGCAAGGGGGCGCTCGAAGTGAGTTTGTCGTCAACCAGATGCCAAAGAACGCGATGCGCTCCCGCATCATCGTTGCCGACAATGCCCTTCCCCGGATTTTGCTTCAGATACTCCGTGATCGCCGCGTGAAGCTTCTCTGGCGTCCCGCCGAATGCGATCGGCCGGCCTCCGTCTAAGCCGCTATAAATATGCGCGTCGGGTGTAGGCGTTTCGATAAGCGAGTCGGGCGTCTGGAACGGAGCGGACTCCGGCGTCGTATTTTGCGGAACGTCGTACGCGGGAGTATCGCTTGGGACTGGTTCAACGGTCGTTCTCACCGGCTCATTCTCCCATTCATAATGATGCTGAGACCCTTCGGTTACGGCCGCGTTCTCGGGCGCGTGCACAAAGCCTCCGGGAAGGGCCGAATCACTCATATGCAGTTGCCCGTCAGCGCCGATGGTCATATGCGCCGACTCGGGGACGACGACGCTCGTACCGTCAGGCTTGAAGAAGCCGTGCGACGGATCGCTCGCGATCTGATGCGCGACCTTTCCGATCGAATGCGCGTCGGCCTCCAAAAGCCTGCGGATATCGCTCCCTTCAGGAAACTTGCTCGGGTCGAGATGCTGTTCCTGCAATCGCTCCCACAAGTGCCTGGTCATTCCTTCGTAGCCTCTCGAAGAAGCCTCGACCGACACCTCGGGCATGAGGTTGCCGCTCGCGGGCGCATTCATTTCGAGAACGGGCGCGGGATGCGCCGCTGTTGGCGGCGCGGAGTGATCGAGGGAGTGAGAATGCCTCAGCCACTCCAGCAATCTCTCGGTCAACTGATGCTCTCTCGCGTATTCGGTAACCTCTTTCGCCCCCTCGGCCACGGCGAGCATCACACCCGTCATGAAGGCCGCGTGAACCATCGCCTTCCCCATCGCCCTCTCTTTCTTCGCGAAAAACCCGCCGGATTCCTTGTCTTGATACCGCTTCTCGAGCTTCGTGAACGCGCTTGCCAATCCAAACACCCGCTGTGCCGCGATGCCTCCGGTCAGCGCAAGCGCTACGGGAAGAGAAATGGCGGAGGCGGCGCCTGCCCCGATGCCAAGACTCGCGCCGATCGCGACCTTCGACTTCCATCCCAGCTTGTCGTACCGCTCGCCCATCCATCGAAAGCCTCTTTCCAATTTACTCATTTCCGCTTTCGCGTCTATTTCAACTGAACGATTCTTCAGATATTCGGAGAGGCGCGCGCCGCGCTCGCTCAACCCGCCGACCAGTTCCTTTGAACCCTCGACGATACTGCGCAGTTTCCCTCTCCATCGCGCACTCCATTCTCTCGTCCCGTCGGGCGTCCCGCTCATATCTTCATCTTCCGCAAAAGGATCCACGTCGGCTTCCACTGAAGCTGGAAATTCACCTGGATCTTTTTTGACTTCCTCGTGCGGCTGGCTCGTGGCGCTTCCTTCGTCAATCCCTTCCTTCCCCAAAAGCGCTTTTTCATCAATTCCACCCTTTCCCCAGAGCCTGTTTTCAATTGCAAACATTTTCTGGTAATCTCCGTCTTCGAGGGCGCGCGATCGTAATTTTTTAAGCGCCGCAATAAAATCGTCGCGATCTGTCCCTGTCAGATCATCGGACGGTGATGCGGGTAACGTGGTTTCGATTTTTTCCGGACCATTTGTCCGGCGTCCAAGTTGTTCGGGAGATGCCATACGTCAGTGCGTAAGATACCGTTCGCGGATCATAGTCTCCACTGTAGCACGATCGCGGCCGTAAGTGAGCGATGAGAGTTGAATAAGATCGTCGATCTGCTCGGGATTTCCGGCGGGCGTATCCGGCGTTCGCATATCAAACGGCTTTTGCGGGACGCCTTTCGCGAGAATCTTCACGTACGCATTGCGATTCTCGATATTCACGAAATCAAGCGCGGTAAAGACGGGCGCGAACTGCTTTTCGAAAAATTCCGCGTCTTCTTCGCCGATGCGGAATATCGCCATATTGCCGACGTTGCCGAACACGGCTTGGCGCGTCGCTTCCTCGACCTGATTAAGGAACTGATGTGCCACGGAGAGCGCAAGCTTATATTTGCGCGCTTCCGAGAGGATGCCGGGGATCGAATCGGTCGTTACATTGTGGAATTCGTCAATATAGAGATAAAAAGGCGGAAAATGAGCGCGAGGCGAGTCGGCGCGCGAAAGCGCCGCCATAAAGAGCTTACCGACGATGATGAGTCCGAGAAGATTGGCGTTCTTCTCGCCCAAGCGGCCCTTCGAGAGATTAACGAGTAGGATCTTCTTCGAATCCATCACCTCGCGGAAATTAAAAGAGGAGTGCTGTTGTCCGACGATCGGCCGGATGAAGTCGTTTGCGGTGAAATCATCGAACTTGTTGGTGATATGGGGCACCACATTTTCAAGCGATGCTTCGCCACCAGCTTTAGTCGCGATCTCGTTCCAGAATTGGTTGACGATCGGGTTCATACTTTTCGCGAGCTTCATCCGCCGAAATTCACTATTTGAGAGAACGCGCGCGATATCGAGGATGGTGGAACCGCTCGCCGGGTCCTCCATCACGAGTTGCGTCGCGTTGCGGAAGTATTGCTCGAACGCCGGCCCCATGCTCTCGGGAACGTCGCCGTAGAGACGGCGAAAGATCATGAGGAGTTCGTTGACGATGAAGGTCTTCTGCTCCGGACGCGAGAGGTCATACTCGAGGAAGTTGAGCGCAAACGGCCTCGAGAGATCGGCGGGGTCGAAATAGATAACGTCCTTGTAACGCGCAGGCGGCACCATCGCGAGGATGTCGAGAATGTCGGTGCCGTGCGGATCAATAAAACAGCATCCCTCCCCGCGCATAATGTCTTGTTGAATCATCGACTTCAAGAGTCCGGTCTTCCCGGTGCCGGTTTGGCCGATGACGTAGAGATGACGGAGGCGATCTTCAGGATCGAGGCAGACACGCGTCTCTTTCCCTCGATAATTATTAATGCCAAGCAGTACGCCTGTCTGCGGCAGAGAGATCGGCGCCGGCGCGTGCGTGAAGCGCTCCTGCCGGAGATGCGGCGATGACTCCATTCCCGATGGAGGAAAATGGTAGATCGTCGTCAGTTCGCGCAGGGAGAGCGGGAGCGCGTCGGATGACGGAAGACGGAAGGAAAATGCGTCAAATACCGCTTGCGCACTTCGATCCGTAGCGCGCGCGAACTCGATATGATTCCCTTGCGTATTTCCGAACTGATGAAAGGTCGACTCGATCTCGTCGAGGATCCGCGCCGCCGTATGCGCGTCGTGCGAGGACGCGACGACTCGGATCGTGGCTCCGACGATCGGCATCGCGATCTTCTTCTCGACTTGCTCGATAGCGGTCTTATTCGCTTCGATCTGGCGCGTCTCGGCCTCTTTAGCCTTCTGTACGTCCTTCGGTTTATTCGAGAATAGGATGCGGGAGAAATCGCGCCCGATTTCACCAATGATCGTCTCGGGCGTCTTGAACGCCACATCATGTCTCTCGCCTTTGCGAAGCGCCTGCAGGATCTTTTGATAATGCTTCATGTGCCGATCGGCGCGCGGCTCGATGATGATCTGGAGCGCGGCGCCCTCGCCGGTGTTCTCGATTTTAGCGAAAGCATTGATAAGCGCGTTCAAAGGATCGTGGTCGAAATCAGCGTAATCCTTCAACGGGAGCGCCGGATTTTCTGCGAGCGCGGCGACCGAGGCGAGCGTCGTACCGTTCGAAACGAATACGTTGTAATCGTACGGCTGAGGCACCAGACGCGCACCGGGAAAGACGGCGAGGAGCTGTTTTTCAAAAAGATTCTTCTTCGTATTCGGGATGGCGGCGTAAAATTGCAATTCGGGACTGTGTGCCGGCACCGCGAGCTCGAGCGCATAGTACGTCGGTTCGCCCGGCAGAGCGTCCTCGATCGAGAGGAGGCCGGCATACAACTGCTCCATGCCCGAAATAAGTTCTTTGAGAGTCTTCTGCCGTCCTCCCTGCTCGACCGCCTTCGGCTCGGGAAGCGCGATCTCGTAGAGCGTCATATGAAGCGACCGGAAGCGCGGCGCCTTCTCGTCTCCTTCATGCATCGGCAGGCCGGCGGCGACATAACGCACCAAATAGCGATGGAAGTCGTCGGTTGCGTGAGGATCGCGCATCTTCTCGGCGACGGCGAGAGCGTTCCTGATTCCCTTTTCCTCGAGGATTTTCTGTAGGCTCTTGATCGCTTCCTCGCCACTTCCAAGTTCAAGTTCGGCGAGAATCGCGTCCGCCGCCGCCGCTTGGGTCGCTTCATTCAGATGATATTCGGGCGAGAACGCTTCGGCAGGCGCCGTTTGGTGCGCGCGCACCTGTTCCCTGATGATCCGCTCGCGTTCCGGGCTAGTGTTCTCGATCCCCGTTTGAAGGGCTATCTCGCGCTCCTTGCGGAGCACCTGTTCGCGCAAATACGAGAGTTCTTCTTCAGGCGTCGAGAGCTTCGGCGAAGATTCCATACTCCACAGTATACGATATTAATTTTTGACTAATCACATCGACATGATAATTTCATATCAGGCTTATTGCCCTTGATAAGCATCCTTGCGTGGGGGATCCGCGCGTGTACATTGGAGTGCATTATGATCCTATGGTATGACGATCATCGCTACTTGCCTCGCGGAAGGAGTCCCGGGCGGCCGACGAACAGAATCATTCTCATCGAGAATACGCTGCGGTTCGTCGACAACGCGTCGCAAGCGCCTCCAAACAGCGGCTGGGTTGCGAATGCCCTCAAAGGATTATACGCAATCCGCTATTCTCGCGTCTTGAGTCACGTTGCCACGCCAGCACCAGGATGTCTTTGGGTCCAAATCACCTCTCCGACGGCTATCGTCGACGAGCGGGGGTTCCCAGTGGCGGACGAGGACGGAAAGCTTGCCGTGAAGCTACTCTGGGCCGGGCATCACTGCCGCGAATCCGAACATGATTTCCCGAAGCAGCGGCTTGGCGGCGACGATACGCCCGGGTTCTGGAAAAAGCATTTCGAACGATCGCTCGAAGAGAGGCGCGATCGCGATATCCGGCAGGCAGAACGCGCCGAAACCGTGTTCCGCTCCGAGCAGGCGTTTGCCGATTTGTTTTTGAAGCTCGTCCCCAGATAGACAATCATTCTCGCGGGCGCCGGATAACTCTGGCGCCCGTCTTGTTTTCTATCTGATAAAATACGGGGGTGTTGAATTTTCTTTCCGCTTGCGTGAATCTTGATCCGATCGCGATGATCCGAACCGGCGGTTACGTCGGCATCGCGTTCCTTATCTTCGCGGAGAGCGGATTGCTCTTCGGCATCTTCCTTCCCGGCGATTCGCTCCTCTTCGCGGCCGGACTTCTCTCCTCGAACGGGACGCTCGCTATCCTTCCTCTTACCCTCTTTGTCGCCGCAGCCGCTATTATAGGCGACTCAGTCGGCTACTGGTTCGGCGCCAATGTCGGGGTAAATTTCTTCTCCAGAAAAGACTCTTTCTTCTTTAAGCGCGAGTATCTGAGACGAACCGAACGGTTCTACGAGAACTACGGCGGGCGGGCGGTTATTCTCGCGCGTTTCGTCCCCATCGTACGCACGATTGCTCCCATACTCGCCGGCATCGGTTCGATGACATATAAGAAATTCCTCTTCTTTAATATTATCGGCGGCTGTCTCTGGGGAGCCGGGATGGTACTCCTCGGCTACACCTTGGGTTCGCTTCTTCCGAACAGTGAGCATTACGTTCTCCCCCTTTCTCTCGTAATTATCATTGTTTCTTTCTTTCCGATTCTCTTCAACATCATCCGCGGGAAACGCGCGATTTAGTCAGATTCCCCCGAGCGTGGTCGAATAGGCGGCGATGAATTTCGGAATGACGAAGGCGAGGCCGACGGCGGGAATGACGAAGAGCGCGATACTGATGACGCCGGCCCAAAAGAGGTACTTCCGCACCTTCTCGGCGGCCTGGTACGCTCGGTCGGCCTTCGCGCCGATCTCGTCAAGCTTCGCGGCAAGTTCAGGATCGATCATATTAAAATGTCGCCCACCGATGGAATACCCAGTTGATCACCGAAAGCGTGAACGCAAAGAGGAGCGCCGTCCCGAATCCGCCGACGAAAAAGCCGGGAACTACGAGCGACGCGAGCATAACGAGCACCGCGTTAATCACGATCGAGAAGAGGCCGAGCGTTACAATCGTAATAGGCAGCGTCAATATCATAAGGATCGGGCGAATGAAAAGGTTGAGCGCCCCGAGAACTACCGCCGCTATCGCCGCTCCCGCGAGCGTTACCGACACGTTCGGAACAATGTATGCGGCGATGAGGATAGTCAACGCCGCGACGAACCAGTGGAAAAATAGTTTCATACGCTTCGTATTATACCACGTGAACCACGATATAAATCACCAGTGCGCCAAAGAGCGTCATGACGGTCGTGAGCGCGCGAGGATGGCGATGGTGGCTCTCGGGAATAAGATCGCTCGCCGCGAGATAGAGGAAAGAACCGACGAAAACGGCAAGCACGAGCCCGATCGCCGATTCGGAAATATGAAAGAAAAGCGTCGCCGCGGCGCCGAGAAACGGCGCCGCGGCGTCAACCGCGAGCCAGCGCAGAGCCGCCTTCCATGTCCCGCCATTGCGCAACACCAGATTGACCGTGTTGATGCCATCGGAGAAATCATGCGTCAGCACCGCGGCGGCTACGATAATCCCGATCGCCGTGGTCGCCTGGAACCCGACGCCGATCGCGATACCGTCGAGAAAGCTGTGCGTGGAGAGCGTGAGCGCTCCGAGAAATCCGCGAGGCGTACTCGCCGCTTCATCTTCTTCATGCGAGTGGAGCAGAATAAGCCGATCAAGAATCAGGTACCCGAAAAGGCCGGCGGCGATGCCGAGCGCCACCGTCTCAGCGGAATGATACTGTGAGCCGAGCGAAATCGCCTCGGGCAAAAGATCAAAGAGCGCAACGCCCGCGACTGCGCCAGCCGAAAAACCGAGAATGAGGTGGAGTTTGTCGCGGAAGCGCAGGGCGAAACTCCCTCCGATAAAGGTTGCCGCCGAGGCGGCGAACGCGATTATGAGGACGGTCATAACGCCATCATACACCAGCGTGCGGCCGGAAAGCCCGGCCGCACGCTGTCTGTCTCCCGTGGTTACTTCAAGAGCGCGTCGATCGCGGACTGGAAAGTGCTGTACGGATACGCCCCCGCGATCACCTGCTTACCGATCACGAATGACGGCGTCGCGCTGATTCCTACTTTCCCCGCCTCGGCCTTATCGGCGTCCATCATCGCCTGATACGCCGAAGCATTCGCTTTTACGTCCGCCGAGATCGCCGATACGTCGAGTCCGGAAACAGTCGCCGTGATCTTCTCGATTTTATCGGCGGTAGCCCAGCCGGTATTCTCGGTCCCCTGCGCGGTGTACATCGCCGTGCGCCAGGCGAAGTACTGCTGTGGATAGAGCTTCCACACCGACCGGCCGTACTCGGCCGCCGTGATCGAATCATTGCCGAGGAATGCCATGTCCATAAACACAATCTTTACTTTGCCCGTGTTCACATAATTCTTGATGATGTCCGGCAAAGACGACGTCGTTCCGCGCGATTCAAGCTCTTTCACCCCGCCGACTTCAAACTCTTTACAAAAGGGGCATTGGAAATCGCTCCAGAACGCGATGGTTACCGGCGCCGTAGGCGATCCGATATAGGGATCGCCGTCCATCTTCACGTTCTTAATGTCGACTGCTATCGGCGCCGTACCGCCCGGCTGAGTGCCGCCCGCGGGCGCCGCGGACGGGTGCGCCCCGTTCCAGTAGACCGCTCCGGCGATAAAGAGACAGCCGATCACGACGGCGATAGGCAAAAAATAATTATTCCCGGTGTTATGTGTTTCCATATGGCGGAATGATATCACACCCTCGAGAGGCGCAATAGCTTTCGGCACTTTTACTGATATTGAATATAGATCGGCGCGGGGATAAGGCCGAGAATCTCAGCCGTCGTGAGCATGCCGGTCGAGGGCGGCTTCAGATCGTTTTTATAAAAGAGTTTGATCCCGGTGAACTGTACCGGCTCGGGAGCGATCACGTGATTATACGTGCCTTTCTTCTTGGCCTGCGAGCCCCAACCGTCCATATCCATCACGATCTGCACCTCGGGAAGCGGCGTGATCTGTTTGTAGTGGGTCACCATATCCTCAGTAAAGCGATGCACCACGAGAATCTTCGGCGGCAAGTGATACTGCTCGACAAGACCCGCGAGATACGACGCGGCATAGTTAATATCCTTCGCGTCAAAGGTGCCGATTACTTCTCCGGGCGCATCATTAAACTTCATCGAGAATTCGGGGTCGATCGCGAGATGCACATTTGGCATCAGGAGGTACTTCTCGAGAAGCGGGATCTCGTGCTCCACGGTGCTCTTCCCTACCTGCACATCCAGGATCAGGATGCCGTGTACTTGGTTCGCGAGATCGAGCGCGTGATCGATCTCCGTGTCCGGCATCCGGAGAATATAATTCCCCTCCTTCCCCGAACGCGCCTGCGCGACCACGGCGATATATTGGATGGCGGGCACCACGGGCGTCGACGGATCCGCCGCGGCCCATACCGCCGTCGTACTCGCGAGCATACCGAGCAACGTATCCGTCGGGTATTCGCCGAGCACACCCATGCCTTTTGAATAGAAATTCCCATAGTATGCGACGATGCGATTGAAGGGTAAGAGCGCGCCGACACGGGGATAGACGGTCGGAACCGGCCATAAGCGGCCGGGAACCGAGACTGTGGTCGTCGCGGTCGAGATCGGCAGAATGAGCGTTGAACTCGCCGCGGCGGACGCCGGGGAGGAAGTCGCTCTTGATGACGTCGCCGCGGGCGCAACGGTCGGCAGTACGAAATGAGCGAGCGCAAGCATCCGCTTGTTATATTCTTCTTTATTGAGAACCGGCAATGGGATGACGCGCTCCGCGTCAGCGTTCGCCGAGCGGTACTCGGTCGAGAAAAGGCCGGCGAGCCAGAAGCCGCCGAAAAGAATAAGAGCGGACGCTCCCGCGCCGACAGAGACGACTCGCTGATTCATTCGCATGACGGTCGTATTTTACCCGAATTATCCTCGAAACGCGACGCGGCAATTACCGTCCGCGCGCTTCGATGAGCATAAAAAGTGGTATCTCCTTCCGCGCAGTGTCCTCCGCCTTCTTGCGCGGACCGCGGCCGCTCGCTCGATGCGAGATCCACTCCTCAAGCCGCGTGATCGCGAAACCGCTCTTTGAAAGCGACTTCACGATGTCCTGGAGCGAGCGGTGATACGAGACGGTCTTTGCGCCGTGCTTCTGCCCGGGATGCATATCGATCGATATCTTCTCACCCGAGAGGTAGCGATCCACGCGGCGGTACTGGATGCGCGACTGCTCCTCATATCCCCAGCTCGAATGCTTCGGCACGCGGAAGGCCGGATGATTAAGCACCATCACCACGCGCCCGCTCGGAGTCAGAACGCGCTTCGCCTCGGCAAAAGCGGCGTCTATCTTTTCAATATTCTGGATCGCCAAGACCATGAGCGCCGTTTCGTAACTCGCGTCTTTGGCGAATGAAAGCTCGTGCGCCGGCGCGGCGTGATACGGAATATCGGCCGACCTCTCGCGCGCGAACGCGATAAGCTCTTCTGAAATATCAGCGCCCATCGGCGCCGCTCCCGCGTCCCTGCACGCGCGGGTGAAGAACCCCTGTCCGCACGCGATATCGATCACCCGCTCGCCTTTCGCGAGCGCGAGCACGCGCAACAGATTCGGCAAAATGACCTTCGATTGATACGTGTCTTGATCTCCTTCAAGCAGGGAGTCATACCACTCCGCGACTTCGCTCCACGATTCGGCCGCCCTCTTCGCTCCTCTGATCGGTTGCTTTGGTGTCATGGGCTGGTTTTGAAATTAAGATTTAATTGACCTCGATACGAATACCCACCACTCCGTACTTCACCTCGTCTTCATCAGAATAAAACTGTTACCTTCTCTCTGCGAACAATCTTCTCGAATGGCTCCGTCGATACCTGCATACGATGCTGCATATGAGATATTATACCACAAAAATCACGGATTTGTTTCCTCGTATTAGAACCCTCAGGTCGTTAAGTCCCCCGACAGGGGCCATGATTACATTTCTCGAAGCTTACAGCTTCAGTACACCTTGTGGAGATTTTGCTTCAGGAAATCGCAAAATCTGCTCACAAGGTCTTCTCGTCCCTGACGCGAGTCGTCCCGCGACTCGCTTCGGGCAGTAAAAAGTTGCTGCGCACTTTTTGCTGCCCGACAGGGACTCGAACCCCAATACCCGCCTCCAAAGGGCGGTGTCCTACCATTAGACGATCGGGCAATGGATGCACTCTAGCATTATTCAGTGATCGTTTTAAGTCCCGCAGAGGGCGCGAAGTTCCGCGAGGTCGGCGGCGGAGGGCGCCAGATTGCCGCCCTCGTTTTCGGCATACATGATCGATTCGGGATTCTTATTATGCTCGAGCCCGAGCGCGTGGCCGAACTCGTGCGCGAGCACGCGCTTGAGCTGGAGAGCGCCGGTAAATTCAAATACATTGATCCGCTCTCCCGACGCATCGCGGAGATACTGGCCTTCTTGGAACGTGTGTCCGGCAGTTTGATTGTACTGCGCCACCTCGGCATTATACGCCGCGACATGCGCGTTATAGCTCGCGACTCGCGCCGGCAATTCATCGCACATCGATCGATCGACAGGACACTGTGCCTTGAGCTCGTCGAGCGCGGCGCGCTCGGCATCGAGATCGGCTTGCTGTACGGCAATATCGTTGCCGAGTTTCGCCGCCGCCTCGCGCGAATCATACACTAAGTTAATCGTGAGCTTCGCTTGCGGATCGTAGGTAAACAGAGTCTTCCCTTCCGCCTTGTTCCAGATTGCCGCCGCGCTCTTCGCGTCCGCGATCAAGGTCGCATTTGAGATATCGAAGCGGCTGTCGACCGCTCCGATCGCGTACGGGATGGGTACGGCGCAGGGGCGAGTACGCTGGTACTCGTAGTAAACGCCGCCGGCCGCGGCCGCGAGAACGATAGCAAGTATCGCCCAACCCGCCGCATCATCACTCATGCGCCGCCAAGAAGCTCGAGAACCGCGAGCTCAAGCGGTAATGACGGGATAGGCGCGTAGCGGATGCGATCCGCGGCATTTAAAAACGCGAGCAGGGTGGCGTGCGATATGCCGGAACCACCGCTCCCGATACGCTGGAGAGAGGAGAATTCATCCGTCCCGAGCTCGGTCCGGAGCGCATCGTGCAGATCGGGCGCGAAGCGAATGAGAAGCGCCGCGCGCAAAGCCTCGAGCGTAAGCTCGAGAAAGAGGCGCATATCCACCTGCTCCTTCGCGGCGCGCTCGATCGCCGCGAGCGCGCCGCCGCGCTCGCCCTTTGCGAGCGCGGTAAGAAGCGCGTGTACCTGCTCGCGGCGCGGCGCGCCGGTCGCAGCCTCAACCGCACTGCGCGAGAGCGACTTCTCCTCGGCGCTCGCGCATACTTTTTGCAAAATCGACAGCGCGTCCCGATACGAACCCTCGGCGAGATGCGCGATAAGCTCGGCGGCGTCCGGCGCGAGCGCGTAACCCTCTTTCTTCGCGACGGCCGCCGTCATTTCCGCGAGAACGGCGCGCGTCGGTTTCTTAAATTCGAATACCTGACAGCGCGACTGCACCGTCTCGGGCACCTTCTCGAGCTCGGTCGTCGCGAGGATAAATATCGCGTGCGCGGGCGGCTCTTCAAGCGTTTTGAGAAAGGCGTTCCATGCGCCTCTCGAGAGCATATGCACCTCATCGAGAATATACACTTTGTAAGGCGATTGGAACGGGAGCGTATAGACGCCCTCGGTGAGCGCGCGAATATCCTCGACGCTATTATTGCTCGCGGCGTCGATCTCGTAGAGATCGTGTTCGGTACAACCGGCCTCCTTCGCGAAGATGCGGGCCACCGAGGTCTTCCCGAGTCCGCGGCTGCCGGCGAAGAGATACGCGTGGCCGATCTTCTTTGCCTTCACCGCTTCTTCGAGCGGCTTCGTCACCTGCTCTTGACCGACAACGTCGGCAAAAGTTGACGGGCGATACATCCGATAGAGCGACTGGTGAGCCATGAGAGCGATTATAGCGGATTATCGCGAATAGCGCGCTCCAATTCGGCGGCGGAGCCGGTTAGCATGAGCCTCGCCCGCAATTCGGCGGCGGCGTCGAAGCCCGCCGCAAAGGCCTTGATGTGCTTTTTCAGAATGGAAAACGATTTCGGTGGCGAGAGTTTCTCGAAGCGGTGCGCGAGTTCGATGAGCGCGTCGAGCTTCTCTCGCGCGGAATGGGCGGATTTCGCACATCCGCTATTCGCGAGGGGATTGCGAAATCGTTCGATATCCTCAAATAACCACGGATTCCCGAACATCGCGCGGCCGAGCATCGCGCCGTCGCAACCGGAGACAGCGATCTTGCCGCGCGCATCATCGAGATCCGCTAGATCGCCGTTGCCGATAAGGAGCACGCCCGGATTCACGCGATTGCGGATCTCGACCGCGCGCGCCATCAGATCCCAATGCGCGGGAACCTTTGACATCTCTTTACGCGTGCGCAAATGAATCGTTACCGCCGTCGGATCTTCTTCAAGGATCGCCGGGAGCCATGCTTCGAGCGTTTCTTTATGGTACCCGATGCGCGTCTTCACCGAGACAGGGAGATCGCTCGCCGCCTTTGCGGCGCGAATAATTCCGCGCGCGATCTCGGGCGTCTTGATAAGCGCGGCCCCGCTTCCCTGCTTCTCGACCGAACGATCCGGACAGCCCATATTGAGATCGACTCCGTCGAAGCCGAGCTCGGCCGCGAGACGAGCCGCGTACGCTATCATCGCCGGCTCGCTCGAGAAGATCTGCGCGACGATCGGCCGCTCGGTTTCGGTAAATGCGAGATCGCGCATCAGAGGATTCTCGGCATCGGGCACGCGCCGCTTCATACGGGTGTGGTAGAGCCCGTCAGCTGAGACAAATTCGGTCCAAGACACGTCGGGGGCGCCCCGCGCCGCGACAAGCGCGCGAAAGGCCGCGTCCGTAACGTCCTTGAGCGGCGCCATGACGAAAAAAGGCTTGGGAAGATTATTCCAGAATGACATTACGGAACCGTAGCATTTTTCGGCTTCACATACACTTTTCCATCGAACCGCAGGTCGACATACTCAACCGAGCCGTTCGTAAGATCGAAATTTGCGCGCGCCGAAGCAAGCGCCGCAAACGCGTTCTGTTCATCATCGAGCACATACGTCACGCGCGTTCCGCTCGCGAGATAGTCATCTGCTTCGCCATTTCGGAAAACGACTATCGTAACCGGAGATCCGAATGAGCCGAGCTGTCGCGCGAAGTCAAACGCCGCGGGAAACCGGCGCGCGTCGGGGAGCGTCGTGCCGAGCGCGGACGCGCCGGCTGTACTCGTATCCGATCCATACACGCGAAAGGTATTAATCGGCTCGTCGCTCGTTGTTGTCGCATAGAGCACTCCGCTCGCGTCGAAAAAGCCGCAGTTCGCCGCGTCGGCGAGAGTCGACGACGCGGTAAAGCCATTCGGCGGCGGCGCGCCGCACCACCGCGCTATCGGAATGCGGTTGCTCACCCTGATCGAAAGCTGGGTAGGTCCGTCGTGGAACAAAGACACCGCGGCGATATCCGGATATGCCGCGGTAATCATCGATCGGATCCGGTCGCCCGGATAAAACAGAGTCGAATCGCGCGGGATGATGCCGAAATAGGTCCCTTCCATCGCTTGTCTCGCGATCGCGGCGAGCGACTGATCCGATCCATACACCTGCACTCTCGCTATGCGCGCGAAATTCTGATTAAGCATATACACGGCGGCGGCGAGAGAAAGCAAAAACAAACTTCCGGAGACGATGAGGACGCGGCGGCGGCGCGAGCGCCGTCGCTCCGTAAAGCGGCGATTACCGCGCGACGCCGAGAGTGTCCTTCCCCACATGCGGCACGAGGACCGGGGGCACCTTGACCGTGCCGTCGGCCTTTTGGTAGTTCTCGACGATCTGCGTGAGAATGCGCGGTATCGCGAGCGCCGTGTTATTCAGAGAATGCGCATAGCGCAATATCCCCCCGCTGTCGCGATACCGGATATTGAGCCGCCGCGTTTGAAAATCATGGAAGTAGGACGCCGAGTGCGTCTCTCGATAACGATTCTCGGACGGCATCCACGCTTCAAGATCATACTTCTTGACCTGGCCGAGGCCGAGATCGCCGCCGCAATTTACCACGACGCGGTAGTGGAGGCCGAGTTCCTGAAGAAGCTTCTCTGAATTCGCCGTGATCTCCTCGTGGAGCTGAACCGAGGTCGCATGATCGGCTTCGCAGAGAACGACCTGTTCATATTTCTCGAATTCATGCACTCGAAAGACTCCTTTTTCATCCTTTCCGTGGCTGCCCGCTTCGCGGCGGAAGCAAGGAGAATACGCGAAAAACTTCAAAGGGAGCATGGACTGATCGATCACTTCATTCATAAAGTAGCCCATTGTCGCCACCTCGGCGGTGCCGGCGAGATACTCGCCGTTCTGCGTCTTGTAGAGATCCTCTTCGCCCTGCGGCAGATAGCCGGTACCGATGAAGGCTTCGCGGCGTACAAGCGAGGGTGCGAACATCGGCTCGAAGCCCTCGCGATTCATGAATCGATCTTCTACGAAACGCCGAAGCGCCATGAGGAGCCGCGCGCCGTCGCCCCGCAAGAAATATCCGCGAAAGCCCGCGACCTTGGCGCCCCGCTCAAAGTCGGCAAGGCCGAGAGCCGTCATTAGTTCGTGGTGAGGCTTCGGCGTAAAGGAGAAGGCCGGTTTCTCTCCCCACGTGCGCGCCTCGAGATTCTGCTCGTCGCTCTCGCCGTCTGGAACGGACATGTCGGGAACATTCGGAATAGTGAGCATCAGCGTCTGCCACTCGACCATGACCTCCTTGAGCCGGTCTTCGCTCTCAGCCATTCCCGCCTTCAAGTGCTGCATCTGTTCGATGAGTTTCTCGCGCTCCAGATCCTTCGCGATCTGGATTTCATTACTGCGGCGATTCTGTTCGGCCTTCTTAGCATCAAGCTCTTGGCGTAGCCGCTTGCGCTCTTCATCAACCGCGATTAATCTCTCGAGATCGACCGCGATATGCTTCTTCGCCGCGCCGGCTTTGACGACGTCGAGATTTTCTCGGATAAATTTAATATCGAGCATGATGCTTTCTAGTATACTAGGTGAATGGACATCCGTGAACTCGCACGGGAAGAGTGGCCTGTACAACTCGCCGAGATCCCCCAGCTCCCGAAACGGCTCTGGATTCGCGGAAGTCTCCCGCCCGCAGGAACGAAATTCTTGACCGTCGTCGGATCGCGCGCGATGACGCGCTACGGCGAAGAGGCGTGCCGAAAGCTGATTTCCGGACTCGCCGGCTACCCAATCTCGATCGTAAGCGGGCTCGCGCTCGGCATTGATACGTGCGCGCACGAAGCGGCGCTCGCGGCGGGCATTCATACTCTCGCGCTTCCCGGATCGGGCCTCGATGATACCGTCCTCTACCCGCGCAGCAATCGCCGCTTTGCTTTGGAAATTCTCGAAAAAGGCGGCGGGATGCTTTCAGAATATGCGCCTGACCGCGCGTCGCGGGTGCACTACTTCCCCGAGCGCAATCGGCTGATGGTCGGGCTCGCGGACGCGGTGCTCGTGATCGAGGCTGGACCAAAGTCGGGAACGCTTATCACCGCCCGGCTCGCGGGCGAGTATAACCGCGATCTCCTGTGCGTTCCGCACCGCATGGGAGACTCGCACGGCTTCGCGAGCCACCTCTTCATCCGGCTCGGCGCGGCGCTCGTCTCCGACCCGATCCACATTCTTGAGGCGCTCGGGATCGCGCCGCGCGGCCCGATCGTATCGGGCGAGGCGCCGCAGGATCTCGAGGATGCCGAACGCGAAATCTGGCGGCTGCTCGATGAGCCGAAAACGCGCGACGAGATCCTCCGCGCCGCGCCTCACGGCGCCGGAGAGGCGCTCACCGCGCTCGCCGCTCTTGAACTCCGCGGCCTCGCCAAAGAGGAATTCGGCGCCTGGCGGCGCGTATAATATTCGTATGAACATTTATTCATGGAACATGCTCTTCCGCAATAGAGAACCTGATCGCGCATTCGAGTTTATCGCCCGAAGCGATTTCGATATCTTTTGCCTTCAGGAAGTCCCGAAGCACTTCTTGAAACGCTTGCAAACCCTTCCCGGCTCACTTGCATACGCGCGCGATCGGGAAATGCTCGTGAACCGGATCCGCGAAGAACACTTCCTGGTGGTGCTGTCGAAGCATCCGATCGAGACGCAGGGAGATATTTCATTCGCCGATTATTGGCCGCTTCTCCCGAACCGGACAAAATGGTTCATTCGCCTCGCGCCCTCGCGCTTTTTCAACCGGCTCCATAACCGAAGCGCGCTGTTCGTCGACCTCGCCCTTCCCTCCGGTTTGATGCGCGTGTTTAATCTCCACCTGATCCTCGCCAATCCGAACATCCGCTTCGGCGAGTTTGAGGCGGCGATGGTCGAACGCGATCCGGCGCGCCCGACGATCGTCTGCGGCGATTTCAATATCCTCGAGTCCCCCCACATCACGCCTCTTAACTGGATCATGGGCGGCAGTACGAGCGACGCGCTCCTCTACCGCAGAGAGCGCACCCGCATCGAACAGCGCTTTATGGAACACGAGCTCGTGAACACCCTTCCGGGCGCCATCACCCACCCCCTCTCGCGTTCCCAGCTTGACCACATTCTCGTGTCGCGCCACTTCACGCTCGACCACGCCGAAGTCATTCCCGATCTCTATGGATCGGATCATCACCCAGTTTTGGCCAACGTATAGCCGTTACCCTACTCGATGGGCTTGACCGAGAATGGGTGCGCGGGTTATTTGTGAACAGATGGAGAAACGACTGCTTATCGTGGAATCCCCCACCAAGGCGCGCACCATCGGCCACTATCTCGGGGCGGAGTATACCGTACTCGCATCGGTAGGGCATGTACGCGACTTGCCGAAGACGAACAAAGACGCCGTCGATATCGAGGGCGGCTTTATCCCGCATTACGTCATTCCCGCCGAGAAACGCGAGGTGATCGAGAAAATCGAGCGCGCCGCGAAAAAAGCCGACGAGGTTTTTCTCGCGACTGACCCTGATCGCGAGGGCGAAGCGATCGCCTGGCACATCAAGGAAGTCGCCGGATTGAAGAGGCCGAAGAGAGTCGTCTTCCACGAAATTACCGAGGACGCGATTAAAGAGGCGCTCAAACATCCGCGCACTATCGATGAAAATCTCCGCCGCGCCCAGGAAGCCCGGAGAGTCCTCGATCGCATCGTTGGCTACGACCTCTCAGGCCTTATCTGGAAGAAAGTCCGCTACGGTCTCTCGGCCGGACGCGTGCAGTCGCCGGCGCTCCGGATCCTCGCCGAACGCGAACGCGAGATCGCCTCTTTCAATCCGGTTACCTATTTCGTCTTAACGGCGCTGTTTCAGTCGAGCGCCGGAACTGTCGCGGCTGTCTGCGTCGAACAACCAGGTTCGAAGGAAGAATCGGAACGCATCGTGCGGGCTGGCCGCAGTGCTTCGTGGAGCGTTGCGGACATCATCGAGAAAGCGGAGGAACGCTCTCCGCGCCCACCCTTTACTACCTCCACGCTGCAGCAGACGGCCTCGACTCGGCTCGGCTTCGCGCCCTCGCGCACGATGCGCGCCGCGCAGAAGCTCTATGAGGCCGGGTACATTACTTACATGCGCACCGACTCGGTCAATTTAAGTAAAGAGGCCGTCGCGAAGATGGCCGGACTTATCGAGAACCTGTTTGGCAAAGAGTATCTCCAGGTTCGCGCGTACAAAACGACGAGTAAGAATGCGCAAGAAGCGCACGAAGCGATCCGCCCCACGGATCCCGGAAAGGAGCGGGCAGGCGCGACGCCAGACGAAACGCACCTGTATGAATTGATCCGCACACGCGCGCTTGCGTCGCAGATGGCACCCGCGCGTATTATGCGCACGAGTCTCACTGCCCGCGCGGACGCGCCGATACCGCCTTTCGCCGCCACCGGCTCCCGCACGATCTTCCCGGGATGGCTTGCGCTCGATACGAGAGCGCGCGGTGAAGATAATGAATTGCCGAAGCTGGCGATCGGTGATCCGCTCTCGCTCCTCTCGCTCGCCGCCGATGAGAAACAGACCGAGCCTCCGAATCGCTATACCGAAGCCGGCCTTATCAAGGAGCTCGAGAAGCGAGGCATCGGACGCCCCTCGACGTATGCCGCGATTATGAAAACGATTCAGGATCGCGGTTACGTCGATAAACTCGGCCGCGCTCTGAAGCCGACCGCGACCGGCATGGTCGTTTCCGGATGGCTCGAAGAAAACTTCCCAGAATATGTGAGTGATACCTTTACCGCCGAAATGGAGAACGAGCTTGACGAGATCGCGCGCGGCGAGCGCGGCTATACCGAGACGCTTTCTACTTTTTACGGACCATTCGAGAAGGCGGTGAAGGCAAAAGAGAAGTTACCGAAGGCGACCTCATTAGGCGATGTTGACCGCGAGAAGTTCCCCTGCCCGATCTGCGGCTCTCCGATGGAACTGAAGCTTGGGCGCGGCGGGGTGTTTATGAGCTGTAAACGCTATCCCGATTGTCTTGGCGCGCGCACCGAGACGGGAGAAGAATTAAAAGGCGATGAACCGATCGGGACACACCCCGATACGGGCGCGCCGATTTATATTAAGACGGGACGGTTTGGGCCGTATGTGGAGATGGCGCTTCCAGAGGAAGAGGTAAAGATTGAGGAAGAACCTGCTGGCATCGAAATTAAGAAATCAAAAAAGAAAAAAGCAGCAAAAAAAGGAAGAGGGCGGCCCAAGACGGCGGCCAAGCGCGCAAGTATTCCTAAAGGCACCGACCTCTCGTCGATCACGCTCGCCGACGCGGTCAAGTATCTCTCGCTCCCCCGCGAACTCGGGATGCATCCGGGAACGGGTAAGCCCGTCTTCGCGTCGACCGGACGCTTCGGCCCCTACGTCGGCAGCGACGGGGAATTTCGATCGCTCAAACCAAACGTTGGCGACCCCTACACGGTTACGCTCGATACCGCGCTCGCGCTTCTCGCGACGCCGAAGAAGCCGCCGAGAGGAGTTGAGATCGTGAGAGAAATCGGCAAACATCCCCGCACCGGTAAAGAGCTCGTGCTCTATAAATCAAAGCAGGGCCTCTTCTTAAAGAAAGGTCTTCGCCGCATCTACCTCCCCACTGACACCAAACCAGACGCTCTCACCCCCGCCGAAGCGGCAGAGTATTTGAAATAAATGCGCGGAGGCCGTCCCGTTTCTGCCGAAACACAAAAGAGTGTTTGTGGTATATAGTGTTTCTCTATGACCACAGCGAGGGAGATCGTGGCTCTCATGGAGAACCACTCGAAAGAAGACGCCGCCTACATCGAGAGGGCTTATGAGTACTCGAAAAAGGCTCATGAGGGGCAGACCCGCTACTCGGGCGAGCCGTACTTCATCCACCCGGCGGCGGCGGCTAAGATTCTCGCTGAATACGGAATGGATACGGTTACCATCGCCGCCGGACTCCTCCACGACGCCGTCGAAGACGGGCGCGTCTCGCGTGAAGATATGGAAAAAGAATTCGGAAAGGAGCTCCTTTTTATCGTCGACGGCGTGACGAAGCTCGGAACGCATAAGTATCGCGGCGCCGAACGCCACGCGGAGAGCTTGCGCCGGCTGCTCGTCGCGACCGCGAGCGATATCCGCGTGCTCATCGTCAAGCTTGCGGATCGATATCACAATATGCAAACGCTCGAGCATGTGCCGGAACACAAGCGCCGCCGCATCGCGCTCGAGACGATCGAGATCTATGCGCCCATTGCCGACCGCCTCGGGATGGGAATGATGAAGCGGGACCTCGAGGATCTCGCCTTCCCCTTTATCGATCCGGATGCCGCTCTGCACACCGCGGAGGTGCGCAAACTGAAGACGCAGGAAACTGAAGAGGGTCTTAAGAAGGTGCAGAAAGAACTAAAAGCCGAACTCGCGAAAAAAGGATTGACCGCCTTCCGCACGGATATCCGAATGAAGGGCCTCTGGAGCCTGCATCAGAAGTTGAAGCGCAAGCACGATGATATCAATCTGATCCACGACATCGCCGCGCTCAGGCTCGTCGTACCGTCGATCGAAGACTGCTACACGACTCTCGGACTCGTGCACGCGCTCTATAAGCCTCTCCCGGGAGAATTCAAAGATTATATCGCCTTCCCGAAACCGAACGGCTATCAGTCGCTTCATACCACGGTTGTCACTCCGAAAGCGGGCATTGTCGAGATCCAAATCCGCACCGAAGAGATGCATAAGCGCGCGGCCTTCGGCATCGCGTCGCATATGTCCTACAAACAACTCGGCAAGGATATCGAGAAACTCGATAAACAGGAGCAGAAAACCCGCTTCTCGGCGCTCTCATTCTCGTGGATCCGCTCGCTTATCCCCTCTCTGATGCGCGTGACCAAAAAAGAGGGCGGTGAACGGCCCGTCGTGAAAGTGCCGCTTTGGCTCGCCGAACTCGCCGATGCCCACACTGACATCGCCGGCTCTGAAGAATTCGTCGAGGGGCTCAAGGAAGACTTCTTCTCCCACCGCGTTTTCGTCTTCACGCCGCAAGGCGACGTCATCGACCTTCCCGCCGCCTCGACTCCGATCGACTTCGCCTATGCGATTCATTCAGACCTGGGCGATCACCTGCAAGGCGCAAAGGTCAACGGCAAGCTCGTCTCCTTCGATACGGAGCTCGGAAACGGCGATGTCGTCGAGATTATTCGGAAAGACTCGGCTCATCCTTCGCCAAAATGGCTGACTCTCGTGCGCACCTCGCTCGCGCGCCGGCACATCCGGGCGGCGCTCGGCATGACCGAGATCAATAAGTCCCCCCGCAAGCGCCGCACGCGCTTCGTTTCAAAATCTCTTAAAAATAAAAACTAGACCGTGAAGTTCGTAACCGAGTAGAGCTCATCGTCAACCTCTTCAGGCGCGGGCGGAGCGATGATGAAATCGTCGGATACCGGCGTGGTGTTGGGGAAAACCGGCATCTCCGGCGCGGATGGAGGGGTCGTTACTCCGGCTTCTCGAGAAGCCAGCGCATCGATGAGCAGTTGGAGGTCGTCGGGAGAAAAGAAGTCGATCAGAAGGCGGCCGCCCTCGGCGTTCTGTTCGATAATCACGCGCGTGCCAAGCGTCTCGGTCAATGATTTCTCGATTTCCACCATCTCGGGCGACTTGCGGTTCTTTTTATGTACGCGCTCCTGAGCGATCGAGCGCGCGATCCGCTCCGCGTGGCGCACCGGCAGTTTCTTGAGAATGATCTCCTTGAAAAGCGCCTCTTGCTCCTCGGGGCGTTCGATGAGCGAGAGGAGCGGGCGGGCGTGACCCTCATTGATCTCGCGCGCGACGACGGCATCCTGCATATGTTGCGGCAACGAGAGAAGCCGCAGGCTGTTTGAAACGTATTCGCGGCTCTTGCCGATCTTCGCCGCGGTCTCGGCGTGGGAAATGCCGAATTCCTCGATGAGTCTCGCGAGCGCTTTGGCGCGATCGATCGCGTTCAGATCTTCGCGCTGAAGGTTCTCGATAATCGCGAGTTCGAGCTTGGTGAGGTTATTCTCTCCGTGTCGAATCACGACCGGCACCTGCTTTAGTCCGGCGAGCTTACTCGCGCGGAGACGCCGCTCGCCCGCCACGAGCTCGTAGACGCTCTCGAGACCGCCCTCTGGCTTCTCGACCTCCGAACGGCTGACGACGAGCGGCTGGAGCACGCCGTACTGCCGGATGCTCTCGGCAAGCGAGGCGATTCCCGCTTCGGTGAAGTCCTTGCGCGGCTGATAGGGGTTCGGAATAATTCGATCGATGTCGATCCAGAAAATCGAATCGTATTTTGTCGGTACGTACGCCGCGTCATCTTTCATGGTAATGATTTTAGCATATGGTACGCTACGAGTACCACGCTGGAGTGGCGGAATAGGTATACGCGCGGGCCTCAAAATCCCGTCCCGCAAGGGTTGTGGGTTCGATTCCCACCTCCAGCACACGTATGATGTGCTTTCTCGTAGCGCACCGTTGATTTCTCTATTTACAGCTTTCCGACGAGATCGAGACCCGGTTCGAGCGGATCTTCTCCCGGCTCCCACGAGGCCGGACAGACCTTGCCTTTGTGCGTTTCTACGTACTGCGCCGCCTGGAGCTTCCGTAATGTTTCCGCGCCCTTCCTGCCGATTGAGTTATCGGTTATCTCCATCGAACGAAGTATACCGTTCGGATCGATAATAAACGTTCCCCGTAAAGCCAATCCCTCATCGGGAGTGAACGCCGCTTCTCCGCCTTCAACGAGTACGCCGAAGGCATACGCGAGCTTGCTCGAGGGATCGGCCGCCATGGGATATTTAATCTCTTTAATCCCCGGCGAAACTTCGTGCCATGCTTTGTGGGTGAATACGGTATCGGAAGAAATCGAAATAATCTCCGCGTTCTGCGCCTGGAATTTGGGATACAGCTTCGCGAGCTCCTCGAGCTCGGTCGGGCAGACGAAGGTGAAGTCGGCCGGATAGAAGACGAGGACGGTCCATTTTCCGCGCAACTTCGAAAGGCTCATGAGCTTAATCTCTCCTTGATGGAATGCTTCGAATTCGAAATCGGGCACCGTCTCGCCGACCTTCACTTGCGAGAGGTAGTCGCGCACCGCGTCGTGGAATTCGCCGCAGTTCTCGCAATAATTGCTCTTGGTTTCTTTCATAGATGGCAGGGTTATTGGATACGGTGTAAGGTTCGCTTATCATCTTACTCGCATGTCCGGCAAGGCACAACCTCCGCATATTATCTGCATCGCGGGGCCAACGGCCTCGGGTAAATCGGCGCGCGCGATACGCGAGGCTCTCGAGCGCGGGGGAGAAATCATATCGGTCGACTCGCGCCAAGTGTATCGCGGGCTCGATATCGGGACCGAGAAGATTTCTCCCGAAGAGATGCTCGGCATCCCCCACCATCTGATCGATATCCGCGATCCGGAAGAGACTTACTCAGCGGGCGACTTCGCCGCCGATGCGGCGAATCTCATCATCGAGATCGCGGCTCGCGGGAAACGGCCGATCCTCGCCGGCGGAACTCACTTCTATTTTGACGCGCTTCTGTCGGGACTGCCGGGCGTCAAGACGGATCCCGCCTTTCGCGAAAGCCTTAAAGACGTGCCGACTGAAGAATTGTACGCTCGCATCGTCTCCTTAGACGGGCGCCGCGCCGCCGATCTCGATCCGCAGAACCGCCGCCGGATTATCCGCGCGCTCGAGATCATTGCGGATAGAGGATCGGTTCCGGAACGAACGCGGATTATGCCGCCCTATAATGCCGAGTGGATTATCCTCGATCCGCCCCGCGAAGAGCTGCGCGCTCGGATTGACGCGCGCCTCGCGAGCGCGCTTGCGCACGGCCTCATTGACGAAGTTCGCCGGGTTCGTGAACGAACGGGAGACGAGCGTCTGAATGAATTTGGCCTTGAATACAAAATCGTGGGCGAGTATCTGCGCGGCGAGCGCGATGAAGCGTCGCTGTTCCCGACCCTCTCCGCGAAGCTCTGGCAATACGCCCGCCGTCAAAAGGCTTGGATCCGAAAACTGACTCGTTCCGAGTTGGAAAAATCGACAACTCGCAACCACTATAAAATGGAGAAATAAAAAAGGGCCGCCGTCGAAACGGGGCCCTGCGGGTGAGAGCGATTTGTTTTGGGGACCAATCCCCGGGCGCCTAGCATCCCATCGCTCTCACCCTTCCGCTACAGTATCGTCCACGGCTAGGTAGTGGCGGCTGCGCTCGAGGAACACCCGAGGTACGTACCGGCGGTTGCAGCTCTCGCCGATACGGCGCTTGCTGGGGTTATGACTTCTACCTCTGCTCGAGAGAGGCGAACGGGGTATGACCCGAACCGAACAAGCATATTCAGTATACACGGCTATACATATTTGTCAACCCAATTATAATGAACCGGCTGGAGAGTACTTTCCCCATCAGCATAGCGGTTGAACATGGGACAAAAACGCCGTACTGCGGGTATACTATTCAGATATGAATACTGAAGAATTGAAGAAGTCGATTGCGGAGACGATACGGGGCGAGGTGGCGGATGATGCGGAAACCCTGAAGGCGAACAGCCGCGACACGTCGCTTTTCGAACGGATGCCCGAACTCGTGGTCTTTCCTAAGGATGCAAACGACGTAAGCGCGATCGTGAAGGAGATTGCCCGCAGGAAGGCGGAGGGCGAGTCCGTATCGCTTACTGCTCGATCCGCCGGAACCGATATGTCGGGCGGCCCTTTGACTACCGGAGTCGTTGTATCGTTCACCAAGCATATGAACCATATGGGCGAAGTCGGAGACGGTTGGGCGACGACTGAGCCGGGCGTCTATTACCGCGACTTTGAGAAGGCGACGCTCGAGAAAGGGCTCGTCCTTCCCTCCTATCCGGCGAGCCGCGAGATCGCCGCCATGGGCGGCATCGTCTCCAACAACTCGGGCGGCGAACGCACCCTCGAATACGGTAAGACCGAGCGCTATATCGAAGAGATGGATGTCGTCCTTTCTGACGGCTCATCAGCCCGCTTCAAGCCGCTCACCGCCGCCGAGCTTGAAGAGAAGAAAAAACTTCAGAACCTTGAGGGCGAAATCTACCGCGAGATGGACGCGCTCCTCGAGAAGAACGCCGCTCTTATCGAAGCGAAGCGGCCGAAAGTGTCAAAAAATTCCGCCGGCTACGGCCTCTGGGATATCAAAGATCCGAAGAACGGCACCTTCAATCTCGCGAAGCTTATCTGCGGCTCGCAAGGCACGCTCGCGCTCTGGACCAGTGCGAAGCTCGCGCTGGTCAAGCCGAAGGAACACCGCGCGATGCTGGTCGTTTTCCTCTACGACATCGCGCCGTTACCCGAGATCGTGAAGCGGGTTCTCCCTCAGCATCCTGAGTCGTTTGAATCCTATGACGACAACACCTTCACCCTTGCCGTAAAGTTCATGCCCCAAATGCTCGCGCAAATGGGGTTCGTGCGCGCCGCAAAACTCGGCATCGACCTCATCCCCGAAGCGGCGCTGGTAGCGACGGGCGGCGTTCCGAAAATGATCCTCATGGCCGAATTTGCCGAAGACACGATCGAAGAAGCCGATATGAAAGCGCAGGCGGCGAAAGAGACTTTAGCCGACATGCATTTGGAGATGAAGATCGAAAAGAATGAAAAAGAATCGGAGAAGTATTGGATTATTCGCCGCGAGAGCTTCAATCTCTTGCGCAAGAACGTCCGCGGACTGCACACCGCGCCCTTTATCGACGACTTCGTCGTCCCGCCGGAGAGCTATCCGGAATTCTTGCCGAAGCTGAACGCGCTTCTCGCCGAATATTCTAAGCACTTTATCTACACGATCGCGGGCCATATCGGCAACGGCAATTTCCACATCATTCCGCTCATGGACCTTACGAAAGAAGATAACCGCCAAGTGATCCTCGATCTCGCCCCGAAGGTGTACGAGCTCGTCATCAAGGAGGGCGGTACCACTACCGGCGAACATAACGACGGCATTATCCGCACGCCGTATCTCCCGATGCTCTTTGGCGACGAGATGATCGCGCTCTTCAAGAAGACGAAGACAATATTCGATCCGCAGGAAATTCTGAATCCGGGTAAAAAAGTCGGAGGAACTTTCGAGGATATCAAACGCGATATGGCAGAGACGATGCCGTAAATGGAGAAGGCGCCTTGGGGCGCCTTCAAGCGAGGAGAGTCTACTCTAGTGAAGTAACCTCGACCCCTCGTAGACCGAGCGAATCTCGGCGCGAACATGATTGCCGCGTGCGAGACTCGCCAGCTCGTAGACCTCGGCCCGGGCGGGTCGGGGAACATACGGCTTCACCGGCGGATGCGTCGCCCACGCGTGGATCACGCGTTCGAGTTCATCAATAAAAAGTCGCTCGAATGCGGCTATCGCCTCGTCTTTTCCCTCGAAAACGCCCGGATGTGCTACGCCCGGCCCGAGGGGACACTCTTTGCATTCCTTCTTTCCTTTTGTACAGAGAGGTTCCGCTTCGCAGAGCAGTCCTTCGCGAAACCACCCTGTCGTAACGACAGTGAGACGCAGTTGTGGTTCATTTACCTCTTTCTCGAGAGGTTCAGGTTTGTCGTCAAGATCGGGTCCGTGATTCTTTTTCACTTCTTAACTCCTTTTGCGATTGTTACGGAAAGACTGTTTATGTCGAACCAACCGCTAACGCGGTTGGTTTACGACTTCTCCATAATACAATATATTTTGATAAATTACAAGCTTATCCACACCTGCACCCGCCCCGAACGGCTTGGCTGTCTGAGAGCCCTCTGGTATCGTTGAGCGAATGAAACGCGCTCTGGCAATCATCATCGTCATCCTCCTCGCTCTTGGGATGATCGGGACGCTCCTCCCGGCTCTCACTGCCGGACGCTGACGTTACGGCTTGTCGACCTTAACCGTAATAGATGCCGGATCCTGCGGGAATGTTTGCCGCCAGAATGGCCGCAGTATGATAATGGCGCGCTTGACTTCGGGGTAATTGGTCAGAGCGACTTCAGCGGCTGAACGTGTTTTCCCCGCGACTGCGGCGGCGATCGCCGTAGGATCGACGACGTAATCAAGCACTGCGGTGCCGGTGAGCGTAAAGGTAAATGAAGCGGCTGTAGTGTCCGGCAGATTCGGCGCGGTAAGGTGGAGCGTACTCGTAGGCGCGAGAGTCAGCGCGGCATTCTGCGAGGCGAGGCTCGGAATTGACGCCGCGACGGTCTTTGCGAGTGCGGCGTTCGGGAAGACGATCGCCGTGATCGTCCCCTGCTCCTTTACGTCGACCATGCCGGTAATATCGGAGGGCGTCGATTCGAGATGTTCGTATGTCGTCGTAGCCGCGCCATCGAGCAATGCGTAGCCCGAGGGGATCTGGCTCTGAATACTCGACGCGAGGTCAGGCGCGAGCGCTCTGACGAGCGCGCCGCGCGTCTGCGCCTCAAGCGTCGGGTCTACGACCGGCACATTGCCGGAGGCGCCGCCACTCATCGCGCTCGTTGAGCGCGCGTACACCTGGGTTTCTTGCGGCGTGCCGGCAAAGCCGGGAATAGTAAAGGAAGCCGCTCCGATATTATAGGAACTTCCCGGCTGATCGGCGTAAACCCTGGCGGTGATAGAACCCGGCCGCGCTGGACTTCCCCCGGGAACAGTTACGGCGGTATGAATCCGGAAGATGAGTCCCGCCGCGGTCGCGAAGCGCGTATTGCTCACGAGATGCTGCGCTTTCGTTTGGGTGTTATATATCGTGAGAGTTCCCGACGCGCTTGAGGTTACGGCCTTCGTTCCGCTCCCTTTTACGCTCTGCGTCGCTATCTTTTGAGCGGTTATAATCTCATACGGCAACGCCCCGGCGCTTTGACTCGCCGTAAACGATCCTTGTATCGCCGCCGAAGCGGAGCTTGCGGTTACGTTGATGCTTGCGCTCGAGAAATAGAAGAGGGCCCCAACCGATCCGATGATAATGAGAAAAACGGAAAGAAGCGTGACAAACGGAAACTTCGGCTGCCGTCCGACGACGCGTAACGGGCCGCGATCGGGGGTATTTGCTTCTCCTGTGGATTCATAGTCTTTACGCCGAGACGGCGGGGTTATGTCATTGAAAGTGCGCATATATTTCCAGTATACCAGCTCATCGAACAATAGTGCGCGAGCGATGGTGCATTACCGTTCCCGAACAGGGTCGCGATAGCGCCAATAGAGCGCCATAAGCAGGGTCAAAAGATCCGGGGTGCCGGTAGTTGCCTGCCGAACAAGGCTCGTGAGTTGGCTCGAGAGCACCGGAACGATCGCTGGAGGACTGTCCGAAAGCCAAAGATCGCCGAGACTCGCGGCGGCAAGCGCTTTCTGAAGCTCCAGTACCTCGGGTTCGCGGGCGAGCAAGAAGATTGTCCGCGGGAGCGGATAGCGCCGCGCGACTTCTACCAGTTCCGCCACCACTCGCGCGACCCACTCCTCAATCGTCGCGAGACGATCCGTGATCTGTATGATTGATACGAACAAATCATTGCGGATGAGCGCGATCGACGTCAGAGGCCCCGTAACGTCGAGAATGAGCGCGTCCCGTTCATGCGGAAAGATATTCCGCACCGCCTGGTATCGAAGCGATGTTCCCGCGATCGGGAGAACATGTCGAGTGTGATAGACACTGCGCAGCGTCGTCACGATATTCTTCGCGATCACTTCATCAATGAGCGAAGTGAGAATCATAATTTCAGCCCGATGCGCTTCCTTACCGTAGGGATTGTTCGTCTCGTAACCATTGAGGACGGTGCCGATCACGCTCTCGTCAACCAGCATCTTGCCGGGAGGCTTCACCTTGGTCTTTTCGAGGAGCGCGGATACGAGATGTTTCGTAAAGAGAAAGGGTTTCTTCTCCTCAATGTATTCAGTGCGCACGGAAGTTCGCTGCCACGGCGCGTCGATCGAGACGAGGATCCCGCGGGTATTTCCTTTTCCGACGGCGCGAATAAGTACGGGCGCGCCTTCGCGCAGAATAGTCTCGCCGAGCGTCTTCAAAGCGCGCAATACCGCCTGTTCCTGCGCTTCTCCCTCGTGGAACTCAACGGCCATGCTGCGCTCATAGAGAATCACGGGCGATTGGCCTTCGACGAAAAGCGCATACGCGCCGGAAACTGTTTGCGCTCCGATGTCGATAAGAACGACCGATTCGGCATCCTTCGCACGGACGAATACATTTCGTATAAAGCTCATTACTTTATTTTAACACTGCTTTAATCCTCCGAACGCCGGAAGACGACGCTTCTTCCTTAAGAATGTGGAAATGTTTGCCGCCCTCGGCGAGCTCACGCGTATTCGCCACGTGCGGACCGCCGCAAAATTCGATCGAGAACGCGCCGTCAAGCGGGCCGACTGAATACACCGATACGATATCAGGGTAGACGGCGCCAAACTCGTGCTCGGCGCCAAGTCTCTCGGCCTCCTCTTTCTTCATGTCGGTCCGGATAACGGGAAGCGCTTCGGATATTTTTTCATTCACTATTTCCTCCACGTTCCGTATCTGCTCCGGCGTCATCTTCTTTCCATAGGAAAAGTCGATGCGCAGGCGCTCGTTCGTAATATTGCTTCCCCGCTGATGAACGTAAGGTCCGAGCACTATCTGAAGCGCTCTCAAGAGGAGGTGATGCGCGGTATGGTAGCGGATCGTCTGTTCGGCGCGATCCGCGAGTCCGCCGGCAAACTTTTGTGCGGCGCCCGCGCGCGAGAGCGCCTGATGCGCTTCCATTTGCCGTTGTACTTCGTCTAAGTCAAAAGCGAGCCCTCGCTCCTCCGCGATCTCGGCGGTAAGCTCGATCGGAAAGCCATACGTGGTAAAAAGCATAAAAGCGTCTATGGCGTCCCCCATCTTATCGAGCTCGTGCAGGCCGCGAGCGAGTGTTCCTCGAAATTGCCGTTCTTCTTTCTCGAGCTCGCCGTAAATCAGATCGCGAGCGGCAAGAACGAAAGGATACGGCGCGGCATACGCATTCCCGAAGCCTTCTGCGACTGGAGAAAGCGCCATCTCTTTGATCCCGAGCTTATCCGCTTCGCGGATCGAGCGGCGAATGAGACGCCGAAGCACATATCCTTGTTCCGTATTCCCGGGACGGATGCCGGAAGCGAGAAAAAATGACGCCGCGCGCATATGATCGAGGATGATGCGGAATGATCGTTTCGCATCGGCATAACGCTTCCCCGACCGCTCCTCGAGCGCCGCGCGCGCCGCATCGAACGTATCGATGAGGAATACGTCGGGGTTCCCGCGCGTCGCGGCAGTGAGTCGCTCGAGCCCGCCGCCGAAATCGACGTTGCGCTTCGGTAATTCCGCAAAACTGCCGTCTCCTCTTTTTACGAATTGCATAAAGACCGAATTCCCGACTTCAACGAACCGTCCGCAATCGCAGTTCGGATGGCACTCCTTTCCAAAACTCGGATTGTGCGGAAGGCCGAAATCATAAAAGACTTCGGAATCGGGTCCGCCGATCTCGCCGGCTGGCATCGTATCCGGAACCCCCGCGCGGCTCCACCAATTCTTCCTGGCGCCATAAGAGAAGATCCTCCCTCCCTGCATCCCCTTCTGATACCCTGCTTCCTCGGTTCCGAGACGCACGAGATCGGCCGTGATACCGGCGTTTGCGAAAATGGATTTCCAAATCTCGACAGTCTCGGCGTCGAGCTCCATCTTCGCGCGAGCGTCGCCGTCAAACACGGTCACATATAGCTTATGCGGATCGAGTCCCAGACCGTCGGTCGCGGAAGTCAAAAATTCGAAAAGCCACGGCAGCTGCTCCGCTTTGAAATAATCGCCCAGGGACCAGTTCCCGAGCATTTCGAAGAAGGTCGTGTGGCGATTGTCTCCGATTTCTTCAATATCCTCGGCGCGAAACGAGAGCTGGGAATCAACGAGCCGCGTACCCTCCGGATGAGGTTGGCCGAGGAGATACGGCACAAGGGGCTGCATTCCACTACTCGTGAAGAGGGTGGTCGGATCATTCTCGGGAATAATCGGGGCCGACGGAATCGCGGCGTGTCCTCGCTTCTCGAAAAAACGCATATATCTCGCCCGTACGTCATTCACCGTCATACGGTAGAGAGTACCGTAAACATTATAAAAGCAGAAGCCCCAATTACGGGGCTTCTGAAGCGCAAAACCGGCTACGCGTAGGCGTAGCGCCGAACAAAATTAGGAACGAGGAAGAATTGATTGTGGCACGTCTCGGAGCCCGCCTGATCGCCCAGAAATGGCGCGAGGAGATCGACCGAGTAGCTCCAATCTTCCATCCACTCTTCCCAGTCGTAGCACACGCGAACGGCGCAAACGGCGACCGGATTTTGCGGATCGCCCGTTACGACAAAGCAATGATACGTCTGCTCGCCTCGGATCCGGGCGTCATTGATCTTGAAAGCGGCTCCTGTCAGAACCGCTTCAGCCTGCGGCAATGTCAGCGTATGGTCGAGCGCGATCAGCAGATTTCCAAGCGTCCGGCAGGATATCCGATCGGTCTTTCGATCGAGTCCGATAAGCGCGTATGCTACATCGCGATCATCCCACTCTTCATTGAAACTGACGGCGATGATCTTGGCCGCCGCCGTTGCCGTCTGTACGACCGGCAACTCGCAATCAAGCATCTCATCACGAAAGCGAGCGTTGACGAAACAGTCCAGAGTCGTCTTTCTGGCGATTTCTGGCAACTCAATGTGCGCTTCTATTTTCAATTTCAATGCCATTTCAAACTCCTTTTCGAACAGGAACGGAGCCGACGGTGCGGCGAGAGTGAAGCCGCGGATGGCGTGCTTCTAGATGTACTATAAAATAAATCTATAAAAATGTAAAGCCGAACTTCTTCCACGAGTTCCCTTATCTTCCCTTTCGATATAAGATGCAATTATGAAGAAAAAGAATTGGGGATTTGATGCCCGGGACAGGGATACCGGCGTGCGGCCGCAAGATGATTTTTACCGGCACGTAAACGGCGGGTGGCTCGCGAAGAATCCGATCCCTCCTCACGAGTCGCGCTGGGGATCCTTCCTCATCCTCCGCTACGAGACTGAAAAACAACTCAAGAAAATCGTTGAGGACGCGTTGAAGCTGAAGAGCGCGAAAGCCGGTACGCCTGCGCAGATGGTTCGCGACTTCTATCGCTCCGGCCTCGATCTCGCATCAAGAAACAAGGCGGGCATCACTCCGCTTCAGCCGTGGCTTCAGAAGATCGAGAAGATTAAGGACGCGCGTTCGCTGGTAACCGCGCTCGCCCATCTTGAAAAGATCGGTGGCGGAGGCCCGTTCGGCCTCGCCGTCGATCAGGATATGAAAAACAGCGAGAAATATATCCTCTACCTCCATCAGAGCGGACTCGGGATGCCCGACCGAGACTATTATCTTAACGATGACGCGGAGTCGAGACGCGTACGAGACGCATATGAGAAACACGTGGAGACGATGTTCGCTCTTACGGGCGAGTCGAAAGCGGATGCAAAGAAGAAACGCGAGATCGTGCTCCGCATCGAAACGGAGATCGCGAAAGCCTCGATGCCAAAAGAAGAGCTCCGCGACGTCGACAAAACGTACCACAAGCTATCGACCGCCAAGCTCGCCAAGCTCGCGCCGAATGTGGATTGGCCGAGCTACTTCAAGATCGTCGGCGCCGGCACTCCCCGAAACGTAGTCTTAATGCAGCCAAAGTTCATGAAAGCGATGAATGCCCTTCTCGCGAACGTCTCGATCGAGGATTGGAAGATCTTTCTCCTGTGGCATCTTGTGAGCGGTGCTTCGCCCTACCTCGGAACGAAGCTTGAAAAGCAAAGTTTCGCCTTCTACGGCACGGCTCTTTCGGGCGTGAAGACGATGAAGCCCGTCTGGCGGCGTGTTCTTGGCGTTGTGAACGGAAGCCTGGGTGAAGTGCTGGGGAAACTCTATGTCGAACAGCACTTCACCCAGAAGGCTAAAAAACATATTAATCAAGTCGTTGATGATCTCTTTGAAGCGTACGAGACGCGAATCAAGAATCTCGACTGGATGGGCTCCACTACAAAAAGAAAAGCGATTCAAAAATTGCGCCAGGTGAATCGCAAGCTCGGCTATCCTGATATATGGAAAAGCTATCGAGGACTCTCTATCCGACCTGACGACTACTTCGGGAACGTGCTCCGCGCCTCGCTTCAGGAACACGCGCGCGTGATGCGCCGGCTCCGAAAGCCGGTGGATCGTAAGGAGTGGTTCATGTATCCGCAGACGGTGAACGCGTACTGCAGTTTCGGTTTAAACGATGTCGTCTTCCCCGCGGCGATCCTCCAGCCGCCCTTCTTCTCGATCGAGGCTGACGATGCGGTGAACTACGGATCGATCGGATCGGTAATCGGCCACGAGATCACGCACGGCTTCGACGATCAGGGATCGAAGTTCGACGGCAAAGGAAACCGGAAAACATGGTGGACGCCGGAAGATCGCAGGCGATTTGAAGAAAGGACGAAGCGGCTGGTGCGCGAATTTAACGAGTATGCCGTCGCCGACGGACTTCGGGTGAACGGCGAGCTTACCCTCGGAGAGAATATCGCCGATCTCGGAGGCGCATCGATCGCCTTTGACGCGTATCAAAACCGATTAAAGAAAACGGGACGAAAAGATATCGACGGCTTCACTCCCGAACAGCGATTCTTCTTAAGCTTCGCGCTCTTCGAGCGCGAGAACCGCCGTCCCGAATCGGAGAAGACGCAGGTGATGACCGATCCGCATTCGCCCGGCCAATTCCGCATCAATGGTCCGGCCTCAAACCTTCCCGAGTTTTACGCGGCATTCGGCGTGAAGAAAGGCGACAAACTCTATCGAGAGCCGCGAGATCGCGCGAAGATTTGGTAACCTACGCAAACGCCTCGCGTTCGCGGGCGTGAGCCTCGGCGAGACGCTTCGTGAGCGTGTGATCAGGAAGACGCCGGGTAGCGATACGGAGCGCCTCTTCGTGATACCAAAGATATTCGCTCGGCGACTGTCTCCAACGGGCGAGAAGCGCGTCGCCCTCTTTTGCATACGCTTCAAGCTTGCTCTCGATATTGTCTATCTTATCGGCGACGGCAATCAAAATGGCGTCGTCATTGGAATGTTCCAAACGCGTAAAATAATCCACCTTGCGCTCCTTCCAAGCGATCGATTTGCCGTTGCGCTTCTTGATCTCGCTTACCGCGACGACTAAGTCGGCGACCCGGTCGTTAAAGACGGCGGCGATCTCTTCGCGCGTCGTTCCGGTATCCTCGATCGTATCGTGCAGAAGCGCGGCCGTAACGACATCGTCGTGAGCGCCGTCTTCGGCCACAAGAAGCGCCACTGAAAAAGGGTGCGTGATATACGGCAACGGATCCGCTTCTCGGCGCATCTGCCCGTGATGCTTTCGGGCCGCAAATTGTATCGCTCTCTTAATCTGCGGAGTATGGTTCATACGCGTAGTATACGCGTCGTTTAGAGCCAGTCTATCGGACTCTTGCCGCTCGCAATGAGGTAGTCATTCGCCTTGCTGAAATGGCCGCAACCGAAAAAGCCTGAGGATGCCGAGAGCGGCGAGGGGTGCGGAGCCTCGAGTACGAGGTGCTTCTTACGGTTAAGGTGCGCGCCTTTCGCTTTCGCGTAATTTCCCCAGAGCATAAAAACGAGATGTTCGCGCTCTTCGGAGAGCGAGCGGATGACGGCATCGGTAAATGACTCCCAGCCGCGATCTTGATGCGATCCAGCGGCGTGCGCGCGCACGGTCAGCGTCGCGTTCAACAGCAGGACTCCCTGCTTCGCCCAGCGGGCAAGATCGCCGTCAGTATGCTCAAGCGGCTTGCCGAAATCATGCGCTATTTCTTTAAAAATATTCAGGAGCGACGGCGGGATCTGCCGCCCCTCATCAACCGCGAATGCGAGGCCGTTGGCTTGCCGCTCGCCGTGGTACGGATCTTGTCCGAGGATGACGACGTCCACGGTATCAAACGGACAAAGTTCGAACGCGCGGAAAATATTTTTTGGCGCCGGATACACCGCTTTCTCGCGGTACTCCTTTTTTACGAACTCCGCGAGTTCGACAAAATACTGCTTCGAGAATTCATCGTGCAGTTTCTCTTTCCAACTCTCCTCAATTCTCACTTCCATATTATTAGGACATCCGATGTCCTAACTTTCTTTCTGAATTGAGCAGTCTCGCCTTCTCCGCGCTTCCGCCGCGATTATAGTCCCCGAGCACGCCGTCGCGGCGCACTACGCGATGGCACGGAACGCTCGGATCATAATTGTTTTTCATGATCGTACCCACAGCGCGCGCCGCTCCGGGATGTCCTGCCGCCGCGGCCACCTCGCCATACGTTCGCGTCTCGCCCCTCGGAATCTGACGAACCACGTCGCGCACCCGATCGGCGAATGAGCGGGCCATGCGCTACGCTTTCTTATTCTTAGCGTGGAGCGCTTGAAGCTCCTTGCCCGCCGCCTCGCGATACGTGCAGTGCTCGCACGGTCCGCCGCCGAAAGAGGTGCCGACCGGCGGGATCTCATCGCTCATAAGCATCTTCTTCAAGTCATAGATCGCCGGCTCGACCCACGCGTCGCTACCGGCGTACGGGATCAGTTCGACGTCAAACTCAAGCTTCGCGTCGAACGCTTTGGCATCGGATTTTCCGTTCACATAAACGAAATACGCCGTCGGCGAGACCGAAAAGCCGTTCCTGCGGAAGAGCCACTGGTAAATCTCAACCTGCCGCTTATACGCGTCATACAGATCATCCTCGGTACTCGGGCCGACTTTTTTACTCGTTGCCTTGTAGTCTACGACGATGAGGTCGCCCTTCGGATTGACCCATACGTCGTCGATGCCGCCGCGCACGAGAATATTGGTCGGTTCATGCAGATACGCGATTCCCCGGCGCAGAGCGTCGCGCCATTCTTCGAGCCGGTCGTCGGCAAGCGGAACGGCATTGAGGCCGTATTTCTCGACAAGCGGATGCGTACTGCCGGCGGCCCGATGGATATCAAACTCCCGTTTCAGGAGCTCGTCGACGGCGTTATTAAGCGTGAAGGAGGGCGTCGAGGGGCGTTTTACGCCAAGACGCATATCGAGATAGGCGCAACGCGGACATTCGGTGAAAAGATCGATTTTTGATCGACTTACTTTAAACGGCTCCGCAGAATGCGGATCGAAGATGCTGCCGGTGCGCGGAGATTTTGTCGCCATAGTATTTATTATTGAATACGCGTGAGCGCGTCGGTGAAGTAGGCATCATACCATGCCGCAAGCATCATGAAGATGAAGATCTTGCGGGCATTGTTTCGCGCTCCCGAGATATGGTCGCGAGCTAGCTCCTGCACGAGCTCCATATCAAAATATTTTTTTAAGAAAGGATGCGTGAGTAATTTTTCCTGCCAGTCGGAACGATTCCGCAACCACTCGGCGAGCGGAATGGGAAAGCCGAGCTTGGTGCGTCTCTGGGTCGTAGGCGGTACGAATGCCTTCGCCGCCTTCCGCAAAAGATACTTCGCATTCCCCACCGTGCCGTCCTTATACCGCAGCGCGTCCGGAATCATGCGCGCGAAGTTCGCGACTTTCATATCGAGAAAGGGCACGCGCAATTCAAGCGAATGCGCCATCGTCATCTTATCCGCTTTTGCGAGAATGTCGCCCGGAAGCCACGTATGCATATCGATATACTGCATCTGCGTCGGTTCCGAGAGCATCTTCACGTTCTCATACAGCGGTTTGAGGTTCATGCGCGCGTGCGGCTTCCCGCGCCAGATTCTCCGAGCTTCAGCGTCCGAGAAGATATACGCATTGCCGATATAGCGATCCGCGAGCGGCTTTCGGTACCGGCGCAGAAAATTCATGCCGCGAACGGGGACGGGAACGCGGGCGAAGAAAAGCAGTAGCGAGCGCAGCGCCCTCGGCACGCTCTTTTCAAAACGCGCAAAGGAGTACGGTTCGCGATAGATTCCGTAGCCGCCGAAGAGCTCGTCGGCGCCCTCGCCCGAGAGCACCACCTTCACGTGCTTCCGCGCCTCGCGCGCGAGGAAGTAAAGCGCGATCGCGGCCGGATCGGCGACCGGCTCGTCAAAGTGCCACGCGATGCGCGGGAGCAGCGCGAAGTATTCGTCAGGATCGAGCACGATCTCGGTATGCGTCGTATGGAGAGCGTCGGACTGCTCGCGCGCCTCGTTAAATTCATTGATTTCTTTCGATCCGATGGTAAATGTCCTCAGTTCACCGGTCGGATGGATCGCGCGAATGGCTCCCACGATCAGCGCGCTGTCGATGCCGCCGGAAAGAAACGCGCCCAATGGCACATCGCTGAGCAGGTGGTGCTCGACTGAATCTTTCAAAAGACTCTCGAGCTTCTCGGTCGCGGAATGTTCTTCCATCTCCGCGTCTTCCTGGAATTCGTAATCCCAATAGACCTGCTCTTCCG
The DNA here is from genome assembly GCA_018971045.1 of Patescibacteria group bacterium. GTDB lineage: Bacteria > Patescibacteriota > Minisyncoccia > Phycocordibacterales > Phycocordibacteraceae > C7867-001. The sequence continues at coordinate 81,605 of JAGWVF010000002.1, read as the reverse complement.
CTTCTCCGGTCGACGCATCGATAAGGAGCGTCGTTGCGGGCGGCAGTCGATAGATTCCGCGGAAGAACGTCTCGCGAAGCGGATTGTATTGGAACGAAAGATATTGGTACATCGCTTCTTCATTGATCTCTTTTTGATACCCGGGATACGCGAGAAGGCTTTTTATTTCTGATGCGAACGCGCGCTTCGCGCCGTTTTCTTCAAGGTAATAGAGCGGCTTGATGCCGAAGGGGTCGCGCGCTACGAAGATCTTCCCTTTCTTCATATCGTAAATGAAAAAAGTAAACATACCGCGCAGTTTTCGTACCGCCGCAGGTCCGTATTCCTCATAAAGATGCAAAATGACTTCAGTATCGGAATCGGTTTTGAATAGGTGATTCCGCGCTACAAGCCCTCGACGCAGTTCTTTGAAATTGTAAATCTCGCCGTTAAAGACGATGATGAGCGAGCCGTCCTCGGAAGAGATCGGCTGTTTCCCGCCGGCGACGTCAATAATGCTCAGCCGCCGCATCCCAAGCGCGATAGAGGCGTCGACGTAGGTCCCGCTGTCGTCCGGTCCGCGGTGTATAATACGGTCCAGCATCTGATCAAGCGCTTCTTGCCCCCTCTTCTCGGGGCGAATGATACCGGCGATGCCACACATATTGAGCTACTATACCACGCATGGAAACATTCCTTAAAATAGCGAAGAAATACATTCCGAAACGGCTTTTTTCGCTCCTCCAACCGGTCTACCATTATCTCCTCGCGGGCATAGGCGCGATGCGCTTCGGCTTCCCTTCAAAACGGCTCTTTGTGATCGGCGTAACCGGCACCAAAGGCAAGACGACTACCACTGAACTCCTTGCGGCTATTCTCGAAGAGGCCGGCCATACCGTAGCGCTCGCGAATACCAACCACCTCAAAATCGCCGGAAAGAGCGAACAGAATCTCACGAAACGCAGCATGCTCGGGCGGACATTGTTACAGCGATTCTTCCGCCGCGCGATCGATGCCGGATGCACTCACGCCGTTATCGAGATGACTTCGGAGGGGGCGAAGCAATTTCGCCACGTCTTTGTCGACCTTGACGCGCTCATATTCACCAACCTTTCGCCCGAACATATCGAATCGCACGGATCCTACGAGAACTACGTCGCGGCGAAGCTCAGCCTCGCGCGCCAGCTTGAAAAAGGCGCTGCGCTCCGCCACACCATCGTGGTAAACCGCGATGACGCCGAGGCCGAGAAATTCCTTGCGGTGCATGCTGGCATTAAGCGCACTTACAGCATCCGCGACGCAGAACCGTTCACCACCTCGCCTGAAGGCGGAAATATGGTCTGGCGCGGCGCGAATATCCATCTCAATTTGCCGGGCGAATTTAATATCATGAACGCGCTCGCGGCCGCGACGCTCGCCGAATCTCTCGGCATAGCTTCCGAGAGTATCAAATCCGCGCTTGAAAAGTTCAAGCTCGTCCCAGGCAGGATGGAGCGTATCGAGGAAGGGCAGAATTTCACTGTCATTATCGACTACGCGCACACGGCCGACTCGCTCGAACGCGCGTATACGGTCTATAAGAATCATCACCTCATCGGAATCCTCGGCGGAACCGGCGGCGGGCGCGATGTCGCGAAGCGCGCTGTGATGGGCGCGGTTGCCGACAAGCACTGTGAGTACATTATCCTCACCACCGAAGATCCTTATGACGAATCTCCGAGGGCGATCGCCGACGATGTCGCGAGTGGAATCCGCATGCACCAGCATGAATACATAGAAGATCGCCGCCTTGCCATGCGCAAAGCCTTCTCTATCGCTCCCAAAGGTTCCGCCGTCATCATCACCGGTAAGGGCGCCGGCCCGTACATCATGGGTCCGAACGGCACCCGCATCCCGTGGAGCGATGCAGCCGTCGCGCGCGAAGAACTCAAATACGCGCGCCGGTCAGCTCTCCAGTAATCCCTCGGCTTCGGCGAGGACTTCGCCAACCCGTTCACTCGAGAGGTGGAGTACGTCGAGAAGACTGCGGTCGCGCGCGACCTCGTCCACGGCAATCACCCCGCTCTCTATGAGTAATCGCTTCTCCGAGAGCGAGAACGTCGTGAGCGCCGTGATGGGAAAGACCTTCAGACGATTCATATGCATGTACAGAGTGTTGTCGATAGGATACCCCCACCCAAGAAGCTCGACGCCCGAGCACTGCGCGTAGGCGATCGCTTCCGAGGTGAACTTCGTATTCGTCACGAGGAGGCCGCGATCGATAGGGCAAGATCGGGCTTCAGGATCACAGGAGAAAATATCGTCGAATCGGCTTTTGACATAGAGAGCGACCTTAAGATCGGTTTTGTAACTCGGATCATTATGGTATTTGAGCTCCGCCGCGAGATAGGTGTTCTGTTCCGGATGCGCCGCGTAAAAATCAACTTCGTGCTGAACGCACTTCCCCTGAATAAGCTTGCGCGTCTCGACCTGCCAGCCTTCTTTGCGAAAGAGATGCGAGACGAAATCTTCAAACGGGTGCCCCGTCGGTCCAAGCTCGAGGAGCGCTCGCCGAAGCGCGTAACGGGCCGCAACCGGCCGCGCCTCTTTCCGCAACATCGCAAACGCGCGAGAATAAATGTCCTTTGAGGACGCGCCCGCGTGTACCGTCGCGGCGATCGAACGCGCGATGCGTTCGGCGGAGTGCACGCCGGCGCCCGCTTGCTCAAGCGACATCATCAAACGAGTCGGATCGAAGACCTCGGTTGCTCCATCGGCCTTGATAATAATCGGGTGTTCCGTCATAGCGCGGTCGTGCTCGCCACGACTCCGTCTACCGTCACCGTAATCGGGAGCGTGTCTGGAGCGACAAGCACGGCCGAAAAAGTAACTTGCGTCGGCAACTGAAGACAAACGCGCGCGTCGGTTGAGAGCGAGAGCGCGATTAGGATGCTCTCGGTGCTCGATGCCGCGCCGATGAGGCTGGCAGTCGTGCTCGCCGTAGTGCAGGCGGTCGGTACTAAGAGCGAGCCAGCGAACAGATGCACGCCCTTCTTATACGTGTCGCGCAGAGCGACTGTCGGCGCGGCGGCAGCGTTTTGTTTCTCGATCGGGACCGCGTCGCGCGTGGTATGCGGCACGGACAGTACGAATCCGATAAAAATAAACACGCCGATAATAGCCGCGGAGATCCACAAGCGTTTCTGATTCATGCCGCAATGATACCACCGCCCGCGAGTCCGTTGGCGCCATAGAACACAAGCGACTGTCCTGGCGCGGGCGGCTCGGAGAGCGGCGCGGCGGCGATAAAGCGGTCATTAAAAACGCGGCCGGGCACGTGCTCTCCGCGATACCGGTACTGCGCTTCAGTCGCTTGTGCCGCCTCCTGGATCCAATTCGCGTCAGTAAATCGGATTTCGCGCGGCGCACTGATACGCTTTTGCGTGCTACGCTTCTCGACGCGCAATTCATTCTTCTTGATGTCTTTCGAGAGCACGAACCACGGCCCCTCCTCCACGGCGTTCCGGAGCGCCACCCGTTGGCCAAGGGTAGAGAGAAGTGCGCCATCGTGCTCACCGACGACCCGCCCCGAGCTCTCAACGGCTACGCCAGGATTAGTGCCGAATTCACTCCGCAGGAACTCGTCAACCGATACATTCCCAAGAAAGCAGACGCCCTGACTGTCTTTTTTCGTGGCGACCGGAAGGTTGAAGGTAGCCGCGAGCGCGCGCACCCTTTCTTTTTCCAGATCTCCGACCGGAAAGAGCGCCGTTTCAAGAATTTCCTTTGGCACCGCCCATAAAAAATAACTCTGATCCTTTGCGCCGCTCCGGTAGTGTCCGGTCGCCATGGCATCGGCTCCCTCGGCCTTCATGAATCGATAAAACGCGCCGAACTTTACTTCGCGATTGCACATCACATCGGGATTCGGAGTCCGCCCCGCGCGATACTCGTCAAGCAGATACTCGATGACGCCCTTTTTATATTCCTCGCTCGCGTCAAGCGTAAGAAACGGGATCGAGAGCCGCGCCGCGACCCGCATGGCGTCGCGGCGCTCGGCCGCCCACCCGCACGGTATCCCTGGGGGATACCACCCCTTGATAAACACGCCCGTCACGCGCGCTCCCGCTTGTTTCAAAAGCGCGGCAGACACTGCCGAGTCCACACCCCCCGAGAGCCCAACAAATATCTTTCTTTTAAGAGGGGTATTTAATTGTTCGTACTTATTCCAAATTCTGATCATATTCGTTTCTTTCACCGAATCCAAGAGCCAAAGAATCAGAAAAATACAAAGAGACAATGAGTTTAAGCTTCAGGCTTGCGGAGACGGAACGCGAACGTGTCGTACGGAAACCACTCGCCGTCGGGATCCGCCCAATCGTTGGACAGCCACAAGCCGCCGTCGTCGGTCCGGGTCAGGCCGAACACGAACGAGCGGCCGAGCGAGCGGCCGTCGGAGCAAGTGATTGGCTTCATGCCGATGAACAATCTTCCCGAAGGCTGGTTGCGATACTTAAGGCGCCAAGCCGGGCCGGTATCCGGCGGGCAGATTTCCAGACCGAGCTCTTGCGCTCGCTCGAATATTCGATCGGTGGACGGATCCTGCTCGAAGTCGAGGAGGTCGTCGACAGCGAGGCGAATAAGGGTCATATCCTCGAGATCTTTTGTCGGAATGAATGCTTTCTTGTTCAGAAGCATTCTCATTGCATTGTTTGTAATCTGGATGCCTGCCGCTTTTAGTTCGGATATGAGCTGTTCCGCGGACTTGCCGCCGACCTCGATGCTATCCCTACGGATTTTCTTTTCAGGGAAAGAAGTGTACATATGCTCAAGACCTTCGGGCAGTTTCTGGAAGATGCCCGGCTCAAGCTGTCCGACATAGGCTTTAGTGTCTTTCGTGATCTGGCTTGGGACGTAAGCGATCTCGTCTTTCGTGCATTCAAAGATCGTGAGCATGTCTTCCTCGACGTTTCGTTCTTGACGGAGTTCGGCGATGCGCGGATCGGTCTGGTAGCCGAAGCCTTCAATGGATGAATTGATTTCGTAGAGGAATACAAGATCGTCCTTATCAAAGGGTTGATCCTGTTCTTTCTTCTGATCAAGCGCAGTGAGCATTTTCATATCCGCGCTTTTCTTGCGGTATGCGTCCGCTTCGCCGCCGAATTCTTGAAGTTTGGTATCAAGCACTTCCTGCATGATCGGCTCAACGCCTTGATGAGGGAGGATGCCTCTCACTTCGCCGATTCGGTTGTCGCCATTCATACGAATGGCAAGACGAGGTTGGGTCGGCTCGCCGTTTGAGTCATTGGTGTAGTAGACATAAAAGTCTCCGCTATTAATTTGCGCCTGCGCCGTAGAATGTCCGGCCGTGCACCAGCCGGTGCCCTTGCCCTCGAGCGATTGATAAAGTTTCTCCGCCGCTTCGCTGTCTCCTTGCTCATACTTCACCCATTGCCCGGAGACGTTCTCCTTGTTCTCTATCTGTGCCGCGAGTGATTTCTGGATGAGCTCGGCATAGAGCACGGGGAACTTCTTGTCGAATTCGCGACGGGCTTCCGAGTCTTTATTGTCGTCTTTGACGCGTTCGTAGAGATCGGCGATCTGCGCTAATGGCTCGCGATAGATATCGGGAAAGGGTGCGACCGTCGAAGCGGTACGCTTCTTGAACTCGCCCCGCTCCTTGTCGAACTGGGAGAGCTTGGTGATCTGATTCCAGGCGTAGTATTTGAACCACGCCGGATATACGGCGTCATCGGAGGCGAGGTAGTTGATCCATGCGTCGAGCGAGGCCCTCTGATCATCGATGGCTACGTCCATCATCTGCTCGCGGACGTTTTCCGGAATTTCTTCCACGGCTTGGCCGCGCTCTCGCGCAATGCGCTTTTGGAGTTCGAAATAGCTGTCAGGAAAATTTTCTTTTTTTATGATGAGCGCGTCATAAATCTTGTCCCGGAACATTTCGAGATTGCGCTCTCGCTTCCGTTCGTCCGGATTTAAGAAAATGTTCTCAAGCCGATCCATGTAGGCTTCGATACGCTCGCCAGGATCGTTCGGCATTTTTTCGCCAGTGTGGCGTTCTTCTTGAACAACAGCTCGATTGACCTCAGGAGAAGTCTGAAGTTCTGGGTTTTTGAGATGTAGGGGGTGCTTTTCCATATGAATAAAATTTAGCAAAAAATCGATTCTTTAGCTATGGTCTTATTCGTATTCCGCCCCTTAAGACTATCGCAAATAGCTTCGCTGGTTGGCAAGGTGGCCGGCGTAGGTTGAGGCGTAATGCATTTGATTATCATTCCCCGTGAGGTAGTAGAGATAGGGAGTTTTCGTGGGACTCAACGCCGCTTCGATGCTCTCGAGTCCCGGATTATTGATGGGTCCGGGCGGGAGGCCTTTATGAAGGTAGGTGTTATAGGGAGAATCTACTTTGAGGTCGGCGTACGAGGGCGAGTACGTCTCCCGATTATAAATATACCCGAAAACTGCGTCGACCTGAAGCGGCATACCGAGCGCGAGACGATTCCACAAGATGCCCGCGACCATCTTCTTGCTCTCAAGGGTGCGCGCCTCCTTCTCAAGAAGCGATGCCATCGTGATAACAGCAGAGAGCGAGTGTCCCGATGCCGCGATGCTCTCCTTCAAAGGAGCGATTTTCGTCTCGAAATTGCCGCGCATGGCGGCAATCACCGAGTCCGCGTCGGTTCCCGGCGGAAAGGTGTAGGTGTCCGGAAAGAGATATCCTTCGTATTTCATGCCCGCCGCGCGCATGTCCTCCGCCGATATTTCCGGAAACGCGGCGGCGACCTGATCGGCTAATTCGCGGACCGTTGCGCCTTCCGTCACCGTGATGCGGACGGAGGGAATGCCGTACTCACCATGACTCAAGCGATACGCAACCGAAAGCACGCTCTCTGGGCGGGGGAAACGGTAAGCGCCGGCTTGTACCGTATTCCCCGCGTCCATGACGCGCAGAATAAAGCGTAGCACCGACGGGTGGGCGACGATATGCGCGTCAGCAAATTTCTTCACGATGTCGGGAACGCCTTCTCCGCGCTGAACGAGAAGAACTGTCCCTGACGGGAAGGAAGACGGCGGAGCGAATACGAGCGCGTAGCTGACCAGAAGCATTCCGGCGATTGATGCCGCCATGCGCCACCGATACCGCTTCTGGAGAGCAGGAAATCTTGGAAACGGCATGACTCTAGACGGGCAGGTCTGGCGGCGCTTCGCCGGTCGCTGATTGCACGCGTCCGAGACCTGGCGTCTCGACCGAGCGCGAGGGAATGTGGAAGATGGTCGCGAGCTCTTCGGTGCTCATAACCATGGCGTCATCCGCATGCAATCCTCCCTCATGAAAAGGGTCATGGAAAAACTGCCTGCGGCGGAACGCGTCAACCAGCTCGCGGCGATAATGATCTTTCTTTTTCGAAACGCCGACTTCCCACGGATAATCGTCGAAACGCATGAGCCACGCCGATGCTTTGATCCCGTTCCACCCTTCCGAGTTAAACGGCTTAAAGAGAGAGATCATTTGAGGGATCGTCGCGCTGTGGAAATGTTCCGGCCGAGAGAGATACACGCCGCGTCCGCCGACATCGAACGCGAGTTTTGAGACGTTGCGCTCGATCGCGGCGATTTTTTCTACCTGACCTTTGGTAGGATTCGGAAATCCTGGCCGTTCTTCGCCGGTAGCCGGATCGACATAAGGATCACGAGTCGCTTTCCGAATATCCTGAACCAGCTCGTTCGCCAAATCTTTCCACGTGAAGGGATCGCCTTTCTCATTGTGTTTATGATACTTCTCTCCTTTATGAGCGCGCACGATGAATTGGAGCCAGAGATACTCCCCTTTTCCGATGGAGCCCATGAACTCGATAAGATTGGCGAGCGGGTCGGTCTGTTCCGGCTCTTTTTGTACTTTATCAAGTCCGTATTCAATGTACGTCCTGATGGGCAGCGGATCGGCGGCCATATGCATAAAATCGCACCCCCACAGACTCCATTCCTCGGGCGCTGCTGAGATGAGGCGAGTGTAGTCAAGCGATTCGGCGATATGCACGCCTGGATACTGGGCATACAGCTGCGATTCGATAAGCCTGCGGAAATCAGCGCGCCCCCAGATAAAGAAATGCACCTGACCTTCAAACGAAGCGATCTCAAGCGACCAGAAAGGGCGGGTTCCTCCATTCAAACGCGCCCACCAGGTCGACTCGCCTCCGGTCAGGTGCAGCGTCGAAAGGAATGTCTCCATAGCGAGAGGCGTTTTGGCGAGATTGCGCGGAGGCTTTATCTCAAGGAGAACATATTGTTTACTCGCGATGAATTCCGAGCGTTTATAGATGTACCAGAGATCGATCGCGCCGCCGACAAGCAAGAGGGGGAGCCATATCGGCGCGAGAAAGAGCGCCATCGAGAACGAGAGCATTGCGACGCTCGGCATAAAGACAAACGCCATGAGGAGAACCGATAGAGCGACAAGAAGGAGCGGCCATGGCTCGAACCGTAATCCGGTTTTCGAGGTTATTTTTTTCTGTGCCGATTCAACGCTATGGAGGAGCGACATTGTACCGTATCAGTATACCAAACAGAAGCGGCGCCTCGCGGACGCCGCTTCTGTGCATACGAATAACCATTAGACGGAGATATACCGGCCGTCCTTAAGGCGTTTGAAATACCGCGAATCGTTCAGATTCACGAAGATCGTGTTGTCCTTCACGAAACGAGCGCGCTTCACGTGCTTGATGATGTCATCCTTTTTCATCGGACCTTCCTGTTTGAGCGCTTCGCGGATCACTTCGCGCACCACGCCCGGCTTGTAGCCCCACTCGGTGAGCGCATAGAGTCCGCGTCCGACGAGCACGAAACGCGGGTCCTTGATGAGCTCGTTATGGGTCGTTGCGATATGCGCCTTCTTCGAAAAAAGCGTGCCGATTGTCTTTGCAACATCCGAGAAATGCATCGGTTCGCCGTGGCGCTTCACCGCAAGATACGCGTAATCGCGAATGCCCTTGATCCGGATACCGGGAGCGGACGTGCGACCCCATTCCGAGAGCGGATTGCTGCCGATATGCTTACTTAAGGAGAGCCAGCGCTTCAAGACTTCTTCATTCTTGTAGGCATCATTGACTTCTTTAAGCTCGTCGAGGAACCGATCCAGAAGTTCTCCTTCGGGAATGACTTCGTCATCGGCGAGCGATGTGTAGAGGCGCGAGAGCGCATCGTGAATAAGCTTGGCGGTTCCTTTATCAACATGCCAGCGTACGAGGAATTCGTTCGTTTCGCGCTCGCGATAAAAAGACGAGTCGAGCATAAGAAAGAAGCGAAAACGGTTGCGGCTTTTCCCGTCCTTGCCGAGCGCCGCTAAAAGCGCTTCCTCGGGTACGAGGGTGCCGAGCGACGTGACATACGAGGTGAGCTCTTCAAATGCCGCTTTCGCTTCCTTAAACGCCTTGCTTGCGCGTACGGCATCAAGTCCGGCGGCCTCGATCTGGCGAACGCGCTCGCGCGTAATGCCGGCGCGATCACCGATCGTTTCGAGGGTCTCGCGAGTCGTCGTGGCGCCGAGGCCGAATCGGCGCGTGAGCACCTCGCGAGCGCGCGGCGGAACCGAGGCGAGCAGGCGCTTCACGAGAGCGATACTGTCAAAAGAAAACGTGACCGGTTTGACCGCTTTCGAGGCTTCCTTGCGCTTCGTTTTTATCGCACTCTTCATGTGGTCTAATATATACCAAATCTGACGAATGAAGTCAACGTGTCTCTTTTTCGATGCGGCGGCGCTTATCAACAATGCCTTGCGTACTCCGCGCATTTCTGGCATACTGTAATTACTCGCGGAGTATTCGAGCAATGCCTTGGCCGGCGACGGCCGCATGCGTTCAGTTTCAGCGAGATTAACCGGTTAGATCTACACATGGATAATCAGTCAGCAGTTCAGGGAAACAAGCTCTACGTAGGCGGTATTCCCTATCGTTCGACGGAAGACGATCTTAAAAAGGCCTTTAGCGAGGCCGGAAATGTCGTCTCGGCGAGCATCATTAGCGATCGAATGACGGGCCGCTCACGCGGCTTCGGATTTGTCGAGATGGCGACCGAGGCGGAAGCTCAGGCGGCCATCGACCGTTGGGATGGCAAGGAGATGGATGGGCGTACGCTCTCCGTCTCGTTTGCCCGCCCGCAGGGTGATCGCCCTCCGCGCCGCGAAGGCGGCTTCGGCGGCGGGAACGGCTACGGCCGAGGAGGCTACTAATCATCGTTTGATGGCAAAACAGCCCGCGCTTTGCGCGGGCTGTTTTGTTTTGTGCTACGTTCTCTACATATGACCAAAGACGAGCGGCGGCTACTCGATGAAAAATACGGTGGAGTAGCGACGGATGGTTTCAGATCAGATTGCGGTCGGCTCGCCGCCGATGAGCCGCTCGCCTATGTGATCGGGCATCAGCCGTTCCTCGACCTTACGATACATCTCGACTCGCGTCCGCTTATTCCCCGTTCCGAGACCGAGTGGTGGACCTTCCAACTTCTTAAAGAAGCCGTTAATAAGAATTCGAGCGGCCTTCGCTTTTTAGATCTTTGCGCCGGCTCCGGCGCCATCGGCTGCGCCGCGCTTAAGCGCCTCCCGACGGCCGATGTCTCGTTTGGCGAGATTGATCCCGGGCACGAGAAAACTATTTCAAAAAATATATCGGGGAATGCCTTGGATGCGTCTCGCGCGCATATCGGCATCGGCGATCTCTTCGCGCCGTTCGACGGCGAGACATTCGACCTCATTGCCGCCAATCCTCCCTATATTCCCTCCGAGCGCACGCTCCCCGCGAGTGTCGCCCGCTATGAGCCCGAGATCGCTTTGCGGGCGGGGGTTGACGGTCTTGCCGTCATTCGCCGCATCGCCGCCGAGCTTCCAAAACACCTCACGAGAGAAGGTACCGCATGGATCGAATGCGATAGCGAACACGCAGCGGCCGCCTGCTCGTTGTTTACCGATCGGCGCCTGACCGCAGAAATACACGCCGATCAGTACGGCGTTCCGCGCGTGATCGTGGTATCATTTCTCGATGATTGATCGGCCGCTACAGCCGTTCGCACCTCCCGTGGCGGTGATGCAGAATCTGCATATGCTGAACATTGTCTCCGGCGATCAGCTTAAACAGTGGTTATTTATCTCCGTTTTCGTCTTCTGGGCGCTATATACGCTCGTTGCGATCTATCATTGGCTCAAGTATGCGCATAATCTTTTTGCAACGACGGTGTCGATCATTCTCCACCTCAGCATATCGCTCGCACTTGGATTGTACTTGCTCATATGAACGGCTTCGAACTCGAACCGGGTGAGTTTGTCGTTCGCCTGCTCCGCAAGCATTGGTTGCTCCTTCTTGGCGAGATGCTCCCTTATGTGATCCTTGCGGTAATCCCATTTGCGTTGCCGCAATTACTTTCGTTTGCTCCGGTACCCGCGAATATACACTTCATATCGTATCTCGATTATCGACAATCGGAGTCGCACCACGCTCTGACGATCTGGCTCCTCATAATCTGGACGGTGGCGTGGGGAAACTTCACCCGTTATTTCCTCAACGCATGGATTCTCACGAATCAACGTATCATCCATATTAAACAGCGCCGTTTCTTCTCGCGCGAGGTATCGAGCCTCTTCCTTTCGCGTGTGCAAGACGTCACGTCAGATGTGAGCGGCGTTCTTTCCTCAATCATCAATATTGGAACCATCAAGGTGCAGTCCGCCGGAGAGGAAGAGGAATTTACTATGTCTGGCATCTCAAAGCCGGAAATGATGCGCGATCTCATTCTCAAATACATACCGGAAGAAAAAGAAACGGGTGTTTAGCCGCGACCGTTCGTGATAAAATTATATTATGGCCGAACCTTTTTCGACTGACCCGTACAAGGGCGTGCGCGATTTTTATCCCGGCGACTGGGCGCGCATGATCGCGCTCTTCGCGCAGATCCGTGATACTCTCGCGCGCTGGGGATACGAAGAGTACAACGCCTCCCCGCTCGAACGCGCCGAACTCTACGAGGCGAAGACCTCCGAAGAGATCGTCTCTGAGCAAACGTATACTTTCATCGACCGCGGAGATCGGAGAGTAACGCTCCGGCCCGAGATGACTCCGACCCTCGCTCGCATGATCGCGGCGAAGCGGCGCGAACTCACTTTTCCTCTCCGCTGGTTCTCGCTTCCGAATGTCTTTCGCTATGAACGTCCGCAAAAAGGAAGGCTACGCGAACATTATCAACTGAACGTCGATTTGGTCGGTATCGGATCGAGCGAAGCCGATATTGAAATCGTGACGATCGCGTCCGAGCTCTTGAAGGCATTCGGCGCAACGGACAGCGATTTCGTCATCCGCGTCAATTCGCGCGAACTTCTGAACGCCGCCTGCAAGGTAGCGGGGCTTACGGAAGAAGATGTCCGTTCCTATCTCCGCTTGCTCGATAAACGATCGAAGATGACGCCCGAGGCGTTTACCGCGGCGCGCGAGACCATTACCCACACGGACCCGCTCGCGCATATTGAGGCGGAACCAATCGAGTCGGTCATCGCGACACTCAGGGAACGCGGCGTTAAAAATGCCGTCTTCGATCCCGGCATCACGCGAGGCTTCGATTACTACACCGGGCTCGTTTTCGAAGTGTTCGATACCAACCCTGCGAATCCGCGTGCGATCTTTGGCGGCGGCCGGTACGACGGCCTTGTGGCGGTGTACGGCGGCGATCCGGTGCCGGCGATCGGTTTCGGAATGGGAGACGTAACGCTTATCGACTTCCTCGAAACGCGCGGTCTCCTGCCGCAGACGAACGCGAACGCGCCGCATCTCTATCTCGGTACGCCCGTTCCAAGCGACATTCCCGCGGCGCAGGCATTCGCCGAAACGCTCCGCGCGGAAGGCGGACGCGTGTTCGTCAATCTGACTGAACGCTCGCTCGGCGATCAAATCAAGGATGCGGTGCGGCGCGGCATACCGCTCTTCATCGCGTATGGCGCGAACGAGGTCGCCAATCAAACGGTGCGGATGAAAGTTCTAGCGAGCGGCGAGGAGACCGAGCTTCCGACCTCTCTCCTTCCCGCGCGGCTGCGCTCCGGAGGCTGATATGCGCGCGATCACGTTTGACATCGAATCCATTTCGAACTCGGCAGTGCGCGGGCACATTGACGTAAACGAACAGGAGCTTACGGTCGTCGGCATTCACGATTCCGAGACTGATTCATATTCCTCGTACTATAAAGAAGATCTGCCGAAGCTCTGGCCGATACTCGAGCGCGCGGATCAGCTGATCGGCTTTAACTCGGACACCTTCGACATCCCGCTTTTGAACCGCTATTACCCGGGAGATCTTTCTTTTCTGCGATCGCTTGATCTTTTGCGCGAGGTACAGCGCGCGCTCGGCCGGCGGATCCGTCTGCAATCACTTGCAGAGGCGACCCTGGGAAAAGGAAAAAAGGGAGACGGCCTGAAAGCGCAGGACTGGTGGCGCGAAGGCAAGAAAGCGAAGGTGGCTGAATATTGCCTTGAAGACGTGCGGCTTACGCGCGCGCTCTACGACTATGCGCTTACGCACGGCATCTTGAAATATAAAGAATTGCGCGATACCCGCGATATTAAAATCGACACGTCCGACTGGCTTCTTGCGCCCTCTTCGACCTCCTCGCTCACCCACGCGCTCCCGCTATGAAATCCGCACTCGTCATTCCCGTCGCGATTGTCGTGAGCGGAATCATCCTCGCCGCGGCGGTATACCTCTCGCTCGCCAAACCTGCGGCGCCCGTACGCGCAGGCGATCCGTCGCTCGTGCGCCCCGTGAGCGCATCCGATCACATTCTCGGGAATCCGGCTGCGAAGGTGATGATCGTCGAATACGCCGACTTCGATTGCGAATACTGTAAGGGATTCAATGAGACACTGCACCAGATCATAGCGACCGAAGGAGCGAACGGCGAAGTCGCGTGGGTCTTCCGCCACTTCCCTCTCAGCGAGATCCATCCGGACGCGCTCGCGCTCGCTAAGGCCGCTGAGTGCGCGGCAGAGGTTGGCGGCAATGATGCGTTTTGGAAATTTACCGACGCGCTCTATGCGAGGCAGCCCGTCGCTCCGGCGGCGATCGGAACGATCGCCGCCGTGACGAATGTGCCGGCTGATACCTTCGCCACCTGCTACGCGAGCGAATCGACGTCGGCGCCGCTCCTTGAGCGTATTCAAGCCGACCGGAAGAACGCGCTCGCTATGGGGGCCACCGGGGTTCCCTACTCGCTTATCCTCGTGCGCGGTAAACTCCCCGTCGTCGTCGACGGCGCCTATTCCTACGACGACCTCAAGACGCTCGTCGATCAATCGCTTCAATAATCTTTCGAGAGCGCTTACCGATCGAGGAGATCGAGGCGATACAGCTCAAATGAGTGCTCGCCTTCGAAGAGATCAGAAGGATTCGGGAGGTAGAGCCGCTCGCGCATAATCTCGGCGGTCGCGTCATGGAGCAGGCGATGGAAAACAGCAAAGCTCTCGGCGCATTTGGTGAAATCGATCTCGTAGCGCCGCAGTTGCGCCTTGCCGTCTCCATTCTTAGTCTTTTTGCACTCATAGACGATAAAACGCCGTACCGGCCTGCCGTAAAGCTCGCGCACGGTGTAGTAGTTGAAAATCGCTTGGATGATAAAAAGCGACTTCGCCGCGCCGCTCTTGCTAAAGGCCGTTACGAACTTGTGGTCGACGATATCGACCGCGCCTTTCTCGACGCGTGATTCCACGACGAGATCCGAGATCGCCTTGATCGGTATCGGAAGCCCCTTCACTTTGACAACGCCGACCACCTCAACGCCGAGCACGGTGTGCCGAGGTGGTCGCGCGAGATAATAAGAAATCGCGCGAAGGTACTCCTCTTCCATCGCTTTTCGCCTCTCTCTCTTCGCCCGCGCTGAGACCGCCTTCCCAAAGTTTATTTCGAAATCGCCGACATTGCGCATATGATCCAGACCTTTCTGTATCGCCAGCTCTTTCGGGACTCCGCTATAGAAATACTCGAGCGCCTTGTGCCCGGCGCTCCCCACCACCGCGGCAGGCGTCGTCGGCATATCATAAATCTCTTTGACGTATCGCGTATACCAGGCGAGCGGGTTGCGCAAAAACGCCATCAGACTCGAATGGCTCCAGTGTTTAATGGGTGCGTTCGCTGTCTTCTTCACCACCCGCTTTTTCGCCATAAGGCGAGTATACTCTAGTACGATTTCAAATGCCGCGCTTTGTCGTGGGTTCGTATTTTCTCGAGAGCCTTCGCTTCGATCTGGCGGATGCGCTCGCGGGTGACGCCGAATTCGCGCCCAACCTCTTCAAGCGTGTGGTAAATGCCGTCCATAAGGCCGTGGCGCATCTCAAGGATCTTGCGTTCCTTGGGCGAAAGATCGTTCAGAATCGCGCGCACCTGTTCCTCAAGAATGCGCTCCGACGATTCCTGCACCGGCGAGGGGATCTTATCGTCAGGAATGAAATCGCCGAGCGTCGATTTCTCATCGTCATCCGAACCGACCGGATTCTCAAGCGAGAGCGTGTCCTGATTGATCTTCTCGATTTGATAAATCTTCTCCGGCTCGACGCCCATTTCCACCGCGATCTCCTCAGCCTGCGGGTCGCGTCCCAAGACCTGCGCGAGGCGGCGCGAGACTTGCTTGTACTTGGCGATCGTCTCGACCATGTGGACGGGGATGCGGATTGTCCGGCTCTGGTCGGCGAGCGCCCGCGTGATCGCCTGGCGGATCCACCATGTGGCATACGTCGAGAACTTATAGCCCTTCTTCCAGTCGAATTTATCGACCGCGCGGAAGAGGCCCAGATTGCCTTCTTGAATGAGGTCGAGGAGCGTAAGATCGGGCGAACGGCCCACGTACTTTTTAGCGATCGACACCACGAGACGCAAATTGGAACGGGCAAGAATGTTGCGCGCTTCAGCGTCGCCTTTTTCAATGCGCTTCGCGAGTTCACGCTCCTCGGCGGCGGTAAGCAACGGGAATTGCCCGATCTCGCGCAGATAGATCTGGATTGAATCATAACTCGTGGAGTGGCGGTCCTTGATATTGCGCGTCGCGAGATATTCGTCAGCGGCGTCTTCAAGCATGCCGCCCTCGAGCACATCGACTCCGGCAGCCGCAAACCGCTCGTACAAGGATTCGAGGAAACCGACGTCTTCCTCAACGTGCGGAAATGACTTCAGAATCTCATTGTAGGTGACATATCCGCGCTCTTTCCCTCGCTCAATAAGCGCGTCGGCCGAAAGCGCTTTCTGCGATTCACTCTTCGCTTTTGCGCCGTGAAGCGCCGCGCGAACGACTTGCTTCTTGTTCGGCTTCGCGCGCGCGCGGCTCTTCTTCACCGCTTTCTTTTTCGCGGACAGACGCTTCATCGTCCGCTTTTTCGCGGATTTCTTCACCGGATGCTTCGAACGCGGTCGAGAAGGTTTTTTCTTTTTCGTAATAGTTTTTTTAGCCATAAAAATAGAGGTGGTGGATCAGCCGCCACTCTTCGCAAGACGCGCGGAGAGCTCGGCACAGACTCGTTGTGCTTCTTCGATTCGGGCGATCTCGCCTGACGATTCCGCCCTGCGCAAATTCGCTACCGCTCTCTCGTACGCCTCGCGGATCACCGCTGCTTCAAAGGCGCGAAGAAGCTCGTTTGCCGCCTGCGGTCCCGGGCGATCTCCAAACAGCTGTTCGACGGAGAACAGCGCCGATTCCGAGGGAATCTCAGACGGAAACTCGCGAGCTTCGGTAATTCGACAATACTCCGATTGGACGTACTGCGCAAGCTCGGTCCCCGAATACGCGTGGACAAGCGCTCGGAGTTGTTCTCCGCGAATCTCGCGTATCGGTCGAATCGGCGCCGCGATCCGAGCCTGCGCCCGCGACTCAAGCATGACCGGCGGCTCTCCCGGAAAAGACTTGAGCGATTCATGAACCGCCTCGCTCGAGATCCCGAACGTTCGCGCCGTTGACTGGATAAAATGCTCGCGCTCCATAGGGCTCGGCATCGCCGCAAGAAGCGGGAGTACAATGCTTTCTGCGCGCCGAAGAAGCCGGTGCGTATCCGGCTCGCTCTCGACGAGCTCGACAAGGAAGAACTCGACGATCGGTTTCGCCGCCGCGACGCACGCCGCGAACTCCTGCGGCCCCTCACTGATGAGATCGGCCGGGTCCTTGCCTCTCGGCAATCTTGCCGCCTTCACTCTCTGGCCCTGTCGAAGAGCCAATCCGGCGCTACGCGCCGTTGCGGCGAGTCCGGCCGGGTCCGCATCAAGCACGAGCATCAAGTTCTCGCTGAAGCGCTTCATAAGCCGGAGATGCTGAACGGAAAGCGCGGTTCCCGAGAGGGCGACGGCATTATTGAATCCCGCTTGATGAGCCAGGAGCACGTCAATCTGCCCCTCGACGAGCATTGAATACTTCCGAGTCCGTATCGCTTCTTTGGCGCGATCCATTCCAAAAAGGATCTCGGATTTTCGATAAAGATCGGTCTCGGGTGAATTAAGGTACTTTGCGACTTCATGCTGGCTCTCGTTTGTCGAATCTTCGGAGGGCAACGCGCGGCCCGTAAAAGCGACAATCCGCCCTGCGGCATCCCGAATGGGAAACATGAGACGATTACGGAAACGATCATAATAGGTGCCCGGCTTGCCGTCTGCTTCCTTCACGAGGCCTGCCGCGAGCAGCTCCGATACGGAAAATCCTTCAGCCGTCAGAGCTTCAAGGAGAGCGCGCCAGCCGTCCGGCGCATAGCCGAGCCGCCATGCGGCGATCGTTTCATCGGTCATTGCGCGCGAACGGGCATAGGCTTCGGCCGGACTGTTCGGGAGTTTCCCCGCGTACCACTCGCCCGCGCGGCTCATGAGCGCGAAGAGCTTCTCCCTTTTCGACGCGTCTTCGCGCTGTCCGTCGCCGCTCTGATATATTAAAGTAACTCCCGCTTTCTCGGCGAGAATTTTGAGTGCGCCTTTGAAGTCCACCCCCTCGATCTTTTCAATAAAAGAGAATCCGTCGCCGCCTTCCCCGCAGCCGAAACAGTGCCAGCTTCCCCGCTCGGGAGAAACGTGGAAAGAAGGCGTTTTCTCTTTATGAAAAGGACAGAGCCCGACGAGCGATTTCCCCGCTCGAGCGAGCTTTACATACGGGCTAATAATATCCTGTATGCTCAATCGCTCCTTAATCTCTGCGACGGTATCTCCGGCCATGATCCCAATTCTACCGTGTTTCTTATTCCTGTATACGAACGCGCAAGCCACCGTACGGCGGCTTGCGCGTTGCATATAACGTTCTCAACACTTACAGTGCGCGCGGGACGCGCGGTGCGAAAGAGGTGATGCGCGATTCGTATGTTGCCGGCGCCGGGCGGTCAGCTTGCAACTTCTCGATATGCGCATACTTCTTACTGCCGTCGAATCCGGTTCCTGCCGGAATAAGGCGGCCGAGAATGACGTTCTCCTTGAGGCCGCGCAGGCGATCCGTCGAGCCGCGCAACGCGGCATTAATGAGGATCTTCGTCGTCTGCTCGAAGGAAGCTGCTGAGAGGAACGAACGGCGTGAAAGCGCACTCTCCTTGATTCCGAGTACGATCTCATGCGCCTTCGGCGGAAGTTTGTTCGCCCCCTCCATCTCTTTGATCGCTTTCGCGAATTCCCAATCCTCGACCACGTCGCCGATCGAATAATCGGTATCTCCCGCGTCAGTAATCTTCACGCGGCTGAACATCTGCTTGACAACCACCTCGAGGTGCTTTCGCGACACCGACGCCCCCTGAAGTTCATAAATCTTCGAGGCTTCGGTAATGATGTATTCCTGAACCACCGCGCGGCCCGCGTAGTCGAAGAGTTCATCGAGATCAGCCGAACCATCGGAGAGGATCTGGCCCTTGACGACCGTGTCGCCTTCCTTCACCAAGGGCACGCGCGGATACGGCGCGAGATACTCAAAAGCCGATCCGTCCTTTTTCCCTTGACCGGCCGAAGGAGCGACGACAATCACCTTCTCGCGGCCTTCTTCCTTAATCTCGGAAACGATGCCGTCAGACTTCGAGATGACGGCCGGATTTTTCGGCGCGCGCTTCTCAAACACCTCTTCAACGCGCGGGAGGCCGCTCGTGATGTCGCCGCCGACTGACGCTACGCCGCCGGCGTGGAAGGTGCGCATCGTGAGCTGGGTGCCCGGTTCTCCGATCGCCTGAGCGGCGATGGTGCCGACCGCTTCACCGAGGTCTACTATCTCTTGGGTAGTAAGATCCATGCCGTAGCACGTCTGGCAGATACCGTAGCGCGTCTCGCAAGACATCGGGGAGCGTGCGATCACGCTGGTGACAGACGCAGCCGCCGCAAGCGTCTCGGCGTCCGCAATCGAAAGGTAGTGCCCTTTCTTAAACAGAGCGGCGCCGCTCGCGTCCTTCACGTCTTCAGCAAGCACGCGGCCGCGCAGCGCTTCAGCGTAATTAATCTGAATGCCCGACGCGCTCACGCGATTAATCTTCACTCCGCGGACCGTTCCGCAATCTTTCTCGGTGACGATTGAGTCTTGCGCGACGTCGAAGAGACGGCGCGTGAGATATCCGGCCTTAGCCGTACCGAGCGCGGTGTCGGTTAGACCCTTGCGCGCGCCGTGCGTGGACATGAAGTATTCGATCGGATTCAGGCCTTCGATCATCGAGGAAATGATCGGCACTTCGATCGTCTCGCCGGCGGTGTTCTGAATGAGCCCTTTCATGCCGGCCATCTGAGTCAGGTTTCCGAGCGTGCCGCGCGCTCCGGACTTTACCATGTCGGCGACAGAACCCATCGGGTCGAGATTGGTCGCAACGGCTTCCTCGACGGACTGCTTCGCGCCTTGCCACGTCTCGATCGCCATGCGGCGCTTCTCTTCTTCCGAAAGGAGACCGTTCTGATAATCTTCCTGAATCTTTACCACCTTGGCGGCGGCGTCATCAATAATGGCCGACTTCGCCTCGGGCACTGAAACGTCGTCAATCGCCCATGAGATACCCGAGCGCGTCGCATAGTCGAAGCCGAAACGCTTCACTTTGTTCACGATACCCGGCACCGCGTCGATGCCGTACCGCGCGATGCAGTCGGTAACGATCCGCGCGAGCACTTTCTTGGTAATCGTCTCATTCACGAACGGATAGTTCGGCGGAAGCACCGTGTTGAAGAGCAGGCGGCCGACGGTCGTTTCAAACGGATGGCCGTCAAACGCCGCGTACTTGTCTTTCCCCTTCGCGGGAAGCACCTTGATCTTGGCGCGCAGGTCGATCGTCTCATACTCGGACGCGAGAATGGCGGAGTTTGGAGAGGAGAAGTATTTATCCTCTCCTTTCGCTCCGTCAACGGATTTGGTGAGCCAATACACGCCGAGAATGATATCGAGCGGTTTCCCGGTGAGCACGATCATGTCACCCGATCCCGGCTTTAAGATATTCTTGTTCGCGCTCATGATATTGGCCGCCTCCCACTGCGCCTCGTCTGAGAGCGGCACATGCACCGCCATCTGGTCGCCGTCGAAGTCTGCGTTAAAAGCGTTGCACACGAGCGGATGGAGTTGGATCGCGTCACCCTCGATAAGCCGCGGTCGGAATGCTTGAATGCCCTGGCGATGGAGCGTCGGAGCGCGGTTGAGAAGCACGTACTTCCCCTGGATCGCTTCTTCGAGCAGCTCCCATACTTCAGCGACGCCGTCTTCAATCAAGCGGCCGGCGCCGCGGATATTAAAGGCGAGCTCGCGTTCAAGAAGTCCGGCGATCACGAATGGGCGGAAGAGTTCAAGCGCCATATGCTTCGGCAGGCCGCATTCATCAAGCTCGAGATCCGGGCCGACGACGATCACCGAACGGCCGGAGTAGTCGACGCGCTTGCCGAGAAGATTTTGGCGGAAATATCCCTGCTTTCCTTTCAGGTAGTCGGCGAGGGATTTAAGCGGGCGTCGCTGCGTCATCGTCATCGCGCCGGCGGCGGCGCCGCTCTTGCGGATCGAATTGTCGAGAAGCGCGTCAACGGCCTCTTGAAGAATGCGTTTCTCGTTGCGTAAAATCACTTCCGGCGCGTGAATATCGATCAGTTTCTTCAAGCGATTGTTGCGATTAATCACTCGCCGATACAAATCGTTGACGTCAGACGTCGCGTGGCGGCCGCCTTCGAGCGCGACCATGGGACGCAGTGCCGGCGGGATCACCGGAATACGCGTGAGGAAGAGCCACTCGGGTCGAACGCCCGAAGCGATCAGTCCGGCGATAAGCGAGAGACGTTTCGCGAGCTTCTCCTTCTCGGCGGCGCCGGCATGCTCGTAGCGCGCCGAAAGCGTCTTCTCGAGTTCCTTCAGATCGAGTTTGCAGAAAATATCGTAAATGGCCTCGGCGCCGATGCGCGCCTCAAAGAGGCCGCCGTATTTTACCGAGAAGCGGTGATACTCGAGTTCATCGAGCACTCTGCCGACCACCATGCCCTCAATCTCGCTCTTGGCGATCGTCATCTTTTCTTTGAGCGCGTCGCGCTCCTTATCGGTGCCGAGCGACTTATACTTTGATTTGTATTCGCTCTCAAGTTCGTTGAGCAAGCGTTTCTTCTCTTCCTCGGCGATCTTGATGACGATATATCCCGCGAAATACACGACCTTCTCGATGTCGGTTGCGGATGCGCCGAGCAGGAGCGCCATCCGGCTCGGGACCGAACGGAGGAACCAGATGTGAGCAACGGGGGTACAGAGCTCGATGTGGCCCATGCGCTCTCTGCGCACGATCGAGCGCGTGATCTCGACGCCGCACTTGTCGCAGACGATGCCTTTGTAGCGGATTCCTTTGTACTTGCCGCAGTAACATTCGTAATCCTTTTCGGGGCCGAAAATCTTCTCATCGAAGAGCCCGTGCTTTTCGGATCGCTGGGTGCGGTAGTTGATCGTCTCGGGTTTGGTCACTTCGCCGCTGGACCAAGAGAGAATGCGTTCCGGAGAAGCGAGCGCGAGCCGAAGCCCATTCCAAGTGTCGCGGGGAGGAAGTTTGCGGGGGGTGAATGCCATATGTCGTGAATTAATTTTCTAAAGCGATTTCATTCACTCTGCGTCCGGTTCTTCGGGCGGAAGATTCAACGGCTCGACGTCAAGCGCGAGGCCGCGGATCTGGTTAGTCAACACCGCGAACGATGCGGGCGTGCCCGTGTGGCTGATCGGCTCGCCCTTCACGATCGCGTCGAAGGCGGCGGAGCGGCCCTGGATGTCGTCCGATTTAATCGTAAGCATCTCGCGAAGCGTGTAGGCCGCCCCGTACCCCAACAGCGCCCACACTTCCATTTCTCCGAAACGCTGGCCGCCGTTCTGTGCCTTGCCGCCGAGCGGCTGCTGGGTAATGAGCGAGTACGGACCGATCGATCGCATATGGATCTTGTCCTCAACCATGTGATGGAGCTTCAAGATATACATATAGCCGACCGCGATCGTCTGAGCGAAGGCCGCGCCGGTACGTCCGTCGAAGAGCTGCATCTTCCCGCTCTTGTCAAAGCCGGCGGCGGCAAGCTCGGCGCGGATCTCGTCCGGCGTCGCTCCTGCAAAGGGTGGCACCACGGCTTGGTAGCCGAGCGTGTTCGCGGCCAATCCGAGGTGCATTTCGAGAATCTGTCCGAGATTCATACGGCTCGGAACGCCGAGCGGCGTGAGAATCAGATCGACCGGATTGCCGTCCTTGTCGTACGGCATATCCTCGATGGGAAGCACGCGGCTGATGACGCCCTTATTGCCGTGGCGTCCGGCGAGCTTGTCGCCGACACTGACATTTCTCACTTGAGCGACCGTCACGACGATCTTCTTGATGATTCCCGTCTCGAGCTGATCGCCCTTCTCGCGGGAGAAAACGCGCACGCCGATGATGCGGCCGCGCTTCCCTCCCTCCATGCGAAGCGACGTATCCTTCACGTCCTTCGCTTTGTCGCCGAAGATAGAGCGCAGGAGGCGTTCCTCGGGCGTCAGTTGCGTCTCGCCCTTGGGGGTTACTTTGCCGACGAGGATATCGCCCGGGCGCACTTCAGCTCCGATGCGGATCACGCCCTCTTCGTCGAGGTTCTTGAGACGCATCTCGCCGACGTTCGGAATGTCATGAGTCGTTGTTTCGGGGCCGAGCTTCGTGTCGCGCACCACGCACTCGAAGTCCTCGATGTGGATGGTGGTGAACTTGGCGTCCTCCACGAGACGTTCCGAGATGATGATGGCGTCTTCGTAGTTGGCGCCGTTCCAGCTCATAAAGGCGACGCGGACATTCTGGCCGAGCGCGAGCTGGCCATGGTCGGTCGATGAATTATCCGCGAGCACCTCGCCCTTCTTGACGATATCGCCGAGCACGACCGACGGGCGTTGCATAAAGGTCGAGTTCTGATTGGTCTGAGTAAGCCCCTGAAGATGATATTCTTTCTTCTTCCCGTCTTTCTGTTCGACGATAACCTTGCGCGCATCGACATAGGTAACCGTTCCGGACTCCTCCGCGACAACGAGACGGCCGGTGCTCATCGCCGCATGACTCTCGATGCCTGTGGCGACAAGCGGCGCTTCCGGAATGAGGACGGGCGTCGCCTGCTTCTGCATGTTTGAACCCATCAGCGCGCGATTCGCGTCATCGTGATCAACGAACGGAATCATGCAGGTCGCGATACTGAACATTTGATACGTAGAGGCGTCCATAAGCGTGATCAACTCGCGCGGGACGATGATCGGATCGCCCTTATAGCGCGCCTCGACATGCTCGGCGACGATGCGATCTTGATCGTCGAGCTTCGTCGCGCCGTGCGCGACGTACTCGAGCTCTTCATCGAGTCCGTTGAGGTAGACGATCTCCTCGGTTACCTTGCCGTTCTTCACCCTAGCGTACGGAGTTTCGATAACGCCGAAATCATTGGTACGCGCATGAGTGGCGAGGCGCAGGATAAGTCCGATGTTCTGCCCTTCCGGCGTGTGGATCGGGCAAAGCCGTCCGTAGTGGCTTGGGTGCACGTCGCGCACCTCGAAGCCCGCGCGCTCGCGAGTCAAGCCTCCTGGTCCAAGCGCCGAGAGAGTGCGCATGTTCTCGAGCTCCGCGAGAATATTCTGCTGATCCATAAATTGCGAGAGCTGATTGGCGGTAAAGAATTCGTGCACGGAGGCGTGGAACGGGCGCGGATTCACGAGCGCCATCGGGAGCGTCGTCTCGCTCTCGATCGTGCTCATGCGGTCTTGAATATTGCGCTTCATACGGCTCATGCCGACGCGCATGCGCGCTTGGAGAAGCTCGCCGACGAACCGGACGCGGCGGAACCCGAGGTGATCGATGTCGTCGGGGCGCGCGTGCGGATCCGCATTGAGTTTGGTAATTTCTGAAATAATATTGACGAAATCCTTGAGCGAGAGGACGCGCTTCTCGAGCGCCTTTTCGCTCACAGGGAGGCCGAAGCGCGCGTTTAAACGGTGGCGGCCGACCTTACCGATATCGTAACGCTCGGGCGAGAAAAGCGACTGCACGAAGTTCTTCGCATTCTCGGGAGTGGCGAGATCGCCGTCGCGCATGCGGCGGTGAATCTCGATGTACGCTTCCTCGACCGACCGCGCCTCGTCGTGCGTCAACGTGGCTTTGATCGCCGCAAGGGCGAGCGGATCCTTTTCAAAATGCTTCGTCACCGCTTCGCCGAGTCCGCCGCCGAAGACCGTGAGGAGCTGGGTGATGGGGAACTTCCTCTTGCGGTCGATTTTTACGAAGATCGCTCCGTCGGCTTCCGAATCGATCTCGATCCACACGCCGCGGAGCGGCAAAACCTTGGCGCCGAAGAACGGCTTACCGCGCAGCAATTCCGAACTGAAAAATGCGCCAAAAGAACGGGCGAGTTGCGGAACGATCGCCCGTTCGACGCCGGAAACGATAAAGGACCCGTGCGGAGTCATAATCGGCATATCGGCGAGAAAGATTTCCTGCGATTTCTCCGAGCCGAGCGTCTTATTGATGAGCTTCACCGTCGCTTTCACGGGCGCTTCATAGGTGCGCATATTCATACGCGCGAACTCTTCGCTGTACTTTGGCTCGCCCACTTCGAAACTCTCGAACTGCAGTTCAAACTTCTTACCCGAGTAGTCGGTGATCGGCGAGAATTCACGGAAG
Organism: Patescibacteria group bacterium; assembly: GCA_018971045.1. Classification (GTDB taxonomy): domain Bacteria; phylum Patescibacteriota; class Minisyncoccia; order Phycocordibacterales; family Phycocordibacteraceae; genus C7867-001. The sequence continues at coordinate 56,520 of JAGWVF010000002.1, read as the reverse complement.
AGCTCCGCGAGACCGTCCTTAAGGAGCCAATCAAAGGATCCGCGCTGGTGTCCCACGAGGTCGGGGAACGAGACCGAAGGTGCTCGGTACGCACCGAAAGTCTTCTGTACGAGATTCTTGCGCATATGTTATTGCCGTTGAAGTGATAATCGCCCGGTATTCTGCCAACACTCGCACTAGATATATAAATGCGAACGCACGAAGGTACTCCCCTCGCTTGTGCGTTTCTTCGTTTTCTCTATGAATCTGTACGGCACTGCCCTCCAGTACTCACTCGTATCTTGTGTCAGTAGTGTACCAAAAGACCCCCGAAAAGCGCAAGGGGTGGGGATAAACGAAAACCGCCCGATGGTCGCGACTAATGATCCTTGCGCTTCCTCGTAACGCTCCTCTTTCGTTTCCAAGAGTCAATATTTGCGTGATGCCCCGTTCGCAGAACGGCGGGCGCACGATATTTCCTCTCTCCGTATTCGATGATCTCGGGGCGGGTGTAAACTGCCGAGGAGGCAATGCGGCGCTCCTCGACCGACTCGTCCTTTCCGAGCACGCCGGGTAGGCGGCGCGTAACGGCGTCAATAATCGCGAGCGCCGGTACTTCGCCGCCGGTATAAACCGCTTCGCCGACGGCATATTCTTTTACGGGAGCCAGAGTTTTGAGGATTTTCTTTGCGCGCTCGTCGATCCCCTCGTACCGGCCGCACACGAGCGCCACGTCGGTATATTTTGCGAGCTTGTCCGCTTCTTTATTATTGAACTGCTTCCCTGCCGGAGAGAACCAGATGATAATCGCTTTCCGTTTCGGCGCGTTTTTCAATTTTAAAGCATTTTGTACGGCCTTAACGACCGGAAGCGCAGTCATGACCATTCCGGGTCCGCCGCCATACGGGCGCTCATCGACCTTACCCCATTTATTATCGACGTAGTCGCGCGGGGTCTCATACTTCACCGTTATCTTCTTCTCCTTGCGCGCGCGACCGATAATCGACGCATTCAAGTATGCGTCGCAGGCTTCGGGGAACAGCGTGATGAGATGAAATTTAATGATAACGATTGAGATTTTCCTCATTATAACTCCTCAACCACCTGGTCGACGGTCTTCATTTCAGGAGCTGTCGAGGGAGCTTCGCGCTTTCCACCCGCCGGTTCATTGATCTTGAGATTTACCCGCGCGTTCCCTTTCATCCCCACGATTCGCAGGAGAATGCGGAGCGCCTCGGCAGTCTTTCCGCTCTTCCCGATAATCTTTCCCATGTCATCGGGGTGGACCGTGAGCGTAAGGAGTACGCCCATCTGATCGATGATGCGAGTCGTCTCGACCGCTTCGGGATGATCGACAAGCGCCTTCACCGAGTATTCGAGAAATGCCTGATCTGATTCCATAAATGACATAGTAGCAGTAAACGGGAGTCGTGAGCAGAAGAGCTCACGATACGGTATTACGGCGTTGCGGGAGTCTCGTCTATCGCCGGCTCTTCTGCGGCCGCTGGTTGTACGGCCGCCGCGGCCTTGGCGGCGGCCAGAGCCTCAGCTTCAGCCTTGAGTGCGGCCTCGTTCTTCTGCGGAGTCTTCTTGGGAAGCACATTCACCTTGGTACCCTCAATGACGCCCTTATTGATGAGAAGATTCTTGATCGAATCTGTCGGCTGGGCTCCCTTGCTCATCCAATAGGAAACTCGCTCCTTATTGAGCGTCATCGCTTTACTGTGCGGATTATAGGTGCCGAGAAGCTCGACAAGAGCGCCCGCTTTGGCGGCGCGTTCTTTTTCGAGGACGACGATGCGAAACGCCGGATCATTGGTCCGGCCGGTGCGTTGAAATCGAATCATCAACATGCAGGCGACTATAGCAGAAGACGCGGAATATTGCTAGAGTGACTCAAATGTCAGACCGCGCATCAACGGACCCTCAGCTCGAAGGTCCGATCATCATGACCCGAAAAGGCTTCGGCTTTTTCCCGCTTAAAGAGGGGCAGGAAGATCTCCTCGTCCCGCCCGAATTGACAGGCCACGCGCTCTCGGGCGACGTCGTAAAAATCGAACGCGCCGGCAGCTACCGCGATCCTTCTGGACGGATGCCGCCGCGAGAGGCGGGGAGGGTGACCGCTATCGTTTCCCGCGCCCGCGAGACATTTGTCGGCACCCTCATCGAGGAGAACGGGCTCGTCTATCTGCAACCTGATTATAAGAAAATGCATGTTCCGCTCGTCATTCTCAGTCGCGGCGGCGCGGCCATCGGTAGCAAGGCACTCGTGAAGCTCGTACGCTGGGATGCCGATAAAGAGTACCCGCTCGGCGAGATCCTTGAGGTGATCGGCCCTGCCGGGAATCATGAGACGGAGATGCGCGCGCTCGCGCTCGGCCAAGGGTTCTCGACTGACTTCCCTCCGGGCGTGGTCGCCGAAGCTCGGACTCTCGAGGCCGGCGGCCGCGAAATACTTATTGCGGAAGCGGCGCGCCGTATCGCGGAAAATCCGCGCGCCGACTTCCGGCACGTGAGCACCTGCACCATCGACCCCTTCGACGCCAAGGACTTCGACGATGCGCTCTCCATCCGCACATTGCCTGATGGGGATACTGAAGTGGGCGTCCATATTGCCGATGTCTCCTACTTTGTGAGGCCGAACAGCGAGCTCGACAAAGAGGCGCGGGAGCGGGCCACCTCGGTATATCTCGTCGATCGCACTATTCCGATGCTCCCGCATATTCTCTCGACCGATCTCTGTTCGCTGAATCCCGATCAAGACCGCCTCGCGGTATCCGCGGTCTTCACGCTTGACGGCGAGGCGATGGTGAAAAACGTTTGGTTCGGCGAAACCGTAATCCACTCTGACAGGCGATTCACCTATGAAAATGCACAGGACGTGCTCGACGCCGGCTCGGGAGAGCTCGCCTCCGAACTCTCGACTCTCCTCGGCCTCTCGCAGAAGATCCGCGCCCGCCGCCAAGCAAAAGGCGCGATCGAATTCGACACCGCTGAAATAAAAGTGGAGCTCGATGGAAATGGCAAGCCGATCGCGATTAAACTCAAGGAGCGCAAAGCAACCAATTTAATGATAGAGGACTTCATGCTTCTCGCGAACGAAGCGGCCGCGAAGCATCTCGCGAAGCTGACGAGCAACGGCGGTCCGCATTTTCAGTCGCTCTACCGCATCCATGATGAGCCCGATACAAACCGCATCGAGAATCTCACGCACCTTCTGCGCGTGCTCGGCTACCATCTGAAGACATCGGGCGGCAAGGTAACCGGCGCCGAGCTCAATACCCTGCTCGAAGCAGTAAAAGGAAAACCGGAGGAATACCTCATCAAAACAGCGACCCTGCGCTCGATGAGCAAGGCTGTCTACACCACGCGAAACATCGGTCACTTCGGTCTCGCGTTCGAATTTTATACTCACTTCACCTCCCCTATCCGTCGCTACCCCGATCTCATCGTGCATCGCTTGATCAAAGCGCATGCGGGCGGCATACCGATCACTCCCGCCGAGATGCAGGAGTTCGACACGCTCGCGATCCACGCCTCGGAGCGCGAGGTGGCGGCCGCCGACGCCGAGCGCGACTCGATCAAAATGAAGCAGGTCGAATTCCTCGCTGACAAAGTGGGCGAGGTGTTTGACGCGATAATCTCGGGCGTCACCGAGCGCGGTTTCTACGTCGAAGAGCAGACCACGCATGCCGACGGGATGGTGAATATCCGCATCCTCGGAGAGCTCCCCGGCCAAGAAGGAGATTATTTCGACTACGAAGAAAAGCAATATCGTCTCGTCGGCCGCCGTTCGAAGAAGGTCTACCGTCTCGGTGATCCGATCAGAGTTAAACTCACCGCCGCCCGAATCGCGGAAAAAGAACTCGACTTCATTCCCGTCTCAACGGGAGTTTCGTAAATCTCCATTTATTTCGCCACGGCGACGGCTTCGTCGAACTTTACGGACAGCAATTTACTGACGCCGTCACCGCCCATGGTGACGCCGTAGAGAACGCCCGCGCGCATCATCGTCTCGCGGTTGTGAGTGATCACGATGAGCTGGCTCTTCGCGGCCAAGTTCTCGATCATATCGCCGTACCGGCGGCTATTGGCCTCGTCAAGCGCGGCGTCGGTCTCGTCAAGAATAAGAAAGGGCGGCGGGTTGACCTGGCTCATCGCGAAGATAAGCGCGATGCTGGTCAAGGCGCGCTCGCCTCCCGAGAGCTGCATCAGAGAGCGGACTTTCTTTTTCGGCAAATTGACGGCGATCTCGATGCCCGCGCGGTCTTTCTTTTCTCTTTCGCCGACATTCTCACGGCCTCCCTCCTCGGCACCGTCCTCGTCACTATCGATTTGCTCCGGCTCCTCAAGCACGAGCCGCCCGTTGCCGCCGCCAAACATAAGCGAAAAGTATTCGTTAAATGAAGCATTCACTTTCGCGAGCCCTTCGGAGAAATGCTTCGCGAGTTCGGTATTCAAATCATTAATAAGGGCGCCGAGACCTGCGGCCGACTTCGCGAGGTCCTCGAGCTCTGCCGCAAGAAAAGTTTCGCGCTCGCTGACCTCTTTGTGTTCATGGCGAATCTCCTCGCCGGTCCCGCCCGCTTCTTCAAGGCGGATCTTCATCCGCTCGAGCGCGTGGTCTCGACCCTCCTGTACGGCGCGCTCCTCCTCCGGCAAGCGTTCGAGCGGCGCGTACGAAAGCGCGGCGGAGCCCGCGACGGCGAGCGCCTCTCCTTTATTTCGTTCGAGCATATCGGCAAGAAGAGCGAGCTCATGAATGCGCGCTTCAATCTTGGCGATATTCCCCTCCTCGTGCGCTTTCGCCTGTGCCGAATCGAGAATGCGGCGGCGAATCTCGCGGCCCGTTTGTTCGAGCGCGACCATCGCCTCTCGCGCCCGTGTCCGTGCGGATTCGGCTCTTTCAAGCGCGGTTGAAACTGCGGTACATTTTTCCGCAAGGATCGCCTGCTCTTCCTCGAGTTTCGCCGCCGCGCCTTCTTCGGTAAAGCGCTCCGTGTCAGGCGAGCCGTAGCGAGTGAAAAAAAGTTGGACAGCGCGTTTTATCGAATCGAGCGCGGCGAGCATCGACTGCATCGTGTCGCCCGCGCGCTCGACTTCGCGCTCCACCTCGACGTGGAGCGCCTCAAGATCTTCATACGAAACTTTGGCATACGAATCGCGCGCGGCCGCCGTCGCGCGGCGTTTCACTTCGGCGAGCGCTCCTTCGATACGCCCCGTTTCGCGAGAAAGAGCCGCGCGCTCTATCGAGAGCTCCGACACCTCTCGTTCCGCTTTGCGAAGCGCTTCGGCGCGCCGAATCGTCTCCTCGTCAGCGGTTTTCGGATCGGCGACGCGTTCAAGCTCGGCTGAAACCACGGCGAGCCGTTCTCGCGCGTCACGAAGATCATCGGCGGCCTGTTTTTTTTCCTTAGCGATATACGCGTCCTCAATCGCAAAATAGGTTTGCGCGAGGCCGACGAGCTCCGCCTTCAGCGCGTCCGCGCGCTCGAGTTTCTTTACCTGACTTTCGAGAAAGCGCAGGTGCGGCGCGAGTTCGCGCCGGAGCGAGTTGACCTGCGCGATATTCTCTTCCGTCTTGACGAGCTTCCGCTCGGCCTCTTGTTTTTTAAACTCATATATTTTTAATCCGAGCGCGTCCTCCAGCATCGCGCGGCGATCGCGCGGACTGGCGAGCAGGATCCGATCCGCCTCGCCCTGCGAAATGATGTGGTGGCCGGTCTCGCCGATGTTGGCGCTCGCGAGCAATTCCTCGATATCGCGCAACCGCACGCGGGAGCCGTTAATCGAATACTCGCTCGTGCCGTCGCGATGCACCACGCGCTCGATCGCGACCTCGTCGAAATCAATCTTAAAAGCACGGCGCGCATTATCAAAAACTATGACCACCGCCGCTCGGTTCGCCCGGGGCGCAGTGTGCGAACCGTTGAAGATAAGGTCCTCGGCGCGCTTACCGCGCATGCTCTTCATCGACTGTTCGCCGAGTGCGAAGCGGAACGCCTCGGCGACGTTCGACTTTCCCGAGCCGTTCGGCCCCACGACCGCGGTCGTCGCGTTTCCAAAATCCAAGACCGTCTTCTTGGCGAACGACTTAAATCCGACGATCTCGAGTCGCTTCAGCATCGCCCTCTATTGTACCAAATGAAATTGAAAGCGATGCTAGGCCCACTGCATCATTCGCAATGCCGCATCCGCCGCGGCCTGCTCCGCTCCTTGTTTCGATTGACCTTCGCCTCGCGCGATCTCTTCTCCGCCGATGAACACGCCGACCGTAAAGAGCTTCGCGTGGTCGGGCCCCTCTTCCGAAAGAGTCTTGTATTCCGGCGTGATGCCGCGCTTCTCTTGCGCCGCCTCTTGGAAGCGGCTCTTCCCGTCTTGATAGGAACGCTTGACGATAATATCCTCGATCTTTCCGAAAAGATTGCGCGCGATGAAGGCCTCGGCGGCCGCATAGCCCTGATCGAGATAGGCGGCGCCGATGATCGCTTCAAAGGCGTCCGCGAGAATCGCCTCGCGCGCGCGCCCCGTGTCTCTCGACTCGCCCTTCGACAAAAGGAGGAATTCATTGATGCCGAGCTGCTGCGCCGTCTCCGCCAAGGAGACTGTGTTGACGAGCGCCGCGCGATAAGCCGTGAGCTCGCCCTCGGGGTTCGCCGGAAATTTTTTATACAAAAAATCAGTCGCCGCGAGCTCGAGAACCGCGTCGCCGAGAAATTCGAGACGTTCATTATGCGCTCCCGCATACTCGCGATGTTCGTTCAAATAGGAGCGATGGGTAAGCGCCTCGACCAGAAGATCGAGATTTTTGAAAGCGAGGCCCAGGCGCGCGGCGCACGAAGCGACATCAGACATGGCGTTCACAGTAGCAGTATGCAGGAGACTATAGGAAAATCAAATGTTGGAAGGTATCGTCTCGGCTACCGGCCTATCTATGGCTGGTCGGCTTGTCGAGAAGCTTCTGGACGGCGTTCGTGACGATCGGGAGCATATCGTCGTAAAAGTTGAGATCAATGATGTCCTGGAGGCGGAACCACTTGGCGTCGTCAAGGCCGCCCTTCCCCTGCTGAAGTACGAGCGGCTCGAAGTCGGCTCTTGCGAGAAAGTAGATCACGTGCTTGCGGTATTTCCCGCGTTCGGGGTGTGAAGCGGTGTACTCATTCTCGCCGATCTTGTCTTCGATGACGATATCGAGTCCGATCTCCTCTTTGATCTCCCGTATCGTTCCCTGCTCGGCCGTCTCCTTTTCTACCGTCGGATTGTCGCCGATTTTGCCCTTAGAGAGGGTCCAGTGCCCGAAGACGTCATGCACGAGCGCAAGATAAATCTGGCCGTTGTGCCTGCTGTAAACCACCGCTCCCCCGAGCCGTTGGAGCGGCATATCTTCGTACCGCGTCTTCGCAGTCTTCTTCGCTCCCTGCTCCTCTTTTCCGGGCTCGCCGAGTTCTTTGTAGACGGCACCGAGAACGCCGTTCACGAAACGTCCGCTTGAATCGCTGCCGAAGGTCTTGGCGAGCTCAATCGCCTCATTGATCGCCACCTTGGCGGGGACTTGAGTTCGATCGGCGAAGAGAAGTTCGTAGAGTCCGAGGCGCAGAATGTTGCGGTCGATCGGCGCGATCCGATCGAGCGGCCATTCAGGCGCGGCCTTTTCAATGACGCGGTCAATGTCGTGCTGTTTTGCGAGCACGCCGTGGAGAAGCTGATCCAAAAACGAACGGTCGATATCGCCGCCGCCGAATTCGACGACATTGCGCTCGAGCATCGCCTCCGCCTGTTCGGGAGAGGAGTTCGTCGTATCCCACTCAAACAAGGTCTGAAGGATCACGGAGCGCGCTAAATGTCGGTTCGCCATGGAAAGATCTATGTTGCCAGTATAGCAAAGAGCGCGGCCGCGGGAAGCGCGGCCGCGCTCTATCATGTGCACAAATTAATTAAACGCCTCCCCCGAAGCCTGACCGCGCCTTCGGCCGGCCGCCGGTCGCGACCTTGCCCGTGATGCCCTTCGAGCTTTTCGCTTCGGCATTTTGGTGTTCCTCATGCGCGTGCTCGTGAATATGAGGTGCAATGGGTGCCGTCGAGGGGCCTTTTACTTTTTCCTTTTTCGCATGAGGGGAACGGGCGGGTGCGATCTGCTTGCCGCGATACATACCCGTCGCCTCATCGAGGCGGTGAGGAAGGCGGATATTGCCGCTCTCCTTGTCCTTGACTGTCGTCTTCGCAGACAGGGCGTGATGCGAACGGCGGTTATTCGTATGCCCGCGGGTATGGCGCATTCGGATTGACATGATTGCCACTCTACCATGCAGGGATAAAATTGAAAAGCGCCGGCCGGATCGGATTGATCGGGTCGAACGCTTTGTGTGAGTCCGCTCTTGTGGAGCGGCCTGGCATCAAGATCGGAACGATCTTGATGCCTTCTCAAACACCGGATGAGGTGAATGTGTGGGCAGCGGCGCGCACCGCGGAATCGGCGCTTTGCCGTTGCACCGAATGGCCTCTTCGGCCGTCACCGGACGTAGAGCGCGCTTGCAGAGCGCCTCGGGTCCGGATCCGTTTTTGATTGTTCCTCTGAACCCGTCACACCGGGTACAGTTCTCGAATGCGGTGCCCTTCAGGCCCTTCATTTTTTTCTCGTTCATAGTGGCGACCGCTCCTTTTTTGGAAAGCTTTTTCATTCTATTCTCCAACTTTGTTCTATGGATCGGGGAAGAACCCGATCCGCCCTTTGCGTCCATCAGTACAGACTGGACACAATCCGGAAGTATAGTCTCATATTGCTAAAAAGCAAGCTCGCGGCTGGGTATGCGCGAATACGCTAGTCTCGAGAATCAAGATGGATAAAAGATCGGCGGTGGATAGCGCAAAGACCGTACTTCTTGAGCATTTCGTAATGAAGCTTAGTGCCGTACCCCTTGTGGAGCTCGAAGCCGTATTGCGGGTATTCGTTCGCAAGCATGAGCATCGCTCGATCGCGCATCACCTTGGCCGCGATCGAAGCGAGAGAGATGAGCGGGATACGCTCGTCGCCTTTAATGATGATTTCTTGCGCGTATTCATCCGGGGCGCGAAGCGCGCCGTCGAGTTGTATGTGTACGAGTGCGGTGTCCGGAGCGAGCTCCCGCACGCCGCGTCCGGTTGCGCGGCGCACCGCTTCAACGATGCCTTTCTGATCGATCGTCCCGGCACTCTCGAGCTCGACACGGTAACGCGCGTCGCCCTTGGCGACGCGCGCCTCGAGCATTTCAAAGAGTTTCTCCCGCTTGTTCCCCGAAAGCTTCTTCGAATCCTTAACTCCGGGGAATTCTTTCGCCACGTCAAAGCCCTCGGCGACCGCGACCACGCCGACCGCGACCGGCCCCGCCAAGGGTCCGCGACCGGCTTCATCGACTCCGAGCGTGAATCTCATGGGAAAAGTATATACTGGAGCGGATGGCGTCACGATTCATCCACCTCCACACTCACAGCCACTACAGCTTTCTCCAGGCTCTTCCGAAGGTGGACGAACTCGTTGAAAAAGCGGTTGCCCTCAACATGGATTCACTCGCGCTCACCGATGCCGGCAATATGCACGGCGCGATCGAATTTTACAAAGCCGCGGTGAAGGCGGGTATCAAGCCGATCCTCGGCGTCGATGCCTACCTTGCCCCGCGTTCGCGCCACGATCGCGACCCGCATCTGGATCAGAAACGTTCACGCATCGTCCTCCTCGCCCAAAACAATGAAGGATACAAGAATCTGCTCGCTCTCGTGACAAAATCATGGACGGAAGGGTTCTACGAGCGCCCGCGAATAGACAAGGAGCTCTTACGCGAACATCATGAGGGCGTCATCGCCATCCTCCCCTCCTTCGCGGGCGATATCGCGCAGTTTCTGCGCGCGGGCGACGAGAACGGCGCGGCGGCCGCGCTTACCGAATTTAAGGATATTTTCGGCGCGCATAATCTCTTCCTCGAGATCACCCGCCATCCCAAGGTCAGCGGGCATGAAGCACTGCAGAAAAAAATCATCGGTTTCGCAAAGGCGAACGGCGCCGAGCTCGTCGCGCAACACGATGTCTACTATCTCGCGCCGGAAGACCGCGAAGCGACCGAGATCATGCGGCGCATCCAGCAGGGCGCTCGCGGCAGAAACGAAGAGGAGGACTTTTCCTTCATCAGCGAGGAAACAGCTAGTTCTTTTTTTCAAGATACGCCCGAGGCGGTCATGAATTCGCGACTCATCGCCGATCGTTGCAATGTCTCATTTGAGCTCGGGAAATGGACATTCCCTGCCGTCCCGATCTCGCCGGGATTCGCGAATCATGACGAGGAGTTGCGCGCCAAGGCGTATGCGGGCGTCAAAACGCGCGGACTCGAGGAAACGCCTGACGTGGTAGAGCGTATCGAGTATGAACTCACGATCATTATCAACAAAGGCTTCGCCGTGTATTACCTGATCGTCGCCGATCTTCTCGATTTCGCGCGGCGCGCCGGCATTCTCACCACGACGCGCGGATCGGCCGCCGGCAGTCTCGTCGCGTACCTTATCGGCGTGACCAACGTGAACCCTCTTTTCTATAATCTCCCCTTTGAGCGATTCCTCAATCCGGAACGGCCGAAGGCGCCCGATATCGATATGGATATGGCCGACAACCGCCGCGACGAGATGATCGCGTATGCCAAACAGAAGTACGGCGAGGACCACGTCGCGCAGATCGGCACCTTCGGCACTATGATGGCGCGCGCGGCGGTACGCGACGTCGCGCGCGCGCTCGGGCACGCCTATTCCACCGGCGACCGCATCGCGAAGCTCATTCCCATCGGCTCGCAAGGATTCCCGATGACGATCGATCGCGCGCTCGAACTCGAACCTGATCTGAAAGCGATCTACGACGAAGACGACGACGCTCATGAGATCCTCACTCTCGCGAAACGCATCGAGGGCTGTGTACGGCACGTCGGCGTCCACGCGGCGGGCGTGGTCGTCGCGCCGACTCCGCTTGTCGAATGGACTCCCGTCCAGCCCGATCCGAAAGGCACCGGCAAGATGATCACTCAGTACGATATGTACTCGATCACCGACGAATACGGCGGCGTTGGGCTCTTGAAGTTTGATTTTCTCGGCATAAAAAATCTGGCGATTCTCGCGGACGCCGTCGCGCGCGTGAAAGAGACGCGCGGCATCGCGATCGATATCGAGAACGTCCCCATTGACGACGCGAAGACGTACGCGATGCTCGCGCGCGGAGAGACCGAAGGGACGTTTCAATTGAACGGCTCCGGGATGACGCGCTGGCTCAAGGATCTGCGCCCGTCGACGATTCACGACATTAACGCGATGGTCGCGCTCTACCGCCCCGGCCCGATGGAAACCATTCCCGCCTACATCGAACGCAAGCACAATCCGAAATTGATCCGCTTCGTCGATCCGCGCATGCAGGAGTATCTCGGCTTTTCGTACGGCCTCCTCGTCTATCAAGACGACGTGCTCTTGACCGCGATCAAGCTCGCCGGTTATTCCTGGCTTGAGGCGGATGCGCTTCGCAAGGCGATGGGCAAAAAAATCCCGAAAGTTATGCGCGCCGAGAAAGAGAAATTACTGCGAGGTTTTGTCGAATACGGCAAACTTTCGCCTGAAAAAGCGGAGAAGCTCTGGTCGCTCATCGAACCTTTCGCCGCCTACGGCTTCAATAAGGCGCACGCCGCGAGCTACGGCAAAGTCGCCTACCAAACGGCATACATGAAAGCGAATTTTCCGGTTGAGTATCTCTCGGCGCTTCTTACCGCGGACGCCGGCGACACTGAACAAATCGCGATTCTCGTCGCTGAAGCGAAGCGCATGGGCATCCCCGTTTTGCCGCCGGACATAAATGAAAGCGGCGCCGATTTCACCGTCGTTGACCATGTGTCGGAAGCTCAGCTTCCGACGCCGAATAAAGCGATCCGGTTCGGTCTTTCCTCAATTAAAAATTTCGGCGACGGCATTTCAGAAGCGATCATTTCAGAGCGCCGGGCGCGCGGTCCCTACGCTTCGCTCGCCGACTTTCTTTCGCGCATCGAATCCAAGAGCCTCAATCGTAAATCGCTTGAATCCTTGATCAAATGCGGCGCGCTCGACTCGCTCGCACCCGCGGCGCACAAGCGCGGCACTCTGCTTGAAAATATCGAAACCCTTCTCGCTTTTCACCGCGACGCGACCGCGATCGCGCCGCAGGACTCGCTCTTCGGATCATTTACGAGCCCGCCCGAGCTCGCGCTCCCCGAAGGCCGCGCGACCTCGCTTCTCGATAAACTCGCGTGGGAGAAAGAGCTTCTCGGTATTTACGTAAGCGGGCACCCGCTTGACGCTCATGCCGACATAGCGAGTAAAGCGAAGCTCTCGATAGCGAGGATTAAAGAAGAGCCGCAGACGGGCATGCTCCTTATCCTGCCCGTGCTCGTGACTGCGGCGCGTAACATTCTTACCAAGAGCGGGGAAAAGATGTCTTTCATCACCATCGAGGATAAAACCGATTCGATTGAGGCGGCCGCCTTCCCCAAACTCCTCAAAACACACTCGGCGCTCCTAGTCCCGGGCGCGTGTATCCTGATCAAAGGAAAAGTCTCGGTACGAAACGGCGAACCCTCGCTCGCGATCGATGAATTAAAAGCGCTATAAAATAAACCACCCGCGCTTTGTGGCGCGGGCAGTGTGGCCGGTTTTAACAGCCGACTAGGCAGGAGAGGGCGATCTTCGCCCCATCCCATGAAGCGAGAAGGGTCTGCGCCCCCACGCGGATTGTTACTCCGCGCGGATTCCCGATAAGCCATGACAGCTTATCGGAGAGCTTCAGCGCCGCGACCGGAAAGCTCGTCGTCTGGTCGATAAGGGCGAGATAACTCACCCCGTCTCCTCCGACGAACCCCGTCCACCACGCAGAGTGCCCGCCGCTAAGAACGGTACCGGTGTCCATCACCGATATCGTGCCATTTGCAAAATACAATTGGCACGCGCTCGAGAGTGTTTTTTCCACCTCGAGCTCGCAAGTCCTGTCGCTCATCACATTGAAATCCGTGATGAGCGCCTGCACGCCGATCGGCGCGACGCAATCTTGTATCGCCGTGTTGAACGAGGCCGGGTTCGACCATTTTGAGTTATCGGCGCACACCATTGCTGGCGTGCTGGAAAGGCTGGTCGCCGAGGTGACCGGGTTTCCGACTGAGTCGAGAGCATCGAACACAATGCTCAACTCCGTCCCGTACGCCGGGCGTTCCTTCAGGATAACGTTCACGGTCCTCTTGTCGGGACCGAGTTCGAAGTAGACAGGGAGCGTCCACTTCCCGTGTCCTTGCGTCACGGTGGCGTGGAAGCCACTCTCCGCGATCGTACCCGACGCGATGAACGCGTAGCCCTTCAGCATCGCCTCTTCCGGGCTAACCAAGGCAATAGCCTTGAGGTCAACTGGCAAAAGCGTGGTGGCCGGACAGTCCGCCGCCTTTGCGGCGGACGTCTTTTGGTCCGGGCATAGCACTTGTTGCGCCGGACTGCTGGCGGCAGTGTCGGGCGGCGTCGTGGCGGCATCCGAGCTTCCGCCGCCACCGCCGCCACAGGCAGCGAGGACAAGAAGAAAACTCGATGTGAAAATCACATTGACGATCTTCATCGTCATCTCCTTAAAGTTAAAAGTCAATGAACAGATTCTCGATAGCGAGCGCTTCTGCACCCGCCGCCGTAAGGGACTACTCCCTTAAGAAAAGGGTACTCTATACTTGTAATGTTGTCAAATGTATCGTTTTGTTTTTAACGGTGAGAGAAATTCCGCCGAACAGTATGGTATTCTCTCCTTTATGAGCTCCCTCGAAGCAAAGCGTCACACGCTCGCCCACCTGCTCGCCGCCGCCATGCAAAAATTGCATCCCGAAGCGAAGCCGACGATTGGTCCCGCGATTGAAAACGGTTTTTACTACGACTTTGATACCCACTCGATAAAAGAGGAGCATTTGCAGGCGCTTCAAGACGAGATGACGAAGCTTTTGCCGCACTGGACCGCGTTCTCCCGCGAAGAGGTATCCGCCGAAAAAGCACGGGAGAGGTTTAAAGATAATCCTTTTAAAATCGAACTCATCGACGAACTCGAAAAGGACGGCGCGACCATTACGCTCTACACCTGCGGCGGCTTCACCGATCTCTGCCGCGGCGGCCACGCGGAACATCCCTCTCGGGAGATAACGGAACATTCGTTCGTTCTCGACCGCGTCGCGGGCGCGTACTGGCGCGGCGACGAGAAGAAGCCGATGCTGACGCGCATTTACGGACTCGCCTTCGATACGAAAGAGGAGCTTGACGCGTATCGAGCGCAGAGAGAAGAGGCTAAGAAGCGCGACCATCGCAAGATCGGACAGGAACTCGATCTCTTCACCTTCTCGGAGCTCGTTGGTTCGGGCCTCCCGCTCTGGACGCCGAAGGGAGCGCGTATGCGCCACGCGCTTGACGCGTATATTTGGGAATTACGCGCAAAACACGGCTATGAGCGCGTGACGATCCCCCATATCACGAAGCGCGCGCTCTACGAAACTTCCGGCCACTGGGAAAAATTCGCTGACGAGCTCTTCCGCATCACCACTCGCGAGGGGAAGGAATACGCGCTGAAGCCGATGAATTGTCCGCATCACACGCAAATTTTCAATCGCCGCCCGCACTCCTATCGGAACATGCCGCAACGCTATGCCGAAACGACGATGGTGTACCGCGATGAACAGTCCGGCGAGCTCGGCGGCCTCACTCGCGTCCTCTCAATCACTCAAGACGATAGTCACGTCTTCTGCCGTCACAGCCAAGTCCGCGATGAATTCTTCAAGATCTGGGATATCGTTGACACCTTTTACGGCACCTTCGGCTTCACGCTCCGCGTCCGCCTCTCCTTCCACGATCCCGCCTCAGCGGAGAAGTATCTCGGGACTCCGGAAATTTGGAAAAACGCCGAAGACGCGCTCCGATCTATCGCGAAAGAGCGCGGCGCCGAGCACTTCGAAGCTCCCGGCGAGGCGGCAATGTACGGACCGAAGCTCGACTTCATGGCGACTGATTCTCTCGGCCGCGAGCATCAGGTCGCGACCATCCAGTTGGACATGAATCTTCCGGAACGTTTCGATCTTACCTGCATAAACGAGCACGGAGAGAAGGAACGGGTGGTGATGATCCATTGCGCGATTATGGGTTCGATCGAACGCTTCTCGGCAGTAATGCTCGAGCACACAGGCGGGAATCTCCCGCTCTGGCTCAGCCCCCTGCAAATGCGGATACTGCCCGTGTCTGAAAAACACCATGCCTATGCGGAGGAGGTCTTGGCGATACTGAAAACAGCCGGTATCCGCGCAGACGTTGATGGCGCAGATGAGTCGCTGGGTAAAAAAATCCGCCAAGGAAAGGTTGAAAAGATCCCCTATCTTCTCGTCGTCGGAGATACTGAAGCGGCGGCGAAGACCGTCACGGTCGAGAGCCGCGATCACGGCAAGAAGGAGAACGAGTCCGTGAGCGATTTCGTGAATCGCGCGCGCGAAGAAATTGCGGCGCGAAGAGCGTGATTTCTTCTCTATGAATCGAGCACGGCGAGGGCGCGGGTGAGCGCGAGCTTGGCGCCTGTAACACTCGTCGAATAGCTTGAGTCAATCGCGGTTGTAAGCGAGCCGATGAGCTTCTCCAGAGTCGGCGTCGCGATGCGCTCGGTGAGCTGCGCGATGTCCGGCGCGCAGGCTACTCCGTCGACGCGCGCCCGATACGCATCATCGAGAAGACACACCGCTTCCGTGAGCAGATCTTCAGCCGAACCGCCGCCGCGTAATTCTTGGCGAAGGCCAGCGAAGACTGCCGCGCGATCGAGATTAAGAAGCGCCGCAACAAACCCGCGCACCGAGGCGGGCGTCGGAGCCGACTCAGGAAGAGCGGCATGGGCGGCCGGCGCGCCGGCCGATTCGATATGAGTATACGCCGGTTCAATAGGCGGGTAAGCCGGTTCTGTATTCACCAGGGACTCTGCTACGAGGGTATGCGCGTCTTCCGAGACTACCGGCGCGGCGTGCGTTCGCGAGAGCCCTTTCACGATATCCTCGATTGAGAGCGCGCCGCCCTGAGCGAACGACTTGAATCCGTCGTAACTCGAGTAGCCGCGCGGCGCTTCGCGTACCGCGGCGGACACCTCCGTTCGCTCCATAGGAGAAACAGCCGGCGGCACTAGGGGCGCGCGTTCCGTCTCGAGCGCATGAGCATTCACCGCCTGCTGAACGCGCACGCCAATCGCGCTCAGCTGACGGCGAGAATACGGAATAAATGTGAAAAGGGTGAGATACGCAACCGCTAGAGCAAAGAGGATAAGTATGATCCAGTAAAGCGCCGTGCCGACAGGCCCGAGCGCGAGGCCCGTCTGTGGAATCTGCGAGAGGTAGAGATACGCGAGCGGCTGAGAGCCGACATGCGGAAGCGCCGAGAGAGTGATGGTAGGCATAATGACACCGCCGCCGCCTCCTCCACCGCCACCGCCACCACCTCCCCCGCCGCCGGGCGGAGAGACGTTGAGCGTCGCCGAGCACGTAAGAGTCTGACCCGTCGTCGCCGTAAAGGTTCCCGTATACGTATACGACCGTACCGCCGATGGCGAGACGGTTACTGAACCCGGGACGGTCGTCGTCGCGCCAATGCCATTATCAATGGTAACGCTTTGAATATCCGTGCCGCCCCACGAGAGCGTCGCCGATCCGCCGCTCACATAACTTGAAGGCGATACCGCGAGCGAGCACGATGGGCCGCCGCCCGGGGGAATCGCAACTACCTTCACTTGCGCGGTACACGTTGTCGTCTGACCCGAAGGGCTCACGACCGTGCCGGTGAATGTCGTATCGGTCGTAATCGCTTTAGAATTAATCGAACCGCCGATAGCCGGAGAGACCGCGCCGATTCCTTGGTCGATCGAAAAGGTGTTCGCGTTACTCGTAGTCCACGATAAGGTTGAGTGATCGCCGGAATTGACGCTCGCCGGATTCGCCGAGAGCGTGCAGGTCGGCGCCGCGGGAGGCGGCGGAGTCGTCGTCACCGTAACGGTCGCGATGCACGTTGCCGAGCCGCCGGGGCCGGTCACCGTACCGGCGTAGGTGGTTGTGACGGAGGGAGAGACTGAGCGCGAGCCGGACGCGATCGGCGTCACCGCGCCAACGCCGTGATCAATGGAGAGCGACGTCGCGTTCGTCGTCCCCCACGAAAGCGTCGAGGAAGATCCTGTTTGTATCGACGTGGGAGAAGCCGAGAGCGTGCAGGTCGGCGCCGCGGGAGGCGGCGGAGTCGTCGTCACCGTAACGGTCGCGATGCACGTTGCCGAGCCGCCGGGGCCGGTCACCGTACCGGTGTAGGTGGTTGTGACGGAGGGAGAGATCGTGCTGCTCCCGTCGAGTGGCGCGATATTGACGATGTTATGGTCGATAGTGAAGGAAAGCGCATTGGTCGTCTTCCAAGATATGACCGCCGAATCGCCGGCGTGGATAACCGAAGGCGATACAACGATTGAACAGGTCGGCGCTTTAGGAGTCGGATACGTGCAGGTGATGCCCGTTTGCGATGTCGCGGCGGGGTTGTAGTTGGTCGCCGTGGGATCCATGCAGCCGTACACTGGATAGGTGCAGGTGATGCCGGTCTGGCTCGTGGCCTTCGGGTTGTAGTTGGTCGCGATCGGGTCCATGCAGCCATAGACAGGAGGAGTCGGATACGTGCAGGTGATGCCCGTTTGCGATGTCGCGGCGGGGTTGTAGTTGGTCGCCGTGGGATCCATGCAGCCGTAGACCGGAGCCGGCGGTACGGTTCCTCCGCCTGGCGAGGTGCCACCCCCTCCGGCGCCGCCGCCTCCATCGCCTCCCCCTCCGGCGCCGCCGCCACCATCACCGCCGCCTCCGCCTCCGCCTCCGCCATCGCCTTCCGCGTGCACCGCGTGAGCGCCGAAGGAGAAGAAGTCTTGATAATGCACGACGAAGCCGCGCGAAAGCGCGAGCATCACAAAAAGCGTCACTATAACGGTTGTATATTTGAAATTGATTGACATCCTATTTCCGAAACACCTCCGTGAGATGTTTCAGAAAAGGGATCCGTTGTTAGAGATTGTCGTGTACGAATCCCTCAACGGTTCCAGCGTCACCCTCCCTCACTCAATCCAGTGCTCGTTCATGATGCAATCCGGAACCGGATTGCTGTCCCACTCGCCAAGCTTCGTGCCTGGAAAATGGTTGAAGAACCGTAGCTCGTGGAGCCCCGTGGCGTGGTACCGCGGTGGCGAGGTGACGTCCCCTTTGACATCAACCACGCGGATGGCGTCCCAGCTCTCGATCTGTTTCCTCGAGAACTGGAGCTCGTAGAGCCCGGTAACCGAGATCTCACCCAGGACTTGCTCCTTGGTGATCGTCGGCTCCCCGACCTGCGCCTCCGGCGTCATGATGAGTGACACCAGAAAGTTGTGCGGGATCTTAGACCGAGCGATCTGTCCGGACGAGAGCGCCTTTCGGAACTCGCCGCCGTGCGTCCGCGACACATGCGGTACGCCGATAAACTGTTCCTCCCACTCCTCTTTGGCGTGGGTTTGAGCCACCCCCGGGAGCTCGAGCGCCGAATGTTCCCAAACGTTTACTTTTAAGAAATAAACGTTAGGACATGTCGCCGGCAGAACCGTTATCGGGCCGAGCTTCTGCTCGGCGACGATCTGTTTCGTCGCTGGCGGCGGTGCCTCGACCTGCATCCTGGTCCAGTTGTAGCAGACTTCAGGAAGAACAAGGGTGTAGACCCTCCCCTCCCACGATACCTGCCACATCTCGGCGTCCGCGACATAGCGCATGCCGCGAACCGGCTTCTCGAAGGCGACGACTCCGCCGCCCTCCTTCAGGCCGTGCACGACGCCGCCCTTACTCATCTGAGCGGCGAAGCGGTCGCCGTTCTTGAGCTCGACGCCCTCGCCCGGAGACTTAGTCGCTTCGACCAGGAGCTCGACCACCTTCTTGGGGTAGCCGAGAGCGCGGAACGCGCTTTCGCGCGTCGCCATCGCCTCCCCACGCGTTGTCGCGTACGGAGCGGCGCCGAAGTGTTCCCACTTCCACGGCGTTTCTGCCGCCCGCGCGCCGGTGGCGACACACACCGCCACCACAGTGGCGATGATCCAAATCATAAGCCCCACGAGCACAGCTCGCGCGGCCAGCTTTCCTTTTGTCATTTCTGAACTCCTTTCCTTACCGCGCGAGCGGCTATGAAGTTGAAAGAACAAGTATCCTCTCTCCTTGCGGAGAGTCATCCTCACTCTGCCGGAGCAGAGAGAGGGTGACTTTCAACAAAGTCGGCTGTAACGACGAAACGATCAGTCTTCGCGCCGAAGGAGTCGCAGGTCGAGAGGGTGAGCACCCGGCCGTCCACTCGAAGCGGTATCGCCGCTGTTATGGTACTCTCCTTTTCGACCGAGCGCACCTGATAGGTATATACCGTATCTTTTGAAGAAACGGCGATCGTAGCGCCCGCAGCGAGCTTCTGGATATCGTTAAAGGACTGATAGGCTTTATTGAGCACGACCGGCAAGTAGCTCGAATGACCGAAGAGGACGACGTTGCCGGTCTCGCCAAGCTTGGCCGAGGTCGGATACCGCACCGCGCCCGAGAGAAGAGATCGATCAAGTGCCGTTATGTCAGTCGTCGTCGGATTATTGATCGGCGCCGAGAGGTTAATGCTTGGAATCTCGATCTTCGTCGGCAATTCGATCGCGGCCGGCAAATCTATACCGGGAGCGGCGACGGTCTGAGACAGCGTTACCGTCGGCTCAGACGGGAGCGCCTCCGGCAAGAGATCGAAGCGGGCAAGCGCCGCGATACTGCCGAGAAATATCAGCGCCGAAAAGCCGACGAAGCTCCACTTCTTGGTGGAGATTCGCTTGAAGGCCTGGATAAGCCGAACGATCGCGTCGATACACCATTGCATACTCAATGCCAATCTTATTCATAAATACACTGAAGTATGCCTTATGTCAAGGCTTGACAGCAAAAACACCTCGTGGTATCAACCATGCTATATGGACGCATCGAATACCGCCTCGACGACCCGCGCGACCGCTCTCAACGTGCTCGCGGGTGTCGGCTTCGCCGCTCTCGTAGGGGGCAGTTTTTGGCTCGCGTTCTACTCGACCCGCTTTGTTCCGGAAATCATAAACCGCGTCGGGAGCGCGTCCGTCTACCTCAGCTCGTTCTTCTCTCCGGCGCCCGCGACGGTCTCAATCGTCCCGACTCCCGCCGCGCCGACGACGCTTCCCTTCGCCACTCCCGCGACGACCGCCGAGCCGGCCGCCGCGACGATGCCGGCCGCCAAGATCCCGACACCGCCCAAACCAGCAGCTACCGCCACGGGACCGGAGACGACGGCCACCTACCCGATGAGCGGCGCTTCCTCTTCGCCGACACTCTCGGGGCTTCCTGATCTCGTGGTGAACATCACCGCCGTCGGCTATCTCACCTCGACTTCGACGGACTCGTTTGTCGCAAGCTCGACCGTTCCTTTCGGAAACCGTCCGGCGGCGAAATTTACCATAAAGAATATCGGCGCGAACATCGCCGCGCCGTGGCGCTTCAGCGCGTCGAT
This sequence comes from Patescibacteria group bacterium, assembly GCA_018971045.1. Lineage (GTDB taxonomy): Bacteria > Patescibacteriota > Minisyncoccia > Phycocordibacterales > Phycocordibacteraceae > C7867-001. Next base: position 35,937 of record JAGWVF010000002.1, on the reverse strand, counting down.
ACCGACCCAGAGCGCGTATATCTTCCAGTCGCCGCTGCAACAGTCGCTCGCTCCCGGCGAAAGCATCGATTACGTTCTCGGATTCGATCAGGCGAATAAAGGATCCGGACAGATGATTTCAATCACCGCAAACTTCGACAAAGCGGTCAGCGAATCGAACGCGGATAACAACAGCGCGTCCGCCTACCTCACTATTCTCGGCTCCTAACCGGCCCCGGGTTAAACATCCAGATTGGCGAGCTTCGCGTTGCTCTGAATAAAAGATTTGCGTGAAGGAACGTCCGTTCCCATCAAAATATCGAAGATGCGATCAGCCGCTTCGGCATCTTCGATGCTGATGCGCTTGAGGACGCGGCGGGCCGGATCCATCGTCGTTTCCCACAGCTCGCTCGGATTCATTTCGCCGAGACCTTTATAGCGCTGGATATTCACTTTCGCGGCTTTTGCCGATTTTGAAGCCACCTCTTCGGTCTCGTTCTCCGATTCTTCAGCGAGAGCGTCAGCGTCTGCACTCTCTTTAATCTCGCTTGATACGGCGCCGAGCTCCCGAAGCGCCTCTTCTTTTTCCTTATCGGTATACGCGTACGCCGTCGCCTTCCCTTTGGTGATTTTATACAAAGGCGGCTGGGCGATGTAGACGAATCCGCCGTCAATGATCGGCCGGAAGTGGCGGTAAAGGAGCGTGAGAAGAAGCGTGCGGATGTGCGCGCCGTCGACGTCGGCATCCGTCGCGATGATGATCTTATGATAGCGGAGTTTCGAGAGGTCGAAGACATCGCCGATGGCGGTACCCATCGCGATGACGAGCGCGCGGATCTCGGCTGAAGCGAGCATGCGGTCGATGCGCGCGCGCTCGACGTTCAGAATCTTCCCGCGCAGGGGAAGAATCGCCTGCGTGCGGCGATCGCGCCCCTGCTTGCTCGATCCGCCGGCAGAGTCTCCCTCGACGATAAAGAGCTCCCCTTCCTCGGCGCTCTTAGTCTGGCAATCGGCGAGCTTGCCCGGGAGCGTCATGCCCTCGAGAGCGCCCTTGCGCAGTACCGAGTCCTTGGCGGCCTTGGCGGCCTTGCGCGCCTTAAGCGCGAGCAGAACCTTGTTCACGATTGCGCGCGCGTCGTCGGGATTCTCTTCAAGAAACGCGCCGAGCGCTTCTCCGAAGACGGCCGAGACGGCGCCCTGCGCTTCCATCGATCCGAGTTTGCTCTTGGTCTGTCCCTCGAATTGAATTTCCGGAAGCTTCACCGATACGACCGCCGTAATCCCTTCGAGCACGTCGTCGCCCGTGAAGTTCTCGTCCTTTTCTTTAATCAGATTCGCATTGCGGCCATACGTGTTGAGCGCGCGCGTGAGCGCGGTCTTAAATCCGGTAACGTGCGTGCCGCCCTCGCTGTTATAAATGTTGTTGGCAAAAGCGGTGGTGCGCGACGCGATGTCGTCGACGTACTGAAGCGCGATTTCGACCTCGACATTTTCAGACTGGCGATCGACGTAGAAAATGTTTTTATGCACCGGCGTCTGGTGCTTGTTGTAGAAGGCGACGAGCGATTTGAGTCCGCCTTCGAAATAGAAGGTCATCGAGGGAACGTCGAGCGCGTACGAACGGAGAAAGAGCCGATCGGTCTCGAATGAGTTCGTGTCGCCGCGCGCGTCGAAGAGCCCGATACGCACGCCCTTCACGAGATACGCTTGCTGGCGCAGATGCGTCACGATCTTCTCCCAGTTCCATTCCACGCCTTCTTTAAAAATGGTCGCATCGGGCTTGAAGATGACGATGGTGCCGTGCTCTTTGCTGCCGCCGATCTTCTTCACCTTCGCGATCGGCTTGCCGATCCTGTATTCCTGCATGTGCATCCCGCCGTCTTGATGCACGACGACTTTGGTGTGCTCGGAGAGCGCATTCACGACCGAAGCGCCGACGCCGTGGAGTCCGCCCGAGATCTTGTAGCCGCTATCCTCTCCGCCGAATTTCCCTCCGGCGTGGAGCGTCGTCATGATCGTCTCGAGCGCGGAAACCTTGGTTTTGGGATGGATGCCGACCGGAACGCCGCGGCCGTTGTCGGCGACGCGCACGTAACCCTCCGGCAAAAGCGCGACCTCGATGTCGCTTGCATGCCCGCCCATCGCCTCGTCGCGGGCATTATCGAAGATCTCCCAGACGAGGTGGTGGAGTCCGTCCGGACCAGTCGTCCCGATATACATTCCCGGGCGCTTCCTGACCGGCTCGAGCCCCTCGAGAACGGTGATAGACGAGGCATCATAGGCCTTAGATACGGCCTTTTTGGAAGCTTCTTTCGCCATAGTTTTATCTATCTATTTTAGCATAAAATGACCCCGTTTGGGAGGGCTTTCAGCGGACCTCGCAACCCAGCTCGGCAAGCGACGAGGAGACGCTGTTCATCACATTATTTATTTCTTCGTCGGTGAGCGTCCGATCGAAAGACTGGAAGACGAGGCGGTACGCGAGCGAGACCCTCCCCTCTTTTTCAAACCGATCGAATCGATCGAGACGAACGAGCAATTCTCCCGCGCGTTCGCGAAGAAGCTTCTCGATTGCCGCCTCGCTTTGCCCGGCGCCTGCGGCCCAGAAGGCGATGTCTCGGACAATAAAAGGATACGCGGAGTAGGGTCGGAATGAGCCGAGAGCGTATCGCTTTGGTTCGTAGCCTTTGCCGTACTCCTCGAGGTTCGCCGCGGAGAGATTGTCGACCGTGGCGGCCTCGTCGCCCCACTCGGGCACGCGCTCGGTCATACGGAGCTCGAGATGTTCGCCTTCCTTCAGGAAGACCGTGCCGATTTCAAACAATTTCGGTTTCTGCCCCGGCTCGAGTACGAGCGGCGCGGCATACTTCGCCTTCGCGAGCGCTTCGGCGAGATTCTCTTCAAGCGAGGTGCGGAGCGCGGGCTTCGCCGTATCAAGCGGATTGAAGAGCGTAACGTCGCCCGTTCCTGCGAACGATTGCGTCGAGACTTCGATAAATCCCTGCTCGACAAGCTGATCTTTCATCCGTTCGATGCCGCGATAGCGATTCTGATCCGGCGTATCCGCGACGGGAGGAAGCTCGGTCGGCGAGAGCGCGTCATATCCAATGACGCGTCCGACTTCTTCAATAAGATCTTCGGGGATGGCGAGATCCGCGCGTTCGAAGGGCGGCGTAACGGTGAAGACGCCGCCTATCTGTTCAGAGGGAAGATCAAGACGCTTGAAAACATCTGCAATAGCGGCACTCGAGAAATCCGCTCCGAGCACGGCATTGATATGCTCGAGCGAGACCGAAACGGCATGCGCTTCTTCGGCGCGCGCAGGATGCTCGTCGATGATTCCCGCGGCCTCTCCGCCCGCGATGTCCGTAATGAGTTTGAGAACCTCGCGCATGCCGTAAGCCGCGAGTTCCGGCGAGGGGCGGTTCTGAAAGCGAATACTGGCATCGGTAAAGAGTTTCAGCTTCTGCGCGGCGCGGCGCGTCGTCGGCGCGTCGAAGTTCGCCGATTCAACGATGAGATCGGTCGTATCGTTCGTGAGCTCGGCGGCCTTGCCGCCTTTTATGCCCGCGAGCGCGATCGGGGTGCCGGTGTTCGCGTCGGTAACGATCGTTATGCTTGGCGCAAGCGTATATTCATCGCCGGAGAGCGTCGTGATTTTTTCTCCGTCCTTCGCGCTCCGCACGTTGATCGCGTACGCGCCCTCTTTTTGCGTGAGCTTCCCCGCGTCAAACGCGTGGAGCGGCTGGCCGATATCGAGCATCACATAGTTGGTCGCGTCGACGACGTTATTGATCGATCGCTGACCGACCGCCTCGAGCGCCTCTTGAAGCCACGCGGGCGATGGTCCCACCTTCACTCCTCTTATGAGCGCGCCCATATACCGCGCGCACTTTTTCTCATCCTCGATTTTAATATGTATAGGCGAGTTTCGCACCTCCTCCTTTTGAAGTAGCGCGCGGAGCGGATCGGACTTTATCGGGATATTCAGAATCGCGGAGAGCTCGCGCGCGATACCGCGATGAGAAAGACAGTCAGCCGCGCGATTCGGAAGCACTTTGACATCGAGCATCGTCTCGCTGGCCTCCTCGATCTCGAACGCGTGAAAGGTGAGGGCATCCGCGAGTTCTCTCCCCTTCGGAAGCGGGGTATCAAAGTAATTCTGGATCCAGGCGAGCGAAATCTTCATACCTCAAAGTCAGACATCCGATGTCTGGCTTTTATCGAAAGCGAAATCGAAGCGGATATCGCCCGCGTGGAAGAGACGTATATCGGGGATGCCGTACTTAATCATTGCGAAGCGTTCAACGCCGAGTCCGAAGGCAAAGCCTTGATATTTTCTTGAATCCACGCCGGCGTTCTCGAGCACCTTGGGGTGGACCATTCCCGCCCCCATCACCTCGAGCCATCGTTCTCTCGCCGGGAACCATACATCCACCTCGACCGAGGGTTCGGTAAAGGGGAAGTAGCTCGGACGGAAACGCACCTTGGCCTCGGTGCCGAAAAATTCTTTCGAGAATCGATCGAGCGTTCCCTTTAAGTCGGCGAGCGTGATATTCACGTCAATCGCGAGACCTTCGAGCTGGTAAAACTGCGCTTCGTGGGTCGCATCGGTCGCTTCATTTCTGAATACTTTACCGGGCACGATGATGCGCGTCGGCGCTCCCGTCTTTTCGAGCGAGCGGATCTGCATCGGCGACGTGTGGGTGCGGAGGACAAGACGCTCGTCTTCATCGCTCTTCACCCAGAAGGTATCCCACATGTCACGCGCCGGATGATCAGCGGGAACATTGAGCGCATCAAAATTATAGTATTCAGTCTCAAGCTCGGGTCCAAGCACCACTCCGAATCCCATCCGCCCGAAGATTGCGGCGATATCGCGAATCGCGATCGTAATGGGGTGAAGACGGCCGACCTTCTGCATTCTGCAAATATAGCAGATTGTGGTACAGTAACGCTACAAGCTATGGGTGTCGAAACGCTTACCTACCCTTTTCTTTTCATCGCGATTTTCTTCGAATCGTTCCTGCTCGTTACCTTCCTCTCGAAGCCGGCTCGAGCAAGCCGCGCGAAATCAATCGCGCCGACCGCTCCGAACGTGGCGGTCATCGTTCCTGTCTGGAATGAAGAAACGACGCTTGCGGGCACGATTGATTCTCTCCTCGCTCTCGACTACCCCGCCGAGAAGCTCTCGATTATTCTGGTCAACGACGGCTCTACGGACGCGACCCCGGCCGTCATCGATCGCTTCGCGCACCATCCGCAGATTACCGCTCTGCATAAAGAGAACGGCGGGAAATTCAGCGCCATGAACCTCGGCGTCGAGCATGCGCGGGGTGCCGAACTGATCGGATTTCTTGACGCGGATTCTTTTGTCGCGCCTGATTCGCTCCGCGAGATCGTCGCCGCCTTCGACGCTTCCCGGGTAGCCGCGGTTACGGCCTCGATGGCGGTTCACGAACCGCAGACGTTCATGCAACGCATGCAGTATGCCGAGTACACCCTCGCGATCACGCTCCGTCATGTGCTCGCCTCGTTGAACGGCTTGTATGTGACTCCGGGACCGTTCTCCTTCTACCGCCGATCCGTCCTTGCCGAACTCGGCCCGTTTAAGCACGCGCATCTCGCCGAGGATATGGAGATGGCGATGCGCCTGCAGCGCGCGGGCTACGCGATCGGCAACGCCATTCGCGCCCGCGTCTATACCAAGAGTCCGCCCACCCTTCCGAAACTCGTTAAACAACGCGTGCGCTGGACCACCGGCTTCTTGCGCAATATTCTCTTTGATTACCGCGACCTGATCGGCATCCGAAAGAACGCTGTCCTCGGCATGTTCGTCCTGCCGCTCGCGCTGATCACGATCGGCGGCGGCATTTTCATCTTCATGTTCAGCATGACGCAGATCCTCTTCGAGGGACTCCACACGCTCTCGATCGTGCAGGCGGCGCCGCTCTCGTACGCCTTCGTCTGGCGCCCTTTCTCCTGGTATGACGTACCGGCCACCGCGCCTGAGCTCTTGGGCGTCGCGCTCTTGGTCGTCACGCTCGGCTGGATGGTCGTGGGGAAAAGGCTCTCGCGGATACCGGGGAAGCTCGCGCCGAATCTCCTCGCTTATCTCGCGTTCTATTGGATCGTCGCGCCGCTCTGGCTCATTCGATCGGTATCCGACGTCGCGCGCGGCGCCCGCACCACCTGGCGGTAATGAATTCTCATGACGCTGTTCACGCGCAATCTGCTTATTTCTCTCGGCCTGACGATCGCGATCATCGGTACCATCGCCTTTGCCGTAAATTATCTGAATAGCGCGCGCATCGCCGACCTCTCGACGATCGAGGATCAGATCTCGATAGACACCCTCTCTCTCGATACGCAGTTTTCGCTGCTTGAGGCGACGCCCTGCGATAACGCGACGTCATCAGTCACGCTCATCAGCAGCTTGGGCGATCTGGGCAACCGGCTTTCAATCGCCGAAAGTCAGCTCGGCACGAACAATCAGCAAGTGATACGATTGAAAGAGCAGTACTCGCTTCTCGAGATCCGCGATTACCTCATCACCAAGCAGATCGCGACGGCCTGCGGAACCAAACCGGCGACGGTCCTCTATTTCTACAGTAATGCCGGCGATTGCGCCGATTGCGACAAAGCCGGATATGCGCTCTCGTATCTGCGCTCGACGTATCCGACGCTTCGCGTGTATTCATTCGACTACAATCTCAACCTCGGCGCGCTGAAGACGTTTATCGCGATTCTTAAAGTGGAGAACGCGTTCCCCGCGTTCGTTATAAACGGCAAGCATTCCTACGGCTTCACCTCGGTTGCCGATCTTGAAAAGCAATTCCCGAAAGGCGCGCTCGCGACGTCGACTTCTTCATGATGCGGAGCCGGGAGTCGGACTCGAACCGACGGTCTACGGTTTACAAAACCGTTGCTTTACCGACTAAGCTATCCCGGCGCGTTTTAATTAAATCTTCGGAATCTCCGGCGCGGTCGCTTTCAGATGTTCTTTGAAATCGGACAAGGTCTTCACGAACGCGCGCGTACTCTCGCGCGGCGCGCTGCCGGCCTCGCGCACGCGGAAGGAGCGGACGAGGCGCGTCAGGATCCGCTCGATGGCGCGTACGATCTGCAGCGAGAGATGCGCGATGTCGTGTCCGATCCGATGAGCAAGGTGGCGCAGTTCGTCGCGCAAGAACGCCGCGAAGTCCACATGCTCAATGATAAAGCTGATGCGCTCGACCAGCCGGTCGAGGCGCGCGCGCCGCGCGGAGAAGAAGCGCGAGCCGCGTCCCGTCTCGTATGCCGTCATCGCGATAAAGCCGCCAAGAAGCGCGATCGTACCGAGAATAAGGAGGAGCGACGGCATACTAGCGCGACGAGAGACGAGTGAAGCGGGTGATCTCGACGCGCTCGCCGAACTTCTGAGTCGCCTCGTGGAGGAGATCGCGAACCGTCTTGGTCTCGTCCTTAATGAAAGGCTGGTCGAGAAGCACTTGATCGCGGAAATAGCTCGCCAATTTCCCGTCGAGAATCTTTGCCCGCATATCGAGCGGCTTTCCTTCAAGCTCCTTCTCGAAAACGGCGATTGCGGTCTGCTTCGCTTCTGGCGGAATCTCATCGGCAGAGGTGTAGGCCGGCGCGGTCGCGGCAACCTGCATCGCGATCTCGCGCGCAAGCGACGCAAATTCGGGATTTTTGGCGACGAAATCGGTCTCGCACGACAGAAGCACCATGGCGCCGATCGCGCCCTCGTGCGTGTAGCTGCCGATGGTGCCCGCCGCAAGCGAGCGATCGGCCTTTTTCTCGGCCGAGGCGGCCGAGTGCTTTTTGAGAATCACTGCCGCCTTTTCGAGATCGCCGTCCGCTTCTTGGAGCGCCTTTTTGCACTGCATGACCGAAACGCCCGTCATCTCCCGCAATTGCTTAATGCTGTCCGTCGTTATTTCCATACGATGAGGTGTACCAATAAAATAATAACACTTGAGAGCCTGCTTGTTCAGGCGGCTGAAGAGGGGCCGAGACGGTTACGCGGTCTGCCCTTTCTGAAACGCGGCTGTCAATTCCGAAAGGATGAGCCGTACCGCTTCGCGCGAAGTGTCGTTCGCGACAATCGGATACGAAGTCTCGTGAAGATCGCAATCCGAACTCATGATCGCGATGATGGGGATCCCCGCGTCATGAGCCTCTTTCACCGCGTGTTTCTCGTGCTTGGTATCGACGACCAGAAGCGCGTCCGGCTTCTTGACCATCATCGTGATCCCATCGAGGCGTTCCTCGAGCTTTTTCTTCTCGCGTTCGAGCTTCAATACCTCAAGCTTGGTGTGCTGTTTCGCCAGAGTGCCGGTTGCCGCCTTCTCGGTAAGATCGGCGAGCCGATCGACGCGCTTCTTGATCTCGCTCCAATTGGAGATCGTCCCGCCGAGCCAGCGCGCGGCGACGTACGGAGCGCCGATCGACTCCGCCGCCTTCTTGACCAAGGCGGCAATCTCGACCTTCCCGCCGACAAGCAGAACGGTCTTCCCTTCCTTCGCGAGAGCCGCCATCACGGTCTTGGCGGTCTCGATCTGTTCGAGCGTCTTCGAAAGATCGATGATCTCCTGACGCCCCTTCGCGCCCACCAAGTAAGGCTTCATCGAGGGGTGGCGGCGGCTCTTCACCTGCGCGAAATGCGCCCCCGTATCGAAGAGGCGCTTCAGTTCTGCCGTTTGAGCGGTAGTCATTATCCCGCCACTGTATCCGATTTCCCCTTATTCCGCAACCCTCGAGAGGCGTGTGGCACAGAACTAGGACAAAAATTAGGACATCCGATGTCCTAGTTTCGAAAACACGTGCATAACCGCAAGTTAGGACATCGGATGTCCTAATATAGGGATATGGACTTTTGGCACCTGATCGGACGCGGAGTCGAAAAACGCTCTATCGTGCTCGACGATCATGATCGACTCCGGTTCATACATGACCTCTATGCTTTTAACGATAGTGCGGCAACACCGAATTACATCCTTTCAGGTCGTCATGAGGAGCGCGCACAACGCTCTCCGCTAGTGCGAATACACTCTTTCTGTCTGATGGAAAATCACTACCACCTCCTTGTTTATGAAGTCGCGGAAAACGGCATTCCGCTCTTTATGAAGAAATTGAATATGGGGTATGCAAAATACTTCAATGAGCGCTATGGACGTTCAGGCGCGCTCTGGCAAGGAAAGTACCGCAAGGTACTCATCTCGAGAAACGCTCATTTCCTCTACGTGCCTTTTTATATACATCTGAATCCGCTCGATTACGTTATGCCCGAGTGGCGGAAGGGTGGCGTACGCCACGTATCAGATGCCCTCGCTCACCTCGAGAAGTATCGATGGAGCAGTCATCTCGACTACAGCGGGGTAAAGAACTTCCCCTCGCTCATTTACCGTGAAGAATTACAGCCGCTCCTCGGTACACGACTCAAATATGAGAAGACGATTGGCGAGATTGTGAGTGACCCCGACTTAGCAAATCAAAGTACCGAATTCGAATTAAAGTCCTGAGTCTAAAAATTAGGACATCCGATGTCCTAACTTTACTCGACTTGGGGCTTGTGGAGCGCCTCGACAATCGGTTCGATATTTCCGGCCATGATTTTGGGAAGGTTATGCCACGATTCATTCATCCGATGGTCGGTTACCCGATCCTGGAGATAATTATAGGTACGGATCTTCTCGGAACGATCGCCGGTGCCGATCTGCGCCTTGCGTTCGGCCGCGTGCTTTCTCGCCTCCTCCTCTTCATGGAGCATCTCGAGCTTGGCAGTGAGGATCTGCATCGCCTTCTCGCGGTTGGCGAGTTGGCTGCGCTCGCTCGAAGATCGAACGTCGATACCCGTCGGCTTATGGATGAGCCGGACGGCCGTCTCGACTTTATTCACGTTCTGCCCTCCCGCTCCGCCGCTTCGAGAAAATTCCATTTCGATATCGGCCGGATTGATCTCGATGATCGACTTGGCACGGATCGGAAGCACTGCGACCGAGGCGGTCGAGGTATGAACTCGGCCAGACTTCTCAGTGAGCGGTACGCGCTGCACTCGGTGTACGCCGGTCTCGTAGCGGAGCGCGTCATAGGCGTCGGCGCCAGAGATCTCAAACGTGAGGTCGTCGATGACGCGCGTCTTCCATCCGTGACTCTCGGCATACTTCTGATACATCGCCATAAGATCGCGGGCGAAGATCGCCGCTTCGCCGCCGCCAGCGCCCGCACGCAGCTCCATCACGATTGATGTCGGTCGCGCGATCTCCTCTTCATCCTTCTTCATGATCCGCTCGATCTCAGCGAGAATCTCGGACTGCCGCGCGCGCACTCGCGCTTCGTCCTCGGCGGCCAGATGGAGAAGATCGGGGTCGCCGCCCGCCGAAGCATGCGCCTCCGCCGCCTCTCTCTCGAGCCGTTCATATTCTTCAGCGAGATACGCCGTGGCGAAATCCTTTTTAAACTCTGGCGAGTATTCCATATCCGTAAGATACCAGATATTCACACAAAAAAGCGATACTAAAAGTTAGGACATCGGATGTCCTAACTTTTATTTCTCGAGCTAAAAATGAAACTAGGACATCGGATGTCCTAGTTTCGGCGCACGGTGAGGCGTTATTTCGCCTTTTTAGCGGCGCGCTGTTTGAAGCGTTCAACGCGTCCGGCCTTATCGAGCGAGCGATCTTCGCCGGTATAAAAGGGATGCGACTTGGAAGAGATCTCGACGGTGAGTTTGGGGTACTCCTTGCCATCATCCCACTTCGCGGTCTCGGTCGTGCGGACAGTCGAGCCGATCAGAAACCGCGCGCCAGAGGCGATGTCTTCGAAAATGACCTGGCGATACGTGTCCGGATGGATATCCTTTTTCATCCCGCTGATACTAGCACGCGGCCGCGCTAAATACAATTCTTCTTTGTCCGCGCGCCGCCCGCTAGAACTCCGTAAAGATGCCGGAAATGTTCACGATCGCTTGGCCGGACAGTTGGCCGCCGCCGACCTTCGGGCAGGAAATCTTGTAGATCGTGTGGGAAGAGACGGCGTCAGAATGGCTACCCTGCGCCTCGTTGGGGGCGACGTTTGGCGCGAGGCCGGGCCACGCCACCGCGACTTCGTTCTTCGTAAGCGTACAGGCGCCGCTCATGTTCTTCACATGCCAGGACACGGTTACGTTCGGATTTGAGACTGTTACGCGGCCCGGCAGAGCGGTGAACGTGATGTCCGAACCGCCCACATTCACCGAGACGGTGTCGAATCCGACCTTCGTACCATTGCCGTCGAAGCAATCAACCTCATAACTTTGAGAACCGATGCCCTGACTGACGAGGACTCCCGGATTCATATTGTTCGCCGCGCCATTATTCGTCGCGAAGCCGATCCCCTGGCAACTCGCCGCGCCTACAGAGCTCCAGGTCAGCGTTATAGGCGTCCCTTGAGACACGTCGAGCGAGCCTGCCGTATTGTTGGCATAGAGATGCACCACGGCCGGCTTGGCGCAGGTATTCGGAATGAAAGGAGTCCATGCGCCATTGCCCGTGTTGCTGCACACATATGAACAGTTCCCGAGCGTGTAGCCATTCGCGGCATCGCAGGCGCCCGACGTGCCCGCTGGCGGAGTCTGTTGGAGAACACAATTCTCCTTGGTTGTCGCCGAACAGGAGCCGGGGATAGCGCCGGAGACCATTATCGGCGTCCATGCGCCGCAGTTATTATTCTCGTTGGATTCAGGAATGGCTCCATTCGCATCGGCTGCGGATGATTTATCGGCGCAGACACGGAGATAGTAGGTGTTGGCGCTATTAAATTGGACCGGAAAACTGGCCGTACCAGTACCTCCCGCAACAAGCGGCGTCGCCTGATTATAGACGCCTGAATCGCTCACATTGACGCCGTTACCATTCGCGTCAAGGCCTCCATTCGCGATCTGCAAGAGATCTTTGAAGCCCGTGACTGTCGAGGCGGCGCCGATATTGGTCACGACGGCGGTCGCGTTGAAGCTCACTCCGGTACTGGCTTGCACGGGACTCACGGATCCGGCGGTGAGATCCGGAAGGGCACTCGCGACGCATTTCCCTCCGACCCACGATGATGACGCGCCGCATGTCGCGGTCAGGTTCATCGAGATGATCGGGTCGCCCGCGGCTGAACAGAACGAGTCGGTGCAGAGCTTCACGAGGTGCGTTCCGTACTGAATCTCGCCCGCTGTATTGAACCAAAAACCACCCGGATTATACGTATAAGCGGGTGACACCAACATAGTGTTCCACGTATTCGCTTGATAGTAGTACGTTGCGGAACCGGATACGTTGGTCAAAGAGACCGGAGACGCCTGACAGCTCGACGCGCCGTCCGCGATCGTGCACACCGTACATGATCCGCCAATGTTGCCGGACGCGGAGCACGAGGCCGGATTTCCGTTCACTTTTCCGTCCACATTGAGAGTGAGGAGTCCGGCTACGCAAGCGCCCGGTGCCTGGGTCTGGGCGGGAGATGTTCCTCCTTTAATTGACTCGCCTGCGCCGCTGTATGCCGAGACGGTGTAGGTGTAGTACTGTCCGGCAGTGAGGCCAGTATCCTGCCAAACGAGCGCCGCCGTGTCTTTGACAAGGGAGCCATTGCGATAGACGCGGTAGCCGGTTGCGCCTGAAGAAGAGTTCCAGGAGAGATTGATCGCATTGGTGCCGCAGGCGGCTGGCCCTGCCCAGATGCCGGTGGGAGTGGAGGGGGCGGAGGGTTGGGCACAGGTATTATTGAGTTGCGTCCAAGAACCGTTGTCGCAGCGATATGAGCACGCACCTTGCGTGTAGCCGGGAGAACATGAACCCGACGCGCCGCCTGAAGCGGTCGGGCCAGAGAGATCGCAATGGGCCCCGCCATAGTTCGCCGCGCTTGAGCAACTCGCATTGCAGAGATTATCCTTCGAGGGGACATGCACGTAATTCACCGGCGATGAATTATCGTACGCCCACCGCTGATACGGATTCGGGTCGTTCCATGGCGTGCAGTATTCCGTCCATGTCGGGCATTGAGCGGGTGGGATAACGCTACCGGTCAAGGAACCGTTCGGGTTATAGCATTGGGTGGAAGCCGCCGGATTAATCGTGAGATGCGCTATCTTGGATGAAGACACGTTCGATGCATTCCAGCAGGTCGCCTGCCAGTAGACGCCGTTGCCAAAGTGTCCAAGATCATACGGACCGGAGTTCAGCCAGGAACCCGTTAGCGTCGCGCCCTTCGCGAGAAGGGTGTTTGGATAGGTGACTCCCCCGTCCATTGAATACATCACTTGGCAGGAGACTGCGGTGCCGGTGCCGGAGAAAGAGAGGTCGATATATCCGCCATCGGTGATGGTTTTGTTGAGGTTATTGTCCGTCGGGGTATTGGAGAAGCTGAGATTCACCGTGGGGGCGCCGATGGCTGCGCACGCGGACCCATTCCACTGTGTCCCGTTCGCGCAATCGTTAATCTGCAGATCGGCGTAGTCAGAAGCGCCGGATGATGTGTTGGTGCAGACGAAGCGATACGTCTGCGGCCATGGACCGGCGGGGTTGCCGTTTACATTACCGAGGGGAACCGACCCGCTTGGCCCTCCATGAACACCAAACCATACTGTATTTACGTTGTCTCCTGCATTATTCGGATATAAATTGAACGGCGCGCTACTGCTAAAAGAGCCCGTGCAATCGGTAGAGCCGGTAACGGTATAATTAATGGTCGCGGGAGCGCCGCGCGTTATTATGTTGGTCGGTCCGTAGGCGAGCGCCTGCCGGCTACCCGCGAGAGAAAACAGTACCGCAAGAAAGAAGAATCCGAGATATGAAAGACGGCGCATGGAGTTCTTCGAGAACCGGCAGTTCATTGTTCTTAATAGTTTAAGATTAAAGGATACTGGACACAGTGTACCTCTTTAACGTAAGAAACAGAGAGAGGCGTGTGGATAGCGGAGACCACAGCGCCTCTTCTCGATTCACTTCTAATTCTGATGGTATGTCAATCTCATCATAAACATCGGAATGATATACCCTCCACTCCCCCCTGGAACCCCCGGGACGGAACCGAGATCGGTCACCTTGCCGGAAGTATCCTTGTAGAATACGTGGAGCATGGCCTCATTCGCGCCAACGTCAAGACCCGGGAAGGGTCCGCCGTCTGGCGTAAAATACAAACCGCCGTTGCCGTCCCAAGCCCATGTAGACGTATACGAAGCCGGGGGAGTCCCCCAATCTCCCGTAAGAACACTGCAATATCTCTGACACCCATGCCATTTCGGCCCAAACGACCAGCCGACATTTTTATCGTAGCTGAACTCATAGCCCGGCGGGAGCTTGTTCTTATCGTAGTCCCATATGCTGTTGTCCACCGGATTGAGCGCAAAGGTATCCAACTGAAAATTATCTCCTCTCTTGCAGAGGAGCGGATACATGCCATCGGCATCCACTTCTTCAGCCCCCAAACAGACGGAAATCGGGATCGCGGCCCTTGTTACCGACGTCTTGTTCGCCGACTTATGGAAGCCGTCCTTGTCGATGATGTACGGCCACGATCCAATCGCCATGATGACATCATACGATCTGTCGGGAAGAAGCACCGGCGACATGCACGCTCCCGTCGCCTGATTGACGCCCTTCGCGCAGGTAACTGCGACGGTAACGGCGTTGCTTGTGGCCCCGCCGCCCGTCGCCTGGTAGGTTACCTGACCGATCGCCGGAGAGACGGCAACTGCCGTATTCGGCTGGGCGGTAAGCGCCTCGCCGTCGCTCCCCGTGATGGAGAGCGACTTCACGGCGGCGTTATTCGTCGTCGCCGTAAGCGATACGGAACAGGTCTTTGCGCCCGCGTCCGCGACACAGCTCATAGATGAAGCTGACAAGGTCAAAATCGTCGCGGGGGCCGGCGCTGAGGCCGGCCCACCCGGCCCGGGCGGGCCGGCGGAGACGCTTGAGGGCGCCTGCTGGCTCTGATCCGCCCCGCCGCCTCCGCAGGCGGCGAGTATGAGAGCGGCAGATACCGCTACCGCTCCGCCGATGATGAACCTCTTGTACTTATTTGCCGCGCGACCGAAGGAAGCGCGGTGCTCGATTTGCTTGCGCATAATAGCTCCTTGCGATCATACGATCGCGCGTTACACACTTTCAATGAACTTCGGGTTGCCCCTTCGCCCATCGCCCAAATAACCGGCTTCAGGCAGATGCCCGAGGGAATCCAGTTATCTGTTTTAAATTATATCAGAGATTCTTGAGTATTGCTAATTATTCACCAGGAAGTCGATATTGTTCTGGATCGACTCGGCGAGCGCCATCACGCTGTTCGCGTAGCTCCTTCCGGCCGTCGCCCATGCGCCGCCGGCATAATACTTGGCCGCGGCGGTGTGCTCGGCCGTATAGCCGCCCGCGCCCGCGCCGAGATCGTCGAAGTACACCGACATCGCCGCGATCGCGTCGTCGGCCGCCCACGGGTTCGGCACCGCGTGACCGGTAACCGAGGCGATGCGGCTCTCGTAGAGCTGCCACGTGGAGGGGATGAACTGCGCCGGACCCATCGCGCCTCCCCACCCGCTTGATTGCGGACAGGAGACGACCTGCTTCAAGGGATCGAAGCCGAGACGCGTCCCCAAGTCGACAAAGGGAGGAATATCGCGGCCGGGCTTCATCACATTCGACACGAGCGCATTGGTCTTTTTATTGATTCCCGCGCCGGTAACGGTGTTGGCGAGATAGCACTGACCCACGTTACTGCCGAGATTCGACTCCTGCGTCAATACCGCGAGGATGAAGGCCGGGCGGATACCCGTCTCTGCCTGCGCCTTCTTCGCGTAGGCGAGCGCATCGGCGAATTGAATCGGTGCGGCGTCGCGGAGCGGGAAGAGCGCGGCACGGATCGCCGCCGCCCGGGCCTGCCGATCGGCGAGAACCTTCTTGTACTCGACTTCTTGATTGGCGGTAATGGCGAGGAGCTGCTGCTTCTCGGTCTTATTGCTCACGATCTGCTGTTTCTTGGTCTCGACGACGTATTTGGCGTCAACGGTCTGGTTCTGTTTTTCCGCGAGGTTGGCCTTCTCGGTCTCGGTCTGCGCTTTAGCGGTCTGGATATCGGTGAAGAGCGACTGCAACTTGGTCTTTAATGAGAAAAAGGCGTCGACATCGGCATAGAACGACGAGAGGTCGCTCCGAGAGAGCGCAACCTCCACGATTGACAAGCTGTCGATCTGATCCTCCTGGCGGAGGATCGAGGCGAGCGACTCCTTGCCGCGGTCGATGCGATCGGTGAGCTGATTGATCACGACGGTCTTCTGCGCGATCTGCGCGGCGAGCTGGGTGATGACGATATTCTTCGCGGCGATCTGCGCCTGCGCGGCGGCGATCTGCGCATTCAGGAGCGTTACGTCGCCCTGAAGCGACTTTTTCTTCGCTTGAGTGTCGGTGATGATCTGCTGTTGCGCGGCGATCTCCTTCTGGAGCTCATCGTATTGCGCCTGGAGCGCGGCGCGCTCGTTCGGCGTAAGATCCTGCGCCCGAACGGTATGATTCGCCGAAAAAACAAGGATCAAAAAAAGAGCCGTTCCTAATAAAGATGTTTTCGCGCCGCGCCGAATCATCCAAGCAGTATAGCAAAAACGCGCGGCCCGTACGGGCCGCGCGGTTTTGGGCCGCATTACTTCGCCTCTTCCGTTTTCGTTTCCTCTTCCTTGCCCTTTTTCTCGACTTCGATCGAACCGATATCGGCGGGCGCCGCCTCGGCCTTCTCTTCGACTACTTCCTGCGCGAGCGCGATCACCTCCTCAGGGTCGCCCACGAGCTCAACTCCGGCGGGGAGTTTGAGATCTCCCGCAGTGATCCGATCGTCTACCGACGCGAGCGCCGAGAGATCTACTTCGATCGCGTGCGGGAGGTTCATCGGGTCGGCCTTCACCTCGAGTTCGTGCGCCACCTTCACCAGATTCGCTCCGGCATCAACCGCCGCGGACACGCCGATAAAGGAAAGCGGGATCTCCACCTCCACTTTCTCGCCCTTGGTCACCGCATAGAAATCAACGTGGCGCAGGTGGTTCGTGACGGGATCGAAGTCCACCTCGTGAATCAGCGCCGAGACCGGCTGGCCGAGACCCGCGAGCGTCACGATAGCCGCTTCGCCCGCTTCGCGGAACACTTTCTGGAATTCGCGCGTCTCAAGCGTGATCGGCGTCGACTGCTGGTGAGCCCCATACACGACCGCCGGGAGAGATCCTTCACGGCGAAGCGCCCAGGGCGTCGAACCCGGAGCCGTACGCCGCTTTACATTGAGCGTTATCATATCGGATGACTATACCGTATCCGCGTCTTCCCCGCAAACTTTTGGATTCCCTCAAAAACGACCTATTCCCCAGATCTTTTCGAGGAGTATTCTTTAGCAGATTCAAGATACTCATTAAAGGGCGGTAAATGGTAATCCTTACGTCTTTGATCCAAACGTGCCAAGTCCCTAATAGGTCTGGGAACTAATTCTCCTTTTTTATTGACATAAAACTGCGAACCATACAGTTGTTTGCGACCCCTGTTAACGAGGACCCTGTCTTCAAGAAAGGCAATGTTTTCTTTCAGTACGTCTTTTTGGTTTTTGGCAAAGGAATCCTTCATTGCTTTGAGTACAGTTTGTTGGAAATCCTGATCGGCGTCAGAATGTTGAGCAATGAACCATGCATCATGACTAACCCTCTTGCCGACCGTTGAAACGGTTGGCCAGCCATGTTTTCGAACAATTTTCTTAAGGATCATCGCATTTTCTCTTGCGCGCTCCTTCCACTGAGTCCAATCGCCACTTTTTGTGGCGATCGTGTGCTCTTTCCTATCCGCCTTCACGAGATATTTAATTTGATCTTGCCATCTCTTCATCGATGAAATCGTGTACGCCATATATAACTATAGTATATCTGCACAAAACCAATGAGAAGAGGGGGTGTCGCTCCTGCGAGCGACACCCCCCGAACCCCTTAATCGTCGGGGTCTTGGCCACCAGTGGGCCGGTGCACCAGCCCGTGACCAGCTCGTGTGCTGGCTGCGGGGCGGGGACCGACGCCACCGCGCAAAGTGCGGCAAACGTTTCCGGCTTCATTACGCATCACCTCCTTTCTCTTTTGCATATTGCCGCATATTAGAGCAATTGCATTTCAAAGGGGAATTTTCAGAGATTCTCAGGATTTTAAACAAGAGCGGCGGAGACTTTCTTCAAACGATCGAGAAAAGCGGCTCGAGCGGCGGGGACATTCTCTTCTTTCCCTTTCCAGATCGCGAGCGCCTCCTCCTGAAGCGCCCGGGCGTAGGAGAACGTGAGCGGCCAGGGGGCGTTCGCGCTCCGAGCCCGCTTCGCGATCGCGGCGAGATTCGCGGTCGCCTGATCGGGCGTCTGGCCGCCCGAGAGAAAGACGATACCCGCCACCTGGCGCGGAACGCTCTCCAGAAGCGCCGCGACCGTGTCCTCGGCCACCTCTTCCGGCGAATCGATCTTCGCGATGGCGCTTCCCGAGAGCGCCATCGCGGTCTTGATGATGAGACTCGCCTTATCGACGGAGAGCTCGTCAAGCACCGAGAAGAGCGTGCTCATCGTCTCGACGATCACCGCGCGGGCGCGGGCGCGCCCGTGCCGCCCTTCAAGCAGGACCTCCGGCTCGAGGATTGGCACCATACCGGCGCCCTGAACCTCTTTGGCATAGTGCGCGAGACGCTTGGCGTTTTCGTGGAGCGCGACGGTGCTCGGCAATTCATCGCCGTCAATGCGGATCACCGCGCGCCACTTGGTGAAGACCGCGCCCTGCTTCTTGTAGGCGCCCAATCGCTCGGGGAGATCGAGAAGTCCGTTGGTGATGAGCTCTTGCGGGCTCTCCTGCATGGGTTCGGTTCCGAGATCAACTTTCACTCCGGGAGCGATGCCGCGCGCCGCGAGCGATTCAGGAAAAAGCTTCGCGTCATCGCCCTTTTCGCTCAAGGTTTCGGAAAAGAGGATGATGCCGGAAAGATAGCGCTCGACGTCCTCGGTTCCGAAGAAAAGATCGCGGAATTTCCGCCGCATCTCGGGGCTCGCCGCGATGCCGTAGGAAGCGAGACGCGTGGTGGCGGTGTGCACGCTCTCGTCGGCGGCGAGCAATCCTTTTCCGGAAGAACAAAGCGAACGCGCGACGGCTACCAAGTCAGTCATGCCGTATAGTTTAGCATGCGAATGTGGTATAGTCGTGTACATATGGACTTCATTGCAATAGGCGACACGGTCGTTGACGAGTTTATTCAATTGAAAGAAGCGCGGGTGCACTGCGACATCAATCAAGAAGATTGCACGATCTCGATGCAGTGGGGCGCGAAGATTCCGTATGAATCGGCGATCATGGTGCCGGCAGTCGGCAACGCCGCGAACGCCGCCGTCGCCGCCGCGCGCCTCGGCCTCAAAGCGGGATTCATTTCAAATATCGGAAACGATCGTTTCGGCGAGGATTGTATCGCCGCCTTCACGAAGGAAGGCGTTGATACTCGCTACGTCGCCGTCCACGACGGCATCCCGACCAATCATCATTATGTGCTCTCCTACGACACTGAGCGCACTATCCTCATACGGCACGAAGCGTATCCGTACCGATTCCCGACCGCGTCCGTGGCGCCGGCATGGATCTATCTCTCCTCGCTCGCTGAACATACCGAGGCCTTCCACGCCGAGATTGTCGCGTGGCTCATGGAGCATCCGGAAGTGAAACTCGCCTTCCAGCCCGGAACCTTCCAGATCCGGATGGGAAAGGATGCACTCGCGGCGCTCTACGCGCGCGCCGATGTCGTCGCTGTCAATAAAGAAGAGGCCGAACAGATTCTCGGCCTTGGCGAGACGGATGTTCGAACGCTTCTTCGGCAAATGCGCGCGCTCGGACCGAGGATCGCGCTTATCACCGACGGGAAAAACGGCAGTTCAGTCTTCGACGGTACCGAAATGCTTCACGTTCCTATGTACCCTGATCCGACACCGCCGATTGATCGGACCGGCGCGGGCGACGCGACCACCTCGACCTTCGTCGTCGCGCTCGCGCTCGGAAAATCGCTTTCCGAGGCTCTCTCGTGGGGGCCGATCAACGCGATGTCGGTGGTGCAGGCCTTCGGCGCTCAAAAGGGCTTGCTCACGCGCGACGCGCTCGAGTCCTATGTCGCGAATGCTCCCGCCAGCTATGCCGTTACGGCGCTCTAATAATTGCTGTACGTCGAGGTGTTAAAGATCACGCTGAACGTACTGTTGTAAGCGGCGTGGACGATAATGAGCGAAGCCGCCGCTCCGAAAATTGTAATGATTAAAACCGCCATATACGAGTTTATTTTCTGAAGGAGCATGAAGAATGTTTACGGACGGACGAATGCGCGCACCGCGTCGCAGAGAGACCGCCTATCGAGTCCGTAGTGGGAAAGAAGCTCGTTCGGAGTACCCGACTGGCCGAACTCGTCGTTGACGCCGAGACGCTTGATCGGCACCGGATGCTTCTCGGCGAGCAGTTCGGCGACCGCGCTCCCGAATCCTCCAGCGATCTGATGCTCCTCGACGGTGAGAACGCGGCCGGCACGGCGCGCGGCGCCGAGCACCGCCTCCGTATCGAGCGGTTTTATCGTCGGAACATGCAGAACCGTTGCGGCGATGCCGTCTTCTGCAAGCGAGCCGGCGGCTAAAAGCGCGGTGTGGCTCAGTGCGCCGGTAGCAAGAAGCGCGATGTCCGGTTTTTCCGAATCATACAGAACGAGCGCCTTCCCTATCTGAAAGGGCGTTTCGCTCGTCGTGTACACCGGCGTGGGCGCGCGGCCGAAACGGATATAGACCGGCCCCTCGGCGCTCGCGGCGGCGAGCACCGCCTTGCGCGCCTCCCCGGCATCCCCGGGAGCGATCACGGTCATATGCGGCAACATGCGCATGAGCCCGATATCTTCAAGCATTTGGTGCGTCGCGCCGTCCGGCCCGACCGAAACGCCCGCGTGCATGCCGCAGATCACGACGCCGACGCGATTGAGCGCAATGGTGGTCCGAATCTGCTCATAATTTCGGCCCGGATTGAAAGCGGCGTAGCTCGCGATAAACGGCTTCTTGCCCGCGAGCGCCATGCCGGCCGAGAGCGCCGCCATGTTCTGTTCCGAAACGCCCATTTCGATAAAGCGATCGGGAAATACTTTTTCAAATTCTTCCGCGCGCGTTGACTCCTTCAAATCCGCACAGAGCACCACGACGTGCGCGTCGGCCTTCCCCGCCTCGATCGCGCCCACGCCGAAGCCGTCGCGCGTCGCCGCGGTCGCGATATCGTCCGCAAACGTCTTTTCAGACAAATGAGCGTCCTGATTAAGCATATTCGTGAGGAACCTTGCCGCGGGCCGTGCGCAGTTCTTTAAGGAAACGGGCGCCCTCCTCCTTGGTGGGCGGCTTGCCGTGCCAGTGATAGTCAAACTCGATCTCCGGAACGCCGCGGCCGGGGATGGTGTGCGCGATGATGATGGTCGGTTTCTCGTAGATTACGGCCGCCTCTTCGACTGCAGTGATGAAAGCCCGTATGTCGTGGCCGTTGACCTCAAGCACGTGCCAGTTGAACGCGCGATATTTATCGGCGACCGACTCGAGCGGCATCACGTCCTCGGTCATGCCGTCGATCTGGATATTGTTGCGGTCCATAATCGCGGTGAGATTGTGGAGCTTGTACTTGCCTGCGAAAAGCGCCGCCTCCCAGATATTGCCCTCTTCCTGCTCGCCGTCGCCCATCACGCAGTAGACGCGGTTTTGTTTTCCGTCCATCCGAAGCGCGTACGCAATTCCAGACGCTTGAGAGAGACCCTCGCCTAAGGGACCCGACGTCGTCTCGAGGCCGGGCAGACGCAGACGCTCAGGGTGCCCCTGCAGGCGGCTACCGAACGCGCGCAAGGTGAGGCATTCGGCGATCGGAAAATAGCCGGCATGCGCCATCGCCGCATAGCGCACTGGACAAGTATGCCCGTTTGAGAGAATGAGCCGATCGCGTCCTTCCCACTCGGGACGCTTCGGGTCGTGCTTCAGAATATGAAAATAAAATGCGGCAAAGATATCCGCCATGCCCAAGGAGCCGGCGGTGTGTCCGCTCCCCGCGGCGACAAGCATCGCGATAATCGTTTCGCGGATCGCTTCCGCCTTCTTTTCAAGAAGAGCGACGTCTGTGCTCGTTAGGGTCATCTTTTCAGTATACCCGATACCCGGGTCCGTCTTCGCGCGAATGTGGGGATGCCGAGCGGTTACGCGCGCTCGAGCGCGTCGTATGCCGCGAACGCGTCGGCTGGATCGCCGGCGCGCAGGATTCCGGATCCGATAACCAGATTGTTGACGCGCAATGCGAGGAGTTTCTTCGCCGAATCGAAAGAGACGCCTCCGTCAACCTGGATAGGCAAGTCGGGATGCCGCGTGCGGAAAGCGCGTATCTTCTCGAGTACGCGCGCGTCAAACGGCTGGCCCTGCCGCCCGATCGTCGCGATGCCCATAAACTGCACGTACGCGATCTCGCCGAGGCTCTGCTCGATGAGCGCGAGATCGCTCGCGACGTTCACGGCAAGGCCGAAGGTAACGATGTGGCCGAACTGCTTGCGCATTGATCCGAGAAAGCGGGCGATTGAAGAAACGCTCTCCGCGTGGAAGGTGAGCCGGCTCGCGCCAAGCGCGAGCCACTGGGCGGCGGCATGCTCCGCGTCGAGGCACATGAGGTCAATCTCGTATTCGATCCGGTCGAGGTGCGGGAGCATCACACCCTCGGCGATGCGGTCGCGCAGATCCTTCGGCGCGGTATAGGGCCAAGACGCGGGTGTCGCGAATCGTCCGTCAACCACGTCGACCTGGATGCGCGTGATGCGCGGAAGCGCGCCGTAGAGCGCGAGCGTATCATCGAACTCGCGCTCGGTGGACGGAAGCACCGCGGGAACGACGAGGCTCATGTCTGAAGTATAGCGCTAGTATTTCGCGATACGGCGCGCGTGGCGCGGATCCTTGGAAAAAGGCGTCTCGAGGAAGAGTCGCACGGCTTCATCGGCTTCGTCTCCCGAGACGAAACGCGCGCCGATCGAGAGTACGTTCGCGTCATTGTGCCGGCGGGGAAGTCGCACCGAATCGAAACCGTCCTCCGAATGATCGCCTTCAATCTCCAATTCCGCAGTCACGCGCCTCGGGCCGTAGAAGACCGCGGCGCGGACGCCGCGGAGGCGATTCGCGCACATCGCCTCGCCCTGGCCGCTGCCGCCGATGATAATGCCGCGCGTTTCCGGCTCGCGCATGACGCGCTCGGCGAGCGCGGTCACGAAATCGGGATAGTCGTCTTCCGGATTGTTTTCGAACGCGCCGAGATCCTCGGCGTCGTAACCGAGCGCGCGGACGCGCTCGAGGAGTGCGTTCTTGAGCGAGAATCCGGCGTGATCGGCCGCAAAATAGACTTTAGGCATTGGCCGCTTTGATCACGTGGCGAACGAGCGCTTCAGTGTACCCCATTTCATTGTCGTACCAGGCGAGCACTTTCACGAGCGTGCCGTCGACGACTCTCGTCATTCCAAGATCGGCGATTGACGCGTGCGGCTCTCCGACGATGTCGCTCGAGACGAGTTCTTCGTCGGTCACGGTGAAGATGCCCTCCCAGCGCGGTAACTGAGCGGCGGCGCGCAAGATCTCATTCACCTCTTCGCGCGTCGTCGAACGCTTCGCGATGAAGGTTACGTCGGCGATCGATCCGGCCGGTACCGGCACCCGGAGCGAGATGCCGTCGAACTTTCCGGAGAGCGGCTCGTACGCCTGCGCGACCGCGATCGCGGCGCCGGTCGAAGTCGGGACGATATTTTGCGCCGCGGCTCTTCCCTCTCGCATGTCTTTTCTCGACGGGCTGTCGACAATCGACTGGCTCGCGGTATAGGCGTGCGTGGTGGAGAGTATCGCCTTCTCGATGCCGATCGCTTCGTCGAGAATCGCGATCACCGGGCTCGCGGAGTTGGTGGTGCAGGACGCGTTACTGGTCATTTGGCACGCGGCAAGCCGATCCTCATTGACTCCCATAAGCACAGTCGCGCCGAGAGGCGAATCCCCCTTGACCGGCGCCGTAATGACGACGCGGCGCGCGCCGGCAGTGATATGCGCCTCTGCCTTCTCATAATCGGTAAAGAATCCGGTTGACTCGACGACCACGTCCACGGCAAGTTCCTTCCACAGGAGGTTCGCAGGATCCTTTTCCTGACAAAAGCGCACCATCGAGCCGCCCATGAGAAGTCCGCCGTCCTTTGTTTCGACCGTGAACGGCGCGCGGCCGTAGACGGTGTCATACTTAAGCAAATATGCCAAATTCTCGAGCGAGCCGAGATCGTTCACCGCGACGATCTCGATATCGCGCCCGTATGATCGGCGCGCGAACGCTCTCCCTATTCTCCCAAACCCGTTAATCGCGACACGAATAGCCATACAATATATTGGTATTAGTTATACTGCGCTTCAGTATATCATCTTCCCTCTCCCCAATCCCCAAAATCAGTCATCCGATGACTGATTTTCCACTTGAGGACCGGACCCAAAAGTTAGGGATTTACGGTTTCCTTATTCACTAATTTGCGCTCGCCGCGCCTGGCGAAGGCGATGACCAACAAACTCACAATCATAAAGATAAAACCCATATCGCGCGCGGCGTCGTCACGAACGTAGGAGAAAAGATTCATGCCGCCTGGATAGACCGGAGTAAATGCGATGCGGATAACTGCGAGCGGGATCGCCCACACAGCAAACTTGAGCCATGATTTGAAAACTGGCCTGGGGACAAAAACGAGAACGAGAGCTATGGGCAGAGTGTAAAGCGCGAAGAAATATGCTGGATAAATGATCGAGGGAATCACCTGGTCGATTACTGTCCGGTAACAAAAATTGCCCTCGCGAACACACCATCTACTAAATTCGCCGAAGCCGAGTGTAGTGGCGCAAATTAGTACTGGTAGAAATTGTAAGACGTTTTTTCTCATATATTTCAGAAGAGATTCTTGAATATCGACCAAATCACTCTAAACCCATTATAGACCGATGCGGTGAAGCTCATTCTACTTGGGTGTTGAGAAGTCGAGGTACTCATAGCTGCTACCTTCGGCGTGACCAGTTGCCTAGTGAGAGTCGCCACGCGCCGCTTCTCTTGTGACTGCTTTGGAGCTACGGCAACGACAACCCGAACCGGCGTTGTTGATGCTGTAGTAGTGGCAACCGCCGCTACTACTGGTGTCGTGGTCGAGAGTATAGGCGCTGGTAACATCACCGCTGACCCCCAACTCGTGACGACTGGCGCCTCTGGCGCGGCCACTGGAGCTGGAGGCGGGAGCGGCTTATAGGTGACAGTCTGCCCAACTACAGGCGAGAGAGTGAAAACATTTTTACCATCTCCATTTTCATCAACGGTTAAATCTGAATGGGTGTCGAGATTCGACACGGTCATCGTCGCGGTAGTGCTCGCGGTAGTCGGCAGATCGGCCAGAGTCGCGGCCCTGGAGACGACACCTGCCTGGCTCTCCTCGATATCGAGCGAGAAGGCGCCGGCATCTTGGCCGTGGAGCGTGAGCAAGTACTCATCACCCTCGGGGACGATGAGATATTTCACCTCGCCGAGCTCGCCGTAGGTCGAACCGGGAATATCCTCGGTGATCGTTCCGTCGATCGCGAGACCGGTAACGCGCCCCGATGAGTCGCTCGCTTGGAGCGTGAGTGGTGAGTGAAGGAAGAAGATGAGCTTCTTACTAAGTGAAGCAGAATTGGGCTGCTGCGATACTAGATACTGCGGCAAGGATTGCTGGGCATCTGTGATACGCTGTTTCAAATATTCCTCAAGTTGCGGCAATTCAAACAAGTTCTCATGAGATAATTTCTTCTTCGTGTCGTTGTAATATCCATGCAAATCAATCCAATACCTCTTCACATTCGTATCTGACGCCATCTGGAGCGCGCTCGGGACCGGGACTGTACCATCACCGTCTTCGACAAAGATCGGCCTGAAGAGCCGGTTCGACTTCCCTGGCGACGAATAGAAGTCGATCCCCGCGAGCGTGTCGACGCCCCAGCCGGCAATCTGATCCACTTCAATGCCTGTAGGCGCGCTCCACGAGTCGAGAGCCGCGTGCGTACTCGTCGCATAGCCATAGAGCGCATAACTTGCGATTGCGGCATTCTTCACATCCTTCTCGCTCGGCTGTGCGCGCCCGCCCTCGCGTGCAGAGAGGAAGTCGCCGAGCGCGACGCGATTCGCGATAGTTGCGCCATAGGCCGCTTCCTCCTTCGCGTAGCCCGCGCCCGCGAAGCGGATCACGGGGTGGTCCGGATCACCCATCGTGCTCTCGAGATAATCTTCAGATGGCAGGAGGTGGTACGACATTGGCGAGTTCTGTGCTAAGTCGCGCGCCGCGTAGTCATGCACGAGTGTCATGAGCCCATAACCCCACGTGATGCCCTGCTGGTAGCCGTAGAGAATCGCTCCCACTGCGGTCGGTGCGCCTGTCTGCGGGACGCCGACAAAGAGCACCTTGTCGATAAGATTCGGCGCGTCGGCGCCAAGCTTGGTAATAAGCGCCTTGGCGACGAGGCCGCCATTGCTGTGTGTGATGATTGTCACCTTTCCGCTCTTCGAGCTCGCGGCGAGCTCGCGTAGCGTCTGCTCGAGATACGGCGTCGAGGTCGCCTCTTCGTAGTAGATACGCCCGTCGTGCTCACTGCCTTTGGCAATAATATCTGGAAGCGAGAGCCGCCAGTCGTAGGCCGCCGCGCGCCAGTCAGTAATCGTTCCGCTCGCTTTAAGCCCTGCCAGCGTATCGCTGAGCGACTGGTAGATGCGCGTTCCGTTGACCGAATCGATGATGTCGCCGGGCTTCGTATAAATATCGCTACAAAGACTGTGTCCCGTAGCATTGAGCGCGAGCTCCTTCACCTTCCCGTCGCCCGCACCGGGAAAAAGATTCTTGTACCACGCAGGGTCCGCTGGCTCCCAGAGAAGCTCCTCTTGGCCCTTTCCGCAACCCGTCCCCTCGTAGAGCCGGCTCCCCTCGATACCGGGCAAGAAGAGCACATTAGACGGGAGTGGAGCGCCCCAACTCGTGAGCCACGGCGAGAAGGTAACCGCGCTCCCGGGAGCGAGCACGACGGCGTTCCCCTTTCCTTCTGGATTCGCGGGATCGTTGTAGGGTCCCGAAGCGTCGCCCCAGTAGGTGTTGGAGAGATCAGCCGTAACCGCGTCAGAGGTCACGATGCCCGCGACTGTATTATCGTGGATCGCATTGTGTGTAAAGGTAAGCGGGACGCCGGCAGCGTAGAGCAAGAGACCAGTGTCATTCCCCCAGATCTCGGTGTTCTCGACGACAAGCGGAGATGCCGACGGATCATTTCGATAATCTGCAATACCCGCGCCCTGCGCGAAGCCCGAGATAGTAGCGTCGGTGAGCGAGACCGCGCTCGCGCCGTAGGTATCGAGGCCGTCTTCGGTACCGCCGATAAGCTGGAGATGATCCGCAGTGACGACGCTTGAATTGTACGCACCGATAGCAGCTCCAGTAGTATCCTCGACTGCTACGCTGTGTAGCGTGAGCGCGGAAGAATCCCATACGTCGAGTGCCTCGCCCCGCGTGTGCTCAATCGTCGAGCTTGCGATGGTCACACTGCTCTGCGCATAAACCGCAACCGCCTGTGACTTGAGGTGGTCGGTGATGAAGTCCGCGAGGTCGGCATGGCTCTCGTTATAGACCTGCACCCCCGTATTCGCATTCCTGACCGTAACGTGGCTGAGGGACCCGCTTGACGCGCTGAGATTGATCGCATCGCCGCTGACAGTGTCGAGCGTGACGGTATCAAGAGTCAGCATCCCGCCATAGACACCGAGGCCAGAATCGGAATCCTGTATGAGCGCATGCGCTATGGAGAACACTCCGCTTGAAAAATCAGCGATGCTGTTTGTATGGAGGAGACTCGCATAATCGATCGCCGCCGAGCCGCCCTCTTCGAGACTGAGAGACCATGCGCCCCTCGAGGTGAAGGTGATCGGCTCGGCGGCGGAGCCGGCCGCTGTAAGACGGCCGGCAATGTCGAGGAATGCGCCGTCTTCAAACTCAACTGTTACCCCCGGCTCGATGGTGAGCGTCGCGCCCTCACCGACAGAGACGAACCCCTGCACGAGGTACGGACTCTCTGCGGCGGTCCAGGTCGTATCGGTTGTTATGTCCGAATTAATAACCGTGTCGGCAAATGCCGGTGTGGCGCAGGCGAGTACCGCGCCGAGGAGAATCGGAATAAGATACCCCTTCATACCCGATATCTCCATCGTACCACCCCTTCCACCCAATTCACAAAATCAGTCATCGGATGACTGATTTTGTGGCTATAATGAAAACATGGATTTCTACCACATTTACAATCGCGGCGTTGATAAGCGCGACGTGTTCCTCGACGATCACGACCGCGCTCGGTTTATCCACGACCTCTTTGCATTCAACGATCATTCTTTCGCTCTCCATCCAAAAGCGCCCGATCGTCGTGAAGAAACGCATGCTCGGAAACTTCTTGTCACGATTCATTCATTTTGTCTCATGCCAAATCATTTTCATCTTCTCCTTTCACCAAGGGTTGAGAACGGGATCGCCCTGTTTATGAAGAAGGTGAGCATGGGGTACGCCCGATATTTTAACGAACGGTACGATCGTTCTGGAGCGCTCTGGCAGGGCAAATATAAACGAGTGCTGATCGAACGTGATGCACATTTTATATATATTCCCTATTACATTCACCTTAATCCCCTCGATCTCGCGTATCCCGAGTGGCGCGAAGGTGAGGTGAAGGATGTGTTGAGCGCTTTGAAGTATCTTGAAGAATATCGTTGGAGTAGCCACCTTGATTATCTCGGCATTCGTAATTTCCCTTCCGTTTCGCATCGTGAATTTCTGACACCGATGATAGGGTCAAGAGGAGCGTACGAAAACGAAATAGAAAACCTCATCTCCAAAACAGATTTGGCCGGACTGAGTTCGCTCGTAGACTAAACCCACCAAAATCAGTCACAAAATCAGTCATCCGATGACTGATTTTGGGGGGATGATCCGTCGCCCAGCTGGTGTCTCTGCCATCGAATGGCCTGTACCCCGCACCGTCTTTTGCAACAGTGGCGAGATGATCATGACGTCAAGGCGGCTGTTGTCGGCGATGAAGAAGCGGTGGCGGGCGGCGTCGAACTAGTCGGCGCGGCCGGAGTCGAAGTTGTCAAGGTAGCCGCAGTCGGTGCGGGAGGTGCGACGGGTACCACGGGCGGAGTTGACGACGCCGCCACGACCGTTACCACGCGCGAGGCGGAACCGGTGTTCCCCGCTTTGTCGGTTGCCGAGTAGGTCAGCGTATAGAGGCCGGCGGCGTTCGTATTGACTGAGCCGGTTTTAACGATCGTGGCGGTCAAGTTTCCGTCAACGGCATCATTCGCGGTCGCTCCCGGATCGATGAAAGCGTTGCCGATCGAGATCTGCATCGCCGCCGATCCGTTCAGGGTAACAACCGGAGGCGTCGTGTCAGCCGGCGTCGAGGTGGCGGCGGGCGGCGTAGTGGGCGGCGTCGAGGTGGCAGGAGGAGTGATCGTTACTGTACCGTCCGGATTCCCGACAATCACCGAGCGCGTCGCGCTCGAGCTGTTCCCCGCCTTGTCGGTCGCCGAGTAGGTAATGATATACGTCGTCGCGATCGACGTGCTAATCGTCGAGGCATTCGCGACCTGCTGAACGCCGTTCACAAAGGTGATTATCGGATCCGTCGTTCCGTCCACATTATCAAGTACCGTTACTCCCGGCTCGGTGAAAGTGCCTCCGATCGAGAGGTGGAGCGGATTGTCGCCGAGGACGGTGATCACGGGGGCCGTCGTGTCCGGACCGCTCGACTGGCTGACCGTCGTCGAATCAGGCGTCGAGGTCGCGACCTGCCCTTCCGTCTGAACGATGAAGTAGTCGAAGGAGATGTCATTCGTCTGCGGTTCAGAGAGTACGAGCTTGAATGAGCCGGGTTGTTTATCGCTGATATACCACGATCCGGTGGTCGAGGCCGTGAGCGTCACGAAGATCTTGGAAGTCGGGAGGACATAGCTGTTGTTCACCTTGGCAACGGTATTCCCGGCAAGAATCGTTACGGTGCCGGCCGAGGAGGTGCCGGCTGAATTGGTTGCCGCGACGAACTGATCGGCGATCAAGGTGCCGAACTGTGCGAAGCCCTTGCCGATGAAGGCGCCGACGGCGCTCAGTGCGCTCGCCAGAGAGGAGGTCGAGAGCGAGAGCGCCGAGCTCGTCGCGACAGCGACTGCCCCGCTCTCAAGCGCGGCGACGCGCGTCTCAAGAGACGCGATGCGGAGATCCTGCGCGCTGATCTTGCTCGCGAGCGCCTCAACGCCCGAGAGGTTATACGTCGCGAGCTTGTAGAGATCGACGGTGCTCGAGGCGGTAAGGACTGAGGATGGGAGCGTCGCCGTTACCGTGCTTGATCCGAGCGTGAAGCTTGTGCCGATCCCCGCGGGGACCTCGAAGCTCTTTGCGAACGCCGCGCCGGAAACGGTGAGCCTGTCGCTCGTGAGCGCGATCTTATCAAGCGGAACTCCTGATGAGTTTACCGACCCGTCTTGATACAGCGTCGTGATCCCGATATCCGTTCCCACTTGGAGAGACACGAGGACGGTGCCGAGACACGCCGTTTCGGGTACCGCTACGCCCGTGCCTCGCACGTCGCCCGCGAGCGAGGAGTCGCACGCGCCTCCGGAGAAGTCTTGGAGCGCGATGCCGACGACTCTCCCCGCCTGACCGGAGCGCATCCCGATGCCGCCAAGAGAGGAGCTCGTGATGCGATCGCCTTTATGAATAGGGCCGTTTTCAAGCGAGACGATCACCGGCGCCCGTCCGAGTATGCCGACCCGCACCGACTGGTCGCTCTGCGCGCCGAGCGTCGAGTTCGGAGACGTAGAGACGACGCCTAAGATTCCATTGTCGTAGCGGCCGGACGATCTCGACACCATCGCCGAGCTGGTCCCCGACGCGGCGGACACGATCATCCCAGGGATATACGCGCCCGGCGCGTCCACGAGCTCGTTTTCGGCGATATCGGCTCCCTGTAACGGATCGTACGGCGGAGCGGCCTGGCTCGTAAATGACGGCGCGCCGACCTGAAGGCTATCCGGCGGATCGTCGTCCCACGCCCGCATCGAGGCGACACTGAAGGAGGCCACCGCTCCGTTCGTGTTGACTGCCGCCGCCAGGGCGCCGTTCGCGCGCACGACGAACACCATCGGGGCCATCGGCTTATACGGTGCGGCGACCGGTCTCGTCACAGCGACAACATTGCCGTCAATAAGGAAGGTGTTGGTGGTAGGGGTTACCTCGATGCGGAAGCGGTTGAGTACACCATTCGAGAGCGCGGTCGTCGTCCCTACACCGGTATCGACGTATCCCACGCTGACTCCGTTCACGCGAGTCGTCGCCCTCCAGGTATTAGAGGTGGACGACGCCTCGAAGAATACTCCGTTTGCCGGGTAGGACCCGGCTGAGGCGGTCGTGTTCGCGGGAGTATCCGAGAATCCGATGATATACATTGTTGACGTCGACGTAATGTTCGTGATGCGTCCGCGAACCTCGAGCACCGGGCTCGAGGTCGCCGGCATCGTGTTCCCCCATTCGCGGAGAGAGACGCCCTCATTCGCCGCGAAGGTAGCGGCGATGCCTGGAGAGAGGAGCATCACCGCCGGGTATATTCCTGTCTGAGTGTATGCCGCGCCGTCAGTAAGAGTATCGAGGAAGAAGTTGCCGCAGGCGGCGTTCGTATCGGCGGAGAGCGCATTCGTGTTCGCTCCCGCACTGGAAGGAATATCGCACGACATATACGCCCATGTCTGATAGATGCGCCCCGCAACGGTGAACTGGTCTCGAAGCCCAGCCGCGCTCGCCCACGTGGAGGTGGCTCCTATCGAGACGCGCGCGTAATCAAGCATGCCCGAGGTTGTCGCGGTGGCGAAGATGAGCGGCGCCTGGATGCCGTTGCCGCCAGAGGATGTCCAATTGCTCGTCGTCGCGACGACGAATGCCGGGCCGGCCGTAATTGCATCGGCGGCGTCATTTGTAATTAATGAGAGACTCGCCCAGGGAGAGGTGGTGCCGATGCCGATCATATTCGCGCTCGTGATCGTCATCGCGAGGTTAGTCGAGGTCGAGACGCCGCCCGCGAGGAAGTAGAGGTTCTTGTTCGCTGAACCGTTGGCGATATACATGTCATTCCCGAGACCGAGGAGGCTGGTGTCCCCCGGGCCGCCCACATTGTACGGCTGCGGATTCCAAAAGTTCGAGTTGTTGATGCCCATCCACATAAAGCCCGTAGTCTGGGTGCCGTTGTCGGCCGTTGCCGAGAACCCGGACTGGGCGGCGGATCCCTTAGAGAAGTTCTGCGTTTGGATTTGGAGAAAATCGTTCACATTGCCGTACGCGTTGATCGCATTCTCGCTCGCATTCGTGTTCCCCATATTGACGGTGAGACCAGCGGTATTGGCCGCATTCACCGAATCGGTAGTGGTGCCGATATAGAATCGACCGGCATTATCGACCATCGCGTAGGTCATTGACGACGACCCGATCGCGAAGGCGGGGCCGGTGATGCCGTCCGGATTCACCGAGAGCTGAGCCCACGGGCTCGTGGTGCCGATCCCCACGTTGCCGCCCATGAAGGTCGCGGCGGCTCCTGCGCCGAGCTGGGAGACGGCGAGGGTCGGATACGCCGAGGTCGAGGAGGCGAAGAGGCCGGCCTGGGCCCAGAGCGCGGTGGTGGTCGCTGACGCTGATGCGTTGAAGTTCGTTGCGGGGGTGAAGGGATACGTTCCTGATCCGCCGCACGCGCCGTGCGTATTGCTGATCGTGCCGTCAGCGGCGAAGGTGGCGCAACCTGCGATGCCGCCAGCATTTGAGACGATGAGACCCGTGGTCGAGGCGATGCCGCCATCTGAGACACCGAACACTTTCACTCCTGCATTTGAATAGAGTGAGAGGACCGAGCTTGCGGACGCATTGTTCTGCACCGAGAGCGTGCTGTTATAGAGCGTGCCCGAGGTGGCAATCGCGAAGGAGGCTCCGGAGAAGGAGGTCGGGAGCGAGGTCAAGGCGCTTTTAGCGATAAGAGTGCCGAAGAAGGAGTTGCCGAGGTTGAGGAAGTTGCTGGTGCTTGTCGTGGTGCCGATGCCGGCGTTGTACCCGAGCAATATGTTGTTTCCGCCTGTGGTGATGTTGTTGCCGCCAGAGTTCTGCGTATCGCCAAGCATGTAGTTGTCAGAGCCGGTGGTAACGTTAAAGAGAGTGTTATAGCCGACGCCGACGTTGTTCCCTCCGGAGGAGTTGTAGGTGCCCGTTTGGTAGCCGATGAAGGTGTTGTAATTGCCGGTGTAGTTGGAGGAACCGGCTTGAGTGCCGAAGAATAAGTTGTTGGAGCCGGTGTAGTTAGTGTAGCCGGCAGAGGTACCGAGGAAGACGTTAGATCCACCAGAGAAGTTGGAGAAGCCGGCAGAGTTGCCGACGAAGAAGTTGTTGGAGCCGATGTAGTTGTTCTTGCCGGCATTGGGGCCGATGAAGGTATTAATGGCACCACCATCGTTAGAGTAGCCGGCAGAGTTGCCGACGAAGAAGTTATTGTAGCCGGAGGTGTTTTTATAGCCGGCTAAGTTTCCGATGAAGAAGTTGTTTGATCCGGAAGTATTGTAGTTGCCAGCTTGATACCCTGCGGCAAAGTTATCGGTGCCGGTCATCGGCGTACCAGATTTCCCATAGAGCGCCTGATAGCCCATGGCGATGTTGTTGGTGGCTTGTGTCGGATCGTAGTAGGAGAAGGCCTTATTGCCGATGGCGACGTTGTTGCCTACGCTCGACGGGCTCGTAACGTCTCCCCCGCCGTTTAGGAAGATGTTGGCGGAGGTGGTGGTGCCGAAGACCGCCTGCCCTGCCGGATTTATCGCGAAGAGAGTCGAGCCTGAGGACGAGGCGACGGCGAAGGGCGTTGCTCTTGTAGCGGGAGCGATGGAGAGCGTAGCCCAGGGAGAGGTGGTACCGAGGCCGAGGCGTTTATTAGTGTTGTCCCAGAAGAAATTAGATGAATCTCCATTGAAGGCAGTGCCATTTGCAAATTGCACGGCGCCAGTACCGCCAACGGCAGATGCGCCTCCACTCGGTGTCGTGGTGGCGATTATCTTTCCAGTCGGGTCAGCGGCTAGGAAAGTGCCCGCTGGTGTTGCGAGACTCGAGATAATCGGAGAGGCAGTGAATGTCGAGGATGCCGTAGAGATGAAGCCATTAAGGAAGCCGAGGGTTGTAGAAGTGGAGACGCCCCATGAAGTCGGAGTCCAGGCAAATGGCGCTCCTGTTCCTCCTGTGTCTGCCGAACACGTGATGACTCCGGCCGCCGTGATAGCAGAGACGTGATTCCCCGCGCCGCAGGTGTTCGCGGTGATCAGCGTGTAGTCGGTGCCGTTTACTGCCGTCCCGATTTGGCTTGTTCCTGCGCCTTTCAGGATCCCCGTAAGAGTCGTGGAGCCGGTTCCACCATTCGCTACTGAGAGCTGAGTGCCCGACCAGTTGCCGTTATTTACCGTCGTGAGATAGCCGGAGTTATTTGTCCACTGAGAAATATTCGGTGAGGCGAAAGAAGAGACGGTAAGTCCGAGAGATGAAGTGGCGACGGCCTGCACGTTCCCTGGAGCGCCGGTGGGGTTCGCGAGGAGCGTGTTGGCGGCGATCTGGGAGAGCTTCGTGAGAGCGGTGCCGTTGGTTGCGAGGGTGAGGGTGCCGGAGGAGCCGCCGACGAGAGCGCCGAGGGTGCCGGAGTATGCGAACTCGGAGCCGAGCGCAGGCGAGGTGGTGGCGACGCCGGTGATCGCATTGTTGCCGGCGACGTACGCGAGCTGACCCTGTGTCCATGCGGAAGTGGTGGCGAGGCCGTTGTACGTGAAGGCGCCGGTGCCTGAGTTGTATGCGAGAGGATAGGAGGCGGAGAGGCTCGTGGAGGAGATCTTGTTGTTGAAGGTCGTCCAGTCTCCCGAGGAGAGGTATCCATTGGTGGAGCCGTTTGATTGAGAGATGGAGAAGGCGCCGGTGCCTGAGTTGTATGAGAGCGGAGCGGAGGCGGAGAACGAGGAGAGCGAGGCGAGGCCGAGGGAGGAGGTGGCGGTGAGCGCATAGCCGCCTGAGGAGTTCCCCACGAGGATGTTGCCGTATGAAGGAGCGGACGTGAGGCCGGTGCCGCCATAGAGGACGCCCATGGAGGTGGTGGCGGAGACGAGTCCGTTGTTGGCTTGGAGCGGACCGTTCAGAGAGCCGAGGGTGAGAGAGTTCGCGGTGGCGCCGTTCGTGAAGGTCTGCGGCTGATTGAAGGAGTTCGCGGTCGTGGTGCTGAAGGCGGTGCTGATTGTGTTTGCGGAGATCTGGAGCGGGTATACCGCACTCGTGATGCGGTTCGCGTACGCGGTGTTCCAGTTGGCGGCGCTCGCGATGCGGGCGTCGGCGAGCGTGCCCTGCCAGACGGGAGTGAAGGTGAAGGCGTTTCCTGAGTTCGTGACGTTCAAGAGGAGGTTGGCGTCGGAGGAGGTGCCGAAGGTGAGAGCGCCCGTCTGAGTGGAGCCGTATGTCTGAGCGAGAGACAGGACGCCGGTGTTCGCGATCACGCCCGTGCCCGAGTTGTATGAGATGCCGGTTCCTCCCGAGAGCGAGGTCGAGGAGATCTTGTTGTTGAAGGTCGTCCAGTCTCCCGAGGAGAGGTATCCATTGGTGGAGCCGTTTGATTGAGAGATGGAGAAGGCGCCCGTGCCTGAGTTGTATGAGAGCGGAGCGGAGGCGGAGAACGAGGAGAGCGAGGCGAGGCCGAGGGAGGAGGTGGCGGTGAGCGCATAGCCGCCTGAGGAGTTCCCCACGAGGATGTTGCCGTATGAAGGAGCGGACGTGA
>JAGWVF010000001.1 GCA_018971045.1 Patescibacteria group bacterium | reverse complement strand
CTGGTGGCGGCGTGGCTCGGATTCTGATATATAGTGAAGAACGCCCTCGTCGTTCAATGGATAGGACATCAGCTTGCGGAGCTGACGATGCAGGTTCGATTCCTGCCGAGGGCACAGCAGTCAGCACTCATGTGAAACTCTTCTCGCTACCGGCTATCGTCCACCGCGAAGCGCTTATATCAATCAAATCCTAAGACTAAAGGACCTCCCGCTCGATGCTACAATCCGAATATGGAGAAACATCTCTCTGGACTGGGGGCGCGCGTACTTATCGGCATCGTGTCTGTCGCCGTACTTGCCGGCGCCGTCTACGGTATCGGCGCCGCTCTCATTCAGAAATCGTACGATCTCTCGAGGCAAGAGGAGCTCCCGCCATACGCGACCTCCGACGGCTACTCCTGCAACATCGCCGTCATCCCTGTTGTGGGCCAGCTCTTCTCCTCTGAGGCGAATGCCCAGGCGCAGACGAACTCGGACAATAGTTCTAGCGTCTCGGCCGAATCCGTGCTTCAACAGATTGAACGTGCCGCTCACGACGACTCGATCAAAGGGGTGCTTCTGCGTGTCGATTCTCCGGGCGGCTCCGCGACAGGCGGCGAGCTGATCGCAAACGCGCTCAAACGGCTCGGCAAACCGTCGGCCGCTGTGATTTGGGATCAGGGCGACTCTGCGGCCTATCTCGCCTCTACGGGAGCGACAAAAATTATCGCCTCACCGCTCTCGGACGTTGCGGATATCGGCGTTACTGGCTCCTACATCGATCAGTCGCGGCAGAACAAGCAACAAGGGCTGGCGTTCGAGAAAATCTCTGCCGGAGAATACAAGGATGTCGGGAATCCAAATATGCCCCTTACCGCCGCTGACCGGGCATATCTTCAAGCGAACGTGGATAGTATGTACCGCGTGTTCATTAGCGAGGTAGCGAGCAATCGCCGCATGGCTACTTCAGCCGTCGAGAAGTTCGCGAATGGAGCCTCCCTTACCGGCAAGAACGCTCTCGGCACAGGCCTCATCGACGAACTTGGCGACAATTCCACGGCACAAGCGTGGTTCGAGAAGGAGATCGGGCGCGACGCTACCTTGTGTGAATAACCTCCTGCTCTCTCAATGAGAGCTTCACTGCCGCCCGTGTCGAAGAACCCTTCAATCGCTTGGATTCGGGTGGTGCGATACCGTTAGGAGGCACTCTGTAGTATCGTGTGCGGGACGCTCTCATCGTTCAATGGATAGGACAGCTCCCTCCGAAGGAGCAGATGCAGGTTCGATTCCTGCTGAGAGCACAGGCTAGTGCTAATTCAAGTGACCGAGAGGCTTCGGCCTTTTAGGCCGTATTTCGGTCGCTTGGTTCGATTCCTGCAGACCCGCCCCGACTGGAAATCGAACCGAATCTCGCCTTTCCTCTGGCTGTCTTCAGTCATATAATCCGCTCATGCCCGAAACGAAGGAAGAAATCATTACACACCGCACCGAACTTGAAATCAAGATAACGGAATTACTCAAAAAGTCCGCGAGCCGTTTCGTGCTTGCGGACATACTCCGTGCGATACGCGAGGAGAAAGAAACTGGTGACTTCCATAAGGTCATCATGATGTTTGATGGCGATAATTCTGCGGATATAAACGTTGCAGTTAAACTCGCAACTGACGCTTGGAATTATTTTCCGCACGGCGTATTAAATGGCCTCTCCCCGGCTGAAATGCTTCTTGAACACCACTCCAATTAGGCGCTAAGCGTAATCGTCCGATCATTCAGTACCAGCTGGCTCTTGAGACACGACAGCAGTTCTCGCTTCTCAGTGATTGTGCCGTCCTTGAGCAGATATTTCGCATAGGTGCGGATATCAATCGCGGTTGCGCGATCTTTCTTCTTTGCGCCGAGCACACCCATTCGGAACTTGTTGTAGCGGGCAATCTCTTCTTCTATCTTCTCGCGCATACCGATCTCGTCGAGGTCGAGAGTGTCGAGGAGCTTTGAGAGCTCTTCGATGAGCAGCGTCTCGTTGATAGCGGGATTGCTGCATGCGACATCTCGCGCCCTCGTGCATCGATAATAGACGTGGCGGTTCACGCCGCCGTCCTTCAGTTTCTTGAACTTCTCATCGGCCGTGATGCCACTCCCGCAGCAGCCGCATTTGATGAGCCGAGTGAAGGCGAACTCCTTGCTTTCAGTCTTCGGGATGTACTGGTCTTGAAGGTTGCATTGCACCTTCTCGAAGAGCTCCTTCGATATGAGCGCCTCATGGAGACCCCGATACCAGTCACCACTTCCTTTCGGATATTCGAACTCGCCATAGTAGAAGGGGTTACGGAGACAGATGTAGATGTTAGCGAGCGAGAGTCGTTTCCCCGTGTGCGTCTTGAAGCCGATCTTCATGAGCCAGCGATAGGTCTGCCGCCCGCTCCAGCCATCATTGCCGATCTTCTCGAACATCTGTCGCACGGTGGTTGCCCGCTTCGGGTCGAGCCGCACCTGACACTTCTTGTCACGGTCCTTCTCATTGAGATAACCAGTCGGTGCGGTACAGGGCCGATACCCCATCTCACATCGCGCTCGCAGCCCGCGCTTGATGTTGATGATCTTCTGGTCGTTCTCGAACTTCGCTTGCGAGCCGAGGATCATCAACATGAACTTCTCGTTCGGATTGTTGGTGAAGGTTTGCGTATACGTGCGAATCTCCACGAGCTTCTTCTGATCCAAGAGATCCACGACTGCACCGAGATCGCCCGCATTGCGCGAGAGCCGGTCTGGTGCCCACGTGAGTATGCCGTTGAACTTGCTGCACCGAATATCATCGAGAAGTTGGTTGTATATTGGCCGCTGACCGACCTCTTTAGAAGAGTGCGACTCCCGCTTAATCTCGACGATCTCCAGATTCTCCCGAGTGGCCACGGCCGTCATTTCTCTCACCTGTGAGTCTATAGAGAGAGCCTGGGCATCCTCGGCTTCCATGCTTTTACGCGCGTAGAGGCAATATTTGACCCTTACAGGCTCCTGTTTGACGACCTGCCTCCTAATCCCACCAAAGGATGCCTGAATTGCTGTTTGTGTCATACAGACACAAGGAATGACGCAACCCGCCCGAGGAGTCCAGAGCGCCCGAGAGGGCCTAAAAGTTGATAATCTTCGAGCCGAGTTTCCGCGCCGTAAACACAGAGATGCTATATTTCAACCATGTCTCCGTCTGAAAACCGCGACTCGCTCATAGAGCGCCTACTGACGAAACCCGAGAGCGTCCCATTATTCCGCGGGCAAAAAGCGGGGCAGCCCGTCGGGATACATTTCACACCGGACGAAGCCTGGGCTAGAAACTTCGGTGCCGACATTATCAAATTGAAGTTACCAGGCGATTCAAGATTAAAATCCCTTACCGACGATTTCTTTGAAGACGCCCTGCAAAAAGACCTCCTTGACGAGGAGGCCCTATGGCAATCGCTTTTCGATCAAGGCTACGACGCTATAGTCGGGACAGACTCTCACAACAGCGAGGTGATTGATGTCATCGTGAGCCCAAGACTCCTACAACATTTAGAGTGTCGGTGATCCTGTCGAGGCAATGGGTAGCTCTATAAAGAACGTGGTACCTTGCTCGGGACTGTTCGATTCATACCACACCCTACCATGATGCTTCTCAACAACCGGCTTCACGAAAGCGAGACCGAAGCCGGAAGACTCGACATTGTATTTGATAGAATCTTTGCCCACACCGCCAGGTTTGAACAACTTTGGCGCATCCTCCTCTGAAATACCCCTTCCTGTATCCTTCACACTGAAGAGAATCTTCCCGCCCGCACGAGACAAGGTGACCGCGATGCTTCCACTCGGATTGTTATATTTAATAGCATTGGTGATGAGATTCTTGAAAGATTCTTCAAGAAGAGTGGCGTCGCCGACAACATTGTAATCACCATTGGCAATCTGCGATTCAAACGACAATCCTCCCTTTTCAGCGACCTCTTTTTCTTTAATAGCCAGATTTGAAAGCAGATTCTTGAGATCTACAAGCTTCATATCATATGAAATTGAACCACTATGCGCGCTCGCGCCCTTCAATATCTGCTGGACGTAGTCAACACCTGCCGTCATCTCTTCAAGCCCCTTAGATAGGAGTGGCTTTGAGGGTTCAGGCATCTGACCGTAGTCGTTACTCTGCAACAATTCCGCGAAGATATTCCGTGCTGTACCGAGATATCCCTTAATCTGATGGTTCATGATGTGAATGAGATTCTCTTGCCCCTTGTTGGTTTCTTGAAGTTCATCTGCAAGCTTCTGTATTTTCTCGCGCTGCTGTACTTCCCTCACAACACCACGAATCAAAAGTAGCCCAACAATCAAGATGAGAATAAAGAGGCTGGTGCGAAAAAGAATGAGTATCGGATCAGTTGTGAAGATGATTTCGATAAGGGTCGCGATAGCAAGTGAGCTCGCCAGAAACGCTACGCCGATTTCTTTAACATTCAGTATATGCCCCCGATCAATCGCATAGGCAGTAAATCCTATAAATGGAAGAAAGAAAAGAGTTCCGTATGCAACTAGCATTGAATTACCAAAAAAGGCCGGCAGGATGAAACTAAAAATGATAATGAGTAAGATGGTTGTAATCGTACCGATGAGTATCAAATGGTATGGATTTTCAGTTGAACTGCGTGCACGCAATGTCTTCTGTGTAAGTAAAAAGATGGCTCCAAAATCAAGAGCAAAGACGAGCATTCCGAATAAAAATATTCCGGGCCCATTCGTCACTTGTTGCACTTGACCAGTTGCAGAGAAACTACTGACTGCTGTGAAAACAAGTGGGGTGAGGGTCACGATAGAAATCGATGCTGTTATTGGTAGCAAGAAGAATTTGTACCATCTGGGCAATTCTTGTTCACGATTCGGAAACACGTAGAAAAATGTAAAGAGTGAGTACGCAAACCATGTCGCCGTAAACATGATGAATCGGAGCGACCACAGCACAACAATCGGATTAGACGATTTGTAGATTATGTAATTAAAGACACTCCAAACTACTGATGTGCCGGTAAGAGCCAGGAAGGATTTATGGGTGATGCTTCTTGTGTCACTTAGAAAAACAATCGTACCCATGGAAATGAGGAGGGCTGCAACAGCACTCACAGATAGAAGCCCCCCATTAAGACCGATTGCTAAAGTTGCATCCATGGCTTATGTAGAAAAGGTAGCACGGTAATGTCCGTGATTATAGAAAGTAATTTGAGCGCCCTCATGCAGGCCTGAGACCTCCGTGCGAGTCGGAAAACGTATTGTAGAAAATATAGCAGCATTCAAAAAAACAGGGCTATGCCAGCCAGTGAGACTAAGAAGTGGTATGACGACTTCATTTTGATATCCATCATAATTTAATGTCTGTGGAGCAATGTCACGCATATTTTTAACCAACATAGTTCGTGTCGCCTCATGAAGATGATGCAAGAAGAGTGCTGTCATTGCCAAATCAAATGTATGAGGAGCAAAATCCAAAGAAAGAGTAAAGATGTCATTATTTGACACGACAATGAGCACCTGTTCTTTCGTTTCGTACTCGAGTTCTGCAAGTCTCTTCCCTGTTAGCCCGGCTTCCTGTATGACACGTACTCCTGAGAGGGAATGCAGATTTTTTTCAGCATATGCACGCGCCTTTGGCGCAATATCAAAACCGACAATCGTCAGACGATTCGTGTTACCCATTTGCTGCAGCCGCTCAATAACCTGCCGTTCGGCCTCCATACTGCCGCTACCAAGCGACGTAATTCGGAAACGTTTGCTTATGGGAGTTTTTTTTACGAGATCCGTTATGTACTCGACGACTGGGCGAATAATCCCCGGCCGCGGACGGCGCTCGATTTCGGCCATTTTTTCATGAAAAATTTCATCCAGTTCAGGCAGTAACTCATTTACCTCCAGCAAATCCTCGCTTCGAATATGTTTTCTCAGGCCATACAACCAATTGATGTAACGCGGTACGGAACGAATCGATTCGAAAAAGAGAGTGTTTTGCTCAATTGCATATTTGTCTACTTCAGATTGAGGTTGTAGTTGATTGAGCCTTGAGAGAACAAATTTGATTTGTTCCTCGCGAGCAGCTGGAAAGTTTACGCTCTTCATAGCTTAATTCGCAAAGACAATTTCGGGTTCACGACGGTAACTCACGTCCGTCGGGCCGTCGCTCGTGCCAATGCGGAAGATAAGTATCGGTTCGCGTTCTTCATCCACACTCTTTTTAATTATCGCATGTGCAGTGGTGATACGTTCTTGTTCTGAAGGACTAAAGAGACGTGCCACTTCAGGATTAGACAGGGAGCGCGCGAGGAAAGTGATGCCAGTCACAATCTGCATCGACAACCCTTGCGCGGTCGCAGTAAGCCATATACGCTCCATCATCTTCCCCACCTCAAGATAGGTAGCTCGGTTCGTCTTTGTTGCGGTAATTACGCCAAATGCTGACGCTGACGCGTTTTGTTCCGCGTTTGTTTTTGCAACCATTTGTGGGAAGCCAATCTTCGCCAAGAGCCTCGCGAAGCTCCAATGTTTTAAAAGACGAAACATCATTTGGGCGAGGGGAGGTAACTCAAGTGTCTTAATATAGAGCCCCTGCTTTCCCGCACGATTCTCTTCAGCAGACCAAAGAATGTCGCCGAAAAAGAGTTCGTGCAGACTTTCATTTCCGAGCGCTGTTTCCTCCATGACCGTCAGCGCTCGCGATATTCCCTTCATTACTTCTCGAGATTCAACGAGAGAAAGCTCCAACCCTGCACTTTCTGAAATGGATGGGTCGAGAATGTCAGACTTCACTTCTTGTGGAAGCGGAACCTTTTTATATGTCCTTCGATTTGAATGCCGTTTTAGTATTGCTGCCTGAAGTGATGCTGAAATATTGTCCAGTTGACCACCTTCCTTGAATTCCACAGTTGCGACACATGTGCCGCTTTCGTGAAAAGTTGTGTGCGGTACGTACCCTTGGGCGAGCGCTTCGAGCTCAGCGTTTTGAATCGCAGCGCCAAGCGCGATTAGTGTACCTCCCTCTTCATAATTCAAGATCGCATTATCTCTTTCGGGTATGTAGTGGAATTCGATAGATTTTCCTCGCACAACAAAACGCCACGGCTGTGAATTATCTCCCGAGGGAGCTGCTGCAGCCGCCGTAAGTATCTTTGTTATCTTTTCTCTATCTACTGCTTCCATATATTAAAGACCGATGGCAGCGTAGAAGTCTGCACGGGCCTTCTCGCGGCCTGCTTTTATATGAGGCTTGTGGTGTTCCGGGTCAATGAGTCCATCAAGACTGACCTCGCATTTCTCCTCGTTTACGGCCTGACCGAGAGCGAGTCGCTTCAAGATGTATGCAATAGCAACACCCGAGAGAGTGGCTGCATCGCCCAGCTGCGGCCAAGAATAAATCTCTCGGCCGACTTGCAGGAGAGAGCTCATCATGCGCTCAGTCACAAACTGTGGGCCAGCGATCTTCGTTGCAAGCTTCGGCAGCTCAGAAGGATTAAATGATTTGAACATTTCAAGATTCACATCCCCAATGACGCCGTTAAAGAGTGGCTTTGTTTTATCAAGATCAAATCTCTCAACCTCAACGATAATATTGTCTCCATTGTCTGTCGCCATCACGACCGGAATTCCCCTCTCACGTGCAGCAAGTCGAAGTCTGATTTTTATTTCGAGATTGTCAGTTTCTTCTACAAGCACATCCGCCCCGGCGAGAAACGCATCCATAGTCTCTTCTGAGACACCAGAACCAAAAACTTCTATCTCAGCATAGGGATTCAGCTGATAGATATACTCAAGCGCGAGATCGGTTTTCTTTCGTCCAACTTCAAGGAAGTCGAATCTCATGCGATTCAAGTTTGAAGGAGAGACCTCATCTGGGTCAGCAATCTTGATGCGCCGTGCGCCACCCATAAGCGCGAAAGTGAGTGCTCCGTGACTGCCGACACTGAGCCCTGCATACGCGACATTGAGATCGTAGAGTTTCTGCTGCTCCTCTTTCGTTATGATATTGCGGTTACGTGCCGTGCGTATCTCCTGGTGCTCCTCATGCGGGAGATAATGCGCGAGCGTCTTGTTCCACGGGAAGTAGAACCACTCTCCCACCTCCTCTAGTGACTTTCCTGCGGAATACCCTTGTGTGAACTCATTTACTTCGTTTGTGTGGTCCTGAATAAACTTAAACTTCGGGTTACGTATGAGGAAAAGGTCCTCAAGAAGAAGGTTGTAGCGGTCGACCATAGCCGCTGGCTGGAGACGATTCTTAAATTCTGAAAATGACTCTTTTGAGCGATTGAGCTGTTCTGGTTTCATACCAGAATATTACCATGCGTATTTTACGCCTGCCGCAGTACCCATGGCTGCTTGATGCCAGGCTCAAAATAGAGAGGATCTTCATACGGCCAGAAGACAAGCTTCGGTTCAGCTCGCTTTCCGAGGAAGTCAGAAAGCTCCCGAAATTCAGAATTCTTCTCCCGCAAGCTCTTGATGATTTCTGCAAGAAGTTCGGAAGCAAAGGCCTTTCCCGCTTCTTTTTTCGGCTTCTGTTCAAGATTGATTT
Source organism: Patescibacteria group bacterium (assembly GCA_018971045.1). Lineage (GTDB taxonomy): Bacteria > Patescibacteriota > Minisyncoccia > Phycocordibacterales > Phycocordibacteraceae > C7867-001. The sequence goes on along the minus strand of JAGWVF010000001.1, from coordinate 142,085 downwards.
CTAGATACTGGTCATGATTGTCGTCATACTTAGTGACGAGTGTGAGTTTCCCTGTCATGGTATCCACGAAACGCCTATTAAGTAGAACCTCCTTGATCGTCTCGGGGTAGACCTGGAGGCCATAGAGCGTCGTCGCGAGATCGATGCGCTCAAAGACATATACAAATGGCAATTCGTATACATGCTTACTGATGCCCGCAGCCTTCGCTTCTTTTAGAAGATCAATCCCGTGTGTCTTATACCGCTCGACCACTTCTTTAAACGTATACACACCGCCATGATCCCCTATCGAGTACCGAAGGAGCGGGATAGCGCTATCTCCTGACACGAGGATCTCGCCATTCGACGCCTCAAACGAAACGAAATCCGGAATGTATTGTGCAAAAGTCGGCGTCTTCGTGGTACCCCCGAATATATCGGCAAAGAGTTTTGTATCTTTCATCGCAAGTCGTCGAGCAAGAATAGAGAAAGGAGTCTCAAATGCCATGGTGCCGATGTCGGCACTGCCGTAAATATTGATCGCATCGGTAAGCGGATTCTCAAGGCCGACTTTCTCGGCAAGATGGTCGCGGAAGTTCTCAGTAAATGCTTCCGCAGCAAAGAGAAGGGCCACATGGTGTTTCTTGAATGAAATACCCTGAGCAATCGCCTCGTCGAGGACATCTTTCAGGAACGGCGGGTAACCCGCAAGAACAATCTGCTCATAGTTCGGAGCAAGCTCGGTGAGCGTCTTAAGGATTTCTGTTTTATTAATACCCGGCGTGAGGATTGAAATCGGATACCCTCGACGACTCATGAGCTCGAATGCTTGGTAGGTGATTAGGCCGCCAATCCATACGCCCATACCGAAGCAAACGATGACGAGTGTTGATTTATCATTCTTCAATGAGCTCGTACGGAAAATAAGCTCATGGACGAACGATGAATGTTCGTCTACTTCATGCGAGCGGCCGAAATAGGTCGGCTTCCCTGTCGAGCCTGAAGTCGAAGTGAGCACGTGGGGAGAACGCATCGAGCCATGCCAAAAAAGACTATCGAGCGAGTTCTTCTGAAGATAGTTTTTCTTCGCCATCACTGGCACAGATTTGAAATCTTCCATCGTACGGACAGTGTCGCGACGCATACCGTTTTCCTTAAGGAAACTCCGATAGGCTGGTACGTCGAGTGACATACGCTTAAAGAGATTGAGGAGGAAGTTTTTCTCTTTGCGAGACCAGTCGGCGCTCTTGAATGCGCGAAGTGAATTAAAAAAATTGGCAAGAGAAGCAAATCTCCTGCCAATACCAACGGCTCGCTGGACACCAGTGTGTTCCGACTTCTTTTTGAGCCCTACTTTACTTAAAACCATGGTACTTCATATTGACACACATAACGGATTAATGCAATGCCGCACGCAGTGCGTCTATGAAAATGGACTGGGATTCTGGGGCTGGAATGGCGATGCGCAATGTATCTTTGAGCAGGCCTTTCGCCTCAGCAAAATGACTCATCGACTCACCAGGTGCGACACGAATACCCTTCGCGAGGAGCGTACCGCAGACATGCTCAGCGCCCGGCACGCGCACGAGGACGAAGTTTGTCTCCGTGGGGTACACAGTAACGCCAGGAATCGCCCGTAGTGCTTCTGCAAAATGCTCTCGCGCACTAATCACGACCTGGCGACGCTCCCCCACCTTTTCTACTTGCTCGAGAAGAACGAGTGCGGCGGCAGTGCTCAAGTGCGCGATTGGCCAAGGCAATATGAGTTTCTGCACTTTCTGTACAATCTCTGGGGCAGCAATAGCGTAGCCAACGCGCGCGCCTGACAGCGCAAATGCCTTTGAGAGCGAGCGGATGGTGATCAAGTTTGACAGCCCAGCAAGGTACGGCAAGAATGAAGTGCCCGAGGAGAATTCAAAATACGCTTCGTCTGAAACGAGTATCGTGTCGCTCCCGCAAACAGCCGCGACGAGCGACGAGATGTCTTCTGGCGAGAGCGGGCAACCGAGCGGATTGTTCGGGTGACAGAGGAAGAGGACTTTTGCCGTACCACTCTTGAGTGCCTCGATAGTTTCCTCTAGCGGAAAAACAAAACGGCCATCTTTCTCTTCGTATGTGATGGAAACTATTTTTGCTCCAACGCGACCAAGAATAGATTCGTAGCCGTAAAAAGTCGGCACCGGTAGTATTACTTCCCCACTACCACCCGCGTATGCGCGCGCAATATACTCTATCGCAGCATCAGACCCTGGTGTCACTAGTATCTGCTCGGGAGTGACGCCCACATACTTCGCGAGAGCAGCCTTCAACTCACCGTAGTCAGGATAGGTCGAGAGCTCTCGCGCGCCTGCGGCGCGCGCTGCCCCCACCAGCTCCTCATCCAAGAGCCAATAACTCTCATTCCGGTCGAGTGGCATCATGTCCCTGTATTGTACTACTTATGAACCGCCCCCTTGCACAACGCGCTTAAAAGTATATATTTGTTATATACTAACAACATATACCTATGCTGGCAAAAACATTAGAAGAGTTCGGGTTGTCGGATAAAGAGGCAGCCGTATACCTTTCCCTGCTTGAACTGGGGCCATCTGTGGTGAGTTCAATCGCGAAACATTCGCGCATAAATAGGAGTACCGTGTATGTCGTGCTCAGTTTTCTAGCGAAGCGCGGATTTGTGAGCACTTCAGATGTGCAGAATGTCAGGCTGTACACTGCTGCATCTCCAGAGAGACTGGTGAAGATTGCGCAGGAGTCTGCTGATAAATATAAAGAGTTGACTGCCACAACTAAGTCCCTGCTGCCTAAACTGAGAGCGATGCAGAGCGGGGCGAAGCAAAAGCCACGGGTGCAGTTTTTTGATGGTGACGAGGGTATAGAAGCGGCGCGCCAGGAAATACTTGGAGCCAAAAATGTGGCAGCAAATAATCAATCCGCTGAGGTGAGGATTCTTAAAAACAAGATTGCTCTTATCGCGCCCGCAGAAAAATTTGCTCTGATTATCCAAAGCGACGAGTTGGCAAATACTTTAAAGGAAAATTTACAAACTGCTCGTAAAACACCTATTCGCTGACATATGTACCATTTGGCACCTCCTTCTTGGAGGTCTATGCTGCTTTGCTTCAGTTCCATTTGGAGCAGATAAACCTTTGCTATTAAATTCGGTGATTTATTTAGTTCTTCATATCACGAACGAAGTTAGCCTTCTAGTGACTGTATATTTTGTTTGAGAAGATCTGAATATCTATCAGCCCACTCTTGAACCTGCTTCTTAAAGAAGCGATGTGAATGGTACCAAAAATTGAACCTCATTTCTCCTTCATAATAATCAACTATTAGGAATAGTCCGGCAATTTCGTTGATCTTTTTAGGACTTATGCCTGACAGTCCATCTTCCAAAATTGGTCCGAGTGACTCAAACACCTCCACTCTTGGTTGAGTATCTGCTTCACGAGAATAATTATTAAGCATAATAAACGAATCTGTGAAATAAGTGTCGATTTCCATTTCTTTAAAAGCCGGAATATGGTTGATCATATCCGCAACTGGATACCCACTTCTTTCATTAATCTCCGTGACTAAGGTATGTACCGTAGAAATCATATCCCGCAAAGGATCATTGAGGGATATTTTCATTGGGAAAGGCTGAACGAAAGGACCTATGGTCCTTTCGAATTCACAAGATGGCCTACTACTTACAATCGTTCCAATGACGACATGGTCATTATTTACAATTTCTCCAACCAGTTGAGCGTACGTTGAACAAAGAATTGCGAAAGGTGATGTTTTCATTTTCTTCCCGACCGCCTGAAGCTTTCTCCAAAGACCCTTGATTTGCGATGGCGTATAACAAGCTGATGGGTAACTTTCAGTTGAACTACGACCAGAATGGTTTGGCAAAATCGTAGAGGAGAGGGTATCAGAAAATAACTTTTTGAAGAATTCTCGATCCTCAGAAATATCTGAATTTAGATAGTGTTTCTGCCATTCGACATAGTCTGCGTATTGAACAGCGGGTAAGTATGTTGCGTCAATACCATTTACAAAATCCGAATAAAACATTCTTAAATCGTCCACAAAGATTGATATTGAAGCCCCATCGAATTCGAGGTGTTGGATATGTAGGAGCACAAGGAACTTATCTTTATTGAGTCTTATGCACCGAATCATCCACGTGGGTCTGTCCCGCGGATCTGGGGGAGAGAATCGTAGATTATCGGCCTGTTGCTTAATCACTAGGGCTTGATCAGTCTCGTTACTTGCGTCGACAAACAACTCGGGGTCATTTAGCAGAAAGGTTCCGGCATCGACAACAAAAGCCTGATCATTTAAGAACCTGTACTTAAGCACCTCGTGTCTATTTACCACCTGCTCAAGCGCCGAAAGGAAGGCTTTCTTGTTCAATTCTGCATGGAACAAGATGGGGACAAGGAGGCGCCCATAATCTTTTGCAGCAAGTCGTATCCATCTTCTCTGTTGCATTGAAATTTCTCTCGTACCAGAAACAGACGTGAATTCTTTTTGATTTGTTGAAATAATACCGCTGCGACTATCTAGCCTAACAACACTGACTATATATTCCGACAACTTTCGTACTGTCGGGTACTTGTATGCAAGCGTCGGATGCAAAGAACATTTAAAATCTGATTGCAAATTATTTCTCAACTGAATTGAAGTCAGGGAATCCATCCCATAATCAAAGAAATCTTTATCCTCAAAGCCACTCTCCTGCTGGAGGCCGAGAATTCGACTAACATTCTCCGCGACCTTTCTTTCAATGAGTGCAAGCTGCTCTGCCCCCGTTAGCAACGCAAGCCTTGATACAAAATTTTCCACAAACAATTCCTCTGGCTTCCGTTGGGACGATGACACTAGTGATGCAAAAAGATGGGTTTCTTCTGATTTATTGAATTTGAGGAATCGCTCCCAATTTATAGGAGCAAAGATTGCTGCTGTAATACCTTTACGTAAAATGAACTCAAGTACTTTGACACCTTCGGCTGGCTGTATTAGCCCAAAGCCAATAGTGTTGAGTTTCTCTACAACATCGGGATATTTTGCCAATGTACCGATGTCGGCCCACGCACCCCATTGAATAACGGTTGCCGGTAGCCCTTGATATTTACGATATAGCGCCAAGTTGTTCATGAAACTGTTTGCTGACGCATGATTTGATTGCCCGACATTGCCAATCGTACTAACAACTGAAGAGAACAGGATGAAAAAATCAAGATTTATTGATTCATCCTGAGAAAGAATATGCAAATTCCAAGAACCAAATACTTTAGCATAAGCAGGCTTGAGCAAACGTTCAAAATCTTGCTGTAGCAAAATTCCGTCGTCGATAACACCCGCCGCATGAATAATACCTTTTACAGGCCCTATCTGCTTCAGGTTGAAAAATAAGCTTTTTAGGGACTCGTAATTGGATACATCACATTTTGCAACGTGTATATCTATACCTTTTTTAATCAAAAGATTTATTTTTTCTTTAACATCGTCTGTCGGCTCATGTCGTCCGACAAGCGCGATATGTCTAGCGCCGATACCCGCCATCCACTCGGCAACTTTTATACCAAGGCCCCCTAAACCACCTGTAATTATATAGACCGCATCCTCTTTGAAGAGAGGTTGGGTACCTGAGGATGTTAAATTAACACTCGCGCGGGTTATTCGCGATACATATCGAGAGTCAGACTTTAATATCACCTGATGTTCTTTGTCTCTAGCAAACAACTCGTCTACGAGATCAGTGACTTGTTTGGTTGATTCAATATCAATAATTTTGCAACAAAGTTCAGGGTGTTCGACTGTAATAACTCTATGCATGCCCCAGACAGATGATTGTAGTAGTCCGCCTAGGCCGGAACTGGCATCCAGGCACTGGGCTCCCTGCGTTATCACGAAGAGAGCTGGCGGTGTCGGTAACTTATTTAGTATCGATTTCACTGTATTAAGTAACCCTCCACAATCCTGCAGATATTGACGCTTTAGAAGCTCAAGATTAGAAATCAGGTCAGATATTTCATCCAAAGACCACAAATAAAGAACATTATGAATAGGCTGCTGTATATGCTCAAACAAATCCTCAAAATCTTCCGGTCTAAAAAGATTGATTGTGTATTTCTGATTAGCAACTTCTTCTCTGAAGAAATCTCCCCTTTGAACTACAATGCAGTTATCGCCGCGCTCTGTAAGCCGTTTAATCAAAATGTCGCTCGTGCCGCTTCTGTCCGCAAAAATAACCCAGGTTTGATGGGTGGACTGATAGACTGTAGAATTTTTCTTGGCAAGAATGACTGCTTGCGGCAAGCCTCCATCAATTTTAATTGAGGAACCAATTTCCTCTGACGTCAGAGTTTCTACCTCAGCAAAGCCATGATTTAGCAATTCCCTTTCCCATTCTTTGGGCGGTAAAAGTGGATAGCGAGATCTTAGGTCATAATCAGTAAAATGCCACCACCCATCTGTTAAACCAAAGGTGAGATCGACCCAACGTACAGGTGCCGTTCCTTCAAGAAGGATCAATATTCCGCCAGGAGCCAATAATTTATTGACATTAGAAATGGCCCCCCTCAAATCTTGAGTCGCGTGTAAAACATTTGCAGCAATAATTACATCATACTTCTCCTCAGAAAAACCTTGGGTACTTGGGGTTTTTTCTATATCAAGCTGCGCATATGATATGCAAGAATAATCTACAAAATTATTTTTCGCTTCCGATATGAAGCTGTTTGATAAGTCGGTGAATGTGTAGTCGGTCTTACTGGATGAGAGTTTCGACAAAACAGATGCGGTGGCACTACCAGTCCCAGAGCCTATCTCTAAGATCCTTAAACCCATTTTTTTCGGAGTACTCTGTTCCAGCAATGAAACTGCTTCGGCGACAAGCATATTCATTGCTTTCAGGGTGGGTGATTCACTATACAGCTTTTTTAGAAGAGAAGTGTCTCCATTTGGAAACAGCAAATCCAATGGACTTTTTACTCCACGCAGAACATCTGCGAGATTAGAACCACAACGATTTAGAAAATCAAATTCACATAAACTATGCTTCTGCCCTGTTAATAAAACGTCCGCAATTTTTGGCTTTTTGAGCAACTTCCAGTGAAAATCATCCCGGCTCGCAACCCCCTCTTCCTCAAGAATCTCAAAAAATCTATCTATGAGTTTCTTGTATTGAGGAACTACATTAAATCGCCGCACGAACTCTTCTGTTGTGATGTTCTTTACATCAAACTTACAGCCGAGTTGAACAAAAGCGTTAATAATCATTTGGTAACTGATTTTCTCCAGCAAATTCAACTCTTTAGTGTAGCCCTTCATTCCAGACGACACGGCTATCTCCTTAAATCTCTTATTCAATTCCCTGCTTAGCTGTTGAACACTTGGTAGATATCGTGAGGCGCTTCCGTATAGCGGCAGTTTTTCATACTGCATATCATACAGGTTACCCGCCAAGTCCATCTGTTCATTCCTCTGTGCTGGTCTGAGTTTTGCAATAGATTCTATCCAGTATTCATTTCGTTGAAATGGGTAGGTTGGCATGTGAACTCTCTGTCCCGCCCATCCGGTATATACAGTCCCCCAATCAACATTCACACCAGATTCATACTGTTGTGCCAGACGAACCAATACTTGTGCCCTCTCGCTCATATGTATTGCTGCACTACTTTGTAGTCGTGACTGAACGTATTTTTGTATAGAAACGCAATCAATGAAACACCGCAACTTCTCTTGAAGTTCAGACACCGATGAGACTACGAATCCCAACCTCTTATCGAGGTGCCTTCTACCTATATTCGACGTATAGCAAATATCGACTAAGGACACTTCTGTTGTTTTGTTTAAGAATTGTACATATCGCTCAGCAAGCGTTCTGAGATCCCCTTCGTTTCTGGCACTCAATGTGAAAATATGACTGTCGTCTTTTTTGAGATCAGAGGTTTTTGCTCCCGAAACCTCGCTTAAAACTATGTGTGCGTTTGTGCCACCAAGACCAAAAGCGCTGACTCCTGCGGTTCTTGTGCTGTCTGTCTCCCAGTCAACAAGGTCGGCATTGACATAGAAAGGGGAGTTCTCAAGATCTATCTGAGAATTCGCCTTCTCGAAATTGAGAGTAGCTGGAATCTTTTTATGTTTAAGCGCGAGAATAACTTTTATAAGCCCCGCCATCCCTGAAGCCCAAGCAAGGTGCCCAACATTCGATTTTACGCTACCGAGTGCACAAAAATTTCTTTTTTCAGTTTGAAACGCCTGTTTAAGCGCTGTGACTTCCACAAGATCACCAATCTGTGTTGCCGTCCCGTGTGCCTCAATGTAAGTAACATTCGTCGGTTCAACATCGGCAACCGCCATAGCCTCTTCAATTACTGCCGATTGTCCATTTACGCTTGGCGCAGAATACCCCACTTTAACTGCCCCATCATTATTTACTGCCGTTCCCTTAATGACTGCATGAATAGCGTCCCCATCATGGATTGCATCGGAAAATCTTTTGAGCAGTATGACCCCTACACCGCTACCGAAAACTGTTCCTTTTGCCTTCGCATCAAATGGGCGACAATGGCCATCAGGGGAAAGAATCATGTCCTGCTGATATAAATAGCCGGTTTTTTGCGGACACAAGATTGTTACCGCCCCTGCAAGAGCCATATCACACTCTCCGTTCAGAATACTTTGGCATGCAAGATGAACTGCGACTAATGAAGTGGAACAGGCTGTTTGTACGTTAATACTCGGACCGCGCAAATTAAGTTTGTATGCAGCACGTGTAGTAAGATAATCCCTGTCGTTTGCTGTTAATAGCTGCAAATCCCCCATTGATTCAAGGAACGTCCGATTTGGATGGTATCCGATGTTCGGATGGACGTTATTCAAAAAATACGTACTCATACCTGAACCGCCAAAAACACCGATGCTTCCTTTAAAGACGTCGGGGTTGTATCCCCCATCCTCCAACGCTTCCCATGAACACTCAAGGAACTTCCGGTGCTGAGGATCTAAAATCTTTGCGTCTTGTTCAGAAAAACCAAAGAAACCAGCGTCGAAAGATTTCACTTCATCCAATACGGAGCCAGCTTTAACAAAGTGTGGATCTTTTACTATCTCCTTGTCCCCATTTTCCAATTCGTCATTAGTGAAAAATGAAATGGACTCCTTGCTATTTTTTAAATTTTCCCAAAATACTTCTACATTTTGAGCACCCGGAAAACGACAAGACATGCCTATTATTGCAATGTCAGTTTCCTTTATTCGATTGTTTGTATCACTTCTCATAACGTTTTCTTGCGTTTATTCTCTTCGATGCGGGCGAAAGATTGCCTGTTTTCGGGTGACCATAGAGCGGTTTGTGCGTATAAGGGGTATTCCGCCGGTTTTCTATCTCTTCTGCAAGGGATCGGATAGTCGGGTATTGAAATAGATCAGCGACCGAAATTTTTGTTGACAGCACCTGCATGAGTTCTTGCTGCACAAACGCGACAAGTAAAGAATTGCCGCCAATTTCGAAGAAATTGTCATTTACACCGACGTCATTCAATTCAAGTGCATTTCTCCAGGTCTTGGCTATTTTCATTTCCATTTCATTTCCAGGCGCCACCCAAGTAGACACGAGTTCCGGCCTTTGTTTTGATGGGGTTGGAAGAGATTTTCGGTCGACCTTCCCTGTTGTAGTGAGTGGTAAGGACGATAACACTATAAACGTTGAGGGAATCATATAATCAGGCACTCTTTCTCTTAAAAAAGAAGTCCATTCGGCACCGTCATATAGGGTGGATGTTAAACGCATCTTATATTCTTCTCGAATTACAAGATACGCCACTAGCTTAGTCCGGTCAAAAACATCTTTTCTTGCGTCAACAACACACTCTCGTATAGCTGGATGCTCGGCCAGTACTATCTCAACTTCTCCCAGTTCAATTCTATATCCCCGTATCTTAACCTGGTTATCCTTTCTTCCCACAAATTCAAGATTCCCGTCTTCAAGAAGTCGTGCGAGATCCCCGGTCTTATATAATCTCTCTCCCGAGAGAGGGTGTTGGACAAAACTGGCATCAGTAAGAGATGGATTATTAATGTACCCCTCCGACAAACAGGTTCCGCCAATATACAACTCACCAATCTCACCAGCTAGTACCTCCTGTTTGAATTCGTCGAATATAAATCCCTGAACATTCTGTATTGGTTTCCCAATCGGAGGCAAGGGCGGCCACCGCACCGGGTCTCCCAAAAGCTCGTAGGCTGTGACTACATGAGTTTCTGTTGGGCCGTACTGATTGATTAACCTACAATCCTGCGATGCTTTGAAGAAGGCCCTTATCGCTGGGGTGATTCGTAGCTGCTCACCTGCAGTAATCACCTCACGCAAGTTGCTGGGGACCTGTCCTATTTGCGCAATTTCTGCCAACTGCTGAAGCGCAATGAAAGGCAGGAAAATCCTTTCAATCTTTTCAGATGCAATTAGGTACAACAACCTCTCTGGATCACGATGAGTGTCTTCATTGCACAAGATCAAAGTCCCACCAAATGAGAGGGTGGAAAATATTTCTTGGAAAGAGACATCGAAGCTTGCTGGCGCATACTGTAATGTAATGCCATCGGAAATATTGGTGACCTTACTTTGCCACTCAACTAAATTAATAAGCACACTATGTCCCATTTGAACCCCCTTTGGCAAACCAGTAGACCCTGAGGTATACATCACGTAAGCAGTCTTCCCCTCTGCTATCTCCGTCTCATTGAAATGAGAGGCCATTAGATCATCTACATACAGTAACCCTACCCCCTCAATAATGGGGGCTGTATTTTTTGAACCAGGTTCCCTGCTTGTGACAACAACTTTCACTCCAGAATTAGATAGGATGTATTTGATACGTCCCTCTGGAAGAGAAACGTCGAGAGGAACGTATCCAGCGCCAATCTTCAATACGGCGAGTATTGATGCTATTAGATCAACTGATCTGGGAAGATACACCCCAACAAGAGTCCCGCTCTTAACCCCAAGAATGTTTAGCCTGTGAGCGAGAACATTCGCACGATCTGCTAAGTCCTTATAGCTTATTTCTTGACAATCAAAAACCAGTGCCGTTTTGTTAGGCCATTTTGAGGCACATTTAAAGAAATGCGAGCATGCGTTAGTCATATAATTTTATCACGCTTCCTGAACAAAATAGTTTCACTCAATTTACTTGCCCTTACCGAACCGCAAATAACAAAGTACTGGATGGAAGGCAAAGAGTATAGATCCTCGTAAAACAACCTGCCCATCAAGATTGGGTTTCTGGCTAAAATTTTTACGCCATCCTTTGCGGTATCGTAGATTCTTTGGAGAATTAAGTCCTTCTTTATTAGTCCATTAGCAAGAAAAATAACATCAGCATCTCTATAATCAAATGATTCCGCATCCGATGCTACTGCTTTGACATTCTCGACACCTGGGAATACCTTCGTGACAATCCTATTTGCAAGCTGCGATACGTCATTTCTCCCCTCAATTCCGATTGCATACTTTATATCCTTATTGTCTTTATAAACTTCCATTAGTGTCTCTGGAAACGGGCCGCAGCCAACCATGATTACGCTAAGGCCTGTTAATTTTTCGCTGAGTAGCGATAATTCATAATTCACGCCCATATAGTCTTCCTCAGCTAGCATTGAATTAGCCTCTTTGGAATCTGTCTTCGAGAGAAATCTCTCGGCCTCATCGGTTTCAATGATACTTATATACTCGTGCCATTTTTTAGCCAGATATTGCTGAACTAACGGAAATCGTTTATCGCCCTGCAATTCAATGATGACATCATCATCCTCTATGGACGTTAGAAAGGCCCACAATTCTGTCATTGTCGCAATAAATTTTTCATTGTTTTCTGTACAGGCGGGAATGAGTTCAATCCTGTTCTTAAAGTCTACAAGGCGATATAAATATCCAATTGAGTTTAGGTCGCCCGCCCCGAATGTTTCTGAAGATAAATAGTTCATATGACTATGAATTCAAAAAGATTTGATATATTGCGACGCACCAATCAGCTCGACCTCACCTCTAAAATTCGGATAAATATTCTGAGTCTTATTAGTAAGATTACACGTAGAAACCGAAACAATGTAATGGTTATCAACCAGAAAAGTGGCAAATTTCCACCCGTTCAGTAAAGAAGGGTGCCGTGCCTCCTTGAGGAAGATTTCCTTATTGTCACTAACAAAAAAGGAGAAGTCCCTTGAAATACCGCCAATTCCCTCTCCCGTGCCCTTGAGCAAAGATTCTCGTAGAGTCCAGTAAATTATAAACCGGAAATTCCTGTCCCGTTCCGGTAAACAACTGACCTCATTGATTTCCTCCTTGTTGAAGAGGGGATCCAGGTTTCCAAAATTACTCAGCGCATCAATATTTTCTATGTCGACTCCTACACTAGTGGAGGATAACGCGCAACAGACCATTCCTCGCGTATGGGATATATTGAAATACATCTGCCCTGGCAGATTAATTTGCTCCGGCTTCCCTGAAGGTGATGTTCTGAAAATCCAATCTTCTGGAAGAACTCGGGAACGATGGCTCATTGCAAAACGCAGTAATGCGTGTGCGGTAATATAGGCATTTCTGTCCTCGACAAATCGAAAAGACTGCGCTCTCTCACGTTCTGTTCTGTCCAAAACTTTAAGACAATCCTCCAACAGCAAGCCGTCTGTGGGAACCCGAGCGATATGAACGCAAACATCCATCAGACTTTTTGTGTCTGGCGAGAAACGGGGCGTAATCTGCCAGAATTTATGTTTGGAAGTCATTGCCTGCATAACCATATAATGCTTCAGCCTGGTTAGTAATTAATGCCCACATTTGATCCCCATAACTGAAGTGCCACCATTCTTTCGGGTGAGAAGCGAACCCTTCCGTCGTCATCAGGTGATAAAGTAATCGACGATTCTTCATCGCTTCTGTGGCCGTAAAGCTCTTGAGATCCAAATCTTTTTCGAAGAAAATAGTGTGGGATTTTTCTGTTATATCATCAAAAATGGATCCCATTTCAAGCAAATGTCCCGTCTCCTTAAAACAAAACGTCATATCCACCGCTCCACCAGTCGAATGTGGCGGAGCAGACGCCAATAGCTCATCTTTGTTTCTGGCCCCCTTAGCCCAATAGGCATTGGACTCCTGGAGAATCCACAATTCATCTTTATCTGGATATATCGAGCGCAAATATCGTGGGACCCACTCATAATAAAAATAGTTCTGAACAGCAAGCGGCCGGAAAGCATCAAAAACAAAAATTTCGAGGCCGATTGTTTTTAACTTCTCATTTACTGCCGCTAGCTTCTCAGCTACTGTCTTACGCACTTTCAATGAAGAAATAGATCCAGGAATGGATTGATAGTAAGGTGGATTGAAGGTGGAATTATAGTAGTTCAACCCCTTCACACCAAGGGTTCGAATATCAACTAATTCTTCTCGGAAGAACGAACCTTCCTTATTGATCTTCACACCTTGATAATTTCTGACCAATTCAACATCAAAACCTGGTTGCGGAATTGGCAAATTCTTTAGCTCCAAAACATTTTCAAGCATATTAATTACTACACTTAATACGCCTTGGCAAATATTACACGCGTAACGGATGGTTTCCCACTCTTCACACATTCACCATCCTCAGCCTTTTGTTCAAACGGAATGCATCGTATAGTTGCACCCGTCTCCTCTTTAATTTGCTTCTCGACCTCTGCGTCACCACACCAATGAGCAAGAACGAAGTTGCCTGCCTCAACGGCTCGAGAGAATTCGTCCCAAGTATCGACTTTCTTGATTTTGGATACCATGTTTTGCGAAGCCTTTTTGTATAAATTCGTTTGAATGTCTGCCAGAAGGGAATTTATTTTTCTAGCTAGAAAGTTAACTGGGATGCTAACTTTTTCACCACCATCTCGCCGAGCAAGAATCGCCTCATTGTTTGCGAGATCCTTAGGGCCGAGCTCAATCCGTACTGGAACCCCTTTCTTCTCCCATTCATAAAACTTCTCTCCAGGACGCAGTTGCCGCGCATCAATTTCAACTCGAATACCCGCCTTTTTAAGCTCTTCAGCAATTTCTCTAGCTTTTTGTTCGACCACACCAGTACTGTCGGCATGTCCGATGGTTATAATAACTACCTGAATAGGGGCGAGCCAGGGGGGCAAGACAAGCCCTTTGTCGTCGCTGTGGGCCATAATGAGACCACCAATCGTACGCGTAGATAATCCCCAGCTTGTCTGCGAACCGTATTGACGATTTCCATCTCGGTCCAAAAAAGACACGTTGAATACTTTCGCGAAGTTTGTACCTAAGTTGTGGGACGTTGCGAATTGAAGTGCTTTGCCGTCCTGCATCATTGCCTCAATCGTGTAGGTGCAGAACGCTCCGGCAAATTTCTCGGACTCCGATTTTATTCCTGGGATAACCGGAATGGCCATCACCTGTTCTGCTAGATACTGATAGACACTAAGCATTTGTCGAGCCCACGCATCTGCTTCCTTCATTGATTCGTGTACCGTATGCCCCTCTTGCCATAGAAATTCGGTTGTGCGCAAAAAGAGACGTGGACGCATTTCCCACCTCACCACATTTGCCCACTGGTTTATAAGAAGTGGCAGATCGCGATATGATTGTACCCAGTTTGAAAACGTCTCGTACATGATTGTCTCGGACGTTGGACGCACCACCAGTGGTTCCTCAAGCTTCTTGCCACCAGCATGAGTCACAACAGCAACCTCCGGTGCAAAACCTTCTACATGCTCTGTCTCACGCTTGAGCAACCTTTCTGGAATAAATAAAGGGAAATAGGCATTTTTTATGTTTAGCTCCTTGAAATGTTCATCAAGAATACGCTGTATGCGCTCCCAAATCGCATAGCCATACGGCTTTATTATCATGGTGCCGCGTACCGGACCATTTTCTGCAAGATCTGCCGCGGCGATGACGTCCAGATACCATTGCGAATAATCTTCGCTACGTTTTGTTATTTCCTTCCGTTCGTTTCTATCGTTGTTGCTATTCATATTTTCGCGTAAATAAATTACTGTACGATGCCCGCAAGGCGCTTTTCTGGACCTTTCCCATAATATTTCTTGGGAGTACGTCAACCAGAAATATCTTTAGTGGGATTTTATAAGGTGCCAGATTCTTCTTTAATTCAACTAATATTTGCTCTTCTGACAAGTTGTGCTTTTTACTGACTACCACCCCAACAACACCTTCCCCAAATTCATGATGCGGCACGCCTATGACAGCACTTTCAGTTATTCCGAGAATCTTGTTAAGATTTTCCTCTATTTCTTTAGGATATACATTAAGTCCGCATGTAATGATTAAATCTTTCTGCCTACCTATGACATGAACATACTCTTTGTCGTCTATAAACCCCAAATCACCAGTCACAAAGAAACCATCTTCTCGAAATTCATCCTTGGTCTTTTCCGGCATTTGCCAATATCCCTTAAAAACGTTAGGCCCTTTGATTTCAATTGAGCCAACTTGACCATTAGCTAGAAGTTCCTTGGTGTTCTGATCGACTATGCGCAGAATTATGCCTGGCAGAGGAAATCCAACTGCACCAGGAACACGTTCTCCATTATAAGGATTGGAAGTTATCATGCCGGCCTCTGTCATGCCATAGCGCTCCAATATTTCATGCCCCGTTCTCTCCAACCACTCTCTATGTGTTTCCACCAATAACGGGGCCGAACCGGAAATAAATAATCTAGTATGCTCGACCAAATCCCGCGTAAGCCGTCCATCCTGCAGAAGTAGAGTGTAGAAGGTTGGCACGCCCATCATAACTGTGGCACGCGGCAAATGACTGATGACTTCATTAACCTCAAAACTGGGAAGAAAGATCATTGATGAGCCCGCTGTAAGTGTTACATTAGTTGCAACAAAAAGTCCGTGGACATGGAAAATCGGTAGTGCGTGAAGTAACACATCCGAATTTGAGAATCGCCAACTTTGACAAAGTGCCTCCGCATTTGATCGCAGGTTATTATGGCTAATCATTGCACCCTTAGACCTCCCGGTTGTTCCAGACGTATAGACTATTGCTGCCAAATCATCATCATCACATTCAACATCGTTGAACTTGGCAGGCATTTCTCTTACCTTCTCTAAGAAGGATCCTGTTCTCCCATCCACCCCAAGAGTTTCAATAAGCATATTTAGTGCTCGTGGAATTGAATGGATGTCTTTCTTCTTATCTGGATCAACAATAATTATCGCAGGGCGCGCATCTGTAATAAAATACTCTAATTCGGCTTTGGTGTATGCTGGATTAATTGGTACAAAAATAAACCCTGCGCGCAAACAAGCAATATACACTACTAATGCTTCTAGGCTTTTTTCTGCACATACCATTACCCTATCTCCTTTTCTTACTCCAAGCTTGACAAGAGTGTTGACGAATTGAGCTGATAACGCATCTAAATGGGAGTAGGTAAATACTGATCCAGTTGATTCAACAACAAATGATGCCGCAGGTTCCCTATTTCGACGAGCTGAAGTAAAGAAGTTCATATCATTTTCTTTTGCGTAAAAGATTTAGCACCTGAACTTTTCGATATTTCTGGACACGTCTCATACCAAAACAAACCGCTTAAAGTATCCTTTTTGTTGTCCCCGTTATGAAGCGTATTCAAATGACTATTGAAAATCTCGCACGCCTCTTGCAGGGTAATAATCTCGTCTTTGGGTATTTGTTTGCGATTTGACATGTAAATCCAACTTACCTGTAGTTTACCAGATTTATATCGAAATGAGTAGCTGATTAGGTACCCCGCACAGGCAATTCCATGACCTTGCCACTTTCAACATTCACCACACACAAATCCACCAGGAACAGAAGGGGTGCGGAACCAGAATTCCGAGCCCTACATAAGGACGCAAAGCTACCACCTTCGCAAGCCTCCAATACTAAGCTAGGGTCTACAACGATAGTCCCGAATGAGCTATCATGTTCTTGTAAACCGAATAAAGAGGCCTAAACCGGCTTGAGGATCCTTGTGATTCTCCCGGCATGGCCGAAAATCGCGACCAGCGTACTGAACCCGTCATCGGGGAACGCTGGTCGCGTGGCAGGGAGAAATCCTTGTCGGGTCGCAAGACCCACCCGGTGGCGGGTTCAGTGCGTCTCTCCTCCGGGCATTACAAATCGCGACCAGCAAACCATGAGCACTTTCTTTGCGCTACTTCTTGTAGCGTCCGTTATCGGCTTTATCCTCTCCTTTACCAAACCTGAACTGCTTAAATCGATTCCTCGATCTCGCGATCTTCTTATCGCCACAATGATCGTCGCGTTTCTCGGATACGCATTTACCAGACCGCTTATTTCTCCAACGGCAGAATCATTGTCGCAGCCAGTGGCGCAAGCTGTAACGGAGACGCCTATAACGACAGCGCCAGCTCCAGCAACCGATAAAGCGGCACCTACGCCGAGTTCTTGTACCCAAGCGATACTCGCTTCTTTCCCGAAGGTCACTGCTGCCTATGCAAAGGCATACAAGGACGGGAAAGACGCTCTTGGTACGTCTCAGTACCCAAACAGCTCTACGGGCCTTCAGGCGCTCACCGTGCCGGGTTCTGCGGCCAGCAACTTCTCAGCGTGGCGCAAGACATGGTCTACATACGAACCCTCCTTCTACGACTCAATCGTCAAGGCATACACCACAGCCTCCGATTGCTACTCAGGCAGCAATCAGACGGAACCCGACGCGCTCGGTACCTGGCGTGATGACATGGCGCAGCTTGATAGCGACCTCAATACTTGGGGATCGGACGCGATCGACTGGCAGGTTAGCGGCAAGACGACCGCGCAACTGATGAAAGACGAGACGAGCGTAGATGCGGATTTCGCTCTGGTGCAAAAAGATTTTGGTCTACTCAAATAGTGGACGAAAAAGCTCGCAGGTATCTACGAGCTTTTTGCGTTGGATAGAAACATGATTTTTTCTAAAAAATCATGTCTCTCATACCTCTCGTAATCGGGTAGCTGTTATCAAGACCGTCTTCCTCACCGGGCTCTTTCGACCAGTATCTGCTCGGGTCAGGAAATGGCTGATACACCTGATTCAATTTCGACACTTCTGACACGAGAAGCGCGAGGGCATCCGCCAAGTCATCATGCGGCTCTCTGCCGAGGTCAGTGAGTTGAGAGATCATCTCCTCGCACCCAGTCTCGGGGAATAGGACGACGCCTTGCTTGATGAGGTGGCTGATGAGCGCGATACGCGACCGCTTGTCTCCGAGCGACACAACACCGAAGGCAGGATATCCGGCGAGTTGTAGCATCTGCGGTAGAGCGCGCTGATACATATTGTCCTCGATATACATCTTCGCCTTCCTGCCGTTATCAAGCGTCGATGACAGAACCTTTGCTTTCTCAAGCGACGTCGGGAAGTCCATCCTCTCGTTCACAGGATTCGGTTGAATGTATATGCGCATATCGGTACCCCAGCCGAATACCCGTCCGACGACCATGGCGGTCTTGTCCGCCTTCTCCCGTTCTGAGATCGCCAAGTCCATGCCGATGTATGCCTCGCGGTAGACATTGGCAGCAGTGGTCGCGGGCATTTTCTTGTAGTGATGGATCCACTCGGGATGAATGACGCGCGTTGCGTCAGAGACAATCTCAAGGAGGTACTCCTGCCGCCATGCAAGTTCATTTGCGACGCTCTGCTGCAGTTCCTCTATCTTCTCCTTGGTATCGAACTTGCCCGGCCACATCGAGCCGCCAAATTCATCGAGGAATGGAAACCAGCGGTACACGCCTTTGAGTTCTTTCTTGTCTATCAACCGCCGCAGCTTCATCACGAGCGCGTCCTCATGGAGCAAGTTCCCGACAATGATGATGCGCGTTCCAACATCGCCAAGCGGCACGACCTCGCGGGTGAACCAATCGAAGAGCTTCGCACGACTGTCCATGGTCTTTGCCGACTGCATGTCCTCGATATCGTCGAGAATCATGAGGTCAGGTCGGTACTCTCGATGACGGATACCGCGAATACTCTGATCCACCGATGCGATCATGATGCGAGCACCCGTGTTCTGGAAGACGAGCGATGACATCGCCCAGTCGCCGCTTGTCTGATCCTCGCGGAAGGGTCCGAGGTCGCTCTTGAGCAGTGCGTTATGTTCAAGCTCATATTTCAGGTTGCTCATATGCTGTCGTGCCTGTGCTTGGGTCTGGCAGATGATGAGCACGAAACGTTTCTGCTGGATGCCGAGAATCGCCCAGAGTGAATACGAGAAGGTCACAAGAGTCGACTTGCCGGATCCTCTGAATGCAACGATACAGGCGAGACGGTTCGACAAATCCTCTGTGATGCGGAAGATATCTTTCTGAAATTCCGCAATCGCATACTTCACGTAGTGCGGGAAGTACAGATGAAAGAACATCAGATGGCTCTCTCGCGTGACGGCTTGCCGTACGGCGCGGTCGTTCAATACGGCGTCCAAAGAGTCATCGTCTAACGGTTTCTTTGCAGTGTCGTTATTCATGGTTGTTGAGAGTTAGGTTTGCTAGAGCGAGCGATCTTTTTACGACCTCTTTCTTTTCAGGTGATAGTTCCTCGATGAGGGTGAGTGCGCCTTCGATTTCCATCCGGTTTCCGTATTCCTTTTTATGCGTCTTAAGCCACAGAGCGAGAGCTCGAAAGTCTCCCGACTTTATGGCATTCAGGAGTTGCATTTCGGCGATGTCCGAGACAAAGTCCTTGCCGAATTGAAGTGCCAGCTCAACGGCTTTTGCAAATTTCGGGTCCTTCTTTTTCCAATCGTAGAAGGCGGTTCTGCCGACACCTGCTTTCAGGCACGCCGCCTCAACAACGGGCTTCTTCTTAAGCTCCTCGATGAGGATCTTCTTGCAGTGCGCACCTCTCATACCTTCTTGTGCTTGATGCCGGTAACCTTCTCGAGCCTTTTCAAGATGACAGCCGTGTACACGGGCGATTTTTCCATCAGGAAAAATCGTCGGCCGAGCTTCCATGCGGCCACGGCACTTGAACCACTACCCCCAAATGGCTCAAGTACGATGTCGCCACGCTTTGTGAGCACCTTGATGTACGGGATGAGTAGCTCGATTGGTTTCGTGCCGAAGATAATGCTTTGGCCCGAGGATTTTGCATCGGCAGCGATATGTTCAATGAAGTCTGTGGGGCAGATTTTCTTGCCCTTCTCGTACGACTCGAAGTGCGGTTTGCCCGAAGTGGCATAAATCGCATTCTCGTACTCGTTCTGGAACAACTCGTCCTCGGCTTCGAGATTGAGCGATACTTCGCCGCCCGTGCCCACAAGAGCAATATCCTGTTTGTTAAAGAACTTGTGCTTAGCTGCGAATCCTTGGACGCGATTCGGGACGTGCCAGGTGATGGTGTTGCGGTACTTCCAATGCTTCTCAAGCGCGGTCCAGATGGTCTTCAGGTTCTTGGGGTGCTCGAAGATGAGAATCGAGAAGTCTGGCTTCTGCACTTTCGCCACGGCTGCCATCCATAGGTCGCTGAAATTGTCTGGGAGCGATGTTGTGCCGAGATAGATGCGATCACGTTTCAGACCGAATCCTTCAGTCACCTTGCCATCCTGCTTCTTTTTCCCTTTGAGATAATCAAGTATGTACGGAGGATCTGTGCACACCATATCCGCCTGCTCGCCACCCATGAGCGCGAGCATGTCTGCTTCACTCATGCTGTCGCCGCACCGTACGAATGAATCGCCGAATGCGAACTTGTCGCCGGGCTTGATATCGACATTCGTAATTTCGAGTTTGGCGAGTTCGCGCTGGAGGTCGAACACCTCAGGATTCTCCTCAGCTGGAAATATCCCATCCAGTTCTTCGGAGGTGAATCCAATGCCAGAGAGTAGAAAGGAATCGAATTCAGCAAGCAAGTTGAGATCCCAGTCCCCAGTGTTCTTATTGAGGCGGATTATGAGAGCAGCTTCTTTCGCGGGATCAGGGATATTCACGTATACGACCGGCACCGTGTCATACCCCATTTCTTTCAAGACCTCTGCGCGAAAATTTCCACCGACGATGATTCCTTTTCTCTCTGGCGCATTGTTCACGATGAGCGGGTCAACGATTCCGTTTTGTTCGATACTTTCTTTGAGTTGTGCGGTCGCCTCCTTCGACCATATGCGAGGATTTCGTTCAGGGTGGCGGAGGGAGGAGAGCGCCACGTACTCTATCTTTAGATCGTGCTTTGTCATATTCAGTTGTTAGGTACATAAGAAAAACCAAGCAGGAGTGCAGAGCGATCTCGCTATACTCGCAGACGCTAATGCTTTTGCTTGGATCCTTAGCCTTGTGGCGTGGGAGATCCGGCTCGAAGGTAAGAAGTTCTAGATTCCGGGGTTGCCGTACTCTGTTTCTTAGATTCGCTTGAACGGGAATTCTCTAAGAGGCTGTCCGTCGAGTCTTCTGTTCCGTTCAACGACTGCATTTGCCTTTGCAATCGGTCGCCGATGTCTTTCAGGGTTTGCCTTCCGGACTCGCGTACTTACATTGTACCGGTCTGTGACTATTGGCGCAGCGTATGCGAGCAAGCTGGTGGTGTGGATAAGCCGCGGCTGCAACAATGGGCGTGTTTGCGTAGATTGCCTTTTATCCTCTTGCTGTTTTGAAGAAAGGCGAACAGGAAGCGAACACTGCGAAAGTTCGCTTTTGTGTTCGGTTTGTCATAATCCGGGGCGCAGACCCCTGACCGAGAGGCTTCGCTGTGCTATTCTGAAAGTCGCCAAAGAACCCTTGCAGGGTCTCACTGTGCTAGGGTCGAGACCGAGCGGGGGCACCTCTTTCTAGAGCGCCTTGGCGCGAGTGATCGCGGCGGTAAGCCGAGACTTTTTACGATCGGCGGTATTCGCCTTGATGACCCCGCGCTTCTTCGCTTTGTCGATCGCCTGATAGGCGGCCGGGAGGAGTTTTTCCGCTCCGGCGACATCCTTCTTCGCGAGCGCCTTGGTGAGGAGCTTCGTCGTGTCGCGCAGAGCGTCTTTCCGGCGCAGGTTAAAGACGCGCTTGCGCGCCGAGGAGCGCGCCGCCTTCTTCGCTGAACGGGTGATAGCCATAGCGCTCAATCTACTGTACTCAGCCGATCCGCGCAAGGATGGTACGATAATCTCATGATTCGCCAGATTCGCGGGAAGGTGCTCTCGGTGGGGCCAGCGAGTGCCACTATCGAGGCGGCCGGCTTCGGCATTGAGGTGCGGATGAGCGCTCCCGAGGCGCTCTCGATCGGGAGTGAAGCGACCCTTGCGACGCACCTCGCGCTTAAACAGGACGGGCTCGAACTCTACGGCTTCCCCGCTGACGGCGATCGCGATTTCTTCGAGCTCCTCTTGACGGTAGCCGGCGTCGGGCCAAAAACGGCTCTTGGCGCGCTCCGGCGCGCTCCGCGCGAGGCGCTCGAGGGCGCGATCGGAAAGCGCGATCTCGATTATCTCACCAAAGTGGTCGGGCTCGGGAAAAAGAGCGCGGAAAAGATGCTGGTCGAGCTCGCCGACAAGGTGGGGCCGCGCACGCACGACAACGCCGACGGAGAGGTCTTCGACACTCTCGTCGCGCTCGGCTATACCGAGCGGGAGGCGCGCAAAGCTCTTCAATCCGTCCCCGACACGGTCGCGGGCAAGGATAATCGTCTGAAAGCGGCACTCTCTTCCAAATAAATTTGCTACTATTCCCGTATGGAACACGACGCCTGGTTCTTCTTAGGAATATTCGTGTTCATATTTCTCATTTGGATCGCGATCGGCGGCCCCACGCGCCCGATCTCGTTCACCGGCCCGACGCTTGCCCAACCGCAGGAGCTTGGCGGCGGTTCTTATCTTCAACTTCCCCGTTCAGCCTTTGTGGTCGGCGGCACGAATATTTCACTCCCCGGATCCTCAAACGGCGGCGGGGCTATCGGCACGGCAGGTTCAAAGGGATCCATACCCATGCTTAAGGGCGTCTCTTTCGGCAACTCTTCCATCTATAGCAGCGGCGTTTCGATGAGCCATTACGTCTCGGGCGCCGGCTCGCTGGATCCTCGAAATGAATATCTGACTATTTCAGTCGCCCAGGACGCGGGCGTACCGGTCGACATCTCCGGATGGACGCTTATGAGCGAAGCGACCGGAAATGCGGTCGTCATCCCGAAAGGGACCGAGGTACCGACCTCCGGCATCGTGAATCCTGTCCAGGATATCGTGCTCTCCCCGGGCGAGCGCGTGATCATTATCTCCGGCCAATCGCCCATCGGCGCCTCATTCCGAGAGAATAAATGTATCGGCTATTTCAGCACGTTCCAAAATTTCTCCCCCTCCCTGCCGCAAAACTGCCCCTCGCCTTCGGATGAGTTATCCGCATTTTACGGCAACGGCTATATCCGCGATGCCGCGTGCATCAACTACGTGAATACTCTCTCGCGGTGTCAGGTAGCTCTCTCGCCGCCGGTCAACGTGTCGGGCGCGTGCCAGAGCTTCATCGTAAAGTATCTCAACTACAATGGCTGCGTCGATGCTCACCAGTCTGACGCCGATTTTGAAGGAACCGTCTGGCGCGTCTATCTCGGCCGCAACAATTCGATGTGGCGCACAAAGAACGAAGTCGTTAAGCTTCTCGACAGCAAGGGGAATACCGTTGACGCGTTCACCTACTAGAAAAAACCCTCTGGAAAGGGTACGGTATAGGAACGCGCCCATAGCTCAGCTGGTAGAGCAGCTCCCTTTTAAGGAGAAGGTCGCAGGATCGTAACCTGCTGGGCGCACCGAGTCAGATCGAGAGAGCGAAGCGCTCGAGGAGGAGCGGGAGCGAGAGACCGCCGCGGCGCGAGGATTGGAGGAGGTCGATAAGCCGGAGCGAGAGAGCGCGCGCCTCGGCTCTCGAATATGCGCGAGAGCCTTTCTCCATCAAATCGCGCGCTTTCCAATGAAGAAGGCCGTGAAGCATCTCGGGCGCGTCCCCCGCCCGAAGCGCGCGCATGAGCTCGAGCCAGAACCTTTCCCTCTCTCGCGCCGCAAGCGCGTTTACGAGCGCGCTGTTAAATCCTCGCGATTCATCGCGCTCGGTCTTCGCGTATTCGTAAACCTTCTTTGCTTTCGCGCTCACGCTCTTAGCCTTTGCCGCCGCGAGCCGGGGAGCGAGGATAATGAATACGTTGTCTGATTCGGCGAGCAGGTCAAGGTACTCTTCAACAACGCTTCCGGACTTCGCACTCCCTTCATCATATTGTGGGTGTACGAAATCCACATTTTGGGGAAACGGCTCATCAAGCAGAATGAGGAGCCGATTCACAAAAAGTCCGCCTGACGCCGCCGTTTCCTGAAGTACCGCCGGCGAGAGATCCTCGCGCGCCAAGCGCGAATACACCAGATTCGGCTCTTTCGCGCGCGCTACCGCGACCCATGCAAACGCCTTAGTTCGCACTTTTTCACTATCCGATCCGTGAAAGAAATAGATCATGCCTCGTGCATCGAACCCCAGTCGGGACCGATCTTTATCTTCGCAATAATCGGAACCGCGCGCGTCTCCTCTCTCGAGAGGATCGTCTCCATAATTCGCCGTATCTTCGAGCCCAAATCGCTCGCGCGCGAACGGCGAATCTCATAGACGAGCTCGTCGTGCACCTGCAGAAGCAGATAGGCGTCGTTATCGGCCTGTTCTTTTTTAAGCATGTCGTCCACGCGCACCATCGCCAGCTTGATGATATCCGCTTGAGTGCCCTGCAGAGGCGCATTGATCGCCATCCGCTCGGCCTGCGCCCTGACGTACGGGAGCGACGACTTCATCTCCGGAAATTGCCGGCGGCGGCCGAAGAGCGTCTCGGTGTAGCCGTGCTTCCGCGCGAAGCCGCGCGTGCTCTCCAAATATTCGGACAATGTCTTAAAGGTCGTGAAATACTCCTCGAGATACCGATGCGCCTCGGCCGTCGTCGAACCGAGCTCCGCTCGAAGCGCATTCACTCCCATTCCGTAGAGAATGCCGAAGTTAATCACCTTCGCGCGGCGGCGCATCTCGAGATCGATCTGTTCAGGCGGCACATGAAAGACAAACGACGCGACCTCGGCGTGCACGTCGCGTCCGCTTTTGAAAATCGCGCAGAGCTTCTCGTCGCCCGAGAGAATCGCCGCGAGCCGCAGTTCGATCTGCGAATAATCGAGTCCGACAAGCGAGAAGTCCGGTGAAGCGATGAACGCGTGGCGGATCGCGCGTCCGCGCTCAGAGTGAAGCGGGATATTTTGGAGATTGGGATTCTGGCTCGCCATGCGCCCGGTCGTGGTGCCGGTCTGAAGAAACTCCGCATGGAGCCGATGGCGGGCGTCGAGAAGCGGCGGCAGATTCTCGATATAGGTTGAAAGGAGCTTCTTGAGCTCGCGGTATTCCAGAATATCTGCGACGATCGGATGCTTATCGCGGATCTTCTCCAGTTCGCTCTCGCGGGTCGAACGCTGGCCGCCTGCCGTCTTCTTCTGCTTCTCGGGAATAATCTGCAACTCGTCAAAAAGCACGTCGCCGAGCTGTTTGGGCGAGCTCACGTTAAACTCGTGTCCGGCGGCCGCGTAGATGCGCTTCTCGATAGCCTCGAGCTCGGCACGATAGGTGACGGCAAGATCGTCGAGCGCCGCGGGATCAATCAGCACTCCGCGTTCCTCCATACGGCGCACCACCGGTATGAGCGGCCTCTCGATATCGCGATACACGTCCTGCACCCGCCCCATAGCAGACAACTGCTTCTCCAGTTCAGCCCGCGCCGCCTCAAACGTACGTTCTTTAGAAAAAGCGAGAATATCGTCAAGCGAGGGATTGGTAAATTCTGACGAGATCAGCCAGAGCATCACCTGCGCCTCGGCAAGCGCCGCCGGATCAACGGTCTCCGCGTCGGGTATCGGCGCTTCTTCCTCGTCAATCTCGCCGCCGCGATTATTCGCGAGAATCCGCTGCACCCGATCGCGCAGCGATCGGAAGCCGAATTCACCGCACATCGAGAGCACCTTCGACGTCATCACTGTTTCCTGCCAGGGGCGCTGAGGGAGTGCAAAGGCGATAGGCGCGTCGAGGCGTATGGTCGCAAGCGACTTCGAGAAACGCGCGTCCTCTTCATGCTCTTGAAGGAGCGCAATCATCCGCGCCTTTATTCCTTTTTTCAAAAAGATCGCTTCACCGTTTTTCTTCCGAAGCGCGGCGTATATTTTTTCAATCGAACCGAAAGCCGTAATGAGTTCGGTCGCTGTCTTCTCGCCGATACCGGGAATTCCCTTGATGTTGTCCGAGGGGTCGCCGCGCAATCCTTTCCAGTCGGGAATGAGCGCGGGGCCGAAGCCGAATCGTTCGATCACCGCCTTCTCGTCATAGAGGATCGCGTCGTTCATTCCCTTTTTGAGAGTGTACACGCGTACTCGATCATCATCGACGAGCTGAAGCGTATCCATATCGCCGGAAGCGATGATCACGTCGACCCCTTCGGCGCGCAGCTTGCCCGCGATGGTGCCGAGAAGATCATCCGCCTCAAACCCTTCCCGCTCGTAGACGGGTATTGAAAACGCCTCAAAGACCTTGCGCGACTGGTTGATCTGGAGCGCGAGCGCGTCCTCCGTCTTCACGCGCGTCGCTTTATACCCGTCGTACGCCTCGTGGCGAATCGTCGGCTTCGGCAGGTCATAGCACGCGGCGATATAGTCTGGTTTGAGATCGGCGATGATCTTGAGAAGCATCGTCACGAGGCCGTAGAGCGCGCCGGTGGGCGCGCCGTCGGGACCCGTGAATTCAGGCAGGGCGTGATACGCGCGGTGAATGATCGCGTGCGTATCGAGCAGGACGATGCGTTTTTTAGTAAGAGATTTTTTAATCATACGAAACGTCGCGGAAACCATTTGGAAGCAGTTGGAAAGAGATACGCGCCGCAGGAGCGGGAAGCGTCTCCGCCACCTTCTCGGGCCACTCAAGCAGTATTAAATTCCCCGGGTCGCGAAGAAGCTCGTCAAAACCGAGCGGCGCGAGTTCGGATCCGCTTTCAAGACGGTAGGCGTCAATGTGAATCAGGCGTTTAAAAGGCTTGTCTTCGGGAAGATTGTAAATTTTTTCCAAAACAAATGTCGGGCTCGTCACTACGCTCTCGATCTGAAGCGCGCGGGCGACCGCCTTCACAAATGCGGTTTTCCCTGCTCCAAGCTCTCCCGAGAGCGTAATGAGGGTCGCCGCCTCCCCGGGTTCAAGCGACTCCACGAAACGTCTGGCTTCAAGCTCGAGATCCGCAGGAGTCTGGATTTCTTTTCCCATACCGGCTTATTGTACCGTCAAAAATGAGTGCGCGCCCGTTTCCTTGCGGAAACGGGCGCGATTTACCGGCCCCACTGCATATAGTAGGAATGGCCGCAGGGGCCATTCCGCGTGGCAACAACATTGTTGCCACGCTGTACTATCATCACCGAACACGTATTTGGCGCCGGTGGAACAATCATGCACCCGGAAATCACCAGGAGCGTCAGGAGGGCGGAGAAAACAAAAAATACCTTCATTCAGGATCTCCTTTTATCTTTTTTTATTATACCGCTAATATGACAACTTTGTCAAGCTTACCATCCGCTCGGAATGTGGTATTGGGGAAGTCAAACTCTCCTATTTGACCTCCACTTTTGCGGAGAGCGAGAGCGTCAAAGGCCGGCAAGTGTCGCCTCTGCCAGCCTACGCACATCTTTGGTCCACTGACTATTTTTCTCGTTTGTGAGTAGCGAAAGCACTTTTCTTGCTGATTTCCTTGCAGCATTGTGGTTTTGCGTATCCAAATAAAATCGCATCAAATTATAATGGACGCCCCACTCACGTGGAGACTTGGCGACTCCTCGCTCAAGCCAATATTTAGCACGTCGGTTATTGCCCAACTTATGGTATACAAGTCCTATATTTTGAGCATACTGGCCATCATCTTTACGTGCAGCCGCCTTCGCATATCGATACGCTTTTAGTGCGAGGGGTACCGCGCGCTTATCGCCATTGTGCCAATAAATTCTGGCGAGACCCCACCACGCAGGTGGAAAAATGCTGTTGAGACTCAGTGCTTTTTTGTAATTCCCTCTCGCTTTACCTTCAAGTGATTTCTGATCTTTCTTGTCGACCATCGCTGCGTGGTCGTACAGGAGGCCCAATTTGGTCAGATTTTCTGGATTCTCTTTAAGAAAGCTATGGGTGTCCAGGAAAGTTTGCAGTTTCTTGACTCCTTCTGCGTATTTATAATTTGTAAGTTCCCTCTCAAAGAGAGTATTAAACTTTTCTTGAGCGTTTCTTTTAAAATTCATGGAGAGTATGAAATGAGGAGTGGCGAGCATGCTCGCCACTCAATTATACTGCTATTTATCACGACTTGCTCAGAGCACCGAGGAGTCCGCGACCAATCGGAATACCCGTCAATTCCTCTAACCATGCGAATTGACCTCCTGGATTGTGCTCAAGAAAGACGTGCTCTCCCTCGGGAGAGACAATGAAGTCAAAAGCGCTATAGACCAGACCGCTTGCCTTCACCATCTCGACACATGCCGAAGCAATATGTTGAGGTAGTTCTGCAATCTCATGCCTGATGAGCAACGGGGATCTGCGCCAGTCGATAGAAGTAATTCCGTGCTCCTGGGAAAAGATCTTTACCCCGAAGCACTCTTCGTCCACCACTGCAATCCTCAGTTCCATGAGTTCCAGAATTAATTGCAACACCCCATTAGCAGGTAAGCTGATTGGGTATGCAGAAGAAACAGAGGAAAAGACGAGGTGGCAAACCCCTTTCACTCAGAGAACGAAGCATCATCGAGCTTCGGTGGTGTCGAGATGGCAGGACGGTCACCGAGATCGCAGACGAACTGGGAAGGAATAAGAGCTCAATCTCTCGTGAGCTCGATGGAAAGCCCCGGATCGGCAGCGGGAAATATGATGCCGATCGTGCCCATGCGAAGGCGTTGGATCGTATCGGTAGTCGTGGCAATGTGCCGAAAACGGTGAAGCACGAACTATTGCGGTCATATATTGAGACGAAGATGCGCGATGAGCGATGGTCACCCGAGCAGGTGAGCTTGCGACTGCCGATCGAATTCCCCAATGACTCACGCATGCGCGTGGCTCCCGAGACCATATATCAGGAGGTATACCGAAGAGTGTATCGGGGCGGCAATGGCGCGGTGAAGAAAGGCACGCTTGATCTGCGGCCGTACCTTGCAAGGCGACACAAGCAAAGAGCGAAAAAGGGCTTCAGGAAAGTACAGAAAGCCGAACGCGATGCTTCACTGCCGTCCATAGAGAGACGCCCGCTCGTCGTCGAGAAACGTTCTCGCATTGGCGACTGGGAGGATGATACGCTCGTGTCGCGAGCTTCTCTAGCGAGAATCAAGAATGTCACGGAACGCAGGAGCGGCGTCACCCTCTTTGGCAAGACGGATGATGGTACCGCCGAGAACTGTGATGCCGTGCTCATCCATCGGCTGGGAGCACTCCCTTCATCAGTTCGCAAGACACTCACTCGTGATCGAGGAAAAGAGAATCTGCGCTGGCAAGAGGTTGAGCAATCGCTCGGACTCGATGTGTTCTTCGCTCACCCATACTGTTCACATGAGCGTGGTACCAACGAGAATACCAATGGACTCATCAGAAGGTTCTTCCCGAAGAAAACTGATCTCGCACTGCTCACTGGCGAGGAGATTGCGCGTGCTGAGTATCTGATCAACA
Organism: Patescibacteria group bacterium; assembly: GCA_018971045.1. Taxonomy (GTDB): domain Bacteria; phylum Patescibacteriota; class Minisyncoccia; order Phycocordibacterales; family Phycocordibacteraceae; genus C7867-001. Next base: position 112,422 of record JAGWVF010000001.1, on the reverse strand, counting down.
CCCGGCCACGCAGACGACATGGCGGACTCACTCCTGAGGAGGTATTCTTCAAGGCAACGGGTGTTGCATTATATTCTTGAAACTACATTCATAGGCTTTCTTAATCGGCTCCTGGAAAATTACGGGTGCGATGGCAATCGCGTTCCCGCGTGTTTCCAGGTCGACAGCTCTTATAAGAGTTGAGTAGAAGACCTTGCCCGGAGCGATTGTTCCTTTACGCAGCGGTTTGACAATCACCTCGCCACCGCAAGTATCCACGAACTCCAATGCGAGTGACTTATCGTTGGTGATGAGCGTTTTTGGTACTCGCAGCCCCCTCGCACTCGCATCCAACAATTGGCCGAGCTTGTCTGAGGCAGTGTGATTGGCATCTGGTTTATTCACAAAGTACGCGCCAGATAAGGCCGTGTTGAGTGCGCGCAATGCTGCTTGAGCTTCGGAGCGTGCGTACCCCAAGACATCAGCCGCGAGCACTGTCGCTTGGAATACGCTTGGCAGATTCCTTCGATACCACACCGAAGATATTTCTGTTGAGTTAAGAACCATCTCTCCGTACTGATCATGTATGAGCACGCGGTCTAATCCTCCATCGATCTTGTAGTTTTCAGGGAAAGCGTCGGAATCAAACCGGACCCATGACAATCCACTTCGGACCAGATATCGATCGATGAACCAATCGACCGTCTTATCCCCCGGCATGTCCATATGAGAATCATTCTTTCTCCTTAAACGCATGAGGGTACGTAGAGAGGACGGTCGCATGCGACAACCGTCCTCTTCATTCAAGGCATGCGGCCCCGTCAGGCATCGTCCTCCGGCGGATATCCGCTACCAGTCGGAGTAGAAATCAACTCGTGATCCCCTTCCTGCGGCTCAGCGACGACAGCCAGATCGAAAGCGAGTGGAACTGTGCCTGTTGCTGGTGCTACCGAAGCAGCGGACTTGTTTGCATTCATACCATCCATCTCCTTCACGAGGAAATAGCTGCGTTTTCGGGAAATCCTAAACGGAAAGCCATCCTCAATGATACTATACACTATTTCTACTTCTGGTCAATATCATATCAGCCCCCGTCCAAACCGCCTCAGTGAAGTGGTATGATGCTCGCTATGGATTTACCGTTTAATACCGAAGAGGAGAACTCCAAGATTACAGAGATCCGCGAGCGCGAGGAGGAGGACGTGGCGCGCATCATCTCTGAGAAGTACGGCCTTCCGTACGTCGATCTCTCGCTTAGGGAAATCGACAGCGACGCACTGCGCGTCATTCCCGAAGCGCAAGCGCGCGAGGCCGATGCGGCCGCCTTCGCGAAGACGGCCAAGGCGCTCTCGCTCGCCGTCCGCAATCCCGACACGCCCGCGCTCGCGAAGCTCGTGAATGAACTTCGCGAGCGCGGCTATTCCTCTTCATTTTTTCTCGCGTCGAAGAAGAGCCTCGAAAAAGCTTTTGACCGCTATCATGATCTCTCGTTCGCAGTGGCAAAAAAAGCAGGAGTTCTCTCGGTTTCTGAAGAAGCGCTCGCGGCTATCGCGAAGCGCGGCGGCACCAAGACCGCCGTTAAGGAAGAACTCGACGCGGCGCTCGAACTCAAGCCGCTTGATCGCATCTCCCGCCTCTTTGAAATCGTGATGGCCGGAGCATTTGCGCTCCGTGCTTCTGACATTCATTTTGAATCGGGGGAAAAGAAGGTGTTATTGCGGCTCCGCATCGACGGCATTCTCTCGGATACCTATCTTTTTGAACACGAAATCTTCCGCCAATTTAATTCGCGCATCAAGCTCCTCTCGGGCGTGAAGATTAATATCACTCATCAGGCGCAGGATGGCCGCTTCTCCGTGATGAAAGGATCGAACCAGGTTGAGATCCGCGTATCGTTCATTCCCGGAAACTTCGGGGAGTCGATCGTGATGCGTATTCTCGACCCGGAGGCGACGATGGTCTCGTATCGGGATCTCGGCATTCATCCGAAGCTTCTCGCGCGCCTCGAGTCTGAGATCCGGCGGCCAAATGGAATGCTTCTCACCACCGGACCAACGGGAAGCGGCAAAACGACGACTCTCTACTCCTTCCTCCGCGAGATCCATACGCCGGAGATAAAAATTATTACGATTGAAGATCCCGTCGAATACCACCTTGACGGGATCGTGCAGACGCAGGTGGCGGGTGAAAAATACACGTTTGCCGAGGGATTGAGATCGATCGTGCGCCAGGACCCGGACATCATCATGGTCGGCGAGATCCGCGACGGCGAGACCGCGAATATTGCGATTCAGGCGGCGCTTACCGGCCACTTCGTTTTCTCGACGCTCCACACGAACAATGCCGCAGGAACCTTCCCCCGCCTCGTTGATCTCGGCGCCGACCCTAAATCATTCGGTTCGGCAGTCACCGTCTCGATGGCACAGCGGCTGGTGCGCAAACTCGATCCGAAAAAGAAGAAACAACGTCCGCTGACCGCTGACGAAAAAGAACTGATCCATAAAATCCTTTCTACTATTACCGATGTCTCGCTTCTCCCAGAGAAAATCGAGACCACGTGGGAGCCCGCGCCCGCAAGCGAGGATGAAACCGGTTATCACGGCCGCGTCGGACTCTATGAAGCCGTCTTTATGGACGACGAGCTCGCCTCTTTCCTCCGCGATAATCCTCCCGAGAATGAAATTGCGAAACTCGCCGAAAAACAAGGATATCTCACGATGGCCCAAGACGGGGTGCTGAAAGCGCTCGCGGGCGCCACTTCCCTCTCGGAGGTCATCGCGACGGTCAATCTCCCGCGTTAAGATCGAAGCCGTCCGGGCGGCTCCGCCCGAACGGCTTATTTCTTGTCTCTTTTTCTGTATACGGCGATTTTTATTCCTTCCGGAATTCGCGCCTGACTTAAATCAAGATCGAGCATCTCGAGAAATAAGCAGAGTTCCTCGACCGATCCTGGATGGCGTCGAATCATGCCCGGACCGGCCACGATGACCTGAATGACGCCGTGTGCGGATTCTTCAGACGTTGGAGGAACAGACTTGAACCATCCTTCCCAAAAGAGAACTTCCTTTTTACTCACCTGGATCTCCTTTCGCCGACTCCCCGCGAGTCGTGAACGTATCTTACCGCCATTCTGATAAAACAGAAGCCGCCCGCGGGCGGCTTCCTGAAAACTGATCCCGTCCATAGTCCTCAAGGCAAATCCCGCAACAAATCGCGGGGTGAACGAGACACCTGAGGATGTCCCCAGCGCCACGACCGAAATCGCAGACCAGAGAGTCCTTGGGGAAACGCCCGAAGCCGTCAAGCCTTGCCTAGAGGAGTATGAATAGGATCAACAAACTGTGATAGAATGTTAGCATTATAGTATTTCTATGTCAACCCTCTCGGAAACTACTCTTCCTCTCTCCCAATCGCTCGATGCGGCGCTCCGCCCTGCCGATTGGGAAGAGTATGTCGGCCAAAAACAAGTCAAAGCGAACGTTCGTATCGCCATCGACGCCGCCAAGAAGCGCGGGAGCATGCCCGAGCATATCCTCTTCTACGGACCGCCGGGCGTCGGTAAAACCACCCTCGCGCATTTGGTCGCGGCGACGCTTAAATCGCCTCTGAAGAGCACCTCGGGCGTTGCTATTGAGCGCGCCGGAGACCTCGCCGCGATCCTCACCAATCTCGATCCCCATACGGTTCTCTTCATCGACGAGATCCACCGCCTCTCGCGCAAAATCGAGGAACTTCTTTATCCCGCTCTCGAGTCGGGACATCTCGATATCGTGCTTGGGAAGGGGCCGTCGGCGCGCACCGTCGAGCTCGCTCTGCCGCCCTTCACCCTCGTGGGGGCAACCACGCGCGTCGCCGAGCTCTCCGGCCCCCTGCGCTCGCGCTTCGGCGGAGGCGTCTATCAGCTTGATTTTTATAATAATGAGGACTTGAAAGACATCATCCGCCGATCGGCGCATCTACTCGGGCTTCATGCGCCTGAAACGGTAATTGAGCACATTGCCGCGCGCAGTCGAGCGACCCCGCGCGTCGCGAACGCGCTTCTGAAGCGCGTTCGCGACTACGCCGAGGTGCATGAACGCCCGCTCTCGGGCGAGCTCTGTGACGAGGCGTTCGCGCTCTTTGGTATTGATGATTTCGGCCTTACCAAGGACGATCGCCGTTATCTCGAGACCCTCCTCACCGGATTTCGTGGCGGGCCGGCGGGCGTCGCCGCCTTGGCGGCCGCGCTTCACGAGGACGTGGACACGATGGAGCACGTCTATGAGCCGTATCTCCTGCGGCTCGGCTTCATCGAGCGCTCCCCGCGCGGCCGCATCCTTACCCAAAAGGGCCGTGAGTATTTGAATGAAGAAAAATCCGGTGGTATGTTCTAATTATCATGTCCGGACACAGTAAATGGTCGCAGATCAAGCGCCAAAAGGCGGTTACCGACTCGGCGAAGAGTCGTGTCTTCTCGCGCTTCGCGCGACTGATCACGCTTGAGTCGAAAAAGGCGAATGGGGTGCTCTCGGCCCCCGGCCTCGCGGTCGCCATTGCCCGCGCCAAGGCGGTTAATATGCCGAAGGACAATATCGAGCGCGCGATCGCGAAGGGATTGTCGAAGGATTCCGGCAGTCTCGAACAGGTCGTGTACGAGTGTTACGGACCCGGCGGCGTCGCGGTGATCGTCGACGCACTAACTGATAATAAAAATCGTACAACGCAGGAAATAAAGCACCTTTTGGCGCTCCAGGAAGTCGAACTTTCGAATCCGGGAGCGGCGAGCTGGGCTTTTACTAAAACCGGCGCGACCTATATCCCGAACGAACCTCGCATCGATCTGAACGAAGAAGACGGGACCCGGCTCGGCGCCATTCTCGAGGCGCTTGACGAACACGACGACGTACAGCAAGTCTTCACGAATGCGCGCGATTATGAGAGTACTGGCGATTGATCCCGGTTACGACCGGCTCGGCATCGCCGTGGTGGAGGGAGATCCCTCGCGCCCCGTCTTATGTATGAGCGCGTGCGTACAGCCGGAGAAAGGCTCGCGCGAGGCGCGTCTCGCGCATGTTTCGCGCGCCATAAGCGACGCGATCAACGAATACGCGCCGGCGGCGCTCTCGCTCGAAACTTTATTTTTCAGCGCTAATGTAAAGACCGCGATTGGCGTCGCCGAAGCGCGCGGGGCCATTCTCGCGGTTGCCGGAATCGCCGGACTTCCTGTTATCGAGTGCTCGCCTCAGCAAGTGAAACTCGCGGTTACCGGTCACGGCGGATCGTCAAAAGCGGCCGTGGCTCTGATACTTCCCCACCTTCTCTCGCTGCCAAAAAAGAATCGCCTTGACGATGAGGCTGATGCTATCGCCATCGGCATCACCGCGCTCGCTTTCGGACTCCGTAAAAAGTAGTCCACATACCGGATTGCCCCCACTTGCGCGCTGAATATTTTTTGCTACATATATTCCTATATGGATGATAATCAGCACGTAGACGAGCCGCTGGCCTTCGCCTTACCGGACAACGAGGAGGATAGCGACTTCGAGGAAGATTTTTCCGAAGAAGATCTCGAGATTCCCGATGATGAAAGCGAGGAAGAATATATTTGAAATGCGGAGAGTGGTACCATACGGGACATGACTTCCCGTCGACACTTCTCGTGGCGGCACGCGCTTCTTGCGGGCGCTCTGGTTCTTTTCGGCCTTTTGCTTGTCGCGGTCGGCGGTATCGCGATTATGGTCGCGCTCACTCCTGTTCCTGATATCAACTCCTTCTCGGCGCGGCAGATCAACCAATCGACGAAGATTTACGATCGAACCGGGCAAGTTCTCCTCTTTGATTACAATCGTGATGCAAAACGCAGCATCATCCCTATTGACGAGATCTCTCCGAATATCATTAAAGCAACCGTCGCGATTGAGGATTCGAGTTTCTATCAGCACGGCGGCATTCGTTTTACCTCGATTCTTCGCGCCATAGTTGTCGATGCGCTCGGAGGATCGCTCGCGCAAGGAGGGTCAACAATCACCCAACAAGTGGTAAAAAATGAACTTCTGACCAATAAGAAGAGCGTCGTACGCAAAATCAATGAGTGGATCCTCGCCATTAAGCTCGAACAAATCTACACCAAGGATCAGATTCTGGAAACGTATCTCAATAACATTCCGTACGGGGGGACGCTCTACGGCGTCGAAGCGGCATCAGAAGCTTATTTCGGAGTACCGGCTAAGGATATCACGCTCGCTGAAGCCTCGTATCTGGCCGCAATGATTCAAGCGCCCTCCTATTACTCGCCGAATGGCACGCACCGAACCGAACTCGCCGCTCGAAAAGATCTTGTTCTCGAGCGTATGCATACCCTTGGTTTTATTGATGACGCGGAATATGCGGCGGCGAAGACAGAGAAGGTGTCCTTCGCTCCGGCAAGCACCAACGCGATTATTGCTCCTCACTTCGTCTTTTATATCCTGAACCAATTGGAACAAACGTATGGAACGCAGGCATTGATGTCTGGATTAAAGGTAACAACCACGCTTGATGCCGATTTGGAAACGAAAGCGGAGTCGATTGTAAACCGGTATGCGCTTGATAACGTGGAAAAATTCAAGGCAACCAATGCGTCACTGATCGCTATCGAACCCTCGACGGGTCAAATTCTCGCTATGGTAGGGTCGCGCGATTTCTTTGACACGAAAATCGACGGGCAGTACAACGCTACGCTCGCACTTCGGCAGCCAGGTTCCACAATGAAGCCTTTTATCTATGCCCTTGCGCTTATGCACGGATATACGCGGGATACTGTCGTCTTCGATACGCCGACTCAATTTTCAACGAAATGTTTGCCCTCCGACATATATAACGGCACCCCTCCCTGCTATTCTCCGGGCAACTTCGATAACACTTTCCGCGGTCCCATGACCTTTGAAACGGCTCTCGCACAGTCAATTAACGTTCCGGCCGTCAAAGTGCTGTATCTCGTAGGCATCCAAAACGCTATCAATCTCGCAAAATCATTCGGCCTTACCTCGCTCGGCGATCCGAACCAATACGGACTTACTCTCGTTCTTGGCGGCGGCGAAGTGCGCCTTCTTGACCTCACGAGCGCCTATTCCGTTTTCGCGAATGACGGGGTTCAAAACCATCCGGCCGGCATACTCGAGGTCGACGACGCCCAAGGAAACGTCCTTGAAAAATACAATCAGGCGCCGATGCAAGTGATTCCTGTGAATATCGCGCGCGATATGTCGGCAATGCTCTCTGACGCGCCGGCGCGCGTTCCTGAATACGCTCTCAATTCTCCTCTTTCATTTCCCGGGTATGAAGTCGCGGTGAAAACAGGAACCACGAATGACACGCGCGACGCATGGACCGTCGGCTATACTCCGTCAATCACTATAGGCGTCTGGGTGGGTAACAACGACAATACGCCGATGGTGAAGACGATCGCCGGTTTTATCGCCGTACCGATGTGGCATGAAGCGATGTCTTATGCGCTCTCAAAGTACCCAAAAACTTACTTCGGCGAAGCCGATCCTATTTTCTCCTCGGTTCCTCCGATGCTCCAGGGCAATTGGCGCATAAAAGACGCGGCCGGATCGATCGCTCCCCACGATCTCCTTTATTGGACTGATAAAAATAATCCCACAGGTCCGCCGCCGAGCAATCCCGCTTCTGATCCTCAATTTGCCTATTGGGAATACGGTATTGCGGCGTGGTACGCTTCTCATCCTGAACTCTTCGGCGGCGTAATGCTTCCGGTTCCTCTCACTCCCGACACTCCTCAAGCGGCGAGTACCGCGACAAGCACCGGTATATAATTATTGATTCATCGGCGAGATGAGGTACAGAAGCGACGTATCGCCAACCCCTTTCATAAGAAGCGGGCGGCCGATCCCCGCGGCTGTGAGAGAGAGGCTCTCCGCGGCTGTGAGCGAGAGCGCGGCAGAGAGATACCGATGATTAAAAGATAATTCGAGCGGACTCCCCGTTATGCGGGCGGCAAGCGTTTCTGAAGATTCTCCAATATCCGAATTGCGCGCGAAGAACGAAAAAGTGTTTTTCTTCGGATCAAAACTGAGACGTACTTTTTGGAACGAATCCGCGAAGATGGTTGTTCGCTTGAGCGCCATTTCAAAATCCTTACGCAACACCACCGCCTCGACGACGGATTCTTTCGGGATTATCTGGCGATAATCGGGATACACGGCATTCGTGAGCCGCGACACTATCATGCCGATAGTACTGACGAAGGCGCATTGGTGCTCGTCAAATGACAGGATAATTTCATCATCGGGAAGCGCCTGGGCGATATCTAGAGCATTTTTTGCGGGAATAAGAAACTTGCCTTGAGTGCCTTTATTGGAGAGCGGCACTTTCTTTTCGGCGAGGCGGAATGAGTCGGTAGCGACCGCCGTAAGTACGCCTCCCTCGATTGAGAGATAGATACTCGCGAGTTCCGGCCGGATAGTCGAAGTTGATGCGCATGAAGCGATCGTTTGGAATAGATTTTTCAATAGCGCCCCGGGGAGAATGATTCGATTCTTCGGGTTTTCCGGAAAGGGAATGGAAGGAAAATCATCATACGGAACTGTCCTGACACTGCTCTTTCCTGTGCCGCTTGTAAGCGTAACGATATCTCCGGTATGATCGAGAGTAATCTTTCCTTCGCCCGCGAGAGAAGAAGCGATCTGTTGTAAAATCGCCGCCGGAATCGCAACGGCTCCTTTCGCGGTACACGCGCCTTCGATCTTGAGATCGATGCCTGTTTCAAGGTTCGTCGCGCGCATCTTAATTCCTTCATCGCCAACCAGGATAAGGATTGAGCCGAGCACGGGAAGTGTTGCGCTTTTCCGCTCGGCAAATCGCGCGACGATATACACTGCTTCAGAAAATTTTCTTTTTTCTATGGAAATATTCATACGGGATTTATTAGGGGTGTGAATAATGGGGATAAGCCGGAAAAGAGCGGAAGAATGAAGCTATTTTCATATTGTAATCTCCGGTAATGTGGGTATAACGCGGCGAATAACTTCATACGAGAAGGGTGCGAATATTCTGAATCTCCTTTGCGAGCTCGGTATCCACAACTACTTCACGCTTTATCTTCTCACAAGAGTGGATAACTGTCGTGTGATCGCGGCCCCCGAGCTTTGTTCCGATAGTCGGATAGGAAATGTTAAAATCTTCGCGCAGAATATACATGATCACCTGGCGCGGCCGCACCACTTCCCTTCTTCGTGTTTTCTCGTAAATACTCTCTTCATCAATCCCGTAAAACGACGCGACTTTATCAACGACGTTCTTCACTGAAATACTTTTCTGTGGGCGGGTGAAAGAGCGCAGTGATTGGCGAACTTCGGCGATATCAGGAGCCGCCCCTTTTACTTGGGCGTGACAGATAATGTTATTCACCATTCCTTCCAGCTCGCGGATTGAGCCGCTTATCGTCGTTGAAACGTATTCAATGACTTCGTCGGAGAGAATTATGCCGTGCAGGGCGGCTTTCTTCCGCACGATCGCCATACGCGATTCAGGATCGGGTTCTCCGATATCAATCGTCATACCGCTCGCCAAACGGCCCTTCAACCGTTCCGCGATGTCGGGAATAGCGGCTGGCGCGCGATCCGATGAAAAAATAATTTGTTTATTCGTGTCGTGAAGCGTATTGAAGAGATGAAAGAGCTCCTCCTCCGTCTTCTGTTTTTTTGAGAGGAATTGAACGTCATCCATAATGAGAAGATCGAATTGGCGGTATTTATCTTTGAAGCGGTTTGCGGTTCCCGCCTGCACGGAATCCGTATAATCAATCGTGAATTTCTCCGAAGTGAGATAAAAGACCTTCCGTCCGGGATACTGTTTCTTAAATTGATTCCCAATCGCCTGTATCAAATGGGTCTTCCCCCGCCCGGTATCGCCGTAAATGAAAAGCGGGTTATAGGTGATACCGGGGCGAGCGAGCACCGCTTGCGACGCCGCATAGGCAAGATTATTAAAGGCGCCGATAACGAACGTATCGAAGGTATATCGTGGATTCAAATTATCGCTTTTGTTGATATAGAATTCATCAAGCGGCAATTCAATCGCTCCGCGGGGATTTTTTATTTCTCTCGATTGCGCCTTTCGGCGTTCGTCTTTCACAATAAGGTAGTCAATATTGCGAAACTCATACGATATATCGCGGACGATCTTCAAGAGAAGGGTGTGAAATTTTTTTAAATACCAATCTTTGAAGAATTGGCTGGGAACGCCGACGTACAAGACACCGTCGTCCCCGATCCTCACGATGAAACTATTGCGGAACCATGTATTGAAATTAGCTGATGAAATAGAGAGCTCCACTTGCGTCAAAACGTACTCCCACAGTTCTTTCGGATTTCTCTTATCCATAAGTACCATGGAGTATACGCCGATATGAGAAACAAGGCACGAGTGGCATTTCGCGGAAAAACTGGTACTATCCTGTGTATAATCTAAATTTTCAGAGCTTCATGGCCAAACGAACCTATCAACCAAAGAAGCGGAAACGCGCTAAAACGCACGGGTTCCTCTCACGCAGTGCCACGCCTTCAGGCCGTAAAATCGTCCAGGCGCGTCGGCGCGTCGGGCGTAAACGCCTTACTCCCTAGCGTGTTCCCGCGCCGAAAACGAATTAGCCGGACCCTTTTCCCTTCCGCCTTAAGGAACGGACGGAGGATCTCTTCTGAGTATTTTACGGCCGTCATTCCGGAAAAAACGAGCGGATACGCCGTTGTTGTTCCAAAGAAAATCGCCCGCCTCTCGGTAGCGCGCCACCGAATGAAGCGCCAAGTCATCGGAGCGCTCCAATCCTTTCCTCTTCTTCCGAAATCTCTCATCATTTTTCCGAAACCGTCGGCGTTTAGGCTTGATTCACTGCATTTACGTTCCGATCTCGCCGCGCTTCTCGGACGGGCGATGAGTAAGTAGATAATTCGAGGCGTTTTAGCGTACAATACCCCTATGATTTCAGCTTTCTTCCACGCCGCTTTTTATAATCCGATCTACAACGCGCTCGTGGCGCTTATCGCGATCGTTCCCGGCGGGGATGTCGGGATCGCGGTCATCCTCGTTACGATCATTATCCGGCTCGTACTCCTCCCGTTCTCCCTTTCGGCGGCACGCACCCAGCGGGCGATGAAAGAACTCGAGCCGAGAATAAAAGAATTGAAAGAGAGGCATAAAGGCGACAAAGAGAAGGAAGCGCTCGAAACGCTCGCGCTCTACCGGGAGGCGAAGGTAAACCCCTTCGCGAGCATCGCCACTGTTTTTATCCAGATCCCCGTCCTCCTCGCGCTTTACTGGGTCTTTCGATATGAGCCGTTCTCCACCCTTGATTCGGCGCGGCTCTACTCCTTTACCCCTCTGCCGCACGCAGTGTCGCTCCAGTTCATCGGCCTCATTTCAGTGACGGGGAAAAGCACGGTGCTTGCGGTGCTCGCCGGCATTACTCAGTATTTTCAGGCGCATCTCGCCCTCTCCGGAACGATGAAGCCTGCGGAAGGAAAAGGAATGCAGAACGATTTTCAGCGCGTGATGGGGATGCAATTAAAATACATATTTCCCTTTCTTATCGGAACCATTTCCTACACCACTTCCGGAGCCGTCGCGCTGTATTTCGTCACGACCAATATCGCCGGTTCATTTCAGGAATGGCATGTGCGCCGGACTCTTAAAGCAGACGAAGCCTTATAGAGAGAAACTCCAGAGCGAACCGTCATTTTTATTAATAAAGGCGATCGTCGTATTCCCGCTATCGAGGGTGAGTGCGGTAGCGTCAAGCGATGTTTTGGTTTCTTTCGAAAAGTCGAGAACGAGCGCGGCATAGCGGCCGGCCACGTCAATCTTCCATAGGCGATCAGAGAACGACACGACTCCTTGATACCAGTCATCGGGATAGGAGGCGCTCGGAGGATTCATCGGTATGCCGCAATAGATTGCTGACTCATTAGCCGTCCAGACGCATTTATCGGCAATCGTCGCGACCGGGAGCGGGAGCGCTTCACCGGTTGCAGTGTTAATAAGCTGCATTTGCATCGTTCCGTCATGGGATGAACTCACGAGCACCCATTTTCCTGAAGGACTGGCGAGCGCGACCAATCCGCTTGCGGGGCCGGCGATGCGGGAGAAGCGCCCGGAGCTGTCGACAAGGAAGGCGTCCCCGTCAAGAAGCGCCGAGGGCTTGGTGAAAGCGAGATACCCCCTCCCCGCGAAGGAGACTCGGAGCGAAGAGAGCGGAGACGTAAAAACTGACTTTGAGCTCGTGCCGTCCGTATGGGCGAGCAGGCCGACCGAACCATTCACGCCCGACGCGAGCATCAATACCGAGCTTGAAGAGACGGCGAGGCCGGCGAGATCCTGGTTTAAGAAGAATCCGTTTGATCCGTTTGAAGGAAGTCCGTAGGTGTTGACCGTACTGAAATCGGTACCGGTGAGATAGCGGACAAAGGCGAGCGAGCCGTCGGGGAGCCACGAAGCGGATTGGATGCCCGGCACCGTCTTATTACTCGTTCGGGTCGTCGTCTGGCTCTGGACGCTGTAGGTGTAGATATTGCCGCTTTGGCGCTCGATATAGCTCACTATCGTCTCGGGAGAGGAACTCGCCGAAGCCGCCGGAGTGTCGACAATGACCATGCCGGGTACGATCGGACCGGACGCGATCTTCACGAGTCGCGGCGAGACCGCGACCGGGCTATTTGTAACAGCAGGTATGACAGCGGTGCTGGAGGAAGTCGTCTGGCCGGCAGAAGGGAGCGTGCCGCCGGTCGGCGAGACGGTAACCGTGGCGGTGGTGCGGAAGTAGAAGAAGTACACGGCAAGAACAATCCCGAGGATCACTATCAGTACTGCAAGGATGGTAAGGGTGCGCCGCATATTATGAAGGCGCGTTACAAGTCAACTTACTTGTGAGACACCGCGCCTCACCATTCGTTCCATATATGGACACATTGATGGGAGGAATATTCATATCGGCTGTACATGGGATTGTGGACATGCCAGTAAATACTGTCGAAGGAGGATCACTCGGAACCCCACCAGCAGCTTTGCAACTGGCTATAAACGAATCAAATGTCGCCTTCTGGCTAGAAATAATCGTTTGCTTTGCCACCGATGGAGTCGATAATGAGAGTTTACCAAGGTAGATATAATAAGTTAGTGTTGGACTCTTCCCCCCGGCACAATAAATAGTAATTGTTTGATCAAGGCACGCGTGTGTGATTGGATCAATTGATTTACAGGCAGGAACGACTTGAGACAGAGCTGGATCATTACAATTAAAGCTATTCGCCGCAGCCTGGTTTGGGCAGGACGCTGTTTTAAAGAGCCCATTCGAGCCAACAACGTTGCACCCACTGGCAGGATCAATGACTGATGGCTGATTTCCAGTTGACCCGTCGCTATTATTACTCGCGGGAGTGACTGTATCGAGCTTATCAATGCCAAGCGATAGATTCAAAATACTGGGGTTGATGATAGAGAAGACGAGGACGGGGGAGAGGACGAGGATAAGACCGATAATCGCCTGCGTGATGCGTTCTTTACCATTGCTCTGCTTGCTTACCGAATCCTGGGTCGAGATCTCGAGTCCGCCCCAGATGATCTCGATGATGGCGAGTATCGCCGCGAGGCCGATGAGATATTTATAGAGATTATTGAAAAAATTTGCGAACGATCCCGAGTTGATGACGCTGGTCGAATTGGCGTCGGTCAACCCGAGTATCGGCGCGAGCGCGACGAAGCCGCTCGGAGCGCCGGGCGCGGCTGGAGAGGGAGAACTTTCGGCAAAGACGACGGGAGCCGCGCAGAGCATTGCGAATATGAGAAACGCGACACCAAGAGTCAGTTTTTTCATAAGCCAAAGAGATTAGTTCTGCCGGAAGAGCCGAACAGGAGCGAGATGCTCGCACTCGCCGTATTATAATCTCCTGCCGAAGCGGTTAAGGAGAGAGATGCGTTTCCCGACCCCGATCCTGCCGGGCGCAGAGTGATTGAATTGCCGGTCTGCGCTGCCGCATCATTCAAGAACCACTGGAGCGACGGCGGACTGCTCGATATCGAGAACGAGAAGGGAGCGGCATAGAGCGTGGATTCCGCGCCGGCTATCGTGTAGGACGTTCCAAGGGCATGGTCGAAGCGAATACCGAGGAGGGGGTCGTTTTCATAGATCTGTATAGTGGGCTTTTCAGCGATAAGGGTGATGGCGGCCCCGCCGCTGAGCGTTCCGTCCTGACTCATAACCGCTACCGAGACATCGCGGTTGCGGTATTGGAGCGGAGAGGCGACAAGAAGGACCTGTTTTCCGATGCCGGAGGAGTTCGCGATCATGGTACCGTCGACAGTCCAAGTATATGAGAGGTTCGCGGGGTCAATGGTCTTGCCCGCGGCGTTTTTCAGATTCGCGATCGCGACAACGCGCACGCTCCCATCAAGCGGCACCTGCGGCTTGCCGGGGTAGAGAGGCGGCGCCGAGGAGACGGGTTCGGCGATAAGCGAAACATCCTGCGGCTGAATCGTTACTGACTGGGAATATCCGGCGCCGTTTGATGTGATGGTTACAGCGACAACTACGGGCACCCCCGCCTTTCCGAGCGGGACGGCGGTAGTCTGGACGCTCCCGGCATAAGTCTTTTTACCGTTTACCGAGACGGTCATCGTCGCGTTTGCGAGGAGCATCGTGTCGGAGAGAAAAGAGAGCGAAGCGGAGCCGAAGGGTACCGGAGACTGAGGGTTGACGGTAATCGTGAAGGGCGTCTGCCCGACCGAATTCGCGGTTCCCATAAGCTGCGCAGACGCCGTGAGCGGGAGGAGAGCGACGGCACCAAGGGCGAGAAGACAAAGGCGCATGGTCTTAGTATATCGCGTATCGGGCGGGTGGCTATGCAGTTTTTTGCTACCCTTGTGGGTTGTACGGGGCATTGTTCGGAGAGCCTTGCCGTTCCGGCCGCAGATTGAGGAACTTGAATCCATTACGATTTTCATAACTCCCGTCATACACTTTCTGTCCGGCGTGCGCCCGCTCGAAGGCGGCGAGAAAGACCGGATCGCGGACCTCATACGGATTAATCGACACGCTCTTCATGATTTCTCTCGCCCGGTTAAGCCGTCCGTTTTCTTCCGGCGTGCGATTCATCTTCGCATTAAGCTCGGAGAGCGCGTCTTTAAGTGTTTCAAATTGAATCGCCGACGCCTCAGTATCGATTGACGGCTCTCCAGACTCCCCTGCGCCGATGTTTCCCTCGGGTGCCTCGCGCTCGCGCGCGGCCCGCTGATCCTCTTCTTGTTGATACCGATCCTCCTCTTCCTGTCGATACTGTTCCTCCTCATATTCTTGCTGCGCGGCGCGTTGTTCAATAAGCACGGCCTCTTGCTCGCGGCGTTCCTTTAGCTGAGCCGCCGCGCGCTCCTCGATATATTTTTTAAGTTCTGCTTTCTCAGTCCTGATCTGATGGGCGTATAGTCTGAAAAGAATGATGCTATATGAAGGAATGGCTCCGATAAACGGAATCGATCCGATTCCCAACCCCCCCGCAAGCCAGAGCAAGCCGGCTTTATTCGCCTTGAAGAGGCGCGCATTGGTGACGAACAGAAGAATAATAAGCATCAAGAATCCGGCAAGAGCGAACGCATCCGACATAAGGTATCCGAACATCTCGAAGGGGCCGACGAAGGCGACGCCGGCCGCCGCGGCGGCCGCGGTGCACAGTCCGGCTACGACTTGTCCTCCGGTTGCGGCGATCGTGGTGCCCGCATAGTCATTTACCGCGGCGGTGCAAAGCGCCGCGCCGAGCGCCGGCCCGAAGAACCAGAACATCTCAAAGAAGAGGCGAAGCGCGTCAAAGATACCGGCCACCAAAAGAGCCGGCAACGCTTTCGTCCAGGTCATTACTTTCGGCGGCGCGGGATTATTTCCGATCAGCGGCATTATAACGCTCTTTTTCCTGTTTGATCGCCAAGAGCTGTGACGGGTCCGAGGTGATGATCTGATCCTCGGTGTAGCTCGCGACGATCTTGATCGCGACATGCTTCAGTCCCGCGAAGAAGAGCCCCTCCCCTACCCCGGCCTCAAGCAGAAGGTATTTCTCCTCGTCGGTGAGATTGAAGGTTTGCTGGAGCACGTCGATCGTTGTCGGCGATTGTTTCAACAACAACTGGAGCGAGGAGTTCGTCAGAATGGGGCGGCCATACGGGCTCTTGAGGAAGTCCTCGACGTCCTGGGTGATCGTGCATACGCCGAGATAGTATTTGCGGCCGCGCTTCGCCAAAGAGTAGAGGAATGAGGCCGTGTCCTCGCTGCGCATCATCCACCACGCCTCGTCAATAATAAGCAGGCGCTTCTTGAGATCGTGGCGAATTGCGTTCCAAATATAGTGCGTGATGATGTACATCGCCACCGGCTTGAGCTCGTCCTCCATATCACGCACCGAGAAAACGGCAAACTGCTGTTTAAGATCGATATTGGTCGGCTGGTTGAGAAAGCCGGCCCAGGTTCCGCGAGTATACTTCGACAATCGCTCGATAAGCGACTCGCTTCCCTCCATGCCAGAGAGCACCTGTTCGAAGTCGGAAAGAAGAGGCGGTTCAGCGCCGGTGAAGTCGGCATCGCCGGTGATATCCTTGAGCGCGTAGGTCTCGCTGATCGCGCGGTCAATAATCGCGTCTTCCTCGGGCGAGAGGCCGGAAAGCATGATGCGGAAGAGGCCGACAAGCGCGATGATATTGGAGCGCAAGATATCCCGGGGATCCTCGTCTTCTTTGACGGGCGGGAGATCGAACGGATTGATGTGGTTTTCTGATGAGAGTGAAATATGGAAAGAGCGGCCGCCGGTCGCTTCGGCAAGCTGTTCATATTCGCGTTCCGGGTCGATCACGATCACGTCCGTGCCGAACATCAGGGAACGCAAGATCTCGAGCTTCGTTGAGTAGCTCTTGCCCGAGCCGGACTTCGCGAAGATGACGGAGTTATAGTTCTCAAGCGAGAAGCGATCAAAGAGGATCAGCGAGGAGTTATGGCGGTTGATGCCGTAGAGAATGCCGCGATCGCTCGTGAGATCGAAGGAGACGAACGGGAAAATGGAAGAAAGCGGCGAGGAATTGAGTTTTGAATTGACGAGCAACTCATCGGTACCGAGCGGCAGGCACGATTTGAATCCCTGCTCCTGCTGGAAGAGCGCCGGCTTGGTATAAACGAGCTTCGCGTCGAGGATGCCGCGGATATCCCCTTCTGTTTTATCAATCTCCTCTTTGGTATCGCCATAGAGCGCAAGATAGAGGCCGACGTCGAAAAGCTTTTCCTGCGCTTGTTGAAGGCTGTCGCGGAGCCGCTCCAGATCCTGATAGCCCGTATCGAGTAGCGGATCACGCACGAGCCCTTTCGTTTCCCGTTCGCTGATCTGGCTCTGGTATTCAGCGACCTTCTTCTGAAAGGCGCGGAGCGCCTGTTCGGTTTCAATAGGGTGGATAAAGATCGATACATCGAGCACTTTGTCGAGGTTGATCACGGGCGCGAACCAGCTGTCGGCGAGAAATCGCGGATACGAAATGGTATAGAATGCGCGGACAAACTTCTCTCCGAGCTCGAGTTCGCGCGAGCCGATCTTGAGCGCCGTAGGAGCGATCGTGTCGACGAGGTCAAGCGCGCCTTGCTTGTAGATATCGTGCGGGAGCACCGGTACGATTTCCGGCAATTCCATTTCCTTCTTCTTGTTGAGAAAGTCGAGGAGAGACATATCAAGCTTCGAGACGGATAGGGTTTTCAAGCTCTCCGGGATTAAACGAGCGGTACAAAAGCTCGATCACCTCCTCGGTTCCCAAAGGGACGGCGCGCACGCCGGTGCCGGCGAGTCCGCCGGCGACGAGCGTGAGACGCTGTTCAAGTTGTACGCGATCAGTCTCAAATGACATATCCGCCGTCTTCTTTTCCGATGCCGTGTCGCGATGGAGAAGTCCGGCCGTCGCGGCGCGGGCCGAGAGATGGGGAGCGTACGGTACCACGACATAAAACGACTTCGTCATGATGTTCGCTTGATCGGCGAAGGATCGCACGAACTCGATGTATTCGCGGAGCTGGATACGCATAAGCTCGGTTTTCTGTTCCGAAGCTTTTTCTTCGAGAAGCGCGAGATACGGCCGCAGATCCATGCGGCGCGAGTTCACCACGATCTGAATCGAGAAATCGAGCGTATTGAGGAAATTCTGAAACCCAATCGTGATCGCATGTTGCTCTTCTTCCGATTTCAGACCGAAGTTTATCGATGAACAGATCAAAATGCCCCGGTAACTGCCGTCTTTGAGAATTACGACGCCGTTCCGAATTTCTTTGACCGGAACGAACTGCTGTGTGGGATTGGCTTGCGGAGCGGTTGCCATATTATGATCGATTCTCATTGCTCGCCGAGTCTCGCACGTCGAGAGACCAAGCGAGCTCGGAGAGTCTGCCTCTCGTAAGCCGCGGGGTATTCCGCGGCAGAGCTGCCGCCGCGGTTGCCGCCTCGGCCGCCGCGGTTGCCGCGGCGGCCTGCTTCCGCTTCTGGGCTTCCTCATTGCGCCGCCAGAGGAAAAGCTTTGCGCCGATGAAATAATTAAAACCTGCCTCAAGAACTTCGATAAAGGGCTTTCCGTTCACTTTGTAGAACGCAAGAGCCGCGGCGAGTCCAATCACGGGCAATGCAATAAGGACGGCAAGAAGAATATTCAGGTACAAGAAAGAAATAACGCAGATTCCGGCCGCGCCGCCGAGATACAAGAATTGTTTAAACGTCAGCGGTCCGACGATTTTATCTTCAGCCTCAATAAATTGCGGTACCTGGTACTCCATTTTCTCCAGTGTAACACTTCGCGGCATGGTTATCCCCCGCCAGGAACGAGCAGTCCGTAGATCCACGCAACGAAATGAAAGAACGGTCCCGAAAGAAAAGCGGAAAAGAGAAAGAGAAACAGCAACAGAGAAAGGATGCCCGCGCCGCGGACACGATGCTCGAAACGGCCCATTCCCGCCGAGAGATTCCACGGGAGCGCGGCGCGCAGCGCGGTGAAGCCGTCGAGCGGAGGGAACGGAATCATGTTAAAAAGGCCGAGGAATAAGTTGACGAAAGAAATCGTCGCCGCGAAAGAAAGCGCGGTCGCGTCGAATCCGATCGCGGCGCCATAGTGCGCGAGAAATCCGAAGATAATCGCAATAAGGAGGTTGGTCGCGCTCCCGGCGATCGCGACCAAGGCTTCGCCCCAGCGTTTATTGCTCAAATTGTACGGATTGTACGGCACCGGCTTGGCCCAACCGAAGAAGATGGGCGAGCCAGTAAACAGAAGAAGCGCCGGAATGAGGATCGACCCCGCAGGATCGATATGCGGAAGCGGGTTGAGGGTCAGGCGGCCGGCGATCCTCGGAGTCGGGTCGCCCAAAGAGTCGGCCGCATAGCCGTGAGCTACTTCGTGGGCGATGATCGAGACGATAAGAATGACGAACGAGAGAAGGGTGATCATGGTTGCCGAATTACTTCGGTATGTTACCATGAGACGACTATGGCACGCGCCTGCGACATTACCGGCAAAAGCACGCAAATCGGCGGGCGGTACAGCAATCGCGTCCGTGCGACGCAATTTAACCCCACCGGCAAGGTTCGCCGCAAGGCCAATCTCCAGAAGCGCCGCATCTACGTTCCCGAACTGAATAAAACCGTCATCGTGGATGTCTCGATGAAAGGCCTCAAGACCATCAAAAAGAACGGCGCCTATGCCGCTCTTAAGAAAGCCGGAGTGATCTAGGGTACGCTTCCCGCGCCGATTCCCCGCAAGGGGATTTTCTTTTTGTGCTACAGTTTATATCTATGACCTATACACCCAAAACGTTTACCCTCCCCTCCCTCGAGGGATTATCAGAGAAGCAAATACAGGCGCACCTTGCCCTCTATGAGGGCTACGTGAAGCACGTGAACCTTATTCTTGAAAAACTGCAGGCGGCACGCGAAGGGAAACTCGAGCTCGATCCGTATACAACCGCCGAGCTTCGCCGCCGCTTCGCGTTTGAATTTAACGGAATGCGGATGCACGAATATTACTTCGAACAGTTTGAAGGAGACAAGAGCGATGACCCGGAGTCCGCGCTCGCGAAAGCGGTTAGAGAGAAGTACGGCGGCGAGACATTCATATCGCACCTTAAAGAGGTCGCCGGAGCGCGCGGTATCGGCTGGGTCGTCGCGTACGCCGATCCGGCCAATAAAATGATTCACGTCGTTTTCGTTGCCGATCACGAAGTCGGACAGCTCGCGGGGCTTCCCGTCATTCTCGCGCTCGATCTCTGGGAGCACGCGTATATGGTTGACTACGGATCGTCCGATAAAAAGAGTTATGTCGATGCGTTTTTCGAAAACGTGAACTGGTCGGTTGTCGAGAAACGTTTCGCGAATGCGATCAGCGCGGCATAAGCAATCACGACGAACACGAAAGGAAACCGTTCAAGCGTGAGCGCGGCGTACGGGAGCGCCGCGCTTTTCGTTGCGATGAAGATGATGTAGCGCGTGAGCGCGAGCGTCGGCAGACCGATGATTTGCACCGGAAGCGGCGCAACGGCGCCGAAAAGCATTCCGATCACTCCCGCGACGGCCGCTCCCGCCATCGCGAGCGGCACGACGGCATTTACGAGCAGGTTCGCGGGGAGCGCGACAAACGATAATAGTCCGCTCATATAGAGAAGAAGCGGCAGAACGCTCGTCTGCGCCGCGAGCGTGGTGGCGATCGCGTTTTTCAAGGACGCGTACTTGACGCGCAGAGCCTTTTCAATTATCGGCGAGAGCCAGATAACGCCCGCGGTCGCCGCGACCGAAAGATCGAAGCCGGGGTCGAAACAAAGCGTAAGCGGATTCCACGCAAGCATGAGAAATACGGCGACCAGAAGCGCGCGGCTCGCGGCATACGTCTTGCCACTCGCGCGCGCGTAGAGCGCGATGATCGCCATAATCGCCGCGCGCACCGCCGTAGACGTGATACCCGCGATGCCGACGAAGAGAAGAAGCGCCGCCCCGCCGGCAACGTACTGCAGTCGGCGCGGCAACCGCAGAGCGGCGAGGAAGGCCATCACCCACTCAGCGACGATCATGACGTTGTAGCCCGAGAGTACGATGATTTGCACCAATCCGGATCGAGTGAAGGCGTCCTGTAATTCGGCGCTCAACCCAACCTTTCCGCCGATGACGATACCGCCCGCAAGCGCCGCATCGGGCTGAGGGAGCGCCGCACCGAGTCCGTCGAGGAGGGCGTGCTTAATGCGCGCGAGCGCGGCGCTCGCCGAGTACCATGGCGCCGGCGCGATCGCGGTGATTGATCCGAACTCGATTAAGAATCGTTCCCCCTTCGCTTGCAGATATTTGTCATAGCGAAACGTGCGGCCGTTGTCAGTTTCAAATGCCATGGGAACAAAGAGCGACCCATACACGCGCACGCGATCGCCGACCGCGACGCGCGTAGCAAGCGGCATCACCGCGAGCGCGCCGACCCGCTCTCCCTCCTTTTCGATCACGAGCGGGATGCGCTGATTCTTCTCGCGCACGTCAGGATCGCCCGCGACGATGCCGTCGTAGGCGACGCGGTGGCGCAGGTCGCCCATGAAGGTTTTCGACGGCGGTGTGTCGGCCGTCATCGCGCGCAGCATCCCGAGCGCGCAGAATATAAAAAATAAAACGCCGAGCGCATACGCGCGCCGCGGCCGTAGAACATTCGCGGCGCCAATGAGCGCCGCGAGGAGGAGGACGAAAAGTATCGGCCACCCGCTCGCAAAAAGCAATGATCGCGTGAAAATGCCAAACGCGAATCCGGCGACAAGAGAAATGAGCGCGTTCATGCGCCCCGATCCATCGCTTCATTTGCGAGAGCGTCGGCGTCGGAGTTTTGCGCACGCGGAACATGAGTGAAGATAACCGATTTGAAGCCGGCGGCGGCACGCACGAGACGCGCTCGCTGATCTTTCAGCACGGGATGCTTCACTTTATAAAGGCCGTTCATTTGTTTTACGACGAGTTCGCTGTCCATTTTGACTTCAACGCTCGCCTTGCCGCGCCGGTCTTCCGGCACGAGACGAGCGAGCGCGTGAAATGCGAGAATGACCGCTTCATATTCGGCGAAGTTATTGGTGCGGATGCCCAGGTACTGTGAGACGGATCCGATCGAATTGCCGAGGCCGTTGCGGATCATCGCGCCCGCGCCGCTCGGTCCGGGGTTCCCCCGGGAACCGCCATCGGCGTGAATCGTGAAATGCATAGCGGTACTATACACCTTTCAGATTGAGCAACCGTAATCGTACCGGGTTGCCGCGAGAAAAGGCGTCGCGCTCGAGATGCGCGAGAACGTGAACACGATTGCCCCGGGTGAGTGCGCCGGCGGCGCGCGCGATCGCGCCTTTGACGAAGAAGGCGACCGCATCAAGCGCGCGTCCGTCCGCCGATGCGATTCTCATCTTTAAATGTTCTTCGGATTTTCCGAAACGTGTAATCTCTCTCGCTATCACCTCACGGAGCAAGAACACCGGCTTCGGATTCATTTGGCCGAACGGAGCGAGCTTTTCGATACGCCGTAAAAATGAATCGGTAATGTCTTCCGGCGTTACGAGCATATCGGCGCGCGTCGAGAGATCGTCGGCGAGAGTTCCTTCGGTCGCCAGACGATCGTATGCCGCAACCAAATGGTCTTCCAAATAAAATATTTCGGTATCAAGAACGGTGAAACCGCCGGCCGCCGCGTGCCCGCCGAAGTCCTCAAATACCTTTTCGGCGCCGCGCATGAGTTCAAGCGCGTGTACCGAGCCGCCGCTGCGCACCGATCCCTTCAGACGATTGTTCCCCTCTCTCCCCCAAAGGAAAACAGGCCGCTCGTATTCGTCGGCGATCGTGTTCGCGACGAGTCCGAGAAGCGCAGGCCGCCACTCCGGATCGCCAATCGCGATCACGCTTCGCATCTCGCCGCGCTCTGTGAGACGCGCGTGCACCGCACGCGTGATGGCGCCTGCTTCAGCCTTGCGCGCGCGGTTCGCCTTCTCGAGTTTCTTCGCGAGAAGATCGGCAGTGCCCTCGTCAGAAGTCGTGAAAAGATCAAAGGCGTCCCGAGCCGATCCGATCCGGCTCGCCGCGTTAATCCGCGGCGCGATCATAAAGCCGACATCATCTTCGGTAATGGTTCTCTGTTCGACGCGCATCCCGCGGCACAGTTTTTGCAGACCTACTCGCGGCGACTTGCGCATCACGAGAAGTCCGTACGCCGCGAGCACGCGATTCTCGTCAAGAAGCGGAACCATGTCTGCGATGGTCGCGAGTCCGACCATGTCGAGAAGCCACTTCTCCCAACCGAGCGGTATGCTCTCGCGGAGAGCGGGGGCGGTCGCGAGCGTCGCGCAGACGAGCTTCCACGCGACGCCCGATCCGCAGAGCGAGCGGAACGGATACCGCTCGTCATCACGGGCGTTCGGATTCACTATCGCGAACGCATCCGGCAGCGCCGCGCCGGGCAGATGATGATCGGTGACAATTACCTGCATGCCAAGCGCGTTCGCGCGCGCGATTGGTTCGACATCCGTAATGCCAGAATCCACCGTAACGATGAGAGACACGCCGTTTTTCGCAAGCTTTTCTACGCCCGGTACGTTCATCCCGTACCCTTCGTCGTGGCGATGCGGAATGTAGTTTTCGAAATCCGCGCCGCATTTCTTCAGAAAGTCATGGAGAAGAACGCCGCCTGGAATGCCGTCGCAGTCATAGTCGCTCCACACCGCAATCTTTTCTCCTGCGGAAATCGCGCGCGCGAGCCGCTCCGCCGCCTTCGGCATATCGGTCATGAGAAGCGGATCATGCAGATGGAGGTCATACGAAGGCGAGAGAAATCTCTCGGCGGCATCTTTCGTCTCGATGCCGCGCCGCGCAAGGAGCGCGGCGGTGAGATCGTCATACGCCGCGAGTTCAGCGCGAATCGTCTCGGAGGGCGGGTCATGGAGCGGGAACATGTGTGAGGATTGTAGCAGGAATCGAATAAGGTATGCTGTGTTTATGGACGACTGCATATTTTGCACCATCGTGTCGGGCGATATTTCGGCGCACAAGATCTATGAAGACGAACATTTCATGGCTTTTCTCGATATCCATCCGCAGACTCCGGGGCACGCGCAGGTAATCCCGAAGCGGCACTATCGCTGGGTCTGGGACGTGCCGAATGCCGGCGACTATTTCGAGGTGGTGCGGAAGATCGCGGTCGCACAGCGCAGCGTGTTCGGGACCGATTGGATCTTGTCGAAAATCGTTGGCGATGAAGTCCCGCATGCGCACATCTGGGTCTTCCCGAGCAATGAGGCGCACGGAGACGTTCACGCGCTTGAGGAGAATGCCGAGAAGCTTCGCGCGGCTCTGCGCTAGCGATTAAGCGCGTCGATGCCGGGGAGCGATCCTTTGGCGAGGAAGTCGAGCATCGCGCCGCCGCCCGTAGAGACGAAGGAGAAGCGCGGCAGAAGGCCGAGTTTCTCTATGGCGGCGATGGTGTCGCCGCCTCCGACGATCGAGAACGCTTTTGACGAGGCAATCGCCCGCGCGAGAGCATCGGTCGCATCCACAAATCCTTTTTCATACATGCCGAGAGGGCCGTTCCAGAGGATGGTCTTGGCTCTTGCCGCATGATCGGCAAGGAGCGCGCTCGTACCGGGACCGTGATCGAGGATGACATCGGTAGGTTCAATTTGTCCAGCCGCGGCAATTCGCGCCGTCTCGCGCATATTCGCCTCTTTAAGGGCGCGAGCATCGACAACGCGGGAATCAACGGGAATCAGGAGTTTCGGATTGCGCAGGACATTCTTCACCTTTTCTTGGTCGGCAATCGAGACGAGCGACTTCCCCACTTCCTGCCCGTCGGCCTTCAGGAAGTCATTGGCGAGCGCGCCGCCCACGAATACGCGGTCGTAGTCGCCGAGGAGGCGCAGCAGCACCGGCTCTTTCGTATTAAATTTTGCGCCCGCGATGACGGCGAGCGCCGGATGCGCGGGCGAGAGCGCGCGGGAGAGCTCCTGCACCTCTTCTTCAAGCAGAAGGCCGGCGTATGAGGGGAGGAACGCCGGAATGCCGATGATAGAGGCGTGCGGGCGGTGGCACGTGTCGAAAGAGTCCTGGACGAATACGTCGCCAAGCGCGGCGACGTCGCGCGCAAACGATGCGGTATTGTCCCGTTCTCCGCGATTGCGGCGGAGGTTTTCGAGTACCAGGATCTTCCCGGGCGTGAGACCGCGGATAGCCGCCCGCGCATTCGGGCCGAGCGTATCCGGACAAAAAGAGACGTACGGGATGAGGCGGCCGAGCGCCCGCGCTACCGGCTCCAGAGTCTCGGTTCCTTGTTCTCCGATATGGCTAATAAGAATGACGCGCGCACCGCGCTGAGTGAGGTATTGAATCGTCGGAAGCGCGCGGCGCAGACGGTAATCATTAACGACGGTATGAGAGGCGACCGGCACATTCAGCGCGGCGCGCACCAAAACGGGTATGTTTTCATAAACGGGAATATCGCGAACCGTACGCATGCTTTAAGACAGCTCTCGGACGAGGGCAGCGAATGTAGGCGCGTCGGCTGAGGCGTGGCCGATAAGAAATCCATCAACGCCGGAATTATCCGCGAGCATACGAACATTCCCCGGCTCAACTGATCCGCCGTAGAGTACTCGAGACTTGGCCGAGCTCTTCCCCGGCAACAGCTCGGTGAGCACTTTGTGGATATAGAGGATCATTTCCGCGAGATCATTTACGGAGATGGATTCAGCGGCGGTCTTGCCGATCGCCCACAGCGGTTCATACGCGACGATGACTGCGGCGCGCTCATTCGGAAGCAGTGCCGAGAGCGCGACCGTAAGCTCCTCGCGTATTGATCCGAGGTAACGCCCTTCTCCGTCGCGCTCGCGCTCGCCGACGCAGAGGATCGGGATGAGTCCCTGTGCGAGCGCCCGCACGAGTTTCTCGGCCACGATTGCGTCGGTATCGCCGCGCGCGCGGCGCTCCGAATGGCCGATAATCGCATAGGCAGTTCCGACGGCGGCGTAGGCCGCGGCCGTCGCTTCGCCGGTTTCGGCTCCGCCGACAGTCGCCGATACGTCCTGCGCGGCGAACATCACCTCAGACTGCTTCTTCTCGGTGAAAACGCCGAGAAACGGACCGGGCGGCGCGAGCACGATCGTATGCTCTGTTTCTCTCGCGAGCTTGCGGCTCACGAGAAAGATTTTTTTCGCTTTCGCGAGATCCTCGATATACGCTTTCCAATTCGCTACAATAAGCATAGTATTCTCACTATATCATTCTATTTTTGTTCCCAGTCGACAATTTGCCATTGCGTTGAGGTATTGGGAGTGAAGGGTGGCGGATTCTTCATATTTTGCCGATCGTAAGAATCAATACGCGAGAGATATCCTGCGTTTGTCGCACCACACCCCCATTCCCACGCGGTACCAGTACGCAGGTTCGATACTGTTGTTCCGAGGATGGTAAGGGAAGTCCGCGGCTCATAGGCGCTCGGGCATCCGTAATAATTTCGCCCAAAGGCGCCTGACTGAGCGACGAAGACCCCATTCAAGGTCATTACCTGAGGAGAATCAGGAGCGATCAATATATCGTGAGCACCGATAACCGTGAGTCCGTCGGATCCATCAGTCGCTGCATATGTAATGTTGTTATGGAGAACGACATCCGGCAGTACGCCCGGGGTCGTCGCATTTGCCACCACAAGTGTAACCTTCTGGGGAATGGTTCCCTCAATCCACGCATTGTCTTCGACGAAAATGAGACCGCATTGAGCAGGGAGAGAGAGAGTCTGATACGCCGTCTCAGTATTAATAAGCGTGTAATCAGAGGAGGAATTAGTACTATTAACTGGTATAACTGCAAGCGTGGTGATTTTGGAGACGCGCCTTACCGTCACAGTCCCGTTTGCATTAAAAATGAGGTGATAGCCGTTATGAGGATTTTTCGATGTGCTGTAGCGCGGGAGATATAGACCGTTTGTCTGAGCGGCGGTTTTTAATGTGCCAAAGTTTGAGGAAATGGCTGCGAAATCGACCTGTGGCGTTGGATACGACCAGAACTGGGGCTTGGCTCCACTCCCGACTACGCCTGGTGCTAATTTTTGTTCAGGTGTACACCCGAAGTTCGCATCACAATCCCAGGTCGACAATGAGCTGGTAACGGGAGCATTTGATACGCCATCCATACGAATACCGCCGTTGCTGTGGTAGGGGCCGTTAATAACACGATCGGCACCCGCCCATACGCTACTTCCGATAATGTACGAATAGGCCGCGACGGAAGGCTCTGCATATCGAGCAGAGATCGTGGCAATAACGCCGGGCGCATCTGAGGGGGAGCCGATACTCGTGACATCGATGGACTGGACTATCCCGCATGAGGAATTTCCTGTGACAGAGAGCGTATAGGTTCCGGTAGAACCGCCCTCCGGGTCGGCATACGTTGTGACGTAAGGACCTCCGTGTCCAGTATGATTCGTAATATCACCCGGGTAATGTTGGAGAAGCCAGCGGTAGTATTGAATGCCGGCCTCAGCAAGGTCGAAGGCCTCTCCCCGCTCTTGGGTCACGCTCTGAGCGCGATTCACCGTGAGAACAAATGTCGTGAGGCTCAGAATTACAGTTACAAATATTCCCGCGAAAACAAGCACGAGAAGCGTAATTGATCCGCGAGAGAAAAAGTTCTTCATGGAAGATTACGCAGGTGTGCCCAGCCCGTGAGGGTGAATGGGAGCGGGGTCGCATTTGTGTTGATGTCGATAATAAGCGTTATTTTAACACTCGAAATGGAAGTAACATTAAGGGGGGGAAATATTTCAGTACTTGTCGTGTCATAGTATTGAAATAAGGGAGTCGATGTTCCGTTCGTAACTGATTGGGATACTGTTGTTGTAGAGTACGTTGGATTTGTGTACGAGAGAGGGTTTCCGCTTGGCTCAGCAGTGGAGCGATACAGCGTCCCGTTTGAGAGCGTGTACGTTACGCGCTCCACTTGAGCATCGGCGTCAGCTTGAGAATACATAACGATAGTCGACGTTCCCGCCGAGGTTATTAAATACGAGCCATCGTTCCCATACGTGGCTTCGCGGATGTCGCGCACAGCTTGTTCGACGCCTTGGCGAGCGATATTAATCGCTTTCGTGTTCTCAAGAGTGAATCCCGATGTTCTATAAAACATTACTATAAGCGACGCAATCGCCATTGACATAATGGCCGTGAGAGAGACGACCACAAGGGCTTCGACGAGAGTAAATCCGTTGGGTCGAGAAGTGTTCATGGAAGTGTAATTGCTGTTGTCGCGGCATGTCCCGACACTGACAGCGAGTTGATCGTTGTCGTTGCATGGCCTGGAGCGCTTGCGGTTGCCGAATAGGTTGCGTTTGAAAGACCGTTGAAGAAAGCGACTCCACACGCGTCGGTTGGAATTGTTTCTGCAAATGAAGCGTTCGAGAGTACAACGAGTGCGTTCATGATTGGCGAGCCGAGCGAGTCTTGTACCAGAATAGGGAGCGTGTTCGCCGAGAGAGAACCAATCTGCCACTGCGCTGAAACATTCGTTCCCGGCGAAAGCGCATACGGCGGGATAGGACAGCTTTCAAGGCTAGTCGAGCTCGAGAGGGTGAGCGAATATGCATCCCACTCGAGCATCTCTTTAACGGATCCACCTGCATCCGTCGAACCGGTTACATTCGTTTTATAAATTGACTGCCCGCTACCATTCGTGCCGATTGTCTTCGCGCCGGTGAGAGTAAAGGAGATTGCCGGAACAGGCGTGAGTCCGTCTGTGTGGGAGAGCGACCAACTATTCAACTGAGGGTTCGATGAGGTGGCTACGCGGGAAAGGTCGGTGCGCAGAGTGAGACTGGGATAACTTGAGGCTGCGACTCCAGTGAGTGACACGGGAAACGCTGAAAATCCGGCGGCATTACCCGCAAGGACCGTATCGGGTAGAAGATTTCCCGATCTGTCAGCGACATGTACTATCACGCTTGTTTGTGCCGGCGCCGCTATAGCGGCCGAAAGAACCCCCCACCCCAGGAGTCCGGTCGGAGAAATAGGGATCGATAGCGCGGATCCAGAGAATTGATCGGCGGCCAACACAATCGAGTTGTTGGTCACGACTGTATTAATTTGCGATCCAAGATTATTGTTGTTCAAAAACGTGTCTGAAAAAACGTTTACCGCCGGGACGGCCAAGCTCGACAGAGTGAGGTTCGCGAGGAGGTCAATAGCGAAAGTCACACTTGTCGTCATATCCTTCACAACCGTCAGATACCCCGGCGTGGGATTTACGTTCAGTGCGGTGCGGGCATAGGTTTGGGCACTCGAGTAGCCTGGCCGAGAGACCAAGATTTGGTACTGCGTCGACGTCGCCGCTCCTCCAATGATCGTCATCCCTGAGTTGTCGGTGTTTGTAGTCAAATTAACCGTTGGAGAGGTTGACGCGTTCACGATTTGCACGGCCGCGTTTGCAAGATCTGCACCGGTCGCATTTACAACATGGATCGAGAGCGTACCGCCCCCGGTTGACGATTCGATAACAGGAGAAGTATACGTTGAGAGGTAGGTGACCGCATGAGTTGTCCCATACAATTGGTAAGAAACCGTCACTTTGACGACTTTATAGTCAGTGGTTACATGGTTTGAATCCAAGGCACCGAGACCATCGGCAGGGTCGTCTTTATATTCAATCAGAGTTCGGGTTGTGAAAGGGATCCCGCTAATGGTTGTTGTCGTACTTTGAGCAATAGATCCAGCCGGGATACCGCCCACGGTTCCGAGAGCATCGTAAGAAAAACCGCGCATAAATTCGATCTGGGAATTTGCGAGTTCTGTGGCGATAACATTCGCTCGAGCAAGATTCGAAAGGCTGAGTGAACCGCGAAGCGAAGCGAAGATGGAGAGGAAAACAGTAAGGAGAAGAGCGCTTCCGATAATAATATCAATCAGACTCATTCCGCGGAATCGGAGCGTCATATAGCCGAGGAGAGCTGATAAATCGGCGCGATCATCGCGACCGCGAAAACGCCGACGAAGGCGCCGATGATGAGCATCAATACCGGTTCGATGATGGTCGAGAGATCTTTGGTTTTCTCCGATACGGTATCTTCGTAGAATTCGGCGATCTGCTTCAACATCTCGGCGACTTTACCGGTCTCCTCCCCTACCGCGAGCATATCGCTCATCAGTATCGGATAGAGTCCGGTATGTTCGGAGAACGCCTTCGAGAGCAAGTCGCCTTTGCGCACATGCTCTTCGGCTTCGCTAACGACATTTGCGAATACTTCGGCGTGTACGACGCTCTTCGTAATCGCGAGCGCGTTCAAGACGGGCACGCCGGCGACGAGGAGCGAGGAGAGCGTACGGGCGGCGCGCGCGGTGTAGGTCTCCCGGATAAGTTCGCCGATAACGGGCAGGTGAAGCGAGCCGAGAAGCAAGAGCTTCCCGCCGATGCGCGAACGCGCGAACGATACGCCGACGCCGGCGAGAAGAATGAGAACAGGCGCGATAAGCACGGCGTTATTCACCAAGAAATCGGACATCGCCACGATAATGCGCGTCGCGAGCGGAACCTGCACGCCGAGCGAGGTAAAGGTATTCGTGAGCGTCGGTACGACGAAGATGAGCATCAGAATCGCGACAATGAGAACGCCGATAATGACGATCGAGGGATAGATCATCGCGCCGCGGATCTTCCGCGACAGCTCTTCGGATCGCCCCATCTGAAGGGCGACGACGTTCAGAGATTCCGAGAGCGATCCCGATTCCTCGCCGGCGCGCGCCATCGCCACGAAGATCTCGGGAAAGACGCGCGGATAGAGCGCCAAGGCTTCATTAAATGAAGAACCTTTTTTAATCGATTCGGAGAGGCCGGTAGCCACGGCCTTCATTCGGGGATTGCTCGATTGCCGCTCGATGACGCTGAGCGCGCGGGAGATCGAGAGGCCGGCGACGATCATTGCGGAGAGATTGCGCGCGAAGCGGATGATTTCCTGCCGCTTGATGCCGCTGCCGAACGTTATATTGAGGCGGGAAAGCACCATTCGGCCGAAGCCTGTGCGCTCCTTGATCGAGAGGACAACGCCGCCTTCGCCGCGCACCTGATCGTATACGGCGAAACGGGTCGGCGCCTCGACCGTGCGCGTTTCGTCGGGAAGGCCTTCTTTGCGGATGATGACGCGGAAAAGCATGGTTATTCGCTCACGGCGCGCAGGACTTCCTCGATGCTCGTGATACCTCGAGCCGCTTTGTAGATACCGTCTTCAAACATGGTGAGCATGCCTTCTTTCTTCGCTTGAGTCTCAAGAGCGTCGCTCGTGCTTGAGGTGAGAATAACGTCGCGGATGGCTGGAGAGATCGCGAGCACCTCATGGATTCCGATTCGGCTTTTGTAGCCGTCCTCGCATTCGGTTGACGGAGTGGGGCGGTAAAATACCAGATCGTCGAGATTTGATCCGGATTTGACGAGCTTTTCTTCTTCCAACGCTTTGAAGGCGATTCCGAACTGTTCGTCGGTGCCGATTTTATCCCGCGCCGCCTTGGTAAGTGCATACTCCTCTTTCGGATCGCAGAGCTTGCGGACGAGGCGCTGGCCAACGATGATGCGGACGGTCGACACGAGGAGGAACGGCTCAACGCCCATATCGATAAGCCGCGGAATCGCGCCCGAGGCGCTGTTGGTATGGATCGTGGAGAGCACGAGGTGGCCGGTGAGCGCCGCATTGATCGCGAGAGAAGCGGTTTCGCCGTCGCGGATCTCGCCGACCATGATGATGTCCGGATCCTGGCGCACCAACGAGCGGAGCCCGTTCGCGAACGTGAATCCGATCTGCGGGTTGACCTGGGTCTGGTTCACGCGCTTCATTTGGTATTCGATCGGGTCTTCGATGGTAGAAATATTCACGTCCGGCTGGTTCAAGATATCGAGCATGGTATAGAGCGTGGTGGTCTTGCCGCTGCCGGTCGGTCCGGAAATAAGGATGATGCCGGTCGTCTGCTTCAGCGCGTGGTGGACACGCTCCATATTTTCGCCGTGGAAGCCGAGCGCTTCGAGTGTGAATCCCTCTCCCCCGGTCTCGCGCAGGAGGCGCATCACGGTCTTTTCTCCGAAGAACGTCGGCATAATCGATACGCGGAAGGAGACTTTTTCAGCCTCGGTTTCCATCTTGAAGCGCCCGTCTTGGGGAAGACGCTTCTCGTCAAGCTTGAGATTCGAGAGCACCTTGATGCGCGCGACGATACCGGCCGCCGCCGATGACGGCAGGGTCATCGCGTCATGCAGAATGCCGTCGATG
This sequence comes from Patescibacteria group bacterium, assembly GCA_018971045.1. Lineage (GTDB taxonomy): Bacteria > Patescibacteriota > Minisyncoccia > Phycocordibacterales > Phycocordibacteraceae > C7867-001. The sequence continues at coordinate 80,133 of JAGWVF010000001.1, read as the reverse complement.
CGGTAGCGAACGAGCACCTCGGTCTCCATCGGCTCGATATGAATGTCAGAAGCATCTTGAACGATCGCGTGGCGCAGAAGCGTGTCGACGATGCGCACGATCGGCAGGTCCTCGGCCATTTTTTTAAGATCGACGTCAGAAAGATCTTTATTATTCTCGGAAATCACTTTGATCTTCCCTGCTTCGGCCGAGATGATGTCGCCGAATTCGTCTTTGAGCGACTTCTGATACTGAAGGAGCGATGATTTGATGCTCTCGGTGTCGGTGAGGCGCGGCAATATCTTCAATCCCGTCTTTTTACGCACGGAATCAATCGCGACGAGATCAATGACGTCGAGCATGGCGACCTCGAGCGAATCCCCGTCTTTGCGGAAGGCGATGATATTGTGGGTGCGGGCGATCGGCTCGGGAATAAGCGCGAGAACGTCAGCCGGAATATGGGTCTCCTTCAAGCCGATGAAAGGGATGCCGAGAACGTAGGCTTGGATGCGGCGGAGCGTGTCGGAGGTCAGCGCGCCGCGCGCGACGAGAATGTCGCCGAGCGACTGTCCGCGACTCTTCGCTTCTTCGTCAGCCGCATCAATGTCTTTTTTGGCGACGAGACCGGAATCGATAATGAACTCTTTCAGCTCTCCTTCCGAAACGTGCATGACTATAAGTATAGCGTGCTATCGCCTCGACAACGGAGGAACTTCACACCCTCCTCTCTTGAGGAGCAAGTTGATGGCGCTTAACTATTTGTGGAACAGGTATTGTATGAACATCAAGATCGCCGTGTACTCCCAGAGTTGAAACCAATAGTATTTCATCAAGCGTTTCGGATCGTATAAATCCAATGGCACAAGTGACGTGAGGTTCGAGACCCAATTTCGTTATCCAACAAATCTGCTCAATTTTAGGAAGCTGTTTGTTAGCCATACTTCTCGATTTTCTGAATGAGAGAACGGGGAATGTAATAAAATCTTGGCGCCTCGACCGGATGATTCTTAGTGCCCTCATGACTCATGAGCAAGGTTTCAGGGTTCTGTATAATCACGTATTCGTCATGTTGAACAATGAGACTGCCTTCAGTATAAGCAGGTGTTGGTCCGTATAGTCCGCCATCGTGATACACGCGAACATCATTCCAGGAGACCCCAACGATACCTTTCTTCATAGGTACGTAAGCGTATTGACGTGCAACACAGCCCTTTTTGGGATGATACACCCATCCTGATAGATATCCGTTCCGTCTAGCCAGGTCATCGCGACATCGAGAAAAGAATCGGTGTGTCTGCGAAGACGGCCGACAACGAGTACTGTTTTTGGTCGAGCATCATGTGGGAGCTCATTAGCGTAGGAGTACGACGCGTCTTCGTATTCGATAAGGTATGCTTGGCCAATCTCAAGTCTATCCATTGCCGTTGCAACACACAGACTTCACATGTTTAAGAAACGTATTGATTGTGGAATCGTTAATTCCCTGTTCTTTTTCTTATCATCCCGAGCAGATCTTCGAGGCGGTTTTCAAGAAGCTTTAACTCCCTACGGATCTCTTCATTATCGGGGTCCTTGTCGAGTAGTTCGGTGAGATGATTAACTGCGCCCTCCGGACCCTTTTGCTCGAGTAGATCCAGAACGGGATCCTTTTCTTCGGCTAGGTGAAATTCCGGCCTGTTTGCGTTTTCGCTCGCCCAAGAGCCTTCCATGGACATAAGTGAAATGAATTACGAATATACGGTTAGTGTAACAAATCGCAAGGCCGTTGGAGGCGATGTTGCGTTTTACACAACGAGTTGCAAATTTGACGGCGTGAGGTATATTCTGATTATCAGAAACGCCCCAATGGGGCTTTCTTTATCAAAAACGTGCGCTACATACACATTCCATATGATTGATCTGAAAACCATCAATACCATCCTCGGCGAATTTGAAGACCGGGGCATTTCCCGCTCGACGATGATCGAGGCGATCGAGAGCGCGATGGCGACCGCCTACAAGCGTGAATACGGCAAGCGCGGCCAAGTCGTTCGCGCGAAGCTCGATCTCAATACCGGCACCATCGCCTTCGAACAGGTGAAGACGGTTGTTGACGAGACGACCGTGCGCTTCCCTGAACCCGATGAAGTGGTGAATGAGGAGCATATGCACGGCTCCCACGCCGAGGAAGAACATCTGGCAGAAGGCGAACTTCCCCGCTTCGACTCTGAAAAGCACATTCTTCTCGAGAATGCCAAGCTGATTAAACGCGGCGTGGCAGTGGGCGAGGAGATCGTGTTTCCGCTCGAGCCGCAGGACGATTTCGGCCGAATCGCCGCCCAGACGGCCAAGCAAGTCGTGATACAGAAGGTGCGCGAAGCGGAAAAACTCTCGATGATGGAGGAGTTCGGCGAAAAGAAGGGCGAGATCGTAAGCGGCGTCGTGCAGCGCATGGAGCGCGGCGCTATCTTCGTCGATCTCGGGCGTACGACCGGCATCATTCCCTACGAGGAGCAGATTCCCGGCGAGCGGTACCGCATGGGCGAGCGCATTCGCGCCTATCTCTATGCCGTTGATGAAGGATTCCGCGGCGTGTACCTGCGTCTCTCGCGCGCGCATCCCAAGTTTGTCGTGAAACTCTTCGAGCTCGAGGCGCCGGAGCTCGCGGCCGGTTCCATCGAGGTAAAGGCGCTCGCGCGAGAACCGGGCAGCCGCACCAAGATCGCGCTTTCTTCGCTCGACCCGCACGTGGATCCGGTGGGATCTCTCGTCGGCCAGCGCGGCGTACGCGTCTCGACCGTGATGAGCGAGCTCGGAGGGGAGCGCATTGATATCATCGAGTGGAGTGATGATGCGCAGGTCTTCGTGAAAGAGGCGCTCTCCCCCGCCGCTCCGCTCGAGGTGGCGCTCGACGAAGCCAATCATCGCGCGACGGTTACCGTCGCCGAAGACGAGCAGTCGCTCGCGATCGGCCGCGGCGGCCAGAATGTGCGGCTCGCCGCCAAGCTCACGGGGTGGAATATCGATATCGTCTCGGCCGGCGGCGAGCCGGTCGCGGAGGCGAGCGACGCCGGCTATGTCGACATCGCGGCCGCGGGCGGCTCCGTTGAAGAAGATCCCGCTGACGTCGCGGGCGTCATGCCGACTGAGAGCGTCGAGGTGGTAACTGACGAAGTTCCGCAGGTAACCGAGCTTCCGGCTGAAGAAGAGCTAGTCGAGCTTCCGGCAAGCGATGAAACTGCCGCCGATGCCGAAGAGGATCGCGACAGCGCGAAAGATGAGTAATCGAATCGTTCGTGTATACTTACCCGTATGAACTTACTTCACGATATTGATCCGGGATCGAAAGAAGAGATGAATGTGATCGTCGAGATCAACAAAGGGTCTCACAATAAGTACGAAATCGACAAGAAGAACGGTCTTATCGCGCTCGACCGCGTCGCGTACACGGGGCAGGATTTCCCGTTCGACTACGGATTCGTTCCCCAGACGCTCTGGGACGACGGAGACGCGCTCGATGTCGTTCTCCTCACGACCTACCCGCTCCTTCCGGGAATCTTGGTGCGGGCGCGCCCCGTTGCGCTTATGAACATGATCGACAGCGGCGACGTTGACGACAAGATCATCGCGGTACCCATTGACGATCCGCGATGGAAGGAGGTAAAGGATCTTTCCGACATCAACAAACATACGCTCAAGGAGATCGAACACTTCTACGCAACCTATAAGAAACTCCAAAACAAAGAAGTTTCGGTAACCGGCTTTAAGGGCCGCGCCGAAGCCGAAGCCGCATTCGAGGATGGCCGCGCGAAATATCAGAATGCGAAGTAGTATGGAGCCCGAACCGCGTTTCGAACGCGCCCCGCTCTCGCCGAGCGAGCTCTTTGCGGCGAAAGCGGATCCGACGCCCGACGCCGCCTTGCTTGCCGCGGGCGTTCCTTCGGCTAAGGCGCAGTCGTGGGGCGTGGTGATCTCGATCGTGGTCATCGTGATGATGATCATCGTCGGCGCATTCTATGCGTGGGGGAAGCGCATCGCTCAGAATGACGCGCTTACCAACGCCGCCGCTTCTTCTACCCAGTAAAATTTATCATTTATTTTTAATCCTATGAAAAATATGCAGCCGCGCGCTTCGATGCTTGTCCCGATGGTGGTTGAAAAGAGCCAATTCGGCGAACGCGCCTACGATATCTACTCGCGCCTCCTCAAGGAGAGAATCGTATTTCTCGGCGGCCCCATCGACGACGACGTCGCAAATCTCGTGATTGCCCAGCTTCTCTTTCTCGAAGCCGAAGATCCGAAGAAGGATATCTCGCTTTACATCAACAGCCCCGGCGGCTCGGTTACCGCGACCTTGGCGATGGTCGACACTATGAACCATATCAAGCCGGCGGTTTCGACCGTGTGCGTCGGTATGGCGGCTTCGGGCGCGGCGATTCTGCTCTCTTCCGGAGAGCAGGGCAAGCGCCACGCGCTTCCGAACGCCGAGGTCATGATCCATCAGCCTCACGGCGGCGCCGAGGGCCAGGCGACGGATATCGAGATCACCGCGAAGCAGATCCTGAAGTTGCGCGCGACGCTCAACAAGATTCTCTCCAAGAATACCGGCCAGCCGCTCGCGAAGATCGAGAAAGATGTCGAACGCGATTTCTTCATGACCGCGGACGAGGCTAAAAAATACGGCTTGATCGACAAAGTCTTCAACTAACCGTACTATCTCCCTATACCGCCTGACAGACTGACCGCTCCGGACGCCTTTCCGTCTCTCCTCTCTTTAAACCCCCTCCTCTCTCCCCTTCCCGGGCGAGGGATAACTACACGGGCGTATGTCACTCCAAATCATATTGATCATGCTCGCGCTCTCGGGCGTCAGCGGCATCGCGCTCGGATACGTGCTCCGGGTGCTTATCGGGCTCGCGAGCCGCGGTTCCGTCGAGCTCGACATCAAACACAAACTGCTCCAGGCGCAAGAACGGGCGGCTAAGATCATCGCTGAAGCGCAGTTCCGCGGCCAGGTGATCGAAACTGAGCGTCTAGAGCCCATCGAAGAACGCGAAGACAAACTCGGAGCGCGCGAGGAAAGGATCGCCGCGCGCGAGGAATTTCTTGATTCGCGCCAGCGGGATCTCGACCAAAAGGAGGATGAAGTGCGCGCGCGCGAACAGCAGGCTGTCCGCGCCAAATCAGAAACCGATAAACTCACGATCGAGCGCACCCGAGAGCTCGCCAAGGCCGCGCACCTTACTGAAGAAAAAGCGCGCGAGGAACTTTTCGCGGAAATCGAGCGCGCCTATGAGGATTCAATTCTACTCCGGCTTCAGAAGCTCGAGGCGCACGGCCGCGAGCGTCTCGAGGACAAAGCGAAGAATATTCTCACCTCCATCATCCACCGTCTCGGGAACGCCGTGAATACCGACACGATGTCGCTCTCGGTCGCCATTCCCTCTGAAGAAGTGAAGGGGAAAATTATCGGCAAAGAGGGGCGCAATATCAAGGCGTTTGAACGCGCGACGGGCGTCGACGTGCTCATTGACGACGTTCCCGACCGCATCACCCTCTCCTCGTTTGATCCTCTGCGCCGCGCCATCGCCAAGATCGCGCTCGAAAAGCTCATTGTCGACGGCCGCATTCAACCGGCCAAGATAGAAGAGATCGTCGAGAAGACGCGCGCCGAGATAGCCGATATTATCAAACAGAAGGGCGAAGCCGCCGCGTACGAAGCGGGCGTGATCGGCCTCGACCCCAAGCTCATCGCGCTTCTTGGCCGGCTCCATTTCCGCACGAGCTACGGCCAGAACGTGCTTACGCACTCGATCGAGATGGCGCACCTCGCGGGAATGCTCGCGACCGAGCTCGGAGCCGACCCGATCGTCGCGCGCGCCGGCGCCCTGCTCCACGACATTGGTAAGGCAGTGGACCACGAGGTGCAGGGAACGCATGTCGAGATCGGGCGGCGTATTCTCGAGAAATTCGGCATGGACTACCGCATTATCCAGGCGATGCAGTCGCACCACGAAGAATATCCGTATGAGACGCCCGAGGCCGTCATCGTTCAGGTGGCCGATGCGATCTCGGGCGGGCGGCCCGGCGCGCGCCGCGACACCGTCGACCGCTACCTCGAACGCCTCGGCGATCTCGAACGCCTCGCGGGCGGATTTGAAGGAGTTGAGAAGGTCTATGCGATCGCCGCGGGCCGCGAGATCCGCATCTTCGTGAATCCTGGCAAGGTCTCCGATCTCGCGATGCATACTCTCGCGCGCGACATCGCGAAGCGCATCCAGGACGAGCTCAAGTATCCGGGCGAGATCAAGGTGAATATCATCCGCGAGAACCGCGTGGTCGAATTCGCACGATAATAAAGAAAGAAGGAGCGGCCTCGAAGAGGCCGCGATATTTTCTTCAGAATACGCCACTGAAGAGACGAACGAGATGAGGTGCGGTCGAGCGCTCGCACCAAGTCGGGAAATAAGTCAGTGGCGATCGTCTCCTCTGAGATAGGTGATCACTTCTGCCGTCTCTTCGGGAGTGAGCGCGTCGGTCTTCAGGTGCTCGATAAGCTCTGATTCTCCCGCGTGTTCGTCGCAAAAATCACTGAACGGCTTTGAATATTTGTCTGCCCACCGCTCAAAAAGGGCATCTTCAATCCCCACATTTTCTCCATCGCCGGTTCCAACGGCAATTTGAAGGTTTGGAGGGAGCATTTCTTTCATCAAGTGGATCTGCACGGCGATCGCCTCTCCCGTTGAGAGTGCTTCGCGGCCGCGCGGCGCTGATTCGAAACTCATATGGTCTAACTATATCACTCTAATGGAGGAGGTCGAGGGGTGAGGCGAGTGATTTCACGTTGTCCACCCGCAGTTGTAAAGCCCCATTGCGCAAAAAAGCCAGATTCTTATACTTTCTTCAAGCCCGCCCTCTCTCGGCTGCGGGATTAGCAGATAGCAGATTCTCATGAATAAAGCAGACATTGTCGATAAGGTGCATGGCGTTCTCGGTTCGACCAAGGCCGATGCCGAGCGCGCTGTCGAGACCATGATCGATTCGATCGTGCAGAGCCTGAAGTCGGGCGAGGAGGTGTCGGTCGCCGGCCTCGGCATCTTCGCGACGAAGGCTCGTCCGGCGCGCCAGGGCCGCAACCCGCGCACCGGAGAGACGATTCATATCGCCGCAACGCGTACGGCGAAGTTCCGTCCCGCCAAGGCGCTGAAAGACGCGATAAAATAAGGTTTTTGCGCTCACGCAAAACGGCGTCCCTCGGCGCCGTTTTGCGTTATTTCAAGTATTTCTTTTTCTTGAGCTTGTCGGGAAGATACGATTCGGGATCGTATTTCTCATATCCCTCGCCATAGTTAAGCTCTTTCATGAGCTTCGTTACGGGATTGCGTATTTTCTTCGGGATCGGGAGATTCCCGAGGGCTTGCACGTCGGCCTGCGCCGCGCGGAGCGCATCATAGGAAGAGCGGTCTTTTGTCGCTCTTGCGAGATACGCGGCGCCATGCGCGAGATTAATCGCGCACTCCGGGTACCCGATCGTCTCGCAGGCTCGAAAGACGGCGTTAGCGACCACGAGCGCGGTCGGCTGGGCGAGGCCGACATCCTCGCTCGCGAAAACGACCATCCGCCGCGCGATAAAGAGCGGATCTTCTCCAGCTTCAAGCATGCGCGCGAGATAATAAAGAGCCGCATCGGCCTGCGACGCGCGCAGGCTCTTAATAAACGCGCTTACGGTATCGTAATGTTCCTCGCCTTTTTTGTCATAGCGCAGATGCGGCGACTCGAGCGCATTGGTTAAGGTTTCCACGGTTACGGCGCCATAGAGCGAGAGAGCGCCCTCCGCCATCCCGAGCGCCTTACGCGCGTCGCCGTTAGCATAGCCTATGAGCCAATCAAGCGCGCCGCTTCCCATCTTTATCTTGGCGCGCCTTACGATCGCGCGGAGCGCTTCGCGAGAAAGGGGCTCGAGCACAAAAACGCGCGAGCGCGAGAGGAGTGCGGGAATAACCTCGAACGATGGATTCTCAGTCGTCGCGCCGATAAGGGTGAGCTCTCCGCTCTCGACGTAGGGCAGGAGAAAGTCCTGCTGGCTTTTATTAAAGCGATGGATCTCGTCGAGGAACAAAATCTTAGGGCGCTCGCCGAGCGGTCTCTGCCTGTCGCGCGGCGGAGCCACGATCTTCTTAATATCCTCCTTCCCCGCCGAGACGGCCGAAAGTTCGAAGAGTTCGGCGCCCTGGGCGCGAGCATAGATACGCGCAATGGTCGTCTTTCCGGTTCCGGGCGGGCCCCAGAGAATGAAAGAGAAGAGATGCCCTTTTTCGATCGCGGCGCGAAGCGGCCTCCCCTCTCCCACGAGGCGTTCTTGCCCGACAACGTCGGCAATCTTATCGGGTCGTATCCGCGCGGCGAGGGGCTCCATAGAGACATGGTACTCCTCTCCGAGAATTTGTGCCCCCTCGCGGTTCTGAACCATGTAAAGCGAGGCCCCGTAAGGGCCGTTTGGCGAGGGTGGCCGGGTTGCATTCGAGGCCTCGTGGTCATGCACGGAATGAGACAAATGAGACACGGGACCGCGTATCGGGTTCGCGTCTCGTTTTCGGCATTCCAGCAAGCAGTTCAAGGACATTTTGGCGATTCGGCGAGTCTTTTGAGCGACCCTCGCGGTTGCGGACTGAAAATGCCAACAAATGCCAATTTCTTGGCCGCGCACCTTGACTTGTACTGACATCGTATCTATCTGAAACACGCACGCCGCAGCGACGGCTGCGGCGTGCGTGGGGCGGCTTCCGCTTCAGCGACGGGAATTAATGGTTAGAACTGCACACGCTCACCGAAGAGGATCGAGAGCTGAGCCATGACCTCGCTCCAATTCCTAAGCGCGACGAGTCTTCCCTGTGCAAGATCGTTCTGGGCGAGCCAGAGGAGCTTCATGAGCGATTCGTCATGCGGGAAGATCGTGGTCGTTTTCGTAACCTTACGGAACTGCCGGTTCAGATTCTCGATCATGTTGGTGGTATACACCATGCGGCGTATAGGATTCGGATACTCGAAGAAGGGCGTGAGTTCGGCCCAGCGGTCTTCCCAGCTTTTCAAGTATCCGCGATACTGCGGCCATTTCTGCATCATCGTGTGGAGCGCGTCGAGGCCGGCGCTCTCGGTCGAGGCGGTGTACACCTCCCGCAAGTCGCGGCAGAATCCTTCGCGATCCTTGATCGGCAGGAATTTGATGGTGTTCCGTATCTGGTGTGCGATGCAGACCTGCACTTCCGTTTGCGGATAGATGGACTTGACCGCATCCGGGAATCCCTTGAGGCCGTCGACGCACGCGATAAGGATGTCGTCGACGCCGCGATTCTTCAGGTCGTTCAGGACGTGCATCCAGAACTTCGCTCCTTCGGAATCGCTGATCCAGATGCCGAGCACTTCCTTATTCCCGTACGGATTGATGCCAAGGACGATGTACGCGATCTTCGACACTATCTTCCCGGCGTCCCGCACCTTGAAGTGAAGGCCGTCGAGATAGACGATCGGATAGGACACGGCCAAAGGACGCGAGAGCCATTCCTTCACGAGCGGGTACACTTTGTCGGTAATGCCGGAGACGGCAGGCTGGGACAATTCCATGCCATAGTGACTGCGCATATAGCTTGCGATATCGCGGGTCGTGAGGCCCTTCGCGTACAGCGATATGACCATCGCCTCGTTATCATTCGCGACGACCTCATACCAGGGATTCAGATATAGGGCCTCTTTCTCGCGGCAACAAATCTCTATTGCTCATTTTTTATTATATCACACGAAGAATATATAGCAAGATGCTCGGGCGGTACGATATCTATGGTTCGTATCTCGATAAGGGAACGGGAATTACTCAGCTTTTCTGCTATTTCGTGTTATATTTCGAGCGTGAAGAAATACTTGGTAAACATCACAGAGTGTGTAGACATCGCGGCCAATGAGCTTTGGGCGGTACTCGCGCATGAAGTCGAGAATATACCGGATGTCGTAGTTGCCCCCATTACCCCCATTTCCCCAGCATTTTCCATAATTAACACCAACTTCGCCGTTCGGCTCATGGCTGATTCGTACCCGGAAAATAGCGTTCTGATGACTACGATCAATGCCGAAAAAGTGCGGCCGATGAATGTAATCGGAAGAACGAAGGAGCGCAACATAGTTTTTATCGGCAGGAACATGGGTAGTTTTGATTGGCTTACCCGCGATTTCGGATGCGCGGAGCTCTACGACCTTACGAAATACAATGTCGGGCAATTCGTTTCGTTCGCTGGAAAGTATGTAACTGCAAAAGTCGCCGCGGCAGCAGCTCGCGGTACGCCGCTTTCAGAACTCGGGGAAGCGATCGACCCGAACGGGATCGTTCGGCTTAATCTCAAGCCGGGAACTATCGTGCATATTGATAATTTTGGAATGATGAAATTTACCGGAGATATCGGACCAGTTGCTCCAGGAGATCGTTACGAGGTAATGATTAGGGATCACAAGATTAATGCGGTATATGAGCCACGTCTCATGTCTCTTGAAACCGGAGATTGGGCGTTCTTCCCTGGCAGCTCATTTGGCCTTTGGGAACTGGGGCAGGCACGCAAATTGGGCGCTCGGGAGCTCGGCATCAATGTTGGCGATGTTATTTCGTTCAAGAAAATTTGAATAAACTAGATGCCAGGGCTTCGGCCCAAAATATTATGGAATCCTCCGGAAATTGCGACAAAAATCCTAAACAGGCATTCGGCTCCGAACTTGCTCCCGAGGCGCTTTTAGTGTCAGTACATTCGTCAGAGGAAATCGTTGGATCGGCACACTCAATCATCAGCCTTCTCGATACATACGGAGTTGCCATTGTTCAATTTGAAAAGGAAGAACCGCCTAGAAATCAACTGCTGTGTTTCAAGGAACTTTTTGGCAAAACAATGAGCCATGATCGATCTGACGATGACGACATTACCGAAGTTGCCGTAATCGACGAATCTTCCGTTTACCCCGGCATTTCTTCTCGAGCTTATACATTTCACACCGATGGCTCATACGATGTAAACCCTCCTCCGATTGTTGCTCTGCGATGCGAGATACCGGCACGCCAAGGCGGTATTACTCAGCTGGCAAGCGGGAAGAAATTGCACGACTGGCTTTCATCGACGGATAAAGAAGCCTTGGAGTCGCTTTATCGCGAAGACGCTCTTTTCATTAATCGCGCAGCGAAATCGTTCTCAGGGGCGGTTTTTAGAACATATTTAAATAATCGCCTCGCGATTCGCTACAGAGCGGACGAAGCTGTGCGCTCCCCAGAAAATTCAAATGTACGCAGAGCGGTCGGCCTTGTGCATGATTTTCTTTCAGAGGAAAAGAATCTAGTAAGTTTCCGGCTTGAAGCAGGACAAGTGCTGCTCACCGATAACTTTACCGTCCTCCATGGAAGAACGGCTTTTGAGTCCGATGATCCGAGAAAATTGCATCGTCTCTGGTTTGACGGTATCTCGTCGAGCGAAGAGCAGGCTTGTATTGGTTTCGCCCCAAACGAATAGCCGTATGGAGGAAATGGGAAAATCAGACGCGGCAAAACGAGAGGAGGAAATCCTTGAGTTTTGGGAAGGAAATAAAATCTTCGAAAAATCGCTCAAGAAAAGCGCCCCAAAAGGCGAATTTGCATTCTACGACGGCCCGCCATTTGCGACAGGGCTCCCGCACTACGGCCATATCGTGGCGAGCGTGATCAAGGATGCCATACCTCGCTATAAGACTATGCGCGGCTATCACGTCCCCCGTGTGTGGGGCTGGGACTGCCACGGACTTCCGATCGAGAATATTGTCGAGAAGGAGCTTGGCTTCAAGCATAAGAAAGACATAAAAGAGTACGGAGTCGCAAAGTTCAATGAGCGCTGTCGCGAACAGGTGCTCACCTATGTGAACGAGTGGGAGAAGATCATTCCTCGCATCGGTCGCTGGGCTGATATGAAGAATGCCTATCGAACGATGGACAAGTCGTTCATGGAAAGCGTTTGGTGGGTCTTCAAGCAGATCTACGACAAGGGACTCGTATATGAGGATTATCGCTCCATGCATATCTGCACGCGCTGCGAAACGACGCTCTCGCAGACGGAGGTGTCGGAAGGATACAAGGACGTGAAGGATATCGCGGTCACTGTGAAGTTTAAAGCAAAGTCCACTGCCGCGCTGTCCGAGTTAGGTATCGGTCAGGATGTCCATTTACTTGCATGGACGACTACGCCGTGGACGCTGCCTGGAAACGTGGCGTTGGCCGTCGGTCCCGACATCACCTATCGCGCGGTTCAATACGAGAACGGAAAATACTATGTGGTCGCAAAGGAGCGGATGGCGGCTCTCGGGCTGAGTGATGCGAATTCAGGACTGGAATTTTCAGGGCGGCAACTTGTCGGACTCGAGTACGAGCCGCTTTTCGACTATTACGCTTCCGATGCGAACCTCAAGAATCGCGAAAACGGATGGAAGGTATATGCGGCAGACTTTATCACTGCGGATACCGGTACCGGCATTGCACACGAGGCACCGGCGTTCGGCGCCGACGACTGGGAACTCCTCAAAAGAGAGCATTTGCCCTTCGTACAGCATGTAAACGAGGACGGCACGATGAAGCCAGAAGTCCTCGCTTTTGCGGGCATGGAAGTAAAGCCGAAGTCTGACGATGATCGGGTCAGGCTCGCGACTGACATTGCCGTTCTTAAGCATCTACAGGATAACGACAACTTCTTCTCAAAAGAGAACATCGCCCATGCGTATCCGCATTGCTGGCGGTGCGACACGCCGCTCCTGAACTACGCGACTTCATCATGGTTCATCGCCATCGAGAAGATCAAAGACATCTTACTTGCGACGGCAAAGGATGTGGCGTGGTCGCCCGCACATATCAAGGAAGGGCGCTTCGGTAAGTGGCTCGAAGGCGCTCGCGACTGGTCTATCTCGCGCCAGCGCTTTTGGGCAAGCGTTATTCCGATGTGGACATGCGAAGAATGCAAGGCGCGTAAGGTCTTCGGGAGCGTAGCCGAGTTGGAGGAAGCGAGCGGAGAGCGCATTGATGACTTGCATAAGCACGTCTTGGATGAAATCGTCGTTCCGTGTTCTTGCGGTGGTGTAATGCGGCGCATACCGGACGTTCTCGATACTTGGTTCGATTCCGGCTCAATGCCGTATGCCTCGCGTCACTATCCTTTTGAGGATAAGCAAGAATTTGATTCTGCGTTTCCGGCACAATTTATTGGCGAAGGACAGGATCAGACCCGCGCATGGTTTTACTATCTTCATGTACTCGCGGGAGCGCTATTCAACAAGCACGCGTTCGAAAACGTCATCGTGAACGGCATCGTTCTTGCTGAGGACGGAAAGAAGATGTCGAAGCGCCTCAAAAACTATCCCGATCCTATGGAAGTAGTCGAGAAATACGGGGCGGACGCGATGCGTTTTTATCTGCTATCCTCATCGGTTGTCGTTGCTGAAGACCTCGCTTTTTCTGAGAAGGGCGTTGATGAGATTGCGAAAAAGAACATTGGTCGGCTCCGGAATGTGCTTTCCTTCTATACGCTTCACGATACGGGAATTACGGCGAACAGAATGAGTACTCATGTTTTGGACCGCTGGATAGTTGCGCGTTTGGATAAGACTATTAAAGAGGTGACGGAAGGATACGAGCATTATGCTCTCGACTCGGCTACACGCCCACTTTCGGCCTTTATTGATGACCTTTCTGCATGGTACGTGCGCCGCTCACGCGACCGTTTCAAGGAAGATGGCCCGGATGCAGATGCCGCGCGCGCCACATTGCGTTTCGTTCTCAAACATACCGCCCTGCTTGTCGCACCCGTCATGCCGTTTGTCTCTGACGAGATATACCGTTCAGTACGGGAAGAGGGCGAGCCAGAAAGTGTGCATCTGGCAGAGTGGCCGGATAGGCATGAGGCAAATACGGAGTTAATCGAAGCTATGGCAGATGTTCGCACGCTTGCGAGCGAGGCGCTTATGCTCCGACAGAAAGCCGGCATTGTGGTGCGCCAGCCGCTTCCCTCGTTCTCAATTCCAAGAACGATTCCAGAAGAATTGGCGACCGTGCTTGCAGATGAAGTAAACGTAAAAAATGTGATAATGCACGCGGATTCCCTTTCGCTTGATACACGTTTGACACAGGAACTCATCGCCGAGGGAGACGAGCGTGCATTTGCGCGCGCAGTGGCCGAAGCGCGCAAGAATGAAGGATTCTCAACGAAAGATAGCGTTCGGGTGGAGCATTCAGACGACGGGAAACATAATGTCGAACTTTCAACCGGACCCGTGCGATTCAATTTGCGTATAAATTAATCATAAAAACTTATGGACCTGCACGCACCAAAAGAAAGCGACTACGACCCCACAATCCGAGTCGACGATGACACGAAGAAGACTCCCTTCGTAAAGCATTTTACAAATACAGGCGTGACTTTTTCTTGCATTTATTCTGATGATAAGCAGACTGCATTGGTCGCTCTATTCACGGACCCTGACTCGTTCGATACGTCACGAACGGTTCCGATACAGCTGCACTCGTCGTGCGCGAACAGCGATATATTGGGAAGCTTCGATTGCGACTGCCGAAGTTAGCTACTGCGTTCAATCGACGTGCTCAGAAAACAAAATGGCGTCCTCATTCACATCTTCCAAGAAGGGCGCGGCGCGGGGATTTTTGCTAAGTATCTCGGCATGTACACGATGCAATCGCAATGCGTGAGCACCTATGGTGCTTATGAGAAACTCAATTTCGAGGTCGACGGCCGGATGTATCCGCTTGCTTTCAAAATCTTGCGCGACCTGGGAATAAAGAATATTGCTTTGCTCAGCAACAATCCTCGAAAACTGAAAGCAATCGAGGAAGCTGGGTTTTCGGTAGTCTGGGAACCGCTTCCCGGAGAGATTACTCCGCAAAACTTTTCCTATTTATTCAGCAAATTCGCGGAGGGAGATCATCGAATCCCGATTCTTTTTCCGGAAGAAGGCGAATACTACTTTTGCAAGACACCTTCAGCACTTGGGCCCTTTAATCGCACGTGGGTATTCGATGGCGACGACACCCTTTGGGAGGATAATATTGCATACGCGAAAATCGTCGACGCTTTCATAGAGCATTGCCGTCCGTACCTGAAAAATACGACCGAGGAGCAGGTCCGTCAATTAATAGATGAAACCGAGGAGAAAACGATTCAGGAGATTGGCTTCGGTGCCTACGGCTTCCTCAAATCTCTGGAAACTGTATACAAGACCCTCACCACAGAGGCGGACATACCTCGTCCCACAAAACTGTTTGAGTCTATCGTACCGACTCTCAAGAATCAGCCGGAGGCACTGGTTCCTGATGTCGTGAAAATCCTGACGGAGCTAGAAAAGCGCGGCGACGGCCTAGTTCTCTATACACAAGGACCTCTTGGCATCCAGTTCGAGAAAGTGGCTCGTTCTAACTTAGCCGAGCATTTTCATGCCTTATGTGTCGTCAAATCGAAGAGCACGACGAGTTTACAGAAACTGAAGGGCGATCTTCCATTCAGCTCTGGGGAGATTATCGTGGTCGGGAACAGCCTCCGCTCGGACATAGAGCCAGCTCTCGAAGCTGGCGTTAAGGCGGTTCACTTTAAGAATCCGAACTCCTGGCATGTCCAGAATATTTCTGATCTCGATGAGTCTAAATACGCAAGCGTAAGTGAATTAAAAGAGGTTTTGAAACTTGATATCTAACATCCGCGGTTCGTGCAGAGTTCAGCGCTCCTTAATCTCAAGAATCGCCGTTCCGCTCTTAGCCTCTATTCGACCGATCCCTCCTACCGGAAAAGTAAATTGGGGATAGGTATGCCCGAAGCTCAGATTCGCCACTACAGGGACTCGCGAAAGCTCCGGATAATTCTTGAGTATCGTGACAAGAATTTCATTGGTGATTCCTGTTGCTCGGGTAAACCGCCCAATTAAAATGGCTTTTACCTTCTCGAATCCCTTTTGGTACAGCAGGCTTTGCAGCAGTCGGTCAAACGAGCGCGGGCGTATTTCGCTATTTTCCTCGACCATCAGGATAGAGTCAGACAAATCTGGGAAGAACTCGGTTCCAAAAAGTGTTGCGAACGAGGTTAAGTGGCCTCCAATCAATCGTCCCTCGGCATATCCTTCGGTAAAGACTAGCGGGCCAGGATTTTCGTGGAAGGTTCTGTTTTCTTGATCAAGCCACCAAGCGTCATCACTCCAGATGGGAGACTGTTCGACCAGGTAGGGTTCCGAATGAAAAAGGCACTTATCGAACGAGTCCAGCATATATTCAAAACCCTTCTGCATTCCGAAGGTTCCATAGAATGGGCCGTAATAGGTTATGAGCCCTGTCTTAGCGTGAATTGCGTTGACGAGGGCGGCCATATCAGAAAATCCGCAAAAGATCTTCGGGTTCTCTGATAGCAACTTCCAATCAACAGAACGTAAAATTTGCGCGGCATTCATGCCGCCTAGTCCAGATAAAATCAGCTTTACTTCCGAATCTTGCAACGTTGAATGCAAATCCTCTATTCTTGCCGCTATCGGTGAAGTATCGAACTCGTCGCTATCTTCGACATGCTTTCCGAACGAAACCCTGATTCCAAGCCGTGCAAGATTTGCGTTGCAGATTTCCCGCTGAGGCAAGGACGCGCCCTTCAGGCTTAGGCCGAAGGAAATAACTCGAGCGAGATCGCCTTCTTTCAGCTTAGCGGGAATAAATGCAAAATCTTGCGACATGCGGCAATCGTAGCATGGTGCAGTTTTACGGGCATATGTCTAGGAAATAACCGGTAGAGGGGTCTGGACTCCCATGAGGGGTTGCGTCATCCATTGGGCTGTTAGGACTAACGGCAATAACCAATGGAAGCAGCAACGATTCAGGGCGGTTTCGGAGCGGCTCCTCCTCTCTTGGAGGCGGTACCGATCCGATACTGCCTATATGCAAGAAAGAGTACGGAAAGCGAGGAACAGCAGGTGCTCTCCATCGAGAGCCAGATCAAGGAGATGCTCGCACTCGCAGAGAAGGAGAAGCTAGAGATAGTCGAAGTAAAGCGCGAATCGCATTCGGCAAAAGAGGCCGGAGCGCGGCCGGTATTTAACGAAATAGTCGAGGAACTAAAGAACCAGAAATTCAACGGGATATTGACGTGGGCACCGGACCGCATTTCAAGAAATGCCGGAGATCTAGGACGCATCGTCGACTTGATGGACAGCAAGCATTTGATTGATATCCGAACATACGGTCAGCGCTTCACGAACAACCCGAATGAAAAGTTCCTCCTGATGATTCTCGGGTCGCAGGCGAAGCTCGAGAACGATAATAAGCGCATCAACGTGAAACGAGGGTTGAAGGCACGAGTGGAGATGGGACTGTGGCCTGGCATTGCACCGACCGGATATTTGAATGATGGTCGCAAGGATCACAGATGCGAAGTTGTAATCGACCCGATTCGCGTTCCTATCGTAAAGAGGATATTCGAGAAGATCGGAAACGAGCGCTGGAGCGGGCGGAAGGTGCATGCATGGCTTAAGTCGGACGTGCGCTTCGTCTCCAAATTCGGCAAGGATATGAATCTGTCAGCGCTCTATAAGATGCTGAAGAACCCCTTCTACTGCGGCGTCTTCGAGTATCCGCGTGGTTCGGGAAGTTGGTATACGGGCAAGCACGAACCCTTGATCACACAGGAACTTTTTCAGGCAGTGCAGGAGAAAATTGCCGAGGAGAATCGGCCGAAGCATAAGTTCAAGGAGTGGAGCTTTACGAAGCTTCTCACCTGCGGATATTGCGGCTCGGGCATCACGGCTCAGGAAAAGACCAAAACCCTAGCGACAGGCGAACCTGTCACCCATATTTACTACTCCTGCTCGCGAGCCAAGGACCCGAACTGCAAGAATCCATACTTGCGCGAAGAAAAGATTATTGGGCAGCTGGCGGGGCTCATAGACAAGGTGTCGCTCGATGAGATCGGGGCTCGACACCTTATAGACCGCGAGGTGGCACGGTATAACACGCTCCGTGCGGAGGTGGAGGGCGTAAAGGGAGCGTTGAAGGCGAAGGAGATGGATATCCGGAAGTACGCGAAGTACCTTCTGAAGAACGGGACCAAGGAGGAGAAGCGTGAGTTATTGGAGCATCTGCGCGATCGGTTGATCATGAATGATGGCGTAGTGACGCTCGCTGACTAAGCGAAAAGCGCGATTTCGGTCGCGCTTTTCGCTTGAATAGGGCTCGTGGTTGCGGACTGACCTTGAGGCCTCGCAGTCTCAAAATCGGTCTCTGACCAGTGTGCGGGATAGGAGAATCGAACTCCTGCTCTCAGTTTGGAAAACTGACGTTCTGCCATTAAACTAATCCCGCATGGGCTTGAAGCTACGGCGGGTAAGCCCGCTTTCGCATAGTGCAAGACTACCATTTTTACGCTAGCGTATACCAGTGAGACGATTGAAGCCGCTGTGGTATACCCTCCCCGCTCTCCTGACGATCTTCGTCGTCATGGCGTTTATCGGCAATGCGCATCCGCCGACGGCTCTTCCCTATCCATCGGTCAGCGCTTCTTCGTCGGAGATCTCGCGGGTATCGAATCACCCGATCCTCTTGGCGACATCGACTCCGGCGCTTCCTTCTGGACGGACGAGAGCGGCAAGCGCCGCCGCGTCAACCGCACAGAAGAAAACGGCGGAGCCGGCATCATCCATTTCGTCTGCGGAGATCGCTCAGGCGGTAAGCGCAAGTCTCAACATAGCGGCAGACACCCTCCGAAACTCGCTCGTGAATATTATCTGTTACTCCCCTATCGGCGGCGGCCTCCATTCGGTGAGCGGTAGCGGAGTTCTTGTTGATCCCAAGGGGATTATCCTTACCAACGCGCACATTGCCCAGTATTTCCTTCTTGCTGACCGCGGCGTTGTCTGCAAGATACGTACCGGCAGTCCGGCGACCGATCAGTATACGGCGGCGCTCATGTATATTCCCGCAGAATGGATCAAAGACAATGCGAGCGTGCTTACCGAGGCGAGCCCGAGCGGGACGGGCGAGCGCGATTTCGCGTTCGTGGGAATCACCGGTTCGCTTACCTCTCTGCCGTTGCCAACCTCGTTCCCTTCGTCGCCGCTCTCGGAAAAGGCGCTCGTCCAGGGCGCGCCGGTCGTCATCGGATCCTATGGGGCGCAGTTCCTCAATTATTCCCAGATACAGTCCGATCTCTCGCCGACGATTGTGTTCGGCTCGATAAAGGACGTCTACACGTTCGCGAAAAATAGTATTGACGTATACGCGCTTGGGGGTTCGGCCGCCGCTCAGGAAGGATCTTCAGGCGGGGGCGTCGCAAACGCTCTTGGCGAGCTCGCGGGAACCATCACGACAAGCACTATGGAGGGAGCGACCGCCTCGCGGCAGCTTGACGCGATTTCTTCAACGTATATCCGGTCTGAATATGAGAATGAAACAGGCCAGCCGCTCGACGCGCTCCTCGCGCTCCCTATTTCCGACGCTATTTCAGGCTTTGTCCCGGCGGCGGTCGGCCTCGAGAAAGTGCTCATCGCTCATCTGCCGCAATAAGCAGAAAGCTGTTAGAGTACAAGCATCCTCGGACGAGGAACGGGCCGGAGTATGCCGGTAGTACGCGTGCTTTGGGAGCACGTAGACCGAGTTCAATTCTCGGCGGCCCGATAAAACAAGATAATGAGAGGCCGTTATGCGATCTGAGGCAAGTAGCTCACCCGCGCTATCCCGTCTCTTCGGCGCAGCCACACGAGAATGCCGTCCACCTGCCACTCCCCTTCCCACCGTTTTTCAAGGACATACCACTCTCCGGTACGGACTACTTTCCGTATCTTTGTTTCGTGGAGATTCAGCGATGGGTCATAGTCATCGCCCGCTCCTTTCTCGGAAGGAAATTCGTCGGCTACGACGGTTTTCACTTCAATAATATGCAACGTCTCTCCCTTCAGAGCGATGAGATCGATCTCACCGGTCTTGCGCGCGACATTATGGTCCAGCAGGGTGAATCCGTAGCGGCGCAGGTATTCGGCCGCCAGTTTTTCCCCAAGATTTCCGATTTCCCTGCGCGTCTTAGAAGAAAGGTTCACGGCCTTAAGAAATATGGCTCATCTCCTTAGTATATTATCGGACTGTCGAGCAAGAGGCGTTATAGACAGCGTCTTTTATCCCCAATAGACACAGATTTATCCCCATATATTCACAGCGTCTCTGAAATGAGGCAGTTCTTCTTTGTCTCGTCGGTGCGGGTAGGGAGAATCGAACTCCCATCATCTGATTGGCAACCAGATGTTCTACCATTGAACCATACCCGCGCGCTCACGCTATATTCTCATAATATGCCTCCTCGAGCAATTCCTCCGGGAGAAGTCTTATCCACTCCAGAATCTTTTGTTTGAAGTAAGTGCTAGAGACGGTAATGGTACAGACCCCCCACCCGAATCGTCGTTTCGCATGCCGGCCGGCAATAAGAGAACTCTTGGTGAAGTTCTCTCTCGGCAATTCGGTTATTTTTATCCAATACGCCCGAGTCGTCTTCTCTTCGTGATCTTCAGAAATCAATACATGCGCTTTTATTTTCTCCACGGGAATCCGGCATGATTTCAAAAGAAATCTCGTATAAAACCGCACCATCTTAGGGTCGCTATTAGTAAATTTCACCCCTTGTTTCGGATCTTTCGCCCCCTCTCCCCAATAGAGCATGACGCCGGAAATGAAAAGCGGATCGTATTTGAGTACGGCGAGCTCTCTCGCCGCTTCCGATCGGGCTGTCTCGTAGGCTCTCGCCAGATGCTCGCCGCGCACTTTGTTCAGGATAGCGAGACGGACGGCGCGCCTCTCCTCGGCAGCCTGAGAGACTCGAGCCCGCACTTCTTCAGACCACGCCTCTTTAGAAAACCAATGAGAAAGTGTGCTTCTCGGAATATGCAGGGATTTATAGATCTCATCGTAACTTCTACCCTCTTTTCGCATTTTTGAAGCTATCTCCTTGTCTTTTCGCATCCTGCAATTATATATGACCTGAGTTCAATTATATAGGATTCGTTTTTAGAGCGGTGGAAAGGTGCCCTCGCCAAGAATCGGACTTGGACCTACAGTTCCGAAGACTGTCGTGATATCCATTTCACCACGAGGGCGTAGCTAGAGTGTACGGCACAAAAGCTAAAAAACCAGTCTGGCCATGCTACGATTCGTCAATGGAATATCGAATTCCAAATGAGGTGGGAACGGTCAGCCGGGCGCTCCGGAGCGCCGGGTACGAAGCGTATCTGGTCGGCGGTTGCGTTCGCGATCTGATCATTGGGCGAGAACCGAGGGATTGGGACATTACCACGAACGCCACACCGGATCAGATCCAGTCCGTATTTCCTGATTCTTTTTATGAAAACGATTACGGTACAGTGGGAGTAAAGACCGGTTCCGAGAATTCGTGCCTCGCTATTATTGAAGTGACTCCCTACCGGACCGAGTCGGGATATTCTGACAAGCGCCGTCCCGACTCGGTCGCTTTCGGCACGTCCCTTCTCGAGGATCTCGCGCGGCGGGATTTTACGATAAACGCGATTGCGTACGATGAAGATAAAGGACAAATCGTTGACCCCTACGAAGGGGAAAAGGACATAAAGGACAAACTCATTCGCGCCGTAAGGAATCCTTCTGAACGCTTTAATGAAGATGCCCTGAGAATGCTTCGGGCGGTACGGCTCGTTGCTGAACTTGAATTCGGTATTGATGGAGCGACTGCAGAAGCGATCAGCGAGAATAGCAAGCATTTGAGCCAAGTTTCACGTGAAAGAGTCAGAGACGAGCTCATACGAATACTTAATTCCAATCAGCCGATGAATGCGCTTGTTTTCGCTCAAAAGCTCGGTATTCTCGAGGACATATCGTCTGATTTAATTCGAGGCGTCGGTATCGAACAGAATCAGGCGCATAGCTATGACGTTTTTGAACACTTGATGAGAACGATGCAACATGCCGCCGATAAGGGTTGGAATTTCGATATTCGCCTCGCCGGACTTTTCCATGACATTTCAAAACCAGAGACACGCCGTTGGTCAGACGAAAAGGGAGATTGGACTTTCCATGGCCATGAGGTAGTTGGTTCACGTGTAACAAAGAAAGCTCTCGAATACCTTCATTTCCCTCGAGAGACGATTGATAAAGTCGTAAAATTGGTGCGTTGGCATATGTTTTTTTCTGATCCGGATCAGATTACGCTCTCCGCGGTAAGGCGAATGATAAAGAATGTCGGTGAGGAAAATATATGGGATTTGCTCAATCTTCGCATTTGCGATCGAATCGGCACCGGAAGGCCAAAGGAACAGCCATTTCGATTCCGCAAATATAAGGCAATGGTAGAACAAGCCCTCCGCGACCCTATCTCTGTCGGCATGCTAAAGACTAATGGCGGGCATATCATTGAGATGTTCCACGTGGAACCTGGTCCAAGAATCGGTTGGACTCTCAACGCGCTTCTTGAGGAGATTCTTGATGAGCCTTCAAAAAATACTAATGAATATCTTGATAAAAGAACATCAGAATTGTTGAAAATTAATGATGAAGGACTTAAAAATCTGGGAGAAGCAGGTAAAAAGAGAAGAGAAGCCGCAGAAGATGAGGAAATAAAATCCATAATGGAAAAGCATCACGTCTGTTAGATCGTCGAAATCGCAGTCTGATGTTCCACGTGAACCGGTAATATGTGAAAAGTGTTTTACGTAAAACTTCCTGAAAATAACAAAACCACCCAAGTGGCCGGTCGCGAAAAGGAGAGAGGGCGTTACTATTTAGTGCGTCCGGACCGAGAAAGAGGGCGGTTTTGAATTTATGTGCTGATTGCATCTTCCAGTGCTTTTCAATGTGAGAAGCCATGCCGAGGGGCTTGTGTCGCGGATCGCCGCGTGCGTGGGCAGGGACTCGCTCGATAGCACTCTGATGCCGAAAAGATCTATGAAGGAACAGTCGCTAGCGGCGTTCGGTGAATGCTCACTCCCGTCGCTCCTGTACTGATACTAAGGTACTCAAAGACATTGTAAAGGACATTATTGTGGATAAGTGTTCTATAGAAACGCACAAATTGTTTATCCACTGTATTGGGGCGGGTTGAACCACCAGAGCGGGAGGAGGTGAGTGTATACTTATCGCTATGTATAAATATATTACTGGTGCTGCGTTTGCCCTCGGTTTCTTCATTACCCCGACACTAACATTAGCACAAGCGACATCATTTGTTGATTTCCAAGTCAACAACTGCACCATCCCAGCCGGACAAAGTACCTGTCGAGCTTCAATCTTCGTCGGAAGTGCTACTCAATACAATCAAGGGAAAATCTATTCCGTACAAAATCTTACACGAGGAATTACCAGCGGAAACTTGATTCTTCCAAGTCTCTATAGCCCAACTCTCGGCAAATATTTCCTTGATGGCTCGAAGCCATCAATTCTTGGAGACTCAGCAGAATTTCTCACATACGGCCTCAACAACCTTAACCTGCTTGATGGAAGCAACTCTGCCACGGCAAATGTTGTCATGAGGGGGAGCGCGACTGCCAGCTGTGCCACAGGGACAACGTGGAGTGGAAGTATATGTGCAACGAATCCGACTTCGTACCCGACAACGCCGGCGCCCTCGGGCGGAATAACGCTCGCCGTCCCGAACTGCACCATCCCCGCAGGAGCGTCCGTCTGTACGTCAAAGCCGACGTCCATCACCGGCTACACATCAGGCACTAACTACGACCTCTACAGCGAGTCGACGTATGTCACCACATCAAATGCGTTCAATGCGCTGAACGGCTACAGTTTCAATCCGTTCTACGGCGGCACTGCGGCTGAATTGCGGTACGGCAGCAACACGCTTGAGATCAGAAGCAGCGGGTCCTCGACCGTTCTCGCGAAGGCCGTGGCGACCGCCACCTGCGCGCTCGGAACAGTGTGGACTCAGGGTTTCTGCGTTGGGAATATGACATTGAATCCCCCGTCTCCGGGGACACCGCAAACCCCGAGCTCTCCAATCTCGAGCCTCACGAGCGCCCAGATTCAGTCCGTTCTCTCGCTTCTTTCTTCCTTCGGCGTTGACGCCACGACGATCGCCAACGTAACCGCGGCGCTTACCGGCGGCAGGATCGCTTCATCCTCGGGCCAGCCGTTCTGCTACAACTTCAACTCGGACCTAACAGTGGGGAGTAACGGAACCCCCGTTACCGCGCTCAATCAAGCCCTCGCCGCCTCGGGCATTGATACGACCGGCAATGGTTCGTTGTTTACTGAAAATGTTGCCGCTAACGTCGTATCCTTCCAGGCGAAATACGGCATTCGCCAGACGGGGTATGTCGGCCCGCTTACGCGAGCGAAGTTAAATGCGCTCTATGGATGCGGTTCCGGTCAGCAATCAACGGGCACCGTTAATAATCCGTACGCAAACCCGAACGATCCGAATTACTACTATTATCAGTATCTTCGCGGCACCGGTGAGTTTGGAGCGGGTTCAGTTGCGCCGAGCTCGACAGCACCGGTCATCTCGTCTATCAGTCCGGCGTTGGGCGCAGTCGGCACGATGGTTACGCTCTCGGGAAGCGGATTCACGGCGACGGGCAATAAAATCAAATTCGGCAATCTTGGTATTGAATCAAATCCCGCCTATAATCTGAACTCGGCGGACGGAAAGACGCTCAGCTTTACGATCCCCTCGTCAAATTATGTGCCGTGCTGGAACACTTTCCCTCGGTGTATGACGACGCTAGGTGTAATGATTGCCTCGGGAACGTATCCCGTTTCAGTGATCAACGCGAACGGGACGAGTAATAGCGTTACCTTCACTCTCTCGGGGGCGCTGTAATACCGCTCTGCGCGAGAGCTCTGCAGGGGACTATTGACGCCACAGACGCTCTCGTCTATACTCTCTTTCACGTGTCTACGAACCGAAAATCTTCACTTCTAGGAGCGGATAGGCCGTGAGGCCTCGGGTGCATAGCGCACACGAAAACCGCCCCGAGGGGCGGTTTTCGTTTCGAGCGGAGGACACTGATTTTTGATACACGAATATGCATTGGTAATGAACTTTCCCGTGCCGGGAGTGGTTTCGGCGCGGGAGAGGATATAGTGTGCGCGTGATATGTAGGTC
The DNA here is from genome assembly GCA_018971045.1 of Patescibacteria group bacterium. Taxonomy (GTDB): domain Bacteria; phylum Patescibacteriota; class Minisyncoccia; order Phycocordibacterales; family Phycocordibacteraceae; genus C7867-001. The sequence goes on along the minus strand of JAGWVF010000001.1, from coordinate 55,027 downwards.
TCTGCACGAGAGACAATAAGAGTGCACGGTGGATGCCTTGGCCTAGGACGGCTATGAAGGACGCGACTAACCTGCGAAAAGCTTCGGGGAGGCGGTTTGTAGCCTTTGATCCGGAGATCTCCGAATGGGGAAACCCCAGAGTTTTGAACTCTGATCCGCGAGGTAACGCTTGCGTGAAGCGAACCCTGGGAAGTGAAACATCTCAGTACCAGGAGGAAAAGAGAACAATATGAGTTGCGTTCTGTGCGGCCGATGCTTCGGCGGCATGGAACGCGACTCGCGTGATACCCCAAGTAGCGGCGAGCGAAAAGGGAGAAGCCCAAACCCCGCTCTTCGGAGTGGGGGGTTGTAAGATGTGAACAGCGTACTTGTACGTAGAGAGTTACCAATCGTCTGTATAGCAGAAGCTGTTGGGAAGCAGCGCCCCAGAGGGTAATGGCCCCGTATGTGAAATGCATGACGACTCTCGTTCATATTCTTGAGTAGGTCGAGACACGAATAGCTCGACTGAATCCGCCGGAACTAACCGGTAAGGCTAAATACGTCCTATGACCGATAGTGAACCAGTACCGTGAGGGAAAGGTGAAAAGAACCCCGAGAGGGGAGTGAAATAGACCTGAAACCGTGTACTTACAAGGGGTCGGAGCGGATGGCGCAAGCCATTCCGTCACGGCATGCCTATTGAAGAATGAGCCGGCGAGTGTGTATATCTTGCGTAGCTAAGCCCTTCCGGGGCGGAGCTTAAGGGAAACCGAGCGTGAATAGCGCGATTGTAGGATATATACGACCCGAAGCCAGATGAGCTTACCATGAGCAGGGTGAAGGTTGTCGAAAGACAGCTGGAGGCCCGAACCCGTAGATCGTTCAACGTCTTGGGATGACTTGTGGTAAGGAGTGAAAAGCTAATCGAATCTGGGAATAGCTGGTTCTCTCCGAAACAGCTTTTGGGCTGGCGTCGCCATATGTGCCTCTGGGGGTAGAGCACTGGAAGGGACCAACAGGGAGAAATCTCGTGGTTCCTATCAAACTCCGAATACCAGAGGCCCGGGCGGCAGTTAGTAGGTGGGGGCGAAGCTCCATCGAACGAGAGGGGAAGAGCCCTGATCGCCACTTAAGGCCCCTAAATCGACATTCAGTACATCCACAAGGAAGTGAGGACTCATAAACAGTGAGGATGTTGGCTTAGAAGCAGCCATCATTTAAAGAAAGCGTAACAGCTCACTCATCGAGAGTCCTTGCGCCGAAGATGATCGGGGTTAAATGTCGTGCCGAAATTGCGGGTTTGTACCTATTTAGATAGATACAAGCGGTAGGAGAGTGTTCTGTTCGCGCTGAAGCTGAAGGGATAACCCGCGGTGGAGCGTACAGAAGTAAGAATGCCGGTACAAGTAACCACAATGCGGGTGAGAACCCCGCACGTCGAAAGATCAAGGTTTCCTCAGCTATGGTGATCAACTGAGGGTTAGTCGGGCCTAAGGGGATGGCGAGAGCCGCACCCGATGGACACAGGGTTAATATTCCCTGACCGTTTTGAGAGGCAATGGAGTGACGGACTGCTGTATGCACTGCCCATTATTGGATTTGGGTCGGCAGCGCGAGGGCGCGTACTAGGGAAATCCGGTACGCATTACCCCGAGCACTGACGCAATTTCCTCCTTCGGGGGGAGAAAGAGCGCAAAGCGCGGTTTCAAGAAAACCTTCTACGCATCAACTCTCAAGACGACCGTACCGCAAACCGACACAGGTGATCAGGTCGAGCAGACCAAGACGAACGAGTAAGATGTCCTCAAGGAACTCGGCAAAAAAGCGGCCGTAAGTTAGCGATAAGGCCTGCCCTCTATTCGCAAGAATGGAGGGCCGCAGTGAAAGTTTTCCTGTCAACTGTTTACCAAAAACACAGCTCCCTGCAAACTCGTAAGAGGAAGTATAGGGGGTGACACCTGACCAATGCCGGAAGGTTAACCACGGTGGGTACGATACTTCGGTGTCGTGCTGGACTGTGTAAGCCCCGGTGAATGTCGGCGATAACTATAATCGTCCTAAGGTGTCGCGTTCGAGTTACTCGAACGCGACAGGATTGGGACGATTGTAGTGGTAAACAGCAAAACGCTACCTTGCCGCAGAGTAATCTGCGGATTAATCCACATGGCTATATGCAAACGCGAAGTATTTAAGGTTACAATGTACCTTAGGTATGACTCGTACGCAGGAAAGATCAGGAATTGAAGGGTGGATTGTCGGATTTACCGACGGAGAAGGATGCTTCTCCGTTAGTATCTTCCGCAATGCGACAACGAAGCTCGGCTGGCAAGTATTCCCAGAGTTTGTAATAACTCAGGGAAAGAAAAGTCTGTCTGCGCTCGAATTGTTCAAATCGTTTTTCGAGTGCGGGAATATATTTGTGAATAAGCGATACGATAATCATCACGAATATTTGTATCGTTATTGCGTACGCTCAGTGAGCGATCTGCATCACATTATCATCCCGTTTTTTCGAAGACATCCACTTAAAACCGCAAAGCAAAACGATTTCGAGTTCTTTGCTGAGATCGTAGAGCTCGTGGCGAATAAACGCCATCAGGAAATGAGCGGTATGCAAATGGTTGCGCGTAAGATTCAAAAGATGAATCGAAAAGTGCCGTCACAATTCTTGAAATCCCCAGAGACCAAACGCCATCCCCTGAAAAGGGTGAAGATAGAGTCCAAAGGTTGAAAGGAGCCTAGAGCGTAATTCCTTGTCGGGTAAGTTCCGACGTGCACGAATGGTGTAATGAGTGGGAAACTGTCTCGAGGACTCGCTCGGTGAAAATGCAGTTCCGGTGAAGATGCCGGATACCTGTAGTTAGACGAAAAGACCCCAGGAGCTTTACTACAGCTTCGTATTGGCACTGCGGGATTCATGCGTAGCATAGGTGGGAGGATTTGAAGCACCGGTTTCGGCTGGTGTGGATCCGTCAGTGAAATACCACTCTTGAATTTTGCAGTGTCTAACCCTGTTGGGATCCAACAGGGGACCGTGCGTGGCGGGTAGTTTTGGTGGGGCGCTATCCTCCTAAAAAGTAACGGAGGAGTCTATTAAGGTTCTCTAGGCGCGAATGGAAACCGTGCCGATAGTGTAATGGCAAAAGAGAGCTTAACTGCGAGGGGTACATCCCGAGCAGATGCGAAAGCAGAGCATAGTGAACCGATGGTACGCCTTAGAAGCGGCCAGAGATTAACGGATATAAGTTACCCTGGGGATAACAGGCTAGTTCCGCCCAAGCGTCCATAGCGACGGCGGAGTTCGGCACCTCGATGTCGGCTCACCTTAGCGCGGGGCTGGAGAAGGTCCCAAGCGTATGGCTGTTCGCCATTTAAAAAGGTACGCGAGCTGGGTTCAAACCGTTCAGCGACTGACTGCGAAATCGGTCATTGAACGGTTTGAACCCACGAGGCAATTGTTAGCTGCGTGGAGACGCAGTGTGCGCAAGACATACTCACGGCGGTCGCGCGCAGGGATGCGCGCGGAGCAAATCAACTGATATCGGTAAAACCCGACCGCATTGTGTATGCGAGGGCAATACCGAGGGAAGCGTGAAAGCGCGCCCCGAGAGACTACACGTTGATCACCCAGACCGGGTGAAGATAGAGTCCGATCCTCCGAGTAATCGGAGTTAACGAGATGCGTGAGACAGGTTGGTCTCCTATCTACTACAGGCGTTGATTCTTGAGGGGGTTTGTCCCTAGTACGAGAGGACCGGGATGAACTGACCTCTGGTCTATCGGCTGTCGCGCCAGCGGCACCGCCGAGTAGCTATGTCGGGTTCCGATAACCGCTGAAAGCATATAAGCGGGAAACGGGCCCCAAGATTAGGAATCGTTATGAGACTCGTGGGAGATGACCACGTTGATAGGCTCTAGGTGGAAGTACCGCAAGGTATGGAGCCGAGGAGTACTAATAAGTCCAGTCTCTCGTGCGGAATCCTGCATATCACGATATTCATTGCCAATCGTATTCGTTTATATATACGTTCGAGCATTCTGTTCTGGTGGTTTGGCGGGAGGGTCACACCCGTTCTCATTCCGAACACGGAAGTTAAGCCTCCTAGCGGCGATGGTACTAGTCGTTCCAGACTGGGAGAGTAGCTAGCCGCCAGAACAGAATGCTCGAACTTATAACGATTACATCTTATTTTGTTGCCTCATTTCGTGGGTGTAGCGCAGTCCGGTAGCGCGCTCACTACCAGTGAGAGGTCGCTGGTTCAAATCCAGCCACCCCGACCATTTCCGCCGCGCAGGTCTCCTGCGCGGCGTTTGCTATACTGTGTTCAATGTCTTGGGCAACACGGCGACGAGTGGTCGTGCTCATTATTCTCGCTCTGCTTGCGATCGCCTTTGGCGCGGTCATTCTCATTTCGGTTGCCTACCAGACGGCCTCGTGCGTTGACGGCGTGCAGAATCAGGGCGAGACCGGCATCGACTGCGGCGGTCCCTGCCCCTACCTCTGTACGGATCAGCAACTCGCGCCAACCGTCCTTTTCACTCAGACGGTGGATAATGGATCCGGACGCGTTGACCTCGTCGCCTCGGTCGAAAATAAAAATGTAACGGCGGCGGCTCGAACTGTGCCGTACCGCGTTCGCGTTTACGGCGCGAATCAGGCGCTCCTGCGCGAGATGGCGGGCTCGATCGACTTGCCGCCCGCAACCGTGGTGCCCGTCTATATTCCCGGCGTCGCGGCGTCGCAACAGTCAGTCAAGAATGCGTTTCTTGAGATCGATCCGACTGCGCCGAAATGGTTCACGCTCTCTCCCGATCCGCGCATCGTGCCGAAGGTTTCCGGCATCCGGCTCGGCGGAACGATGAATGCGCCGCGCATTCAAGCGACACTCTCGAATCCGTCCGCAACCGCTCTTTCCAATGTGCAAGCGGTGGTGATGGTGTATAACCCGCAAGGAACGATCATCGGCGCTTCGTCGACCGTAATCCCCGTAATCCCCGGCCAAGATTCGGCAACGATGATGTATACCTGGAACGGCCCTTTTGTTGGGGCGCCGACGAGAATTGAAGTTGTCCCCATCATTCCTTTGCCGGTATCGGCGGGATCGTAGGGATCGCAGGTATGTTTCCGAGACGCGCCTCTGCCTCGCAGTTCTTTGATTGGACGCTGCTGATTCCTGCGCTCTCGCTCTCGCTTCTCGGAGTGCTCACGATGAGCACGTTCGGACAGGGGGCATCCTTGGCTCCGCGTCAGTTGTTGTGGGTGGGCGTATCGCTCGTGATTTATCTGGCGCTCTCGAGAATCGATATGCATTTTATCCGCCGCACGCCGGCGGTGATGGCGCTGTATATTTCCTCGGCTTTTCTACTCGCACTCCTCTTGGTTGCGGCGCATCCGGTCATGGGCGCGCGCGCGTGGTTCTCGCTCGGGCCGGTCTCCTTTCAGCCGGCCGATCTTGCGAAACTCGCCATCATCGTGCTTCTCGCCAAATATTTATCCCGCCGCCACGTCGAAATCGGCGATTACCGGCACATTCTCGTATCGGGCGCCTACACGCTCGCGCTCACGCTCCTTATCGTGGTCGAGCCGGATATGGGGAATGCCATCATCTTCTGCACGCTCTGGCTCGGGATGATGCTCGTCTCCGGCATCTCAAAGCGGCATCTCCTCTTGCTCGGAGGCCTCGCGCTCATCATCGCGTCGCTCCTGTGGTTCGAGGGGTTGAAGCCGTATCAGCGCGCGCGCATTATTTCCTTTATAAACCCGGCAGGAGATATCCATGGCTCGGGGTATAATGCCTATCAGGCACAAATAGCCGTCGGATCAGGCGAGCTCTTTGGTAAAGGCATCGGATACGGAACGCAGTCTAAGCTCCGGTTTCTCCCGGAGTATCAGACCGACTTCATGTTCGCCGCTTTCGCAGAAGAGTGGGGGTTCGCCGGCGTCGTGATCCTTCTTGCGGTCTACGGTCTTTTTCTCGCGCGGCTGGCGCAGATCGCACGCGAATCGGCGACCAACTTTGACGCCTTCTTCACGCTCGGAGTGCTGATCCTTTTTGCCGCGCATATCGCGATACACGTTGGCATCAGCCTCGGGCTCCTGCCGGTAACGGGCCAGACGATACCGTTCATGAGCTCCGGCGGATCGCATCTCGTGCTTGAATTTTCCGCGCTCGGCATCGTGACATCGCTCGCGCGGCACGGGCGCGGTTCGCGCGATTTGAGCGCGAACGAATACGAGGGCGGCTAGTACAGCTTTATCGTCTCTCGCACCATGCGTTCGAGCGAGAAATCCCCCATGTCTTTCGCATCGAGTATTTCTCCCACGCCGCCGACCCGATTCGCCACGATCGGGAGGCCGGCCGCTCTCGCTTCAAGCAGTACATAGGGCAGACCCTCTTTAAGAGAGGGGAGAGCGAATACGTCGAATCCGCGCAACACCTCATTTGCCGGCAGAAAACCAAAAAGCTTCACGCGATTCTCCAGGCCGTAGGCTTTGATTTTTGCTTCCAAATGCGCACGCTCTTCTCCTTCGCCGACGATGGCAAGGTGCAGAAGAGGATCGGCGCGAGCCTGTTCGATGAGCGCGATCTGGTTCTTATTGTGCGTCAATTCGCCGATGGAGCCGGTGATACGCGCGCCTCGGGGAAATGCGGAACGAATACGCTCGCCTGAATCAAGCTGCGGGTTCAGATCGACGCCGTTATAAATGAGGCGCATCTTACGGACGCAAAAGGGCAAGCGCTTCCCAATCCGCAAATCATTTTTTGAAACGACGATGACGGTATGCGCGAGGAGCGCGCTTATCCACGATCCGAGATAGGCGAACGCGCGCCAGACCGGATTTCTTTTTTCCATAAACGGCCAGCCGTGGACAGTGAAGATGATTCGCGGGACGCGGACGATGCGCGCGGCAAGCGCGCCGACCCCGGCGGCTTTTGATGAATTCACGTGCACCACGTCCGGTTTTTGAATACGGAAGAGGCAGAGGAGTTCAAAAAAACTGCGCACATCAGCGGCGAGAGAGATATCGCGCTGTAGCGATCGTATCGGATACGTCGTCATTCCCGCGCGCTCGAGCTCCTCAGCGAGGCGCCCGGGCTGTCCAAAGGCGACGCCGACCGTGCATTCTTTTCTCGACAGAGCCGTTGCGAGATCGTACACATAGCGTTGCGCGCCGCCCCAGTTGGATTTGGTGATCACCAATAGTATCTTTTTATCTCGAATGCCGGTCATGGATGAAACTGTACAATACTATTCCACGGTATAGTATCTACACATGGTCTTCAGCCGCCGCGAAACGGCGATCCTGCTTATCGGGGATTTCCTTATTTTGGCGTTTTCGCTCTGGACGGCCATTGTTCTTCGGAACCTTACCGTACCCTCGTGGGGTTACTTTCAGACAAATTTTATTCCGTTTGCGCCGATGTTTCTGCTTTCTCTCACGGTTTTCTATATTGCCGGCCTGTACGAGAAGCAGACGCGTCCGATCCGCCGAGTGATGGGCGTGCGTATTCTCGGCGCGCAGGCGGCGACGGTGAGCGTTGCGGCGATCCTTTTTTTCGTTCTTCCGCTCTCGATCGCGCCGAAAACGATTCTTCTGCTGTATCTCATCGTCTCGGTCGTTTCGGAGAGTCTCTGGCGCTTCTATCGCATGCGCCGCGAGATAAAGCTGAGTCAGCGCGAGCCCGCACTGCTTATCGGATCGGGGACGGCGGCGCGGGAACTCTATGACGAAGTGAATAACAATGATCAGCTCCTCATTCATTTCGGCGCGCATCAGGAGACGACGAATCTTGCTGAGGGCGGCGTACGGGCGGCCATTACCGCCGCGGCGGGAACGGGAGTGCGTCTCGTGGTGATTGATCTCTCCGACCAGATTGTCGCACGCGAACTCTCTCAGCTCTATGAGCTTATGGTGAGCGACGTGAAAGTTATCACTTTTGCTTCGCTCTATGAAGAAATATTTGACCGGGTACCGCTCGAGCATCTTGATGCCGGACAGCTTTTGGAATCGCTCTCGCGCCGCCGCACCGTGTATGACGCGGCAAAACGTCTGTGCGATATATTGCTCGCTCTCGCGCTCCTCATCATCGCGGTTCCCTTTGTCGCGCTTGCCGCTCTCGCCCTCGCGCTTACCGGCGGTACGCCGTTTATCGCGAATGAGCGCATCGGTCGGGGAGGGCGCGTCTTCCGCATCCTTAAATTGCGCTCCATGCTCTTTAACGATCAAGGGCATCCGGAATTGCAGAAGCGGAATCGCGTGACCGCGCTCGGACGCCTCTTGCGCAAGACGCGTATCGACGAACTCCCTCAGCTCTGGAACATTCTGGTCGGCGATCTTTCTTTTATCGGTCCGCGCCCCGAACTCCCCGGTCTCGTCAAGGTGTATGAGCGCGAGATTCCTCAGTATCACATGCGCCACCTGATCGCTCCCGGACTCTCAGGCTGGGCGCAGATCCACGATTATGACGCGCCGCGCGGCTCGGCGGATGTCGCGCGCACCCGCCGCAAGCTCTCCTTCGATCTCTACTATCTGCGCCACCGCTCGCCCGGGCTCGACCTCGCGATTACACTGAAGACGCTGCGCGCCCTCGTTTCGTTCTCTGGAACATGATTATCGACGGTCGTGCGCTCGCAAGAGCAGTACTCGAGCGCACCAAAGCGCGTGTCGAACTGCTCGATCACGCGCCGAAAGTCGCGGCGCTCGTCGCGAATCCAACACCAGCGACCGAGTCCTATATGAGCATTAAGAGCAATCGCGCAGCCGAAGCCGGGTGCGCGCTCGAAGTCGTGCGTCTCGGAAGCGATAGTACGACCGACGAACTAATCGCGGTAATCAAGGCGCTCACGGCGGATGCGATTATCGTGCAGCTCCCGCTCCCGGATTCAATTGATACTCACGCCGTATGTGACGCGATTCCGGTAGAGAAGGATACCGATGTACTTTCCGCATCTGCACGAGCTCGAAATGTGGATTTACGAAACCCACATGTAGTGCCGCCCGTGGTGGGGGCGGTGCAAGAAATTTTTGAGACATATCGCGTGAATGCGAAAGGGAAGAAGACCGTCGTGGTCGGAGCCGGGTATCTCGTCGGCGCGCCGGTGGCGGCGTGGCTTAAAGAGCAGGGTGCCGAGGTCGTGATCGTAACGCGTGAATCAGGCGGCTTGCGCTCGGCGCTCGCGGCGGCTGATCTCATCGTTTCAGGCGCGGGATCTCCGCGCCTCATCACGCACGGTATGATTAAAGACGGTGTGGTGCTGATTGATGCCGGAACGTCAGAATCGGGCGGAGCGATTGTGGGCGACGCCGATCCCGCGTGCGCCGCGAAGTGCTCGCTCTTCACGCCGGTCCCGGGAGGCATCGGCCCCGTGGCCGTGGCGAAACTTTTTGAGAATGCTGTTACGCTTGTCGAGTTGGCTATGCACTCACGCTGATTGCGCTCTCGATTTTCACATCTACACTATGCTATTGGTAGCGGATAGCCGTTACCAGTCGTTAACAATGGAGGTTTCCATGGAAGAAATGGTCTACCTGGATAGGAAACCAGATTGTCCGGAAGGATATCGGATATTCCAGAACATTCTTTCTCACCCTTGGAAATGGAATAAAGACGAGCTTCGCCTATTCCAGCATCCGGGCCAAATTTGCGCTGAAGTTGAGATGTGTGAGTTCCAGAACGCGCTCGTCAAGCGTAGGCGGCCGCTCGGAGCCGTTCTCGTCGAATGGCTCTTCGAGCACCCGCTTTCCTTTCCGTATTCCGAGTGGAACGGCAAGCGTATTCTGGCGGCAGGAACCATTTTCCGAGACCGCACGAATCATTCGTACTTCGAGTACGTTGAAGTGTTGAGCAACCGCCTCGTCAAAGGCCTGCATTGGGGAGGGAATCGCTTTGGACTCCGTGACGTCGCGATTGTTTGGCGCAGCTGATTTCACGCACCCGATATCGGGTGCGTGTCTTAATTAGGAGATATATTTTTTATAATACAAGACCTGCGTTTTATTTTTTATGCGGTATACTCAGCCGCATGACTCGTTACCGGATGTTCGCCGCCGCCGCCCTCATCGTAGGGTTTTTGCTTGCCTATTTTGTTTTTGCCACCGAGGCGAATCCGGAGAGTTCCTTCCGCTTTAAGCTCGGACTCGATCTCGCCGGCGGAACCGAGCTCATCTATAAGGCCGACATGAGCCAGACTCCCGCGAGCGAGCGCAGAGACGCGCTCGCCGCACTGCAGGGCGTTATCGAGCGCCGGGTCAACCTCTTCGGAGTCGCGGAACCGCTCGTTCAGACGGAGGTCGCGAGCGCGCTCTCGGGCACCACCGAGGATCGTCTCATCGTCGATCTTCCCGGCGTGACTGACATCAAGGCCGCCGTCGCCGCTCTTGGCCAGACTCCGACGCTCGAATTCCGTCTGGCGACTACGACCAAGGTCGGTACTACTACGGAGGCGGTCTTTCTTCCTACCGGACTGAACGGCCGTTATCTCTCGAGCGCAACGCTCGGATTCGGCTCTGGCGCGACCGCCGGCCTCTCCTCGCCGCAGGTTATTCTCAATTTTAACGCCGAAGGCGCCAAACTCTTCGAGAAAATCACGACCGAGAATGTCGGACAGACGCTTGCTATTTTCCTAGACGGTCAGCCGATCTCGACCCCGGTTATTCAAGAGCCGATCCCCGGCGGCCAGGCGACTATTACGGGACGCTTCACCGCGACTGAGGCGCGCGATCTGGTGCGCAACCTGAACTTCGGAGCGTTGCCGGTCCCGATTGCGCTCGAGAGCAGTTCGGCGGTCGGACCGACGCTTGGCGCCGCGGCGATGACCGCAGGCGTCGCTGCGGGAATCATCGGCTTCACTATCGTCGCTCTCTTCATGATCGCCTGGTATCGGCTCCCGGGCGTCATCGCTGCGCTCGCGCTCGCGGAGTATCTCGCCTTCATGCTTTCGGTGATCAAGGTGATTCCCGTAACGCTCACCGCCTCGGGCATCGCCGGACTCATTATCTCGGTCGGGATGGCAGTAGACGCGAACGTACTCATTTTTGAACGCACGAAAGAGGAGCTTCGCGAAGGCAAGGAGCCGCGCGAGGCGGTGCATATCGGCTTCAGTCGCGCGTGGCCGGCCATTCGCGACGGCCACCTTACGATGATCATTTCGGGCGTGATCCTTTTCTGGCTCGGCACCTCGATCGTCCAGGGATTCGCGCTCGTCTTCGTGCTCGGCGTGTTCGCCTCCTTCATCTCGGCGGTGTCGCTTTCCCGCGTCTTCCTTCTCGCCATCGTCCCCGAGGAAAAGAGCGGTCCCTGGAGTTTCTTGATGGGCTCGGGCGCGCGTAACTCATAAAGCCATGTACATTATTCAGCATCGCGGACTGTTCTTCTGGATCACCGGCCTTATCCTCGCGGGAGCAGTGGGGGCTCTTATCGCCTGGGGTCTCCCGCTCGGCATCGATTTTACGGGCGGCTCTCTCTTACAAGTCGGCTATGCGAACACGGTTCCGCCGCTCTCGACGATTCAGGATCAGGTATCGACCGCGAATGTCGGCGCGGCATCGGTTCGCGCATCGGGCGCAAAGGCGGTCAGCATTCGCACGCGCACGCTCACGCCGGCGGAACACGACGCCATTCTTGCGGCCGTCTCGAAGTCGGCCTCGACGACGGAGCTTGCCTATACCTCCGTTGGTCCCGCTCTCGGGAGCCAGTTTACGAACAAGGCGCTCTGGGCGATTTTCGCGGTGGTGCTTGTCATCGTGTGCTACATCGCCTTCGCCTTTCGCAAGGTGTCGCGGCCGGTGCCGAGCTGGGGGTATGGGCTCACCGTCGTCGCGATGCTCGCGATTGATCTTATTGTCCCTGCGGGCTTCTATGCCGCGCTCTGCCGCTTCACCGGCGCTCAAGTGGACTCGCTCTTCATCGTCGCGATGCTCGCGCTCCTCGGTTACGTCGTGAACGACATCATCGTGATTTTCGACCGCATCCGCGAGCACCTCGTGCGCAATGAGAGAATGAACCTCAAAGAGTCCTTCGAGGAGACGATCGGGAAATCAATCGACGAGACGATGACGCGTTCGATCAACACCGCGCTCACCGTGGTGCTCGCGCTTCTCGCGCTCATCTACTTCGGCGCTTCCGCAACGCGAGATTTCGCGCTCGTGATGCTCGTCGGCGTCGCGATCGGCACCTTCTCCTCCATCTGCCGTTCCGCGCCGCTTCTCATCCCCATTGCGCACTGGTTCGCGAAGAAATGACGCTTAAAATTACGAAATGACCGTTCCCGCGAACGGTCTGCCTTCGAGATAGTGGGAGAATTCTTCGAGCTTTGAGCCGTTAATAATCGCGACTTCAAGATTCAGGGACTGCGCCTCTTTGGCGGCGACGGGGTCGAAGGGGGAGGAGAGCCCGGGATCCCACTCGGCCGGTATCAGTTTCCGAAAGTCCGTCCACGAAATAGTTTCGATCTTTTTCGCATCCGGATACTTGCGCGGGTCGCTCTCGTAGACGTAATCGATATTGGAAAGATTCACGAGACGCTTCGCGCCGAGGCTTTTCGCCATCAAGACGGCATCGTAGTCGGTGGAGCACCCGGGTTGCCATCCTGCCGCGATAATGATCGGTTCATCCGCTTCGATCGTGATGGTTGGATTTTTGACGACCTGCTGATGCGCGTATCCTACAAAGATATTCCGTAGAAGCTGCGCGTTGAGGCGGGTCGAATGAATGCCGATCCAGTCGAGATCGTGCCGCGAGAGCGGTGTGACCTGATGAGCGGCCTCTTGGTACCGGCGAGCGGTTTTTCCGCCGCCGGCGATTATGGAGAAAGAGAATCCGCGCTGGACTTTTTCGAGAATGAGCGTCTTGAATCGCGAAAGGAAACCGGTATCAATGCCGTCGGGGACGATTAAGGAACCTCCTACTGACACGACAACACGCTCCCGCTCATTCGCGCTCATAGGCAAGGGTGACGGCTAAGGGAATCATACCGCTTTGTTCGCCGCGTGCAAGTTGCGCGCTCTTGATCCCGCGGCTGATTTTTTCGCGGGCGCATTCTCGGCCGCCGCGGCGATGAGCCACGATGACGATTGCACCTTGCCGCCCGCGCCGACATTGTAGACCAGAGCGATTCCGAGCTCGTCGCAGAGCGCGACCTCTGGCACCGGATCGCCGTCGGGCTTCCTGTCGCCGCCGTTGGCGAAGACGTTCGGCTTCACCGCGCGCAAGGTTCGGCAGACGCTGCGATCAATAAAATATTCTCCCGGGGCATGGTCGGTAAGTACGGCGCGATCGACGCCGGCGATAGCCTCGATGATCTCCTTCCGCTCATGTTCCGGCATAAACGGAAAGCCCTTCTTGTCGCGGAGCCAATGGTCATTATTGATAATGACGACAAGCTCATCGCCGAGCTTTTTCGCTTCTTGGATCATCCGTACATGCCCGATGTGGATCGGATCGAAGCCGCCCGACACGGCGACTATCGTTTTTTTCTTTTCTGCTTTCTTCGTTGCTTTTTTCATATCCGCCAGTATACAACTTCTATCCGATGGTGATGCTGATCGGGCAGTGATCGGATCCGTAAATTTCGGGATGAATCTCGGACTTTTTTATCCGCTTCATACATTCATTCGCCGCGAAGAAGTAGTCGAGGCGCCAGCCGATGTTGCGGTCGCGCGCGTGCGTTTTTATGTCCCAATAGGTGTAGGCCTCTTTGGTGTGCGGATGAAAGCGGCGGAAGGTGTCGACGTAGCCGGCCGCGACGACCTCGTCGATCCATGCGCGCTCTTCGGAGAGAAAGCCCGTATGCTCTTCATTTTCTTTCGGTCGGGCGAGATCGATCTCTTCGTGAGCGGTGTTCACGTCGCCGCAGAAAATGACGGGCTTCTCCTTGCGTAATCTCTCGGCATATTTCAGAAAAGCATCGTAGTAGCGCAGTTTATAGTCGAGCCGCTCGGGCCCTTGGCCTCCGTTTGGGAAGTAGACGTTCAGAAGCCAAAAGTGAGGGAACTCGGCTCCCACGAGGCGGCCCTCTTGGTCAAATTCTTTAATGCCCATCCCATAGATCACCTTCAATGGTTCGGTCTTGGAATAGAGCGCGACGCCGCTGTAGCCCTTCTTCATTTCTGAGGAGGAAAAAAAGGCCGAGTAGCCGGCAGGGGAGAGGAACACCTCGGAGAGCTGATCCGGGCTCGCCTTCGTCTCTTGAAGGCAAAAGATATCCGGTTTTGCAGTCTTTAAGAATGATTCCCAATAGCCGTCGTTAGCGAGTGAGCGGAGCCCGTTCACGTTCCACGAGACGATTTTCATCACCTCAGTATACAACCGCTGTGTTTCCCGTACCTATATAGCGCGATGGGAATGGTACTTCTTATGGATTTCGCGCAGGTGCGAGTCGGTTACGTGGGTATAAATTTGCGTCGTGTTAATCGAGGCGTGGCCGAGGAGCTGTTGGACGGAGCGGATATCGGCGCCGTTACTCAAGAGGTCGGTCGCGAAGGCGTGGCGGAGAGTGTGGGGGGTGACGACGTTCGTAATTCCGGCTCGGGCGACGTACCCCTTCAAGTGGCGCTGGATATCTCGGGGCGTGATCCGGTGGAGCGAATTCGGCCGGCCATCCACGAAGAGCGCCTCCTCCATATCCTTTCTCTCTTTTAGATACTGATGCACGGCGTCTTTAGCCGCAGGAGAGAGGAATACGACGCGCACCTTGTCGCCCTTGCCGCGCACCGAGAGCTCGTCGCGAGAGAGATCGATGTCGCTCTGAAGCGAGCAGAGTTCGGAGACGCGGAGGCCGGTCGAGAAGAGAAGCTCGAGGATCGCGCGATCGCGCAGATATTTCAAGCGTTTTTCATGATGTTCCTCTTTTTCGAGTGCTTCGCCCGGCGCCTTCAAGAGCCGTTCGAGCTCGGCAGAAGTGATGAGATCGAGCTGGCGCTCGGGGAGCTTCGCGAGCTCGATCTTCTCAGGAGAGATCGCCTCGATGTCTCGTTTCCGCAGAAATTTGAGGAAAGCGCGCAGAGCGATCATGTAGTAATTCTGGGTACGGCGTTTCATCGAGTCGTTCCCCGATCCCTTCTGTCGATTAAGCCACAAGCGGAATTCGCGGACATTCTGTTCCGTAATGTCGCTTACGCGCGCAATGTGCATCTGAGCGAAGTAGCGGGAGAGATAACGGTCATAATTCTCGATCGTCTTGACCGCCCGCCCGCGCTCGATCTCGATATACTCCAGAAACTGCCTCTTGGCGTCCTCGGCATTCATGATCTTAAGTATACCGTACCGATTATTGTGCGTATTTTGGAAGAGTCGAGCAGACCCCGACACACTTGCGGATTTTATCAAGATATGGTAAGATAGAAAATATGCTTACGACTAAGAAAAAGGCGGCCATTATCAAGGATGCCGCCCGTCACGACACTGACACCGGCTCGGCCGATGTACAAGTCGCGCTCCTCTCCAAGCAGATTGACGAGCTCGCGAAGCACCTGAAGAAGAATCCGAAGGACTTCCATTCGCGCCGCGGCCTCCTCCAGATGGTGGCCGATCGCCGCTCGCACCTGCGCTATCTCGAGACGAATAACAAGCGCCATTACAACGCGCTTATCAAGAAGCTCGGTTTGAAGAAATAAGCTGTTCAAAAACGCCACCTGTCTGCGTTGCGTGCCCCGCTGACTTTCTCCGTCGTACCGTACCGTACGCCTCCGAAAGTCACCTGCCCGCGCCTTGCATCCGACGTTTTTGAACCAGCTTGTGCTAGCATAGGAGTGAGCATTTTATTACGCTTTTATTTTTATTTGTATGGCCGTTATCAAACATCCAGCCCAACGTGTCGGGGTCTTTATCGACACACAGAATCTCTATCACAGTGCGAAACATCTCTATAAAGCGCGGGTGAACTTCGCCAATATCCTCGAAGAGGCTGTCGGAGGGCGTTTCCTTGTGCGCGCGATCGCCTATGTGATCGCGACCGACAGCGGCGAAGAAAAGAATTTCTTCGAAGCGCTTACCAAGATGGGGATCGAGACGAAGGTCAAAGATCTCCAAGTCTTTGCCGATGGCGCGAAGAAGGCGGACTGGGACGTCGGGCTCGCGATTGACGCGGTAAAGCTCGCGCCGAAGCTCGACACGGTCGTCCTCGTGACCGGCGACGGCGATTTCGTCCCGCTGATCCAGTATCTCGATATGAATGAGGGGTGCCAGGTTGAAGTTATTTCATTTGGCAAGTCCTCATCGAGTAAATTGAAGGAGGCCGCGCACGCCTTTACCGATATGTGCGACGATCCTCATCGGTTCACTATTTCGTCGCGCGCATAATCCTCTCTCCTCGCGCCGAAATGCGCTACACTAGGGGGTATGGATACCACTCCATCAACGTCGGATACGATTCTCGGCGCTTCGGAAGATCAGCCGAAGAAGTTCGTGCGCACCTACGAGGGAGATCTCGAGGAATTGAAGAAGCTCAATCTGCAGACTTTCGTCCCGCCGACTCCTTCTTCGCCGCAAGAAGAGAGGGCGGCCACGATTACTCCGCCTACTCCAGTGCCACCTCCACCTCCACCTCCACCTCCACCGCAGGCGCCAGAGCCAGAGCCGGCGTTGGAGCCGATTGCGGTCCCCGAACCGCTTCCGGAGCCGATTCGAGAACCAGCGCCCGCGCCGGAACCGCCGCCCGCGATACCTCCACCCATTGAGACGCCTCTTCCGCCGCCGATTGAACCGCCGCCTCCTCCGTCAATGCCGTTTCAGCCAGCCTTTATTCCCCAAGATCCGGCGATGCCGCGCCCCATCTTTGCTCCGGAGCAATCTCCCGAACCTCCCGTTCCGCCGCTCACCTACAAACGATCGGCCAGCCCGCTCCAGACGTACTCGGGGGATTTCATGGAACGCGTACAGAAGACGCGCGCATCAACGGCGACGGTGCTCGCCGCAGAGCAGGACGCGCTCCAAGGAGAACCGAGAACCGATGTTCCAAGAGCGCGATTTTCTCCCGCGATTGTCTACAGCATCGCGGGAGCGGTGCTTTTTATCGCCGGAGCGGCCGGATCTTATTATGCCTATCGGCAGTATGCGGCGCGAAACGTACCCGTCATTCCGACCGCGACGATACCGACACCGATCGTCGTCGATGAGCGCGTGACGGTCTCGGGGCGGGGACAGGCGCTTATTCAGGCTCTCGCGGAGTCAGCAAGCTTACCGCTTGCGTCGGGAACGGTTCGATTTCTCACGATCGCGACTTCCACCGAGGCGGCGAGCGCGACCGAGAATATCCTTGCGGCGCTTAGAACATCGGCGCCCGATGCGCTCGTTCGCAACGTGAACGCCGTAGGGAGTATGGCCGGCGTCATCATGACGAAAAGCGCGACGTGGCAGGGCGGGAGACAATCGATCTTTTTTATCCTCTCGGTAGCTGCGTATAACGAAACTCTGGCGGGGATGCTGACCTGGGAGCCCCGGATCCTCACCGATCTCGGCACGCTCTTTGCGCCGCAGGCGCCGGCTACGGCGTCAACAACTGCGGCGTCAACGACCGTTGCGGCAGACGGGTCCGCCAACGCATCGAATGTCCGCTTCGTTGATGATACGGTGGCCAATCATGACGTGCGCATCGTCCGCGATGCGCAAGGAAGAAGCCTCCTTCTCTACGGGTACTGGAATCCGACCACGCTTGTTATCGCGCGCGATCCCGCGGCCTTTACCGACCTCTTGGGCCGCCTCGCCAATGCGCGGACACGCCTTCAATAATCTGGTATCATCTCACCATGAAGACCGATTACTTCAAACAGAAACTCGAGGAGGACAAGCGAGTACTGGAACATGAGATGGGGACCGTTGGCCGCCCTAATTCGGCGGTGCCGGATGATTGGGAAGTGGCGCCCTCAGAGATCGGCATGGAGGCCGATCTCGCCGATCAGGCGGACGTGGTGATGAATCGGGAGGGGAATGCCGCGATTCTCGCCGATCTTGAGGCGCGTTATGACGCCGTTCTAAACGCCTTGCGGCGAATCGAGAAGGGTGCCTACGGGATCTGCGAGGTCTGTGGCGAGGCTATCGAGGAGAAACGGCTCGAAGCGGATCCCGCCGCGACCACCTGCATCAAAGATCTCTAGCCCATGCCCGCCGCGCGATCGGAACGAACGCCGCATCAATCGCCCGCCGTTCGTCCGCTTCCGAAGCTTGGGTATGCGAAGACGCTTGCGGCGCAGCCGGTCGGCGCGCTCGCACAGGTGGTGAGCGTCGAGGCCGATCTTACCCGAGGCCTCCATAATTTCGCGGTCGTCGGACTTGCCGACAAGGCTGTTGACGAAGCGCGCGATCGGGTAAGTGCGGCGATTCGCCACTCAGGCTATAAGTCGCCCAAACAACAGAATAAACGCATCGTACTCTCGCTTTCGCCGGCGGATTTAAAGAAAGAAGGCTCGCATTATGACCTCGCGCTCGCGCTCGCGTATCTTATCGCCGCGGGGGAGCTCGCACCGCCTGAAGACGAGATGCTTCTCATCGGCGAACTCGCGCTCGATGGTGCGTTGCGCGCGGTTCGCGGCGTATTGCCGCAGGTGCTTGCGGCAAAGAGGCGCGGGATCAAGATCATCGTGGTGCCGCCCGGAAACACGCGCGAAGCGCTCCTCGCGGAAGGAGTTACGATTTACGCGCCCGAGACGCTTGGCGAACTTCTCGGACATTTGAAAGAAGAGAAGCCGCTACCGCGGCTCGTGCGCTCCCGTCATGCCGTGTCGCCGCCCCTTGCCATCGATCTTGCGGACATTAAGGGTCAGGAGAGCGCGAAGCGCGCGCTCGAGATCGCGGCGGCGGGCCGGCACAATATCGTCTTTTACGGTCCTCCGGGCACCGGAAAGACGATGCTCGCTCGGGCGCTTACCGGAATTCTTCCGCCCCTCACCGATGACGACGTTCTTGAAGTTACGGCGATCCACTCGATCGCCGGACTCTTAAATGAAGGCGAAGCGGTCTATTGGCCGCCTTTTCGTTCGCCGCATCACTCGATCTCGCACGTCGCGATCGTGGGCGGCGGCGCGTTCCCGAAAGCGGGCGAGGTGACGCTCGCGCACAAAGGCGTTCTCTTCCTCGACGAGTTTCCCGAATTCGATTCGAGAACGCTCGAAGCGCTTCGCCAACCGCTTGAAGATCGCGTCGTGACAGTTTCGCGCGCCCGGGCGAGCATCACGTTTCCTGCCGACTGCATGATCGTCGCCGCGATGAATCCGGCGGATACGCTTACTGAGGATGCGCGCGCCGCACTGCGCGCGGCGGCGAAGCAGGCGCGGCGCATCAGTCGACCGATCGTTGATCGCCTCGATCTCTGGATCGAAGTGCCGATCGTTCCGCACGATACGCTTTCGAAGCTCTCGCGCGGAGAATCGTCGGAGAGCGTGCGTCGGCGGGTGATGAATGCTCGGGCTCTCGCGGAGAAACGGGCGGGGAAGCCGGGCGCGACGAATGCCGCTCTTTCTGGCCGCGAGCTCGACGAGCGAAGCGGCTTCACTGATGCCGCGAGGCAAACCCTCACCACGGCGGCCGCGCGCCTCAATCTCTCGCCGCGCTCGTATCACCGCACGATGCGGGTCGCGCGCACGATTGCCGACCTCGCAGGGAGCGGTCTCGTTACGCCCTCTCATCTCCACGAAGCGCTCCAGTATCGCCCGCGCGGGCTCTTTGGATTTGAATAATAAAAATAAGGCGTTTGAGGAAAGTTTATTGCGGAGAACAGGCGGATCCGATGGTGCAGTGGGAGAAGGGATTTGCCGCGCCACGAACTTCGAAGTGGACGTGCGGGCCGGTCGTGTGGCCGGTCATGCCGACATACCCGATGATCTGGCTGTCCGAGACTTCCTGTCCGGGCGAGACGATCGCCGCCCGCAAGTGCGCATAAAGCGTCTGCGTTCCGTTCGGGTGGGTAATCACGACGTAATTGCCGTAACCGCCGTTAAAGCCGCCGTTGTTGCGCACGATGATGACGGTACCGTCGGCCGCCGCGTGGATCGGGGTTCCGATCGCGGCACCGATATCGACGGCGTTCCATCCATGGAGTCCTTGGGTGATGATACCGCCCATAATCGGGTTGCTGAAATAGCCGGCGATAAGCGCGCCGCCTCCGCCGCGATACGGATCCTTGGTCGATCGCGAGCCGCCGGGGCGTTTCGCGGGTGAAGATTGACTCGGACCTCCGAGCTCGCCGCCCGGGATCATGATCCTGGAACCGATCACAAGCGGAGTATTCGCATCCACGCCGTTATATTGTGCGATTTCGGTCGCGTCAGCGCCGTATTTTGCAGCGAGCGATTTGAGAGTATCGCCCTTCGCGACCGTGTGCTCGAGTCCAGAGACAGGGAGGATGATCAGGGTATCGCCAGGGTGGACATCGGTCGCGCCGCTCAGATTATTCGCCCAAATGATGGTGTTTACCGAGACGCCGTACATTGAGGCGATTTCGGAAAGAGTATCGCCGGGGCGTACGACGTAGATCGAGATGCGATCCGAGGGAGTCGAGCTCGCGACATCGGCGATGGTGCCTGAGGGACCCGCATACGCGAGGAGCGCCTTCCCTCCGCTCGTTTGGAGGCTCGCGCCGAGACCCTTATTCGGGTTCGGGTCGATATTGACTGACGCTTGCAATACCGGAGTCGATGCGTCGGGAGCCGAAGTCGCCTGAGCGGCGCTTGCGTCCGTAGAAAATGGCCAGAAGGCGCTGGCAATGTTCGGCAGAATCATCGCGAGAGACGAGATGATTGCGAGGCCGGATATGAGAAATGGGGGGTAGGATTTAATGGGAAAACGGGGGAATGCAGGGGGTCATCCGAGACACAAGAATGGCTTACATACACAGTATATAAGCCATTCTTTGAATGCTTCCGTATCAGTCGATAGTTTGAGTATACCGAGGGAGCCTGAGGAGTCAATAAAGGGGGTCGAGAGGTGTGGAAAGCCGTTTTTTGATACACTCGTCAAGTGAATTACCTCGATGGATTGAATGAAGCGCAAAAACGGGCGATCCTCACGACCGACGGGCCGATCTCGGTTCTCGCGGGCGCCGGGAGCGGGAAGACGCGCGTTTTAACCACGCGCATCTACCACCTCGTTCGCCAAGGAGTACCCGCGCGGGAGATTCTCGCGGTTACCTTTACCAACAAAGCGGCGCGGGAGATGCGCGAGCGCGTGCGCGCAACGTTTTCTGTCCCGCTTGATTCTGCGCCGAACGAGCGGCGCGATGCCGAAGAAGCGCCTTTTATCGCCACGTTCCACGGACTCGGCCGGGAACTCCTCGAACAGTACGGAAAGAGAATCGGCATTCCGCGCTTCTTCGGCATTTACGACCGCGACGATTCCGAAAAAGCGATCGGGGCGGCGCTCAAAGCGCTCGACGTCGGCGCCAAAGAGCTGTCGCCGCGCGCGATCCTCGGCCGCATCTCCCGCGCTAAAGGCGCGGGAATGAATGCGAGGGAATTCTTTGAGAAGTATTCGCGCTCCGGGTTCGGTATGCGCATTACCGCCGAAACATGGCTGCGTTACGAGAAGACGCTCGCCGACGAGAAAGCGCTCGATTTCGACGATCTGATCGCGCTCCCGGCACGGCTCCTCGAAGAGCATGCGGATATTCTCGAGCAAGCGCAGAACCGCTGGCGCTATATCCACATTGACGAATACCAAGATACGAGTGCGCTTCAAGGACGTCTCGCGAATCTGCTCGCGGCGAAGCATCAGAATCTTTTTGTCGTCGGCGATATCGATCAGACCATCTACACGTGGCGTGGCGCGACGATCGAGAATCTGCTCGAATTCGAAAAGACGTATCCCGCCGCGCAGACGATTATTCTCGAGCGTAATTATCGTTCGACGAAGAACTTAGTTGACGCGGCAAATGCGGTCATCGAAAAGAATAAGAATCGCAAAGAAAAGTATTCAACCACCGAGAACGAGCCGGGAGAGCCGATCGTGGCGCATCTAGCGGTCAATGCCGAGGAAGAGGCGCTCTGGATCGCGCGGAAAATCCGCGGACTGATGCAGAACGGGACGCCGCCGGAAGACATCGCGATACTTTTCCGCACCAATTTCCAATCCCGCGCGCTCGAGGAAGGGCTCTTACGCGCCGGCGTACCCTACAAACTGCTCGGCACGCGCTTTTTCGCGCGGAAGGAGGTGAAAGACGCTCTCGCGTGGATGCGGCTCGCGCTCGATCCTTCGCGCGAGGCCGATACGGTGCGCGCGGCGGGAGCGCCGCCGCGCGGCATCGGGAAAGTAACGCTCGGCAAGATGGCCGCGGGACAGCGTTCCGAGCTCCGTGCCGGCGAACGCGCGAAGGTCGAGGCATTCGAGCGCGCGATAAACGATCTCGCGCGCGCCGCCCTGACGCTCATCCCTTCGGAGTTCGTCAAGCTCGCGGTCGAGACGAGCGGCATGCGTCGGGTACTGTATGAAGAGGGGAACGCCGAGGATCGCGAGCGCTTTCAGAACGTCGAAGAGCTCGCGTCGGTGGCGGCGCGCCACGACGCCGTCGCGGGGAAGGAGGGTATCGCGGCCTTTCTCGCCGAAACGGCTCTCGCAAGCGACCAAGACGAGCTCGATCGCGGCGAGAGGCCGGGCGTAACGCTCATGACCGTGCACGCCGCGAAGGGACTCGAATTCGGCACCGTTTTTGTCGCCGGCATGGAAGAGGGGCTCTTCCCGCACGAGGGAATGGGAGACGATACGGATCGCGACGCGGAGGAGGAGCGCCGCCTTTTCTACGTGGCGATGACGCGCGCGAAGGAGCGCCTCTTTCTCACGCTCGCCCGGGTGCGCAAGATCTACGGCAGCGACTACGCCTTCGAACCGTCATCCTTTCTTGCCGATATCGACAGCATCGTGATGCAGTATGATGACGCGTATGGAGAGGACATCATCGATGCCTAGCGTGCGCCCGAAGAAGTCGCTCGGACAAAATTTCTTGATGCATGCGCGCATCGCGGAGCGCATCGTACTTGTTGCCGAGATCGCTCGAGACGCAACCGTATGCGAGATCGGACCGGGGACCGGAACGCTCACGCGCGAACTTCTGAAGAAAGCGAAGAAGGTGATCGCCCTCGAGGCTGATCGCGAACTGGTCGAGAAATTGAGGCACGATTTTTCAGCCGAGATCGCAAACGGCCAGCTCGAACTTTTACACGGCGATATCCGCGCGTTCGATATCGAAGCCCTTCCGAAGGGATATGCGCTTGTCGCGAATATCCCCTATTACCTCACGGGCGAGATATTCAGATTATTTCTCACTGCGCTGAACCAGCCGGCCTCGATGACGCTCTTGGTGCAGAAGGAAGTCGCCGAACGCGTCGCGCGCAGTAAAAAGGAATCGCTCCTCTCGCTCTCGATCAAAGCGTACGGCGCGCCGAGATATGAATTTACCGTTCCGAAGGGCGCCTTTCGCCCTATGCCAAAGGTTGACTCGGCCGTGCTTTCCATTCGCGGCATTTCCCGCGCGCGGTTCGCTTCGCGCGCCGAAGAAGAACGTTTTTTCGCGCTTCTTCACGCGGGCTTCGCGCACAAACGAAAATATGTACGCAACAATCTCGCCGACGCCGGTTTTGAGGCGGGAGATATTCTTGAAAAGGCCCGCGCCGAAGATCTGCCGCTTGACGTATGGATGGTTCTTACAAAGGAGACGATCCGGTCATCGGGGTGATCATTCCTTCTGACGGGACAGAGACGCAGAAAGGGCATGCAAAGACACAGACTCCCGCGCCGGGCGCATATTCTCCAAGTAGCCAAGTGGTAGCGGGGATATTATAGGAGAGAAACGCTTGAGATTCAGGCACGTAGGTGAGAATGGACGCGAAGGAGGGGGGAAGCGGCTCGACACCGATAAGCCAAGTATTGCTATTCCAGCAATAGAAAGTGAAGAGCAGGGCGCCGCCGAACGGTACGCCTGTTGCGGCGTATGCCCGCTCGGGCATGAAGGTCTTTTCAAGGATCTGACCGATGTCGTTTACCAGATGATCGAGGAATCCGGTATCTTGAAGCGACAGGGCGGATTTCTTCTCTACTGTTTGGATAAACGCCGCGCGAAGATCGGTCGTCGTCGCCAGCGCTTTCAACATTTGTTCGTTCATTGTCGCGATAGCGGTCGCGCCCATCCCTTTTTTAACGGCAATGTTGTCAATTGCAGCGAGGAATATCGCGCTATTTTTTAGATTTGGATTGGTGGATGTCGCGGTAGCAACGGAGATTGCCGGAGCTTTCACAGCCGTTGTTGTCGATTGGGAGATTCTTTGTGCGCCGATCGACTGTGCCACGAGTGCGTTCAATTTGGCCCGAGTGAAGAGCCCGACGCGCCCATTGCCACGGATAAGTCCGGCGGGAATCAGGATTTCGTCCGCGTACTTCTCCTGGAAACGGATCACCGCCGCTCGGGTCATCGTTCCGAAGTGCCCGGTCTCATTTCCCGGAGATCCGGGACCATCAGCGGAAACGCGCGTTGCCGGATCTTTATTGAGGAGCTGTTGAAGAGCCATTACCTGTATTCCGGAAGACCCGATAGAGAGATTTGCTGAAAATATCTCGTTCTGAACGCCTAGCGCGTGAGCCGCCGCCCCTCCGAAGAGTGCCGCGAAGAAGAATAGAATTGACAATAAAACAGAGCGCGTTCGCATACGCGTAGAATAGCATTCTAATGCACATATCGTAGGCGCTATTGACTGTATCCCTCGCGTACTACTGGTATACTGAATAAGCATACTATGGGGGGCATAGTAAGAAATTGGCGTGTCATTCTCGCATCACTGTTTTCAGCGGTGCTCATAGGGAGCGCCTTCCTGCTCGCTCGCGGCGCCGCGGCGCCCTCGGTTGCGGAAGCTTCGACTGAGACGGAGCTCCTTCGGGCGATCGCGACGAAAGATTCAAACGGCGACGGCCTGCCCGACTGGCAGAAAACGCTCTACGGCATCCCCATCGACAGTACGACGACGGACTACTTCAATCTCGGAATGACCGATGGCGAGGCGGTGGCGAAGGGACTCATCGTGCCGAAGGCGATCGCGGACATTCCCGTCGCGACCGCGACCCCGGCAACCCTCGGCGTCGACGATCTCCCGCCGGCTCCCGCGGACGGGACGCTGACCGCCGCCTTCTCGAAGACCTTTTTCATGCTCTATCTCCAAGCCAAACAAAATGCCGGCGGCGCTGATCTCACTGATGCTCAAATGAGCGATGTAGTGAACCGTGCCGTGAATATGCTCTCCTCGTCTGTCGCGATTACGCCGAAGTATAAGAACCCCGCGGATTTAGTGATTGGCGCGTCAGGCTCGAGCGCGCTCCTTTCCTTCGCCGCCGATGCGGAGAATCTCTTGAGAAAAAATTCGAATAACGCGACGACTACCGAATTAGCCTATTTAAAAGAAGCTGAAAACGGGAATGCAACCGCGCTAACCTTTATCGCAGCCATAGCTAAATCGTATCGTGATTCAGCCACAGGTCTTGTCGTGCTTCCCGTTCCTCAAGAGCTTGCCGGGCAGGATCTCGAACTTATCAATGCGCTTATGCACATGAGTAAAGTCATTAACGATTTCACTCTGGTAAACACCGATCCGCTTGCCGCGATACTCGCGCTTACCCAGTATCAGTCATCCGTGCAGGGTCTCGCCAAGGCGTTCACGGACATTGGGTCAGTCTATGCCGCCGCCGGCATACATCTCGCGGCAGGTTCACCGGGAGCATCGTTCGTAAATCTCATGTCCGGCGTTTCGGGCACGAGCGGCGCGCCTCAGCCATGAATACTCGTTTTTTCAAATCACTTACGGCGGTCTTGTTGATACTGGCGTTAGTGGTCCCGGCGACTCTATTCGCATATCCTTCCGTAACTCACGCACAAAGCGTTACCGGTGTCCCGACCAATGATTTTCTCGACGAGATAAAAAACACCATCACCTCTATAGCGACTTGGGCACAGCGCATCAATACCTACGTGCTTCAACCGCTCGCGTTTGTGATGTCGGTCGGGTTGCTGAAAGCGATGACTGCGGGCGTTCTCGCCTTTGTCATCGGCCAGTCCAATGGAACCGGTCAGCCGCAATTCACTCAGAATCTCCAAGTGACCCTGCAGAAGGTGGGCGATATCCAGGCGAACGCCTTCTTCCTTCAGCTCAAGAACAAGAGTGTCTTGAGCTCGCCCTTTTCCGACGCAATCGCGACTTCGCTGAAGGACTCGTATAGTCAGAAGACAAGCCTGGCCGGCTTCTTGGCCGCGAATAAGTGCACGCTCTCTCTCGCCTCGCCAAATATCAATACTTTCCTGAAGGGAAACTGGGCGCAGGGCGGCGGCGTGAAGGCCTGGTTCGCGCTTACCACCCAGCCCCAGAATAATCCCTATGCACTCTATCAAGCGGCCGAAAGCCAGCTCGGTTCAATCGTCGCCGATGCGCAGAACACCCGCAGCCAAATCATTGCGTGGGGCCAAGGGTTTATGTCGTGGTGCGGGACGACTGACGACGGTGCGGCCGCCGCGAAAGGAGGATCCGCCGGGAATGGCGTGAACCCCGGCGAGCCCTGCACCAATAGCGACGGAACCCCCGGCACCATTCAGACTCCCGGCACAACTATTAAATCGACGCTCGATAAGGTTCTCGGTTCGGCCCAGGACAAGATCGTTACAATGGGTCAGGTCGCAAATGAGGTCAATCAAATGATGGGTCAAATCGCTACGATATTCCAGACAATAAATCTCGCCCAATCGATTCTCGGCGGCCATGGATCGGGAGGTCTCGCCGGCTTCGGCACGAATAACGGCGCGAACTCTCTCTCAGCCTACGACAGATCGGCTTTCTTAGGAATAACAACCGATACCGTCTTCCAAAATTCCGCGGATATTCAAAGAACCGTGGCAGACGCCGCGACAAAGCGCGTAAACGACCTCGAATCATCCTGGAATACTATCAAAAATGCCGCGCAGAATGCTTCTGCGGCGCTCGCCAATCTCGCGAACTCCTGTCCCGGCTCGGCAGCGGCCGCACAGGATGCGATGACGAATGAGGTGGCCCCGGTATTAAATAACGCAAGAAATGTGGCGGTAACCGTCGCATCAGCGCGCGCCTTCATAGCGCAAGCGACGGACGCGCAAAATACCAAAACGATAGAAGGGAAGGCCTCCTACACGAACAATCTTCAAGCTCTGCAGGATATGGCCCCGACGGATCAAGATGTGCTCGATGCTAATCAAGAAGCCACTTCGCACAATGCTCTAGCCAAAGCGGTGCCGCCCGGCTCTCTGAACGTATCCGGCGGTTCGCTCGTCGATCGGCTCGAGCTCGTCACTTCAAATGCGGCGAGCCTGCAAATAGCGTGCGGCCAGGACAACAGCGGCGGCAATGGCAGCATCGTCGGTGGCGGCCCTTAACGTATGAAACGCTTCCTTACCACTTCGCTCATCCTTCTCGCGCTTACTCTAGGAGCGATGAGTACGGCTCCCGTCGCGCAGGCGCAAGACGCGGCGAATCCTGATCCGGGTATTCTTATTGATCCGACGACAGGAAGCGCGTACTCGCAGGCTAGTATAGATGCGACCAATGCCGCTTCTCAAAGCGGCGTCAGCCAAGCTGTTGCCGATATGGCCAAGCAGGACCCGAAGGCTGCCGCGACGCCGAGCATCTTCCAGAGCGGCCCTCAGATCGACGACTCGCTCGCCAAAGTCATAACCTGGATCACACAGCTGTTCGCGTGGATGGTCGGGGTCGCGGCGATCACGCTCGACAATGCGGTGTATTACACCGTCGTTACCATGGGAGACTATGTGAGAAATCTCGCCGCGATCGGCATCACGTGGCGGATTCTGCGTGATATCGGGAATATTCTCTTTATCTTCGGATTTCTCGCGGTGGGTATCGCGACGATCCTGAATACGGATTGGTACGGGATACGCAAGATGCTCCCGATGCTTCTCGTCGGCGCGATATTCATCAATTTTTCTCTCTTCTTCTCCGAGGCGATCATAGACGCCGGCAATCTTTTCGCCACTCAATTTTATACTCAGATCAATGGCGGCACTCCGGCAGGCGCGAAGAACTTCGACCTCGACTCGATCAAGAACGAGGGCATTGCGAGCAAGCTGATGAATCAATTAGGGCTCCAGGGGATCTACGCGAGCGCAATCACGAATGGCGTAGTGTTGAGCAACTCAAGCTCGATACTTATCGGCTTCATGAGCATCATCCTCTTCCTCACAACCGCATTCGTGATGTTCTCGCTCGCGTTTATTCTTATCGCGCGTTTCGTCGCGCTCATCTTTCTTATTATCGTGGCCCCGGTCGGCTTCGCCGGCCTCGCTATACCCGGCTTCGCCGCCCGCGCGAAGCAGTGGTGGGCGCTCCTCTTTGAACAGACCGTTACGGCACCGATCCTGATGCTGATGCTCTACATCGCTCTCGCAGTGATTACCGATGCGAAATTCATCGCTCTTAACGGAAACAGCGAGCCCGATTGGACGGGATTCATCACAAGTTCAAACGGATCCACTGATTTCGCCGGCTTTGCCGGCATCATCCTCTCCTTCCTTGTCGCGATGGGGCTCCTGCTCCTCGTCATTGTCTATTCGAAGCGCTGGTCCGCCTTCGGCGGCGATTGGGCGACCAAGACTGCCGGGAAGCTGACCTTCGGCCTCACGGGGTGGGGTATGCGCAACTCAGTCGGGAGATTATCCCAGGGTCTCTCTCGGAGAGTCGGGCGCGTTCCTTTCGTCGGCAAACCGCTTCAGGGGGCGCTTGGCCGCGGCGCGAAGGCCAGCTTCGATTTTCGCGGTATCGAGACGCTCAAATCCATCCCGTTAGTGTCTGGAGTCAATCTCGGCGCGGCGAATAAGGGCGGGTTCCGCGAAATGGAGAAAAAGAAGATTAAAGAGCACGAGGAATTCGCGGAGTCTCTCCAGCAAACAGGAAAGGAAAAGAAACAACAAAAAGAAGCAGAGAGACGAAAGACGATGATGGAGAATACCGTAGAGGACATCAAGAGACAAAACAACAGCGAAATGGAAGCGCTTCGTAAGCAGCATAAGAATGATATTGAACCGTTTAATAATCAGATTGAGGCGGAGCGCGCGAACTTCGCGGCGGCACAGGCAAGCGGTAACGCGGATGCGATCAGAGCGGCAACCTTCTCGCTCAATACGGCGCTCGCTGATCAGGCGCAAAAACGCGACGAGCAGAAGAGAGAGCAGGAGAAGTTAAAGAGCGTTCACGATCAACTAGTGAAAGTTCAAGAAGAAGAAGTGAAGGTGCATCAAACAGAAGTCGAAAGATTGAAAAAGGCGCCGCAGATGAAATATGCCGAGAGATTAAATCTATACATCGATCAAAACAAAGGAGGATTCTTTAGAAGAACCGTTAATTTCATCAATCCCTATGCCAACTCAAAAGCCGCTGATAAAATTAGAGACGCGGCAGGAAAATCGAAAGCAGAGAAAGACACAAAGATTCTTTTGGATATTCTCGAACGTCAATCACAGCCGGCACCTGCCGCGCCCGGAGGAGCGGCTGCCGGCGGAGCTCACCCCTAGCACCCTATGAATCCGCCGCTTGATCAATCGCTCGAGAACGACGTACGGGAGGTGCTCTCTCAGGTGCCTCCGCAGATCCGATCAGTATTTGCGAATGGAAAAGTCGAATCAGTCGCAAGGGATCTGACATTCAAATATAAGCTCCATATTGATGCGGGTGTTGTTGTCGAGCGTGAAATGATACTACTCCTTCTTGGCTTAAAGACCGATGAAGAATTTATTCAAGCGCTTTTCGAAGATGGCGGCCTCGATGAGGCGGCAGTCAGCGGCATTGTGCAAGATTTGAATCAGCAACTGTTCATCCCGATACGGCAGGAGATGGAACGGGGGCCGGTCGTGGGGGAGGTGCCCGTCACGCCCGCGAGAGCAGTCCCGCCTCCGCTGCCTGCGGAGCGGCTCATGATGCCGCCGGATATGCGCCCAGTGACGCCGCCCGCACCCGTGGCGCCAGCCGAGCCCATACTCCGTCCGGTCGGTTCACCCGGAGTCGCCGAGATGCGCTCGGAAATATCCGAGCCGGTTTCATTGCCGAAGGAGAAGCCGTTTTCGGCAAGCTATATGCCTGAAAATCCGCCGGGATATTTCGCGCCGCCGCCGCAGTCGCCCCGCTACCCGAATCAAGAGAGCGCGAATCTCGGCGCGTACCTGCGCGCGGTTCCTCAGGCGCGACCTCAGCCGCGTTCTATAAATAAGTTGCAAGCCAATCCGACAGACCACCGCCCGGCGCCGCCCACTCAACCGGCGCGCCCAGAACCGGCTCCCCAACCGGCGTATACGAGACTGGTAGAATCGAGCCAGCTCCTTGAGGACCATGAAGAGTCGCATATCGAGGTGGCGAGGACGACTCAGCAGAATCTTCCCGGAGCATTGCCGGCAGTCGCAGTGCCCGGTTCACGATCGGCACCTTTGTATCAAGCGCCCCGCCCCGCTCCTTCCATCGCCCCGATTCAATCGGCTCCGCTCATACCGCAAGAGCTCTCGCCGCAGAAGGCGATGCCGATACGGGCTACTACTCCGGCAAATCCCGCGATGCCGATCACGCCGCCGCATCCTGCCGCCCCGCGCTCCTACTCTGCCGACCCGTATCGAGAGCCGATCGATCCTGAAAGGTAGCGATCGAGAATACCGGAGATGCCGGTTCCGCGGGACATAGTGTTGCATTTCTACCGTTATTCCTTTATATTGCGTGAGACCCATCTCGGGTTTTCTTTTTCTAAATGGCCACCATCAATCAGCTCTCGAGGAAAGGACGGAAGAATAAGTCGTCCAAGACGAGCGTGCCGGCATTGGCGCGCGGTTTCAATGCGCTCAAGAACCACCCGACCTTCTACGCCTCGCCCTTCAAGCGCGGCGTCTGTACCAAGGTGACCACGAAGACCCCGAGAAAGCCGAACTCCGCTATCCGCAAGATCGCCCGCGTCCGCCTCACGAACGGTATGGAGATCACCGCCTACATCCCCGGCGAAACGCATAATCTCCAGGAACACTCGGTGGTGCTTCTACGCGGCGGCCGCGTGAAGGATATCGGCGTTCAGTACACGATCGTGCGCGGCAAGCTCGATACCGCCGGCCTTGAGAAACGCCGCACCAGCCGTTCTCGTTACGGCGCGAAGCGCCCGTCGGCCGCCAAGTAATATGCGCCGCCCTCTTAAAAAGCAGCGCGTCTGGCGTCTGGACATCAAGTACGGATCGGAGACGCTCACTCGCTTCATCAATACGCTCATGTGGAACGGGAAGAAGGATGTCGCGCGTTCCGTCGTCTACGACGCTCTCGCCGAGATCGAGAAGAGCGGCGCGAATCCGCTTGAGACCTTCGAGGCGGCGCTCCGCAACGTCTCGCCGCTTATGGAGGTGCGTTCGCGCCGCGTCGGCGGAGCGAACTACCAGGTGCCCCGAGAAGTGCCTCAGAACCGCCGTCTCGCGCTCTCTTTCCGCTGGCTCATTAACGCCGCCCGCAACAAGAAGGGAAAGCCGATGGCCGAGAAGCTTGCGAATGAGCTCCTCCTCGCCGCCAAGAATGAAGGCGACGCGATCAAGAAGAAGGACGAGATGCACCGGATGGCGGATGCGAACAAGGCCTTCGCTCACTTCGCGTGGTAAGCGTGCTACACTAAGGGCGCGCGGGGCGCTTTTTATTTTTATCCATTTTATTTTATGAATCGCGATTATCCTCTCGAAAAAGTGCGCAACTTCGGCATCATCGCCCACATTGATGCGGGGAAGACGACCACCTCTGAACGAGTCCTCTTCTACACGGGCGCCCAGCACAAGATCGGCGAGGTGCACGAGGGTGGAACCACGACCGATTGGATGGAGCAGGAGCGCGAGCGCGGTATCACCATCACGGCGGCCGCGATCACCTGTTTCTGGTCGAAGACGAGCGAGAAGGATAAGAAGGATACGTCCAAGAAATTCCGTTTCAATATTATCGACACCCCGGGCCATATCGACTTTACCGCGGAAGTGAAGCGTTCGATGCGCGTCCTCGACGGCGCGATCGTCGTATTCGACGGCGTCGCGGGCGTTGAGCCCCAAAGCGAGACGAATTGGCGCTACGCCGACGAAGCGAGCGTTCCGCGCGTCTGCTTCATCAACAAGCTCGACCGTATCGGCGCGTCATTTGAGAATTCGTATAAAAGCATTCTCGACCGCCTCTCGCCGAAGGCGATCCGGATGCAGATTCCTATCGGCGAGGAATCGGCCCACGAAGGCGTCGTCGATCTGCTCTCGATGAAAGCGTACACCTTCTCGGGGAACATGGGTGAAGTGGTGAACGAAAGCGAGATCCCCGCGAATCTTCTCGAAGATGCTAAAAAATATCGCGGCGAGCTTATCGAACGTATCGTCGAACAGGACGACGCGGCGATGGCAGCCTACCTCGAGGGGACGGAGCCGTCTCTTGAGGATCTCAAAACGATTCTCCGTAAGGCGGTGATGGCGAATGAAGTCTTTCCGGTCTACTGCGGATCGGCGCTCAAGAATAAGGGCGTCCAGCTCGTGCTCGACGCGATCGTCGACTACCTGCCGTCCCCCTTGGACCTCCCGCCGGTAACCGGCAAAAATCCGAAGACCGACGAGCCGATCGAGCGCCACGCGTCAGACGACGAACCTTTCTGCGCGCTCGCCTTCAAGCTTCAGACCGACCCGTTCGTCGGCGCGCTGACCTTCTTCCGCGTCTACTCCGGAACGCTCACGGCCGGCTCGTATGTGTACAATTCGAGCACCGGTTCGAAGGAGCGCATCAGCCGCATCGTCCGCCTCCAGGCCGATAAACGCGAAGAGGTGGAGAAGGTGTTTACCGGCGAGATCGCCGCCGCGGTCGGACTGAAGGACACCAAGACTTCGCATACGCTCTGTGACGAGGCGAGCCCGATCGTGCTCGAGGAGATCAAGTTCCCCGAGCCGGTAGTCGCGCTCCGCATCGAGCCGAAAACGAAGGCCGATCAGGAGAAGATGGGCGTCGCGCTTCGAAAGCTCGCGGACGAGGATCCAACCTTCCGCATCAAGACCGATGAAGAGACGGGCGAGACGATCATCTCCGGCATGGGCGAGCTCCACCTCGAGATTCTCGTTGACCGCATGAAGCGTGAATTTAACGTAGTCGCCGATGTGGGCAAGCCGCAAGTCGCGTATCGCGAGACCATTCAAGGCGCCGCCGAAGCGGAAGGGAAGTACATCAAGCAGACCGGCGGCCGCGGCCAGTACGGGCACGTGAAGATCAAGATGAAGAAGATGGAACCGATCATCGAAGGCGCGAAAGCCGCGAAGAACGTGACTCGCGACGATCACTTCGAGTTCATCAACAACATCAAGGGCGGCGTGGTTCCGCAGGAATATATTCCGGCCGTAGAGAAGGGACTGCGCGAGGCGATGGGTCGCGGCTTCCTCGCGGGCTATCCGATGGTCGATATCTCGGTCGATCTCTACGATGGTTCGTACCACGATGTCGACTCGTCAGAAATCGCCTTTAAGATCGCGGCGTCGATGGCCTTCCAAGAGGCGGCGTCAAAGGCAAAGGCGGTCATTCTCGAGCCGATCATGCGCGTCGAAGTCATCATACCGGATCAATTCATGGGCGACATCACCGGCAATCTCTCGGGGAAGCGCGCGCAGATCGAGGGAATGGAGGAACGCGGCATGAACAAGGTCGTGCATGCGAAGGTGCCGCTCTCGGAGATGTTCGGCTACACTACCACGCTCCGCTCGATGACCGAGGGCCGCGGATCGATGACGATGGAATTCGATCACTACGACACCGTGCCGAATAACGTCGCACAGGAGATTATTGCCGCCCGCAAGTAATTTCAGATAACAGAACGTTCACGCACGGCCGCCGTCAGGCGGTCGTGGTTGTGGTGGCTGTATTGCGTTCTCTGGAGAGAAGTGCATCCTAGCGTTTTTCGAGAAGCGCGATGAGCGCAGAACATTCTTCTTGCTGAGAGCAAATTGCTTTTACATGTATGTGTGTTATGGTAGATTGCAGAGACGCCCCATCGGGTGTCCAAAAGGAGAGCGTGATGGAATCGATTTCTCAAGTCGCCGCGGTGCCGGTACCGACGATCTACCCCTACGCCTACATCGAAGACGGTCGATTGATCGTTGTGACAGAGGAGGCCGATGAGTGGCCGATCAGCGAGATTGAAATAGAATTCCACAGGAACGGAGAGGTTCTCTGGAAGAAAAGCCTCCCAAGGTTCCCATGGAACTGTGTCTGTTTCGTCGTAAATCTGCCGAGCGATCTCGGTCGTCTCGGTCTCGATGGGGAGGTGGAGGTTAGTCGCCTTCTCACACGACTCGAATGGGGGCTCGGCTTCTGGCTGTGGGTGTACCTGCGCTGTTGCGCAGGTATAAATAAACTCACGGTCAGGATATAGCCGCCGCTCGTGTGGCGGCACCTCGACCCTAAGATGGCCCGGCGCGCGTAGCGCGCCGGGCCTCAGTTTTTATAGTATGGTGCTTGCGTATTTTCATTCTCTCGGGTACTTTATCTGTAACGCATTGTGGCGTCGCTCTTTGGCTTCCTGCTTGTTCGAGTGGCGAGCCGGAGTGTATTTCCGACTCGGTCGGATATTAATTCGTGATTTATTAATTAACCGATTTTACTATGGCAGAATTTACTCGCAGCAAGCCGCACATGAACGTGGGCACCATCGGTCACGTGGACCATGGTAAGACGACGCTCACCGCCGGCATCCTCCATGTGCTCTCGATGCTCTCGGGAGAGGGCTATGGCGCCCGCGTTGAAGGCGTCGACAAGATCGACAGCGCGCCGGAAGAGAAGGCGCGCGGCATTACCATCGCGCTCCACCATTCTGAGTACGAGACTCCGAATCGTCACTACGCGCACATTGACGCGCCGGGACACGCTGATTACATCAAGAACATGATCACCGGTGCCGCCCAGATGGACGGCGCGGTCCTCGTAGTCGCCGCTACCGACGGCGTGATGCCCCAGACGCGCGAGCACATCCTTCTCGCCAAGCAGGTTGGCCTCAAGAAACTCATTGTCTTCCTTAACAAGGTAGACATGGTCGCCGAGGCGGATCTCATTGATCTCGTTGAAGAGGAGATCCGCGAGCTTCTCACCAAGCAGGGCTATGACGGAGCCAATACGCCGATTATCCGCGGTTCCGGCCTGAAGGCGCTTGAATCGGCCACCGCAACCGACGAATACGCCGCGAAGGTGAAGGAGCTCGTCGATACGATGGACAGCTACTTCGATATGCCGGAGCGCGAACTCGCAAAGCCGTTTCTCATGCCGATCGAGGACATCTTCTCGATCGAAGGTCGCGGAACCGTGGTCACGGGCAGAATCGAGCGCGGCCAGGTCAAGGTCGGCGAGGAAGTCGAGATCGTCGGTATCAAGCCGACCACGAAGACGACCGTTACCGGCATCGAGATGTTTAACAAGCAGCTTCAGGAAGGACAGGCAGGCGACAACGCCGGCATCCTCCTGCGCGGCACCAAGAAGGAAGACGTGCATCGCGGCCAGGTCCTCTCGAAGGTCGGATCGGTTACGCCGCACACTGACTTCACCGCCGAGGTGTACATCCTCGGTAAGGACGAGGGCGGCCGCCACACGCCGTTCTTCTCGGGCTACAAGCCGCAGTTCTATATCCGCACCACCGACGTTACGGGCGAAGTAACGCTTCCGGAGGGCAAGGAGATGGTTATGCCGGGCGACACGGTTACCTTCACGGTGAAGCTCGTCGCTCCGGTCGCGCTCGAAGAGCAGCAACGCTTCGCTATTCGCGAAGGCGGTAAGACGGTCGGCGCGGGCGTTGTTACGAAAATCACCAAGTAAATATCCCTCATCAATCCCTATGCCGTCCGCCACAGAAGCAAAACCGAAAGCGAAGGCCGCTCCGAAGCGCGCCGCGAAGAAGGTTGCCGCGCCTGCAACGGCCGAGCACAAACTGCGGATCCGGGTCCGCGCGTACGAACATAAGATTCTCGACCTCTCGGTTAAGCAGATTATGGACACCGCGGCGCGCTTTGACGCAGTCGTCGTCGGCCCCGTTCCGCTCCCGACTGAGATTAAGCGCTGGACGGTCAACCGCTCGACCTTCGTTCATAAGGACGCGCGCGAGCAGTTCGAAATGCGCATCCACAAGCGCCTCATCGACATCATGAACCCGTCACAAAAGGTGGTCGAGGCCCTCACGAACCTCAACCTCCCGTCGGGTGTCACGATCGACGTCAAGATGGTGTAAGCCATATTGCCAACATAAAAAGCGGAACCGCCCTTCAAGGGCGGTTCCGCTTTTCTTGCATCTTTTTCGGCCATCGTGTAGAGTGCCCCTATCGCTATGTCCCCTTGCGGGACCTCCAGCAAATCGCGCGAAGCGGTTGCTGTCGCGCGATTTGTCTACCCAATGAAATTCATTCTCGCGAGTAAAGTAGGGATGACCCGCGTCTTCGGGGAGGACGGCCGCGCCCGCGCGGCGACGATTCTCCATGCCGATCCCGTGATGGTTACGGCGGTAAAGACGAAAGAAGGGAAGGACGGCTATGCGGCGGTGCAGGTCGGCTTCGGCGCACGGAATCCGAAGAATATTTCAAAGGCGGTCCTCGGCCACACGAAAGGCAATGGCTACAAAGCGCTTCGCGAGTTCCGCGACGTTTCTGGCGTCGAAGTAGGGAGCACCATCGATGCCACGATCTTTACCGTCGGCGACACGGTTCAGGTGTCGGGCATCACGAAGGGAAAGGGCTTCGCCGGCGTGGTGAAGCGCCACGGCTTCCATGGCGGTCCGCGTTCTCACGGTCAGAAGCATACCGAGCGCGCCCCGGGCTCGATCGGCGGATCGGGCGGCCGCGCGGGCGGCCGCGTCGCCAAAGGAAAGCGCATGGCCGGCCGTATGGGCGGCGATCGCGTGACGGTTCAGAATCTGAAAGTCATCGCGATCGATCTGAAAGCCGGTGAGATGATCGTGTCGGGGGCAGTCCCGGGCCGCCGCGGCACGATGCTCGAGGTCGTCTCAAAGTAATTTTCCTACCATGACTGCTGAAAAGAAAATCACGAAAACAGAACAGGAGGCGATCGAGATGCCGATTTTCTCGATGGACGGCGAGAAGGTTGGTTCGACGACGTTGCCGGCGAGCATCTTCGGAGCGCCCTGGCGCGCCGACCTCATCCACCAAGTGACGACCGCGATGCAAGCCAATCTGCGGCAGAATCGCGCCCACACCAAGGATCGTTCTGAAGTATCCGGCGGCGGCAAACGCCCGTGGAAGCAGAAGGGCACCGGACAGGCGCGCCACAGCTCGACCCGATCGCCGATTTGGCGTCACGGCGGCATCACCTTTGGCCCTCGCGTCGACCGCGACTACAGCGAGAAGATCAACAAGAAGATGCGTCTCGGCGCTCTCGTCTCCGCGCTCTCGAAGAAGGCGAAGGACGGAGAGATTATTCTCGTCGATACGTTCACTTTCGCCGAGCCGAAGACTGCCGTCGCGAAAGGCGTGCTCGGAGCGCTCGCTAAGGGCGCTGATGCCGCCTCGCTCGTCGCCAAAAAGAAGAACGCCGCTCTGCTCGCGCTTTCTAGCTACAATGCGAATACGATCAGGAGCTTCCAGAACTTCGGTAATGTCGATACCGAGGAGTTGCGCAATCTTAATCCGCTCGCTATTCTCTCGCATAAGTATTTGGTGATCGAGAATCCCGAGGCCGCCTTTAAGGCTCTCGAGAAGCGCGTCGCCGCTAAATAAATCCGTATGGCATTCTTCGATAAAAAGGCCGCTAAGAAGGAGAAGAAGACAGATGCTCCGAAGCGCCATGCCCGCGCAAAGACGCCGGTGCACGGATCGGCTCACGATACGATCCGCGCGCCGTGGTTCTCCGAGAAGGCGCTCATCGCGACCGAGAAGGGAATCTATACGTTCGCGGTTCCGATGCGCGCGACGAAAGCCGAGGTCGCCGGCGCGATCAAGGATGTCTTCGGCGTGTCGCCGCGCCAAATCCGCATCGTCAATCTCCCAGGGAAGAAGAAAAATTTGCGCACGAAGCGCGGCGTCGGCACGCGCGCCGCGCGTCGGAAGGCGTACGTCTACCTCAATCAGGGCGATACCATCCAATTTGCGTAATCATTCCGTATGAAAACCTACAAACCTACCAGCAAGAGCCGCCGCTTCATGACCACCCTGCCCTACAAGGAGCTCTTGTCGGGCGACGAGCCCTATAAGCCGCTTCTCGGATCGAAGAAGCGCCAGGCGGGCAGGAACGCTTTCGGCCGCATCACCACGCGCCATCAGGGTGGCGGGCATAAGCGCCGCCTCCGCGATGTCGATTTTAAATTCGACAAGAAGAATATTCCGGCCAAGATCGAAACGATCGAGTACGATCCGTACCGCTCGGCCTTTATCGGCCTCGCGCTCTATCGAGATGGCGCACGCCGCTACTTGATCGTGCCGAAGGGCACCAAGGTCGGCGATACCTTCATCGTGTCGGAGACGGCTCCGCTTACGTCCGGCAACCGCCTTCCTCTCGGCAGGATCCCGGTTGGCACGTTCATTTATAATATCGAGATCGCACCCCTTGCCGGTGCATCGCTCGTTCGTTCAGCAGGAAATTATGCCGAGGTCGTCGCGCATGACGCCGGCTATGCGCAGGTGAAGCTCCCGTCGTCTGAAATTCGCAAGATCTCTGATCTCGCCTGGGCTTCGATCGGCGCAGTGGGCAACGAGGAATACAATCTCGTCGTTGTCGGTAAGGCCGGTCGCTCGCGCTGGATGGGGAAGCGTCCGACGGTGCGAGGCTCGGCGATGAATCCGGTGGATCACCCGCACGGCGGCGGCGAAGGCAAGCAGGGCCGCGGACTCCGCAGGGCGAAGAGCAAGTGGGGCAAGCCCACCGGCAAGGGCCAGAAGACGCGCACGCCGAAGAAGTACAGCAACGTCTTCATCGTCTCCCGCCGCAAGGTCGGCAAGAAGCGCTAAGGCATTTTGAACACAAAACATCCACCGCCTCTAAAGAAGGCGGCGGATGTTTTACTGCCGGTATCTCGGCTCGAGAATATTTGCAAGAAGCGAGACGGGGAGGCGGAGCGTCTGCGGACCGTCGGCATACGCGGCGACCTGGTACGGCGGGAAGAGAATCACGAGGTCGCGATTATCGAGGAAAAAGTTTTGGAAGTGTTCATCCGTCGGCGTGGTGCCGTTCCGAATCATGTCAACATCGTAGTCTGAGCCGATCACCTCGGGCAGGCGCGCGTGGGCGAGCTGGGAGAGCAGATCGAGATAGTGCGCGCCTGGCACAAAGAGATCTGCGAGCGGGAGTGCCGTACTAGATTGTCCGGAGTCGGTACTGAAGACGAAGGTCTTAAAGAGCCGGTTGCCGTGTGCTGCGCCTGGCAGATAGGAATCGATGGTGAAGACGTAGGACTCCGCACGGGGGGACAAGAAGATAAGATAGACGATCTTCAATGTCGCTTTGGCGCCCGTATCCGTTCCAGCAGCCGAGACATCGGTCTTGAATTGCTCGATGGCGTTTGCTATGAAGTCTTTCATCTGCTCAATGGCGGCGGCGTTCGCGGGCTCTTTAAGCATACGAGTGCTCGAGGCGTAATGTGCGTCGATGTCGTACCGCGTCGTGTGCTCCGTGTAGGTGAGCTCGGGGAGTGTCATCGTAGGGGCGGGGAGCGTGGCCGTTGGTGCCAATGCCGGCTTTGGCCGCACTGCCGCGTAGAGTGCTATCCCGAGAACGACAACCACAAGGACGACCGCACCGGCAATAGTTTGTTTGTTCATATACCCTCAGTGTACCCAGCACTAACTGCTTTGGGAAGTTAGTGCTGGGTGTACCAAGAAAATGAGGTAGGACAGCTCCCGGCGCTCCACCCGTTTGCGTTTTTTGGCCATTTCCTGTATCGTTCCGGTATCCCGCTGTGCGGGCTTTTCATTACTTTTCATGTCTCGATCACTCAAGAAAGGACCCTTCGTGGACGCTAAGCTCCTGAAGAAACTGGTCGACAAAAAACCGGCTACCGCCGGGGTGATTAAAACGTGGGCGCGTCGGAGTCAGGTGAGCCCAGAAATGGTCGGGTTCACCTTCGGCGTTCATAATGGAAAGTCGCATATTGAAGTTCTCGTCTCCGAGGAGATGGTGGGACACCGCCTTGGCGAGTTCTCGCCGACCAAGAAGTTCGTTCGCCACGGC
The DNA here is from genome assembly GCA_018971045.1 of Patescibacteria group bacterium. GTDB lineage: Bacteria > Patescibacteriota > Minisyncoccia > Phycocordibacterales > Phycocordibacteraceae > C7867-001. The sequence continues at coordinate 14,874 of JAGWVF010000001.1, read as the reverse complement.
GGCAAGATGCAGAAGGAGATGGAAGCCAAGAAGCAACAGGCCGAGATAGCGTCCGCCAAGGCCGCGAAGGAAGCCCCGGCGAATCCAAAGAAATAAAGTATGGCGTACGCAGAACTCAAGAGTCATAATCAAACTCCGCGCAAGGTCCGTCTCGTTACGGATCTCGTGAAGGGCAAGCCGGTCGCACGGGCGCTCGAAGAGCTCGCCTTTCTCCCGCGCCGCGCCGCCGAGCCAGTCGCGAAGCTTATCAAGAGTGCCGCCGCGAATGCGAAGAATAAGGGACAAGATATCGACTCGCTCAAGATCGAGTCGATCACCGTCGAAAGCGCTGGCATGCTGAAGAAATATATGCCGCGCGCCTTCGGTCGCGCCTCGCTTATCCGCCGCCGCAAGAGCCGCGTGAAAGTGACTCTCGCTCCGCTCACGAAGTATCCGGAGGCAAACGCCAAGGCCGAGACAGGATCCATTTCTTCGGATTTATAACACCATGACTCACACCGTACATCCCTACGCCCACCGTCTCGGCATTATCCGCGATTGGAAGAGCCGCTGGTTCGCCGTGAACAAAAAGAGCTACCGCGAGAACATTCAGGTGGATGAGGTGATTCGCCGCTATCTCTCGAAGCGTCTGCGCGGCACGTATACGAGCGGCATCGACATTGAGCGCTCCCAGAGCGAATTGCGCGTCGTTCTCTCGACGGCTCGTCCCGGCCTCGTTATCGGGCGGTCCGGCGAGAACGCGGCCAAGCTCCGCTCCGATCTTACCGAGGTCGTTCGAAAAATTTCCAAGAACGCACTTCCGGCCGGCACGCAGGTCAAGATCGATATTAATGAGATCCGTCAGCCTGAAGCCGACGCCGCGGTAGTCGCCTATATGGTCGCCGAGGGTCTCGAGAAACGCATGCCGTTCCGCCGCGTGCTCAAGCAGACGGTCGAGAAGGTGATCGCGGCGCGAGAGGTCGAAGGCGTGCGCATCGCGGTCTCAGGCCGTCTTGGCGGCGCCGAGATGAGCCGCAAAGAGGAGGTGAAGAAAGGCCGTATTCCGCTTCAGACATTCCGCGCGGATATCGACTTCGCCAACGAGGAGGCGTATCTTCCGTATGGCGTGATCGGCATCAAGGTTTGGATCTACCGCGGTAATGTCTATCAGGACAAAAAAACGGCGGTGCACCTGTCCGACAGCCCGATGCGAGGTTAATCGTTGCATATGTTGTTCCCGAAAAAAGTAAAGCATCGCAAGTGGCAGACCCAGCGTCTCTCGCAGAAGAATCTCAACCGTCCCGACACGCGCGGCGTTACGCTCGCTTTCGGCTCTTTCGGCATGAAGGCGCTCACGCCTGCGCGCGTGACGAGTAATCAGATCGAATCAGCGCGCAAGGTGCTCACCCGGGCGACTGCCAAGACCGGCAAGCTTTGGATCCGCATTTTCCCTGATCGTCCGGTAACCTCGAAGCCCGCGGAAGTGGGTATGGGGAGCGGGAAGGGCGATCCGAAACACTATGTTTTTCAGGTTCGTCCGGGCCGTATCCTTTTTGAGATCGACGGCGTTGACGAGAAGATCGCCCGCTCCCACCTGCGTCAAGCGGGCATGAAACTCCCCGTAAAGACGGCCATCGTCGTCCGCTAAATTGCTTTAATTTCCATACTATGGCAAAAAGAGAACATATGAAGGATAAGACCGATCAAGAGCTTCTCAAGCTTCTGGCTGATACGCGCGCGACGCTCCGTACCGAGCGCTTTTCGGCTGTCGGCGCCCGCGCTAAGGACAGCACCGCGCCCCGGAAACTGCGCGCGACGATCGCTCGTATTTTGACGGAGAGGCATTTGCGCGCGCGCGCCACCCCGCCGGTTACTCCGACCGCTTCTGCATAACGTATGGAAACCAAGACCACCCGCTCCTCCGATCAACAGAATCAGAATCTCCGACAGTCATTTGTCGGTACGGTCGTGAAGACCGCCATGAAAGATACGGCGACGGTCCGCGTCGATCGCTACGTGAAGAATGCCAAGTACAAGAAGTATCGCGTGCGCTCGAAAAATTATCTCGCTCATGATCCGGGGAATACGGCGCAGGTCGGCGATACGGTTACGATCGTCGCGACGCGCCCGATCTCGAAATTGAAGCGTTTCGCGATCGATCCCGCAAAGACGATTCCGGTCGAGAACGAGAAATAATATATGTTGCAACCGCAAAGCATCGTTACCGTAGCTGATAATTCCGGCGGCCAGGTCGCGCGAATCTTCAAGGTGCTTGGAGGATCCAAGCGCCGCTACGCTCAGATCGGGGATACGGTCGTGGTCTCGATCCAGACGGCTCAGCCGCGCAAGGCCGTCAAGAAAAAGGATATCTATCGCGCGGTCGTCGTTCGCCAGGCGAAGTCCTTTGCGCGCAAGGACGGCTCGTACGTTCGTTTTGACGAGAACGCCGTCGTGCTTATCGAGAAGCAGGGCAAGGAGATGGGTCCGAAAGGAAATCGCATCTTCGGACCGGTGCCGCGCGAACTCGACGAACGCGGCTGGCACTCGATCGTCGCTCTGGCGCCGGAAGTCGTTTAGCATTTGAACTATGAACATCAAGAAAGGCGATAAGGTGAAGATTATTTCGGGTAAGGACAAGGGGAAGTCCGGCGTGGTGCTCCGCGCGTTTCCGAAGGAGAACGCGGTCGTGGTCGAGGGCGCCGCGCTCTATAAGCGCCACGTCAAGGGCCAGCAAGGGCAGGTCGGCCGCATCGTCGAGCGTCCGCGCGCGATCGATGCCTCGAATGTCGCGCTCGTCTCGCATTTGAAGATCGAGTCAGCGCTTGACGCGCCCGCGAAAACGAAAAAGCCGAAGGCCGCCGATTCAGCGGATTCACGGAAGGCTAAATAAATACATATGTCAATTACCAAAGAACGCCAGCAGACCGCCTACCTCGCCCTCCAGGAGGCATTCCACTACACGAGTTCCATGCAATGCCCGCGGATTATGAAAGTTATCGTCTCGACCGGCGTTGGCAAGAAGCGCGACAAGAAGCAGATCGAGCTTATCGAGAACCGATTGATGCACATCACCGGTCAGAAGCCCGCCGCCCGAGCCGCGAAACAATCCATTGCCTCGTTTAAGGTACGCGAGGGCGATACCGTGGGACTTCAGATTACGCTTCGCGGAGCGCGAATGTTCGATTTTATCGATAAGCTCGTCCATATCGTTCTCCCGCGCACGCGCGACTTCCGCGGCCTCTCGCCGAAAGCGATCGACGAGATGGGCAATATGACGATCGGAATCAAGGAACATACGATCTTTCCGGAAACCGCCGACGAAGACTTGAAAGATGTCTTCGGCCTCGCGGTTACGCTGGTCACGACTGCGAAAAGTAAGCCCGAAGCCGAGGCTTTTTTCCGCCACCTCGGATTCCCGCTCATCGTTGACGGGGGCGTAAAACGCTGATAATCTCTAGCTACGCTCTTCCGGAGCTTTATTTATTATGGCCAAAACGTCCCAGCTCGCCCGTCTCGCCAAAAAGGAGAGACTCGTCAAAAAGTACGCCGCAAAGCGGGCGGCCTTGAAGCTCTCTGGCGATTCCGAAGGTCTTCAGAAGCTTCCGCGCAACTCCTCTCCGGTTCGCCTTAAGAACCGCTGTACCGTAACCGGACGGTCTCGGGGCTACATGCGCGTCTTCGGCCTTTCCCGCATCCAGTTCCGCGAGATGGCGCGCGAGGGGAAGATTCCCGGCGTTAAGAAAGCATCATGGTAACTGACCGAGTCGGCGACTTCATTATCCGCTTGCAGAACGCCGCGATGATCGGTAAGCGGGAGATCGTGATGCCGTATTCCAATCATCTCTTCGCGATTGCGAAGAAGCTTAAAGAGATCGGGTTTCTTGAGACGGTCGCGGCTGAATCGAAAGACGAGGCGCGCAAAACTTTCGTCGCGACGCTCGCGTATGACGAGCGCGGAACGGCAAAACTCCGCGGCGTGAAGCGGATCAGTTCGCCGGGCCGCCGGCTCTACACGCCGGCCGCGAGCGCGCATGCAGTGAAGGGCGGAACCGGCGCGCGTCTCATCTCGAGTCCGGCAGGCATCATCACCGACCGCGAGGCGCGCAAGACGCACGTGGGCGGTGAAGATCTTTTCGAGATCTGGTAATTTCTTCGTACATGAGCCGTCTCGCGAAAAAGCCGATCAATGCAGGGAAGACCGCCGTTTCAGTGGCGGATGGAATGCTTGCCGTAAAGGGGTCGAAGGGCACGCTTACCAAGCGGGTGCATCCGGCGGTTGATATTACCGTCGGTCCGACGGGCATCGTGATTACGGCGAAAGAGAATTCGCGTCTCGCGAAGGCATTGGTCGGAACCTACGCATCGCATGTGAAGAATATGGTTCAGGGCGTCGAGACGCCGTATGTGAAAAAGCTCATTCTCGACGGCGTCGGCTATCGTATGGAGGTCAAAGGCAAGGACGTCGTTCTCACCGTCGGCTTTTCCCATCCGGTGCAACTTCCGATTCCGGAAGACGTGATCGCGACGGTCGAGAAGAACGTGATGAAGCTCGAGAGCATCAACAAAGAGTCAGTGGGGCAATTCGCGGCGGACGTTCGCCGCGTCAAACCGCCGGAACCGTATCTCGGCAAAGGGTTCCACTACGATGGCGAAGTGATCCGCCGCAAGCAGGGCAAGAAAGCGGTCTAGGAGCCGAAGCAGAAAATACGCTATATGCGACACAAACCAAACACAAAAAAGAGCCAACGCGAACGCCGTCATGCGCGAGTGCGTGCCCTGATAAAGGGAACTCCGGCGCGCCCGCGGCTGGCGGTGTTCCGATCGAACCGATTCGTTTCGGCGCAATTGATCGACGACACGGCGGGAAAGACGATCGCGGCCGCGCATGGCCGGGAGTTTACGGGCTCGCAGTCAATACAGGCCGCGGCGGTCGGCGCGGCGATCGCGAAGTCGGCCTCAGCGCTCGGCATATCGGCGATCGTCTTCGATCGCGGCGGCTATCGCTATACGGGCCAGATCAAGGCGCTCGCTGACGCCGCGCGCGAAGGCGGACTCGCTTTTTAATTATTATGCCAACCTCAATGGAACAAGACACGTTACCGGAAATCGAAATTGCCTCAGAAGGCGCCGTTGAAGAGACGCCGACCGAAGAGGCCGCGACGGCGGCAGCCGCGCCGTCGCGCGGCGCACTTCGCGGGCGGAGCCCTCGCGGCGGAACGCGCACTCGAGCGCCGCGCGAGCGAGGGGAGTTCGAGCAGGTAACTATCGACGCGCGTCGCGTGGCGCGCGTGATGGCCGGAGGTCGTCGCTTCAACTTCTCGCTCGTCGTCGTCATCGGCGACAAGAAAGGGCGCGTGGGCGTCGGTCTCGGGAAGGGTATTGATACGGCTCTCGCGATTGACAAGGCGGTGCGCGACGCGAAGAAGCACATGATCACGGTTCTGCGCACGCCTTCCGGATCGATTCCGCACCAGGTATCGATGAAGTACGCCTCCTCGACAGTCGAGATCATTCCCTCACGAGGACGCGGTCTGGTGGCCGGATCGGCGATGCGAACCGTGCTTGATTTCGCGGGCGTCACGGACGTCGTCACCAAGATTCATACGCGCTCCAAGAACAAACTCACCATCGCGCGCGCGACCGTCGGCGCTCTGAAAAAGCTCCGCGCTAAATAATTTCGTATGCAGCTCAACACGCTCCAACCCCGCACGAAGAACAAGAAGAACCCGCCTGTTGGCCGCGGCGGCAAGCGCGGCAAGACCTCGGGCCGCGGCGGCAAGGGGCAGACGGCGCGCGCCGGCCACCACATTCGCCCCGAAGTGCGCGATCTGATCAAGAAGCTTCCGAAGCGCCGCGGCCACGGTAAGAATCGCGCGCGCACCATCCGCACCAACCGGATCTTTGTTTCGGCGGTAAACCTCTCGGTGCTCGAGCGGAGCTACGCCGCGGGCGAGACGGTCTCGCCGGCGACTCTGCTCGCGAAGAGGCTCGTCCGTCGCATGAAGGGCCGCGCGCCGATGGTGAAAATTCTCGGCACCGGCTCGCTTACCAAGGCGCTCTCGGTTAAAGGATGCGCGCTTTCTGAGACCGCGCTCGCGGCGATTACTAAAGCGGGCGGCTCGGCGGAACGGGGTGAGCAGAGAATCGCCCATGCTTAATTCCTTTATTCGTAAGATCAAGCTCGCATTTGGCGATAGTGAAATTCGTTTTCGCATCCTCTTTCTTATCGGCGCGCTCGCGCTCTTCCGCTTCCTCGCATCCATCCCGATTCCCGGCGTCGACAAGAACGCTCTCGCGTCATTTTTTGCGAACAATCAGTTCTTCGGTCTTTTGAACATTTTCTCGGGCGGCGGACTTTCGCGCCTCTCGATCGTCATGCTTGGCGTCGGCCCCTACATTACGGCGTCGATTATTATGCAGCTCGGCACGATCATCTTCCCGCAAATCAAACAGGCGTACTTTGAGGAAGGGGAGACCGGACGCGCGAAATTTGTCGGGTGGAGCCGGCTTCTCACCATCCCAATCGCGGTTCTTCAAGGCATCGCTTTTCTTTTCCTGCTTGAGAGCCAGGGCGTCATCACGCATCTCGGCGCGATCGCTCTTATCGCGAATATCGCCCTCATTACGGCAGGTTCTCTGCTTCTTATGTGGCTCGGCGAACTCGTAACGGAGTTCGGCATCGGCAACGGCGTCTCGCTCATCATTCTCGCGGGCATTCTCGCTCGCGTACCCGGGAGTATTTCGGAGGCCGTCTTCGCTTCGACTGCGGCGAATATACCGGCGTATCTCGGCTTCTTCGTCCTCTCCCTCGCGATGATCTACGCGGTCGTGGTTGTGTCCGACGCGGAGCGTTCAATCCCGATCGCGTATGCCCGCGCGGTGCGCGGCGCGATGATGTCGCAGGGAGCGGCGACGTATCTCCCGATCCGCCTTCTGCAGGCCGGCGTGATCCCCATTATCTTCGCGCTGTCGCTCCTTCTTCTTCCGCAGATGGCGCTCTCGGCCTTAAACGCTTTCCATGTTTCTTTCGCGGCGAGTGCCTCGGTCTGGTATACCGCGTTCCTTTCCAGCCCGTGGAAATACGGAGCGGTCTATTTCCTTTTTGTGGTGCTCTTTACGTACTTTTATACGGCGGTTACCTTCGAGCCGCATAGGGTCGCGGAGAATCTCCAGAAGACGGGCGCGTTCGTCCCGGGAGTCCGCCCCGGCCGCGAGACGGAGGAATATATCGAAAATGTGGTCAATCGCGTAACCCTGCCGGGAGCGTTTTTCCTCGGCCTCTTAGCGGTCGCGCCGTCCATCATTCAGGGGCTCACCGGCATCACCACGCTCGTTCTCGGCGGCACGGCGCTCCTCATCGCGGTCCAGGTCGCGCTTGATCTCGCCCAAAAGATCGACGCGCAAGTCTCGCTCCGGGAGTATTAATGAAAGAAGAGAGGGAAGAATGGTAGAGTAGGTCGATAATGGAACGGGGAATATTCGTCATCGTTGTCGGTCCGAGCGGAAGCGGAAAAAATGTCCTGATACAGAGCATGCGAGAGTCTTATCCGGACATCGTCTTTCCGACAAGCTGCACCACGCGCATGATGCGGCCGGGAGAAAGAGATGGTAAAACCTATTTCTTTCTTTCTGACGAGGGATTCAGGAAGCGTATCGAGGCGCAGGAGTTTCTCGAGTGGGCGCCTTATGGCGGCTATCTCTACGGGACGCTCAAATCAGAAATAATACCTTTTCTCCAAGAAGGCCGGATGGTGTTAAGAGAGGTCGAGATCCAAGGCGCCCGGCGGATTAAGGGTCTTCTTCCGAAGGATCAGCTCGCTACCGTATTTATTGATGCGGGGCCGTGGGATGAGCTCGAGCGGCGCATACGCGCGCGAGCGCCTATTACTGACGATGAGCTTGAGAAACGGAGAAAGAGGTATGCCGACGAAGAGCATTTTAAAGCCGAAGCGGATTTTGTCGTCGAGAATCCGCGAGGAAGTCTTGAACAGGCGAAAATCGACATGAATGCCGTTATAAAAAACTTGCGTAATCGTGTCGGACTCGCATAATGGACGCTATGACGATCAAGACCATATTTTTCGTCGGCCGGCCCGGCTCGGGGAAGGGAACGCAGGCAAAACTCCTCGCTGACAAAACCGGCTGGCCGGTCATTTCCGCCGGGAAGCTTTTCCGCTCATTGTCGGCTGAACAAACTCCCGTGGGACGCAAGATAAAGGAGGAGAATGACGCGGGCATGCTCCAGCCGCACTGGCTCGCGACCTACCTGTATCTGAAAGCGCTTTTTGAACTTCCTGCCGACGCGGATGCCATTTTCGAAGGATTCAACCGCAAGATGGCCGAAGCTGAGCTCATCGTCGAATCGCTCGCGTGGATCGGGCGGTCGCCGATCATCATTAATATCGAGATCTCTGATGAAGAGGCGCGCGAGCGCATCGAGAAACGCAAGACGATCGAGGGACGCGCCGATGACAATGTGATCGAGGAACGACTTAAAGAGTACTATGACCACACGCAGCCGGCGATCGAGATATTCCGCGATACGGGAGTGCTTATCACGATCAACGGCGAGACGTCTCCCGAGGAGGCGGCGCGAGCTATCCGCAAAGCGCTCAAGATTGATCCAGAATGACGATTTCAAATGATGCGGATCGCGCGAATCTTATCGAGGCGGGGAAACGTCTCGCCGGCGTTCTCGCCGCTCTTCGCGCCAAAGCGGCTCCCGGAGTCTCAAGCGATGATCTCGATACCCTCGCCGAGACGCTGATCCGCGCGCGGGGCGATGAACCTTGCTTCCTCGGCTATATGCCCGAGGGTGCGGGACGCGCGTATCCGGCGACGCTGTGCGTTTCGATTAACGACGAGGTGGTGCATGGAATTCCGAACGAGATTCCCCGCACCCTGAAGGCCGGCGATATCGTCGGTCTCGATCTCGGACTGAAACATCATGGAGTAATTGTTGACGCAGCCATTACCGTTCCGATCGGAACGGTGGATGAGGAGGCGATGAAACTCCTCTCCGCGACCGAGAACGCGCTCGCGGCCGGAATCGCGGCCGCCAAGGTCGGCGGCCGCGTCGGCGATATTTCACGCGCCATCCAGCAAGAGATCGAGGGCGCCGGCTTTTCAGTCGTGAAGGAACTCGGCGGCCACGGAGTGGGAAGGAGGGTGCACGAGGAGCCCTTCATCGCGAATTTCGGCAAACCGGGTACGGGAGAAGCGCTTGAGGAGGGGATGGTGCTTGCGCTCGAGCCGATCAGCAGCGCCGGAAAGTCCTCGATCGTCCTTGCTCCTGACGGCTATACCTTCCGCACCAAGGACGGATCGCGGAGCGCCCACTTCGAGCACACCATCTTGCTCGAAAAGTCCGGAGCGCGTATCATAACCGCATAATCAGCGAAGTATCCGCCGGTTGGCGGATTAATTTTTAAAATTATGACAACTACCGAACATCCGAAGAAAGAACGCACGCTCGTGATCGTAAAGCCCGACGGCATCCAGCGCTCGCTCATGGGCGAGATCATCAAGCGCTATGAGCAGGCCGGCTATAAGCTCGTCGCGACCAAGCTCGTGCTCCCGACTGCCGAGCAGGCGAAGGATCACTATATGGTCGGCGGCGAAGAGTGGCTTGAGAGCGTCGGCGTCAAGGCTTCCGCGGCGTATGAGAAGAAGGGGATGAAGTCTCCCTTTATGACACCGCGGGAAAACGGACTCGCGATTCTTGAAACGAATGCGAAGTATCTCTCCTCGGGACCGGTGCTCGCCATGGTGTGGCAAGGAGCGCATGTGGTCGAAGTAATTCGCAAACTCACGGGAGGAACCGAGCCGCGCTCATCGGAGGCCGGTTCGATCCGCGGCGACTTTGTCCACGACTCCTATATGATTTCGGACACCGACAACCGCTCGATCCGCAATCTCATCCACGCGTCGGGAAGCGCCGCCGATGCCGAGAAAGAAATCAGGGTGTGGTTTCATGAGCACGAGATGATCGACTACCGGCTTATTAACGAAGCGATTCTTTACGACGTCAATCTTGACGGAATTCTTGATTAACCGCTATTCACACGTCGGCAGAGCGAAGGAGGGCGGGGTGTATACTGGGAATCGGGAGCTATTCTTAAAAACGCAACTTGACTACAACTCGGGGATCCGGAGTCGTCGACGGCAATGCGAGCAAGCAGTCGTTTGTTCCAGAGTCGCCGCGCAGGAACCCCACCTAGTATAAAGAGAGTTGCAGTCGGGAATGGCTCCGCCAATCGGCTTGTTTCTTCGGAAACAGGCCGATTGGCGTTATAGTGAGAGCTATGTCTCTTAAACTTTCGTGTTACGGCGGCGCGGGGAAGGTGACCGGATCGAACTTCTTCGTCACGAATGGGCGTGGGCGCGTCTTGGTCGATTGCGGCATCGAGCAAGGGAACGACGTTAACCTCGAGGATATCTACGGATCGTTCCCCTATGATCCCGCATCCATGGACGCGCTCGTCGTCACGCACGCGCATCTCGATCATGTGGGTAAGATCCCGAAGCTCGTCAAGGACGGATTCAAAGGAAAGATCTGCATGACGCCCCCCACGCGCGACCTCGCGGCGCTTATCCTCCTCGACTCCGCGAAGGTTCTCGCGGGTGACGCCGAGAAACTCGGCCGAGAACCGCTCTACCTCGATACCGACGTCGAGGCGGCGATGGCGCTCGTCGAGACGCTCGACTATCATATCGAGCATACTGTGGCTCCGGGTATCTCTGCCTATTTCCGTAACACTGGTCACATTTTAGGTTCAGCAAGTGTGCGACTCACGAACGAAGACGGCACGACGCTCGCCCTCACGGGCGATATCGGAAACTCACCGTCGCCCCTGCTCCCCGATTGGGAACCGACTCTCGATGCCGATGCGCTCCTTATGGAAAGTGTCTATGGCGACCGGCTTCACCCGGGACGCGAACAACGTACCGAGCATCTTCGCGAGGTGCTTCAGAGGGCGATCGCGCGCGGCGGCGCAGTGCTCATTCCTGCGTTTTCGCTCGAGCGCACTCAGCTGATGCTCTACGAGCTCTCGAATATGTTTGCGTCGGGCGAGCTCCCGAAAGTGCCGGTCTTCCTCGATTCTCCGCTCGCAATCCACGTGACCGAAGTCTATGAGAAGTGGGGCGCAACCTACTTTAAACCCGAGACCGAGGACGAAATGAAGCGGGAGGGGAGCATCTTCCAATTCCCCTTTCTTAAGATGACGCTCCGCCACGAAGATTCGGTGGGAATCGAGAGCGAACCGAACCCGAAGATTATCATCGCGGGCGCGGGGATGAGCCATGGCGGCCGTATCGGCCACTGGGAGGCGCGTTACCTGCCCGACAGCGCCTCGACTCTGGTTATGGTCGGCTACCAGGCGCCCGGCACGCCGGGGCGGCGTATCGTCGAGGGAGCGAAGTCGGTTCGCCTCGGCGATACTGAGATTAAAATTCGCGCGACTATCGAAAAGATTGAGGGTTGGTCGGCGCACGCCGATCGCGACGGGCTTCTTAAATTTGCCGAGGCGGCTTTAAAGGATAAGCGGCCCAAAGCGATCTTCGTCGGCCTCGGCGAACCTTCTACCGAGCGTTTCCTCGCTCAGCGCATCCACGACTACCTCGGCGCCCGCGCCATTGTTCCCGAAGAGGGCGAGACGTGGGAGATTTCAAAAACATCTGTGCAGAAACTTTAGAATATTTCGTATCGGGAACTGCCGGTCAAATGCCGCATCGTAAGGTGAAACACAAAAAACTAAAAGTGATCGGTGGATGCATTTTCATTCACCTCGTTTTTTCAGCTGACGGCATGTATTATGTGCAGGAGTCGTAACGGTGGTCTAGCTCTCATGGCGTTTTAAGTAACTAACGGACCAACTAGCAGATATTTATTCATAGGCATATACTCCTTGTGTATGGCCACAGCGACTCTTACCAAACGACAGGCAAAGAGTACTCGTTCAAACGAGGGAATCAAGAGTCAGTCTTTTTTGAACACCATAATTTGCGGCGACGTTTTAGAAGAATTACGCAAGCTCCCAGACGCGTCGATTGACATCGTTATTACCTCGCCGCCCTATAATCTCAAAAATTCGACCGGCAACGGGATGAAAGATGGCCGTGGCGGGAAATGGGCAAACGCTGCACTCCAAAAAGGCTACTCGCACCATCACGACAATATGCCCCACGATGAGTACGTCGCGTGGCAACGGGACTGTCTCACTGAGCTTATGCGTATCATCTCTGATGACGGTGCCATTTTCTACAATCATAAATGGCGTGTACAAAACGGACTTCTTCAAGATCGACAGGACATCGTGAGCGGATTTCCAGTCCGTCAAATAATCATTTGGCGCCGAAAGGGAGGCTTCAACTTTAATCCCGGTTATTTCGTTCCGACGTATGAAGTCATCTATCTGATCGCCAAGAAAGGATTCAGACTCGCGCCGAAATCGAATGGACACGGTGATGTGTGGGAATTTATGCAAGAGATGAATAACGACCATCCGGCCGCCTTCCCCATCGACTTAATCGATCGAATCGTCTCATCAACCACAGCAAAGACTGTTCTCGACCCTTTTATGGGCTCGGGAACGACAGCCATTTCTGCTCTCAAGCATGGTCGAGACTATGTGGGTATCGATATTTCACCTGAATATTGTGCAATGGCCGAACAGAGAATCGCAGAGTTTAAGGCACAGACAAAACTTATATGAAAAAGAACCAACTCGTAACGTTTACCAAAGCAAGTCTCACCGTGAAGCTGAAAGAAATTGCCAAACGCGGCTGGATTAAAAATGCTCGGCACGGAAATCATGGCGGGGTAGGGAATACGCTCGAGGACCTACTTGGCATTGAAGAAAACAATTTACCGATTCCGAATGCCGCCGAATGGGAGCTGAAGACGCATCGTATCGGATCTCCCTCGCTCATCACCCTTCTCCATTCGGAGCCCTCGCCTCGCGCGATTCGATTCGTACCGCAGGTGTTACTCCCCAAGTATGGATGGAAACACCAGCAAGCCGGAAAGAAGTATCCGAAGACCGAAAAGAGCTTTCGTCAGACGATTAGCGGATCATCGCGAAGCGATCGCGGATTTATGGTGAACGTGGATCGGAAAGAACAGAAGATTTATATCTCATTCGATGCATCAAAAGTAGACCCGCGTCACGCCGCTTGGCTCAAGAAGGTGGAGAAGAGTATTGGCCTCGGAGAACTTAATCCCCAGCCGTATTGGGGCTTTCAGGATCTCGAGCACGCGGTCGGCTCGAAACTCCTCAATAGTTTCTTCGTTCAGGCCGAGGTAAAGAAAGAGAAAGGGAGAGAATCATACAGGTATGCAAAGATCACCATGCTCAAAGGGTTTGATATCAGTTGCTTGTTGAAAGCAATCGAAGCCGGTGATTTATATGTGGACTTTGATGCGCGTACCGGCCATAACCACGGCACCAAGTTCCGAATGCGCGAGGCAAAACTTCCCGAGCTTTATAAAGAAATAAAAATTATTCTGTAGCCAGAAACGAAAATCGCCCGAGAGGGCGATTTTCGTTAAGGAGGCTTACGCAACCTTTTTGGCGATGCGGGCGAAGATTTCTGGATGCTCGGAGGCGAAGGTCGCGAGGATCTTGCGGTCGAGCTCGAAACCGTTTTTCTTCAATTTCGCGATAAACGTGCTGTACGATTTGTGGCCATTGTCGCGAACTGCGGCATTGAGGCGCACGATCCAGAGCTGGCGGAAAGCGGTTTTTTTATCGCGGCGGTGGGCAAAGGCGTAGCGGCCGGCGCGCTGGAGCGCCTCATGCGCGTAATTCTTCTTCTTAGAGCGGACGCCGCGATAGCCCTTCGCGCGCTCGAGAACGTTCTTACGCTTCTTGTTCGCCAATACCCCTCCTTTGATTCGTGTCATACGTAAATAATTATCGCTGATTACTTTGCTCCGGTGCCGGGAAGGAAGCGGGCGCGTACCTTTGCCGAAAGAGCGAGGGTAACCGGACGGCGCTTGCCGCTGCGCGCGTTGCCGCTCTGCTTTGCATTGAAATGATTCTGTCCCTTGGCGCGCGCGACGAGCTTCCCGTTACGGGTGACGCGGATTCTCTTTGAATATGATTTGTTGGTTTTCATGTTGTTGGTGTTGCGGTTGAAGCTCGTTTCGCGGCCGTTTCTTTTTCGCGTTTCGCTTGAGTCGTCAAGTCTCGTTCGATGACTCCCGCGAAGCCCTTGGGGCTACGGGCAATCGGCTCGGCGACCTTGTACGCGTAGGGGATACGGAGGAGGAAGCGCTCGAGGCGTTCCTTGAGGAATTTCTCTTCCATGCCCTTATAGCGTCCTTTCAGAAAGAGCTCGGCGCGGACTCGATGGCCTTCGGCGAGCCATTCGGCTGCTTTTTTGGCCTTCAGCGCCATATCGTTATCGCCGGTCCCGACCTTGATCTGGACCTCTTTGGTCTCGGATATCTTGACTTTGGCTTTGGCGACCTTCTCCTTCTTGCTTCGCTCGTATTCGAATTTACCATAATCCATGATCTTCGCAATGGGCGGGACTGCCGTGGGCGAGATCTCAATCAGGTCAAGTCCGGCCTGCTTCGCGGCCGCGAGAGCGGCATCGAGGGTGAGAACGCCGAGATTCTCTCCATCGGCAGAAATGACGCGCAGTTCTTGCGCGCCGATCTCCTTATTGATTCGAATTCGGTCGGTAGCCACTGGAAGTTCGGTGAGTATAGCACAAAAAAGACGCAGGAAGCAATTATTGGGCTGTAGTTTCAAGAATATAATGCAACACCCGTTGCCTTGAAGAATACCTCCTCAGGAGTGAGTCCGCCATGTCGTCTGCGTGGCCGGGTGTTGATCAGATACTCAGCACGCGCAATCTCCTCGCCAGTGAGCAGTGCGAGATCAG
>JAGWVF010000008.1 GCA_018971045.1 Patescibacteria group bacterium | reverse complement strand
AATTTTTTGGTTTTTGCACACGCGAGTCCGCGAGCGTGTCCGAGGCGCAATCGGAGCGTATGATTCAATTCAAAGCCACGACGCGCTCCGCGCGTGCAAAGTGAGTTCGCGCAAAGGCTAATACATCACCGCAGAAAGAAACTTCTGAATCCGAAAGGTGGGAAGAAGCCCGCGCCGAAGGCGCGGGTGTGAGCAAAAGAGCCCGTCGCTCCGCGACGAATTGGGACGGAATGGGCAGGGCGAACTGGGCGGATTTGTCTCTTGTTTCAATCTAAAAGCAAATATATGTCCAAACCAAAATATTTTCTTTACGCTCGCAAGAGCACCGAAGATGATGACCGACAAGTGATGTCCATTGAGGCACAGCTTTTTGAGTTGCGAGAATTGGCGCGTAAAGAAAATCTTGAAATTCTTGAGGAATTTCAAGAGTCGAAAAGCGCAAAGACACCGGGGCGCGAGGTGTTCGGCGACATGATGTCAAAAGTTGAAAAATTAGATGGTGTCGGCATATTGGCGTGGCATCCCGACCGCATCGCGCGTAACAGTATTGACGGTGGACGAGTAATTTACGCCGTAGACACTCGCAAGGTTGTGTCTTTGCGCTTTCCGACATTTTGGTTTGAACCGACCCCGCAAGGGCTCTTTATGTTGCAAGTGGCGTTTGGGCAGAGCAAATATTATTCAGATAATTTATCCGACAATATCAAGCGAGGTGTCCGCCAAAAATTGAGACGAGGCGAGTGGTTGAATTTAGCTCCCTTTGGCTATCAAAACAATCCGCGTATTCGCAATATTGAGCCTCATCCGACAAATGCTCGCGTGGTGAAATTAGCATATGAGGAATACGCCAAAGGTTCGCATACTTTCATTTCTCTCGCTCAATTTTTGGCGGACTTGGGCGTAGTGACGAAACACCAAACGCCACTTGCCAAAGTTTCCATCAAACGGCTTCTTACTCATCGGGCATATCTTGGTTTCGTGAAGCATGGGCAGGAATGGTTTGATGGAAACTTTGAGCCAATTATTTCTCTCGCATTGTTTGAAGCCGTGCAGAAAGTATTGCAAACGAAAGAAAGGCCGCGCAAAAGGAAAATCAAGCATGATTTTCCTTTCACTGGACTTTTTCGATGCGCCGAATGTGGCAGTATGATTTCCGCGCAGTGGGCAACAGGAAAATCTGGTCGTCGCTATCGGTATTATCGGTGCTCGAAAAAGCGCGGCCACTGTTCGCAAGCGTATGTGCAGGAAAGTGAACTTTCTCGACAAATCTGTGCACGGCTTCAAACAATCTCGCTTTGCGATCGCTATACAAGTTGGATGTTGGACAAGGTGAAAATGTGGGAGCGCGAGGAAACTTCTGCGTCGCAAAGCGAGGTTCAAAATCTTTCCGATGGTATCAAAGTAAACGAGGAGCGCATGGAAAAATTGGTTTCTACTTATCTCGATGGCGATGTGCCAAAGGAAATGTATCTCAAACGAAAAGATACTCTCATGCGCTCTCTCGCCGCTTTGAAAGAGAAAATGAAAGATTTTGAACGCGGAAGAAAAAATTGGGTCGAACCCTTACGGGAATGGATTTTAGATATGAAACAAGCCGATTTTTTGTCCTCATCCGACAATTTCAGAGAAATTGCCTCCTTCGTCCAAAAAATCGGAACGAACCCCTTGGTTCGTGACAAATCCGCCCAGTTCGCCCTGCCCATTCCGTCCCAATTCGTCGCGGAGCGACGGGCTCTTTTGCTCACACCCGCGCCTTCGGCGCGGGCTTCTTCCCACCTTTCGGATTCAGAAGTTTCTTTCTGCGGAGAGGGTGGGATTCGAACCCACGGTACCCTTTCGAGCACACTTGATTTCGAGTCAAGCGCTTTCGACCACTCAGCCACCTCTCCGTATTCAGCGATTCTAGCATTTGAGCCCGAAAATGCTAGGATTTGAATGTCTGCGGCCCTATCGTCTAACGGTTAGGACAGCGCCCTTTCACGGCGTAAATCGGGGTTCGATTCCCCGTAGGGTCACCATCACGGTACAGGCCGATGATCGGCTTTTTCTTATCCGAGCGGCCCGCTCATCCTTTTTGTCTCCGTAGTATACTTGTGGGATAGTATGTCGGCGGATTTCATCACGAGCCTCATCCTCCAATATAAGTACTGGATTTTAATTCCGCTCTCGCTTATCGAGGGGCCGATCGTGGCGTTCGTCGCGGGAACACTCGCGGCGGTCGGCTTTTTTAATATCTACGCGCTCGCCGTCCTCTTTTTCGTCCGCGACATGGGGCTCGATGCGGTGTACTACGCCATCGGTTATTTCGGCGGCCGCACGCCGTTTGCCGAGCGGATGCTCGCGCGGATCGGTATCACCGATGATCACCTCGACGATGTGCGGACGATCTGGGATAGGCGGCCGTGGATCACGATGTTTATCGGCAAGCTCTCTTACGGAATCGCGACGGCGTTTATCGTGGTCGCCGGCATGATCGGGATGCCGCTCCGCTTATTCTTCGGTTACGGATTTATCGTGGCGATATTGCAGTATGGCACGCTCCTTTTTGCCGGATATTTCCTCGGTGCGAGCTTTGGAGGGCAGGCGGGGCTTATTGTGCGTAATGTCGGCTACGTCGCGGGAGCGATGGCGTTGCTCATCACGGTCTACTATATCGCAGTATGGAGGATCCGCGCGAAGCTCTTGAGCCGGGATAAACAGATCGAAGATCGATCACTCCGCGACACGACGACCGTATGAAGAAAATCCTGCTCGTAACCGACGCGTGGGCTCCGCAAAAAAACGGCGTAACGGTGGTACTCAACCGATTTATCGCCTTTCTCTCGGAGCGCGGCTATGAGGTCAAAGTGATCCATCCTGAGCTCTTTCGCACCGTCGCGCTCCCGACCTATCCCGAGATCCATCTCGCGATCTTCGCGCGCCGCCGCGTGGCGTCGCTCATACGCGAGTTCGATCCGGATGCGATCCACCTGATGACCGAGGGGCCTTTGGGCTGGGCGGCGCGCTCGGTCTGTAAAGAGAAGAAGATCCCGTTTACCTCGTGGTATCACACCAATCTGCAGCTCTATACGGACGTCCGGCTGCATGCGTTTTTGGGTTTGGCGAACGCGCTCCTGCGCCGCTTCCATTCGCTCGGCGAGCGCACGCTTGTTACGACCGAGACGCTCAAGCGACAACTCGAGTCGCAGGGTTATCAGAATGTCGTTATCGTGCCGCTTGGCGTCGATACGGAGCGATTCGTGCGCAATCCTTCGCCGCCCGCCACCCCATTTACGAAGCCGGTATTCGTCTACTACGGCCGGCTGGCGATCGAGAAGAGTCCGGAGGACTTCTTGCGACTCGATCTCCCTGGCACTAAGGTGGTGATAGGCGCGGAGCCGCATGCCGTATTTAAAACGCTGAAGGAAAAATACCCCGACGTCCATTTCTTGGGGAAGTACGACGTCAATGCCGATCTGCAGAAGTTTATCGACCAGCTCTCGGCCTGCGACGTGTTCGTCTTTCCGTCGAAGACCGAGACCTTTGGTCTCGTGGTTCTCGAGGCGCTCTCCTGCGGAATACCCGTCGCGGCGTATAACGTGATGGGTCCGAAGGATATCATTACCGACGGCGTTGACGGCTATCTCGGCGACGATCTCGCCGACGCGGCGATCAAGTGCCTCTCGCTCTCTCGCGACGCCTGCCGCACGAAAGCGCTCCACTATTCATGGAATCACTCGATCGAGGCGTTTATAAAAAATCTCGCGCCTATCCGCGCCCATCAAGCCGCGGAGCGCTAATCGTCCGTCTGTCTTAGCGTACGACAGACCACTCTTTGTAGGCGGAGCGGCCTCGGAGCGCGATCGAGAAGCCGTTTTTAAGCCAAATGCCGTAGGTTCGAAGCCAGCCGAGCTTGTGCGGCCGGCGGAGCGAGTGCCGCACACACAGGCGTGAGTACGAGAGCGTCCGGCCGTGGATCGCGAGTTGCCGGAAGATTTCGTTATCCTCGCCGGCGGCAAGCTTCTCGTGGTAGCCGCCGATGCGGCGGAACGGCTCGCGGCGGATCATTTGGAATTCTCCGGAAGCATTGCCCGAATGGAATACATTGTTGGCGATGATGTAATACGCGTTCAACGGGGTGCAGAAGAGCGCGTCGACCCACGAACGATTATCCTCCCACGGTTTCAAAGGAACGGTCATCGCGAGAAGCTTCGGGTCGGCGTCAAAGACGGAAAGCATCGTTTCAAAAAACGATTGCGGAGAGGGAATGTGCACGTCCGCGTCAATGAAGACAAGAAATTCTCCGGTCGCAAGCGCGGCTCCCGCATTCTTAGCCTGGCCGAAGGTCTGCCGTTGGGGGTGCGTCCAGACGACGATATTTTCGGTGTACTTCGCCGCGATATCGAGCGTCCCGTCGGTGCTCCCGCCGTCGCTCACGATGATCTGGTGCGGCATCTCGATCTGCCGCAATATCTCAAGCGTCCGGCCGATAAACGGCGCCTCCCGGAGCGTTGGAATAATGATCGAGATGCGCGGCGAGTGCGTCATGCTATCGTTTCTTGATCCAAAGGTAGATATCCTCGATCGCCCTTACGCCGTCGCCGGCCGCGATATTGTTTTGATGGTAGAGCTCGTCGGTGCAGTCGCCCGCGGCCCAGATTCCTTCGACGCTCGCGCGCTGGGTGCGCGGGTCGACCTTGATCCGCTTCACGTCATCGAGTTCGAGCATTTCTTGGACGAAACTCGTATTGGGGAGTACGCCCGCCTCAACGAAAATGCCGGCCACCTTCAGTTCATGGATCTCACCGGTGCTTCGGTCCCGATATTTCATGCCGGTAACGAAGACATCGCCCGTCACCTCGACCGGTTCGGCGTTCGCGATGATGCGCATCGCGGGATGCGCGCGCGCTTTCTCGACAGTGATCGGATCGGCCTTGAATTCTTTATGGCGATGCAGGAGCGTGACTGATTTGCAGTAGGCGAGAAGCTGAAGCGCCGTCTCGAAGCCGGCGTTTCCGCCGCCGATCACGGCGACATCCATTCCGCTAAAGAGGGGACCGTCGCAGGAGGCGCAATAGGTAACCCCTTTGTTCTCGAATGCTGCGGCTCCGGGGACCTCGAGCTTGCGGCGGCCGGCGCCCGAGGCGACGAGTATCGAACGCGCGGAGTAGTGGTTATTCATGCCGGCCGCGGTGAACGATCCGTCCGCGTTTTTCTGGAGCGTTTGAATACGTTCTCCCGCGTGGACGCTTACGTGATCGTTTTTGACCGCGTCGAGATGCGCGATAAACGATTTCGCGAGATCGGCGCCGCTGATCTTCGACGAGCCGATCCAATTCTCAATGCCTTCGGACACGACCGATTGTCCGCCGATCTCCCCGGTAATGAGCGCTGTTTTCAAGTGCTTGCGCGCGGCGTAGACGCCGGCGGCGACTCCAGCGGGTCCGCCGCCGATAATAATGAGGTCATTCATGCGTTGCAGTATAGCAGACTACGAAAAAGAGGAATATCCGCGCCCTCGAAAGAGAAACGGAGGGGTTGACAAATAGATTATAGATATGCTATAATAAGAATAGACCGAATTCGTCGGTCGGATCCTTTCTCAACTCTTGGAGCAAAACATGGACCAAAGCAAGGCCACGACGCTGTTCTTGATCCACAAAAACATCGCATTTATCGTACTCATCGCCATTGGCTTGGTAGTGCAGAACTACCCGCCACACGGCTGGAGCGAGAGTACCGTGATCATTTTTTTCCTGGTTACTCAGGTGAGTTTCTACCTGGGGATCCTCACGAACTTGAGGTTCAACGGCTATGGCGTGCGCGAGCGCGTCAACCAGATGGCGCGAGCCCCCGTGATCCCAGACTTCGGGCTTACGTGGCGCGGGTATGCTGTGAAGCCGCTCGTGCGGTCGTGGACGTTCTCGTTCATGGCCAACACGGCGATCATGGCAGTCATGGGTTACTTCCTTCTCTTCGAGAAGGAAGGCCTCGTGAGCCTTGGGGCACCCGTCCTCATCGCCTACGCCTCGGCAAAGATCCTCGCGCTTGCTGGCGAGATCTACGTGTGGATGATGGCCGACCGGCATCGCCATTGGTACTTGGCCGAAGGACGTCTGCGCGAATACCTCCGCGGACTGCAACGACCGCCCAAGGCGATCGATGCCATCATCGACCGCGCCCGCCAGGCGGAACTGTTGATCACGAGGGTCAAGACGTTCTAGCCGGGAGGCTCCAAGCGTCACAAGGTCTGCACACGACCCTGCAAAGGGTTCCGCGTGCGGGCCTTTTGCTTTTTCATACAAAGCGAGAGTCGTTAGGAGAGGGCGACAGCCCTAGGAGTCATATGGGATGAGCAGAGTCAAAAGCTCTGTTTTTCTTGCGAGTTCCATAAGTAATCGCACCACTCCGCTAATATGAGCGGGTATGGCACATACGCAGTCGAGTGTGGGAGAACGAGATTGTAAATCATCAGAATATATGGTATGGTTTAAGGCAGGATCTCCCAAACAGCTCTTTCAATGAAGAGCACAACCTGAAAGGAAATAGCATGGGTACGTTTGAGGTTTCGTCGCTGACGGCGAGGGTCTTCTTCGCATGGCTGACGGCGCTTGGCGGGTTCCTGTTTCTGACTGTTCTACCCGGACTCGGGTTGATCGTTTGGTGGATCGGCGACGGAATTGTCATCGATCGATTTATTGATTTCTTTCCTATGATGATAGCTATGCTGGCTTTCATCGCTGTTATGACGGCGAGCGTCGTCGTCGTCGAGTGTCGGAAAAGATTCAGTGGAACGTCGCTACTGCGTCGGCTTCGATATCTCGAAGGAGTAGGGCGGGGAGCGTTCTATTTGAGCAACCCCCTCGGATTACTGGCGCTGGCGTTCATGTGCATACGCCAACGTCTCTAAGCCTCGAAGAGAAGTCTCTTCGGAGGCTTTTCTTTTTCCTTATTATTTCTTGTGGCGGCGAAGAAAGGTGGGAATAGCTCCCCACGATTCGTCGTCTTCGGGGACGACCGGAAGTTCGTCGCGTTTGTGGGGAAGCGCCGTTACGATCGGTTCTTCTTTTTCAATTACCGTCGGGAGTTCGTCCTTCTTCGCTTCCGGTTTCGGGTGCGCTTTATCGTCAGCGAGCTTATCGTCGCGCTTCAGAACCTCATGATAGATGCGATTCCGCTCCTCCTCGCGCTTCTCGGGAGGAGCCATGAAGAGAGATCGCTCGAAGCCGCCGGATGCGTTCTGCGCGGTCGCGCTCTCGGGGAAGCCGGTCGCGATAACGATGATACGGATCTGTCCTTTTTTCAGCTTCTCGTCGCGCATAATGCCGAAAATAACCTTGGCGTTCTTATCCACGGATTCATTGATGACCTTCGCGGCCTCTTGAACCTCTATAATGCCGAGATCTTCATTGCCCGCGACGACAAAGAGAATGCCTTTGGCGCCCGTAATCGAGACGTCGAGAAGAGGGGAATTGACCGCTTGATGCGCCGCCTCGCGCGCGCGATCGTCGCCCTCGGCGATGCCGATACCCATAAGCGCCGGACCGGCTCCTTCCATAATCGCTTTGATATCGTTGAAATCGGTATTGATCTCGCCCGGAGTCGTGATGATGTCCGAGACTCCCTCAACCGCCTGGCGCAAGATCTCATCGCAGAAGGCGAAGGCGCTCTTGGCCGACGTATTTTTGTCGACGATGGAGAGAAGCTTGTCGTTCGGGATCACGATGTAGGCGTCCACTTCTTTCTTAAGCTCGGCGAGGCCGCGTTCGGCGATCTCCTTGCGATGGGCGCCTTCAAAGGAGAACGGCTTGGTGACGACCGCGATCACGAGCGCGCCGACTTCCTTCGCGATCTTCGCGACGATGGCGGACGCACCGGTGCCCGTACCGCCGCCCATCCCGCAGGTGATGAAGACCATATCGCTCCCCGAGAGCGCCTCTTGGATCTCTTGGCGCGTCTCTTCGGCCGCGCGGCGGCCAAGCTCCGGATTCATTCCCGTACCGAGTCCTCGCGTCAGGTTTTTCCCGATATGAATCTTTCTCTTCGCGAGACTGCGATGGAGATCCTGCGCGTCCGAGTTCACGGCGATGAATTCGACGCCGTGCACCTTGGAGGTGATCATATGGTTGATCGCGTTCTTACCCGATCCGCCCACGCCAACGACACGAATTCGCGCAAATGTCTCGACCTCTGGTTCAACGCGCTTCGACATAGAGTAGTGCCGCCATCATACCAGACGGCAACCAAATGCAAATATTGACAAAAAAGTGAATAAAACTCGCCGTTTACGGCAAAAATTGCTGGAAGAATTTTTTGACGGAGGAACCGATGCGTTTCTTCGGAGCGTCGGTATCTCCGGCGATTCCCCAGAGCGCGAGACCGTAGGCGACGGCCCATGTTGCGTCGCGGATCTTGGTGTCGGGAGAAATGCGCACCTCGGCGAGGCGCGCGGGAAGCTTTAAGGCGCCGCGCGCGATGTCGCTAATCGACCCCACGCCCGCGCCGCCGCCGGAAATAATGATGCCGGCGGGCAACGGGCCGCGCCGATTAAGCGACTTCAAATGTTTTTCAATGAGCGCGAAGATGGCGCTCAGGCGGCTACCGATAAAGTCGTCCACTTTTTTTCTCGGGTACATTTGTCCGGTGAGCCGCCCAAGCTTCACGCGCTCGGCTTCCTCGAGCGAAATGCGCAAGCCGAGCGCGATATCGTCGGTGATGTGGCTTGAGCCCATCGGGAATACCTTGACGGAGATAGGAATGCCCTCGTCATAGACGACGATCGAGACGGTTTCGGCGCCGATGTTCGCGAGGAGACAGCCCTTCATCATCTGGTCTCTTTCAAGGAGTACGTTGGAGCCCGCGAGCGGAGAGGCCATCTGCTCGATGATGTCGATCTGCGCTTCTTCCACCGCTTGAACGAGCGCCTCTTCATGCTGGGCGAGGCAAGTTACGAAAAGATAATCAACCTCGAGGCGAACGCCCTTCATTCCGAGCGGGTCGCCCAGCACCTTATTCCCGTCAATGCGATATTCGACAGGAATGCTGTGGAGGACGCGGCGATTGAGAAAACCGGGCGCGGCCGCCTCGCGCGCGGCTTTTCCGGCCTTCTCGAGATCGAGCGCGGTGATTTCTTGATCAGCGCGCGAGATGATCGAAAATCCCGTAGCTCGAGCTTCGTCAAGCGAGATGCCGCCGATCGCCAGAAAGCCGGTCTTGATCGGTACGCGCGCGGTCGCCTCCGCTTGCCGCTTGGCCTCTTGGATACTCGCGGTCACTTCTTCTTTATTGACGATATAGCCATGGCGGAGCCCTCTGGACTCCGCGAGGCCGGTGCCGATAATGCGGCGCAGCTTTCTCCCTCCGTGCTTATCGGAGAGTTCCTCGACGACGACCATCTTTACCTGGTACGTCCCGATATCGATGCCGGTGGCTATGCGTCGCGCCATGAGAAACGGCACGCGCAGCGCCGCTGGCATATTGCGCCATCAGCGTTCGTTCGCATGATTCCATCCTATCACCATGCGCCCATCCTTTGATATGCAGTACACCGTGGATAAAGAGATAGAGTATGAAATCTTTTTCACTGAGCGCGTGCGCCGGCGCCTCCGTCTTGGCTATGCTCGGGCAGATGATAATCTCGGCACTTTTCTTGCCGACGGCATAGGAGAGGACATTCGGCACGTACGTTTTCTGCCGCAATGACTCATTTAGCTTTCTGGCCTTTGCGGGTCCCACGAATGCCAGCGAAAGTTCCCATCCCGGAAGCTGTTTTTCAGCGATTATCGAATACACGCGGCGCGGTCTGCCAAGAGCAGACCGCGCCGCGTTTTTAATCAAGACGCTCTTCATCCGGTTACCGCTTGCCGCGAACCTTTCTGGCGCTTGGATCGATCTTGCCGAGCTTTACGAGCTCGTTGTAGGTTTCGCGGCGGGTCTTCGCGACCATAGCGCGCTTATGATCAACGTTCTTCGATTTCGTGCGCTTGTAATACCGGCGGTCGCGCATCTCGCGGACGAGTCCAAGCCCCTGCGCGCGCCGGGTAAAACGGCGAATAAGCGCGGTTGAACTCTCGTTCTTCCCTCGGCGCACCTCAACTCTGGTTTCTGCAGTCATGATGGGAGATTCTACCATACAGGCATAGGTATTGTCTATAAAAACGCTTCAAGAACCGCCTCTACTCTAGGCGACGGCCTTCAAGCGGTCGATGAGGCCGTTAATGGGGAGGATCGTCTCTTCCTGCGTTACGCGATTGCGCAGGATCGCGGAACCCTCGAGCGCTTCTTTTCGACCCATGATGAGAAGGTACGGACTATCGCGCCGCTCGGCGAGATGGAGCTGTTCGGTCAAAGATTCGACGCCGATATCCTGCGCGAGCGCGACCTTTGATTTGCGGAAATCTTCGGCGAGCTTGATTGAAAGCCGCTTCGCCTCGTCGCCGATATGAACGAAAGAAAAGCGAAGGCGCGGCGCCGCCGCTTTTTTCATAATCGCACCCGAACTCGGGATCTGGAAAACAGCGCCGCTCGCGCTCAGATTCGCGCCCGGAAAGAAGTGGCGCGCGAAGTCGTTGTAGCGCGATCCCCAGGCGAGCCGGCGATCGCCGACCAGCAGTTCGAAACAGGTGTCGCTCCAGAGCGGGCCGCGGCTGATGAGGCCGCGCGCGAGCTCGTACGGCGTCTCGGTCATTTCAAGATATTCGAGCAGGTCCTCGAAGCGCTTGCGGCTCGCGTCAGAGAGGTGTTCGGTCGGAGCGGGAAGGTCGTCGGCGCATTCCTGTTTGATAAGGAGATCAGCGGCCTCGAACGTGTCGCGCTTTGCGCAGGCGGCGCACTCTTCGGAGAGCGAGACCGATCGCTTTTTAAAGTAGTTGGCGAGTTCGCGCGCATACCGGGCGCGCGTTTCTTTGTCTCCCATCGAATTGATCCGAACCGTCGGTTCCTCGTGGAAGAGATCGCGGGCAAGCGCGATAAGCGCGCGGATAATAATAACTTCGCCGAGCGCGCGGTCGCTTCCGAGAGCGTGAAATTGAATGATCGCTTTTCTCGGGGCCGGCCGGCCGGGCGTGAGATTGGTATGCGAGACGAAGAGCGGCTGGCGCGGAGAGGGCATCGACTCGATGTTCTGGAATTGTTTGAGAAAGGCCGCGACGATATCGGCGACGGGATCGAGCGTGAGCGGCGCGAGCGATTCCGGATACCCGGCGCTTTTCTTCATCACGCCGCGTTTTCGGACCGCGAGCGAGCTGAGCGGCGTAAAGCCGTAGTATTGCCCGACGGCGTTCGCTTTAGAGAGCAGTTCTTCTGCCGGAATCACGTCGCGCATCATGGCGTGGCGAGAGTGGTGCTCGCGGCGGGGGCGTAGCGGGCCGCGCCCGGGAAGAAACCGCTCGCAGAGAGCGGAAGCAGTCGGAGATCAACGCGGCCGATGATATCCTTGCTCGGCAGAGGGCCCCAGTAGCGGCTATCGGAGCTGTTCGGCCGATTGTCGCCCATGACGAAGTATTCGTTCGGATCGAGAGTTATCTTCTTCGTGTAGGTTACGTCTTCATTCAATATATACGGCTCGTTCAGGGTCTGTTTGATGCCTGCAACGGTCGTGATCGTAATGTTGCCGTGGTCGATGGAGACGGTTTCGCCGGGGAGGCCGATAATGCGTTTGATATAAAAAATCGAAGGATTATTCGGATAACGGAAAACGATGACGTCGCCGCGCGCGGGAGCGGAGAAGTCGTAGACGAGCTCGTCGACGATGAGATAGTCGAGGTTATCAAACGTGGGGTACATCGATTTTCCGTCGACAACGAATGGAGAGATGACGAATATCCGGATGGGAATGACAACGATGATGATGAGAAAGGCGAGCGTGAAAAGATCCTTCAGCAGACCCTTTCCAGTGTCAGACATGCGAGTATTGTACGCGAGTGGTTTCTGCGCGCAAGTTTTTTATGCATTGTGCTAGTATGCGCGCATGGCACTCGTCATCGTGGGACTCGGAAATCCTGGCAAGGAGTATGAAAAGACGCGCCACAATGCGGGTCGAAGCGCGGTCGAGCTTCTTGCAAAGAACATAGAGGGCAAAGAATTCACCCTGAACAAGCTCGCGAAGGCACTGGTGAGTAAGGGCGAGCTGGCAGGAGAGAAGATGACGCTCGTCTTGCCCGAGACGATGATGAATTTGTCCGGGAAGGCGGTCGCGGCGTTCATTAAGACGCCGAAAGCCGCTAGAAATCTCCTCGTGATTCACGATGATCTCGATCTTCCCTTAGGTACGATTAAACTCGTGATGGGGCGGGGAAGCGGCGGACACAAGGGCGTCGAGAGCGTCATGCGCGCGGTGAAGTCGAAGGAATTCGCGCGCATTCGCATCGGCATCAGCGCGGCAGGAAAGAAGAATCAGGCGAAGAAAGTGCGGGGCGAGGAAAAAGTCATCAAGATGGTAATCGGAAGATGGAAGCCGGCCGAGGAAGCCGTGATGAAGAAAACGCTGAAGAAGGTCGTCGAGACGATTGATCTTTTTACACGCAAGGGAATCGACGCCGCGTCCCAGTTTGCGAATACGAACACCCGCTAGCGCACTCTATTTCTTCTTTTTATTGCCTGAAAAGATGAGCGTCATGCGCTGTTCCTTCGGCTCGAAGAGCGAGATGGTAAAGGGGTAGGTCTTCCCGAGCTCGAGCGTCTCGCGAAGCGCGGCCGGCGATTCGAACTCGCTCACGTGCACCAGTCCAGCGACGCCCTCTTCGATCGAGGCCAGGGCGCCGTGCTTGTTGTATTTGATGATGACGCCCGGCACTTCCATTCCTCGCGCGTAGCGCTCGGTGGCCGTACGCCACGGATTCTCCTTCAACGCTTTTATCGACAGGGAAATCTTGCCGTCCTTGATCTCTATTACTTTGACGCGCACCTTGTCGCCCACGGCGAAGAGCGCGTGCGGGTCTTCGACGAGGCCCCAATCGAGCTCGCTGATGTGCACCAAGCCCTCGAGGCCGGGCTCCAGCTTCACGAATACGCCGAAGTCGACGATGCCTGTCACCTCTCCCTCGGCTGAATCGCCGATCTGATATTTGTCGATGAGAGACGCTTTCTCCTCGGCCTCATTGCCGGTGCGCTCCGAGAAGATAAGCTTTCCCTCCTTCGCGTCGGCCGTGATGATGCGCACCGAGAGCGGTTTGCCGATGAGTTGCATGAGTTCGCCGAGAATCTTTTCCTTATCGCCCTCGGGCACCCGCGGATAGTGCTCCTTGGAGAGCTGCGAGGCGGGAAGGAAGCCCTGAATGCCCTGCCA
The DNA here is from genome assembly GCA_018971045.1 of Patescibacteria group bacterium. Taxonomy (GTDB): domain Bacteria; phylum Patescibacteriota; class Minisyncoccia; order Phycocordibacterales; family Phycocordibacteraceae; genus C7867-001. The sequence goes on along the minus strand of JAGWVF010000008.1, from coordinate 42,779 downwards.
GGTGAGGATAAGGCCGCCCTTGTTGGCCTCCTCGACGACGAGCGAGTACGGCGTTTCGTTGATAATGGCAGTCTCAGCTTCGCCCCAGATCGCGGCCTGGCGCGCCTCCTTCAGCGAGAGTTCGATATAGCCTTCGCGGCCGGCGGGATCGACTACCTTGGCGCTGATCGTGTCGCCCGGATTCGCCTTGCGGAGTACGTCGGCGGCGTTCAGATACTCGCGGCCGTAGATAAGCCCGGTGCCAAAGGGCGGCAGGTCAACGTACACCCGGCCGCGGTTGATCGCGATAATCGTACCCTCCACGAGATCGCCAAGTGACGGCGGCGTCGGGATCGAGTCGATAAAACCTGCCATCGGATGATCGGCGCTAAGCTCGATCGTGATCACTTTCTTCACTTCCGTCTTCGCGGACGCTTCTTCAGACATAATTTATTTATAGCGGTGGAGATTTTCGCGCGAGGTACTAGCTCCTTTCGGCAGCCAGGGTTAGCCTCGCACTACGGCCATTTTCTTGCTTCTCTCGCACCCAACGGGATCACGATAGCATAGGCGCGCGAAAAATGAAAGTTCGCCGAGACGCTTCCGAAATCGGGTATTTCGTGCTAAAATAGAATTACTTTATGGTGATTACCCACCACGGTGGACAGTGTTTCAAGGTGACCTTGGGTGACCTTACGCTCGTTTTCGACCCTATCGCCAAGGGCGGCGCCTTGCCTCCCGTGCGCTTCGGCGCCGACATTGCGCTTGTTTCGCGCAATCATCCTGACATGAACGGCGTCGACGAAGTCACCTACGGCGATAAGACGCCGTTTTCGATTACCGGCCCGGGCGAGTACGAGCGTGCGGGCGTGGTGATCCAGGGATTTTTGTCGCGGAGCAAATACGGCCTCGCGAAGGGCGAGGAGAGCGCCGTCAACACGGTGTATTCGGTCGAGCTTGAAGATATGACGCTGGTTCATCTTGGCGCGCTCGCCGATGAGGAGCTTTCAAACGAGGCGCGCGAAAGCATCGATGAGATTGACGTGCTCTTCGTGCCGATCGGCGCTGACGGCGTGCTCTCGTCGGCCGAGGCGCATGAGCTTGCAGTCTCCTTGGAGCCGAAGATCATCGTCCCGATGCATTGGAGCGGAATGGGCGAGCCTAAGGCGCTCGAAGCCTTTCTCAAAGAAGCCGGCAACGGAAGCGAAAAGGCCGATAAGCTCACTTTGAAAAAAAAGGATCTCATCGGGCGCGATGGGAGTATACTAATCATAACCTCTTAAGGTATGAGAACCATTTTTGATCACATAGAACATATTCATGGAAAACCGCATCATATCCGGAAGCGGATTACATTTACCGCGGCGGGCGCCGGCACGATACTCGTTGCGCTCGTGTGGCTCATCGGAAATATCTCGACGAACCGCTTCGCGATTGCCGGTTCCTCGTTTGCGGACAGCGTCGGACAGGAGAATGTTATAACAACCGGCGCGAATGCGGCCGGCTCATCGCTCCTTGCCGGCGCGGCGGCGGCCGTACCAGACGCGGTGACGACGACCGCGCCGCATATTGAGATTATTGACGCCGGATCGTCCGTTTCGAGCCAGAAGAAAGTCGAACAAACGGTCATTCCCTTTTAAATAAACGAGGCGTACGGCGTAGACTATGGCGGCGAAAGAGCAAAAAGGCGATACGCCGATAGCGGCGGCAAATATTATCGATCAGCCGATCGTGAGTGAAATGCGCACGTCGTACGTCGACTACGCGATGTCGGTCATCACGGCGCGCGCGCTCCCGGATGTTCGCGACGGCTTGAAGCCGGTTCATCGCCGCATTCTCTATGCGATGAAGGAACTCGGACTTCTTCCGGGCGCAAAATTCCGCAAATCGGCGCTCGTTGTGGGCGACGTGCTCGGCAAATATCACCCGCACGGCGATATCGCGGTCTATGACTCGATGACCAAGATGGCGCAGAACTTCTCGCACCGCTATCCGCTCGTGCTCGGACAGGGAAACTTTGGAAGCATCGACGGCGACTCTCCGGCCGCGATGCGCTACACCGAGGCCAAGCTCTCGAGAGTCGCCGAAGCGCTTCTCGCGGATCTCGATAAGGAAACCGTCGCCTGGGTGCCGAATTACGACGCGACGCGCGATGAGCCGCACGTTTTGCCGGCGGCGCTTCCGAATCTCCTTTTGAACGGAACGCTCGGCATCGCCGTCGGTATGGCGACGAACATCCCCCCGCATAATCTGCGCGAAGTCGCCGCCGCTACGGTTCATTTGATTGAAAATCCTGAGGCGACCACGGATGACCTCCTGCAATTCGTCAAAGGCCCCGATTTCCCGCTCGGGGGCGTCGCGTTCAATATCGCGGACATGAAGCATGCCTACGGCACCGGTAAAGGACCCGTAGTCGTGCGCGGCGAGGCTGAGATTGTTGATGACGGGAAGAAAGACACCAAGATCGTGATCACCTCGATCCCGTATCGCGTGAACAAGAGCGAGCTTATCGCGAGGATCGCCGAGCTGGTGCAGGAGAAGAAGCTTGAAGGCATCCGCGATCTGCGCGACGAGTCGACGACCGATATTCGCATCGTGGTCGAGTTGAAGGGCACCGCCCACCCGCAAGCGGTGTTGAATGCGCTCTACAAACACACCGAGCTCGAGAGCACCTTCCACTACAATATGCTCGCCTTAGTCGACGGCGTGCCCGAGATGCTCTCGCTTTCCGGGATGTTGGGACACTTCGTCGGTCATCGCGAAGAAGTGGTGCGGCGCCGTACGGAGTTTGATCTGCGCCAAGCGGAAGCGCGCGAACATATCCTCTTCGGTCTTTGCAAAGCACTTGATCATATTGATGAAGTCATCGCGATCATTAAGAAATCCGCTGACGTCCCCTCTGCATCGCTCGCGCTCCAGAAAAAATTCGGCTTCTCTGAGCTTCAGGCGGCGGCGATTCTCGAGATGCGCCTCTCCAAGCTCGCGGGTCTCGAGCGTAAGAAGCTTGAAGACGAGCTCTCCGAGGTGCAGGCGCTCATCAAGAGGCTCAAAGATATTCTTTCATCGCCAAAAAAGATTCTTGCCGTAGTCAAGGCTGAGTTGCTTGAGCTCGCGGAGAAGTACGGCGACGATCGCCGCACGCGCATCGTGAAAGGCGGCGTGCAAAACATTTCCGTTGAAGATCTGGTGCCGGACGAAGAGTCGATGCTGGTTCTCACGGAGGGCGGTTATGTAAAGCGCACCAATCCGGCCGAGTATCGCCGCCAGAAGCGGGGCGGAGTCGGCGTGGTCGACATCGCGACGAAGGAAGAAGACATCGTCACGCACTTTTTGGTAACGAGCGCGCATGACGATCTCCTGTTCTTCACGAATTTCGGCAAGGCGTACCAGATCAAGATGTACGAGATCCCCGAAGGCCGCCGCGCCACAAAAGGGAAGAGCATTATGAACTTCCTGCCGCTCGCGGGCGAGGAGTCGGTAACGAGCGTGCTCGCGGTGCCAAAGGGCGCGGCGCTCGAAGCTTCCGCGATCATTTTTGTAACTCACGAGGGGGTTGTGAAGCGCGTCGCGGCGAAGAGCTTCGCCGACGTTCGGCGTTCAGGCATCATCGCGATCAATTTGAAGAAAGGCGATACGCTCGTTTCCGCACACCTTGCCGGCAATGCGGACACGGTTTCGGTCGTAACCGCGAAAGGACAGTCGATTCGTTTTGACGTGGAGGACGTGCGCGAGATGGGGCGAACCGCCGGCGGGGTTCGCGGCATGAATGTTAAAAAAGGCGACGCCGTCGTATCCGCGGAAGTCATTCCCGCTCACGCGAAGGAAGCTTCGCTCCTCGTGATCATGAGTAAGGGATACGGCAAGCGCACGAACATAAGCGAATACAAGGTGCAGGGGCGCGGCGGGTCGGGTATTAAGACGGCGGAGGTTACCGGCAAGACCGGCGCGATCATTGGCGCGAAGATCATTTCCGGAAATACCGAAGACGAGGAACTGGTGGTCGTTTCCAAGAAAGGGCAGGTGATCCGCACCTCGGTCGCTGAAATTCCATCGCTCGGCCGCGCGACCCAGGGCGTGCGCATCATGAAGATGCGCGAGGGCGACTCGATTGCCTCGATGGTCGCCTTGTAATCAACACGATCCGGACGGATCGTGTGCATTGCTTGAGCCACTGCGATCAGGGCATGGTATCTTAGGGATATGACCGCTACGTTTAGCGTTCCGCGGGAGAACGTATTGCATCTTGGCTTACGGGAGGGAATGAAGGTCGGCGATTTCGGCGCCGGCTCGGGCCACTACGCGCGCGCCGCCGCGGCGATCGTCGGACAGAATGGAAAAGTGTATGCCGTAGATGTCCAAGAAGAGGTATTGAAGCATCTTAAGCTGAACGCGCACGCGCATCATCGGCCGATTATTGAGGCGATCTGGGGCGATATCGAGAAATTAGGCGGATCCCATCTGCCCGATACCTCGCTTGACGCAGTGATTCTTGCGAACGCTCTCTTCCAAGTCGGAAAGCGAGAGGCGCTCGTCGCTGAGATACGACGCGTGTTGAAATTTGGCGGGAAACTGCTCGTTGTTGACTGGGCGGGTAGTTATGGCGGCATGGGTCCTGCCCGCGACGCCGTCGTTACCGAACACGATGCCGAGGACCTCTTTATTACCGGGGGGTTCCATAAGGTGAAATCATTTCGCGCCGGACCTCACCACTACGGCATCATCTTCACTGCTTCATGAAAATTTCTCTCTTCAAGGGCATTCTGATGGGCGTGTTCGGCATGGCGGCGGTCATCGGCCTTTTCCTCTTCGCCACCTATAAAGGCGGCGGGAGTAAAAACGCCGCCGGCCACGTGCTCATTTGGGGGACATTGCCGAAAGCGGGGATGCAAAGCGCCTTGCAGGCACTCTCGCAGACGGACACCGATCTGAAAGACGTCGTCTATGCCGAGAAAGATCCGAACACTCTCGCGAATGATCTGGCGACCGCGATAGCATCGGGCGGCGCCTCACCCGATCTCATTCTCGCTTCGCAGGAGGAGTTGAAGTCGATCGCGAAGATCGTTACGCCGATACCGTTCTCGAGTCTTTCAGCGAGCACATATCAAAACTCGTTTGCCGGCGGGATGAGCATCTTTGCCGTACCAGACGGAACCGGCTATTACGGCATACCGTTTCTTATTGATCCGCTGGTTCTTTTCTCGAACCGCACCATCCTCTCTTCAGACGGCATCGCCCGCCCACCCGCGACCTGGGAGGCGATGATCGGACTCGTGCCCTCGGTCGCGATCCTCACGCCGACGCGTCAAATCACGCGCGGACTCATAGCGCTCGGCGCCTACTCGAACGTTCAAAATGCGCGCGGCATCCTCTCCACGCTCTTCCTGCAGACGGGCATACCGCTCTCTTCCGTCTCACCGATGGGACTCATCACTGGCAATCTCGGCACAAACGCTAGTAGCGGCGCGCCTTCCGGCGGCGCGGTGATCGGCTTCTATACCCAATTCGCCGATCCTTCGAAAGTCTCGTACACCTGGAACTCGTCCCTCTCGAATTCAGAGCAGATGTTCCTAGCGGGAGATCTTGCGCTCTATCTTGGATATGCATCGCGCACGCAGTATCTGCGCGCCGCGAATCCGAATCTTGACTTCGCGGTCAGCGACGTTCCACAGCCGGCCACGGCATCGGTTAGAAGCGTCTATGGGCTTATGTACGCTTTCATGATCCCGCGCGGCGCTTCCAACCTATCCGGCGCTTATCAGATCGCCTCTCTCCTCTCCGGTCTTTCCAAACGTTCCTCGGTCACCGAGCAGATGGTGATCTCGGGTTATACCGGCCTCGCTCCGGCGGAACTCTCCGCGCTTCAGACGGCTCCGGCTGATCCGGTCGCGACGGTCGCTTATCGAGAAGGGCTGTATGCGAGCGGCTGGTTATCCCCATCAGCCGCCGCTACAGATCAAATCTTCTCGGATATGATTAACGGCGTGATTACCGGACGTCTGACTATCGATGCGGCTCTTGCTTCTGCCGAACAGTCGCTCACGGCCGCGCTACAACAATGAACACTCGCTTTTTCTTGATCGCCACTCTTATCTTTACCGCATGTCTTTTTGCGTCTTCGGCCGAAGCCACACAAACTTCCTCTTTCTCATATACGATCATTGATCAGAAATTATGTTCGACAGCAGGCCCCATTGGGCTAACATGGTCGTGGGCGGGCGGTAGTAACGGTTGTCCGACTAATCAAACTTGCGTCGCATCATCTCCAACTGCCGGCGATTCTCTTCCCAGTATACCGATGTGCATACCGACAGAAGCCGCAAACGCTACGAATTACCTCGATGAAATTTCCTGCGCTAACCAATGCGGACATCCCTGTGTGATGAATCAGCGTAGTTATATGGCTACCTATTACTGTATTCCAGTGAGTAATCAAACGCCGTCTGTGCAGCCCAGCCCCGGAACGGGCGGCGACGGCGTAGTCCAACCCGGCCCGGGTTCAGGTCCGAGTACTGGCGTCGGCGGAGAATCCATTTCTCTCATAAATCCCCTCGGCGGTCCGAGCGGACCGGGGAGTCTTATGGATTTTCTTAATAAGATCCTTGATTTCGTGATCCAAATCGGCTCGGTAGTAGTTATATTGATGCTCATCTATGTCGGCTTCCTCTTCGTCGTCGCTCGCGGCGATTCAACCAAGATCTCAACCGCGCGCTCGGCTCTTCTTTGGACGCTCGTCGGCGCGCTCATCCTCCTTGGATCCAAGGCGATCTCTCTCGGTATCCAAGCGACCGTCCAAGCGATCTCAGCGGGGCAGTAGTATGACCTTCAAGACCTTCGTTGACGGTATCGTCGGAGCGATGAATGATCTCGTCATTCCGGCCATTTTCGCTTTCGCTTTCGCGGCGTTCATTTACGGAGTCGTGAAGTATTATTTCATCGGCGGCGGGAGCGACGAGAGTCGGGCGCAGGGCCGCCAATTCGTCTTCTGGGGAATCCTCGGCATGGTGATCCTCTTCTCGATCTGGGGCGTGGTGAATATGCTGTTATCCACGTTCGGCATCACGCCGCATTGATTCCGTGCCATACTTAAGTCCATGAATACCTCTATGAAATCCGTAGCTCGCTCCGCGCTTATTCTCAGCGTCTTTCTCGTCCCTCTCTTTTCTTTTGCCGCTACCACCATTGTCGGAGGGAGCTCGGGGAACTCGGGCTACATCGGAGTGCAGGGGGGTAACAGCGGGTTCGCTTTTTCCTGGGGAAATGGCGCCAACGGCGTTCTTTGCAACAGCTCGATCTGCGGAGTCGCTTCGACGATCATCTATATCATCAATTCCGTTTTAGTCCCGCTCCTTTTCGCGATCGCTTTCATCATGTTCCTTTACGGTATCGCTCGCGCCTACATCTTCTCGCACGGCGATTCGGAAGAAGTGAAGAAGGGGCACACGCTCGTGTTGTGGGGCATTATCGGTTTTGTCGTGATGATCTCGCTCTGGGGATTGGTGAACGTGGTCGCGACGACCTTCGGCCTCACCGGCATCGGCGCTCCGCCGCCGCCGACGTCGTATTAATATAACCTTGAATCCATGAGAACTTCCGCGTCGCTTGTCTCCGCTCTTTTTTTGGGAGCGATCGCGTATGCGATTCCGGCGACGGCATTCGCCGCTTCGTGCACGTTAGATACGATTAATCAGTCGTGCGTTGATTACAGCGGGAATACCGGCACCTGCCAGCTCGATGCCGAATCGGTTCCGTATTGCGTTGCTGATACCGGAGGAGCGAGCGGTACCGGCGGATTGGGCGGTACTTGCACGCCGAGTAGCTCCTACGGAAGCGCTTGCACGCTGAACGGCGCCACAGGCACCTGCACCTTCGACAGTTTCGGTGCGCCGATATGCGAGGCCGGCACAACTGCCGGAACGGGTACCGGCGGAACGGGTACCGGCGGAACGGATACCGGCGGCGGATGCGTACCGAGACCGTCAAATGACTATTGTTTCGGCGTGGGAGGCAGTCAGTCGGGTACGGGCAGCGGTAATTCGGCTGGGAACGGAGAGAGCGGCTCTGGGATTTTTAATAAAAACTGGATCAATGCGTATAAAGACATTATCGTCGAGACAATCAATGGTGTATTCGTCCCCATCCTTATCGCTGTGGCGTTCATCGTCTTCTTGTTCGGCGTCTACAAATACTTCATCCAAGGGGCCGCCGACGAGAAGAGCCGCGCCGATGGGCGACAGTTCGTGCTCTGGGGCGTTATCGGCTTCGTGGTGATCCTCTCGCTCTGGGGAATCGTAAACATAGTGAAGGACACTCTCATACCTTCGACCGCGAGCGGCACCCATCCGAAGTATCCGACGCTCTAGCGATTGTCCACACGGGCAGGCTTCCCGCGGTTGACCGTATCTTCTGAAGAGCTAAAATTAACCCGTTATTCACTTAGTATTATTATGAAAAAACTCCTTACGCTTACTTCAGGTGCGCTTGCTGTATTTGCTCTTCCGCTCGTGACGAGCGCCGCAGTCAGCAATATCTCAGACGTCGGTTCGCTCATTATCAATACGATCAACAATATCTTCGTCCCGGTGCTCTTCGCTGTGGCGTTCATCGTTTTCCTCTGGGGCGCATTCAACACCTTTATCCTTGGCGCGAACAGCGAAGACGTGAAGGAAAAAGGAAAGAGCCTGATGCTCTGGGGTCTTATCGGCTTCTTCGTGATGGTCTCGGTCTGGGGTCTCGTGAATATCCTTACCGGAACTATCATTCTGGGTAACAATGCAGGCGTCCAGCATCCTACAACGACTGGCGTTGGCGGCTAGTTACGAATGAGCGTCTTGACGAAGTTTCTTAAGGCGGTTGTCATTCAGATCGTCAATCCGCTGATCTATCTGCTCGCGGCCGGCGCGTTCGTCGTATTCATTTGGGGCGTATTCGTCTTCATCATGAATGCCGGCGACGAGACGAAACGGAAAGAGGGAAGGCAGGCCATCTTCTGGGGCATTATCGGGCTCGTGATCATCTTCGGCGCCTACGGTATCATTAACGCAGTGCTTGGCACCTTCAATCTCGGGCCAATCACGCCGATCTCCAGATAGTCACGCATAAAAAAAGAGAACGGCCACGCATGAAGCGTGGCCGTTTGACGTGGCTATAGCTAGTCTGGGGCGACTGCCACCGAGACGATAATCGGTATCGTCTCGAGGTTTTTCGCGACGCTCCCGACGCTCCCCGTTGGGCAGGGATTCGGGTACGAGCATCGCGATCCATCCTGATAGATCGAGACGTGAGTGAATCGACTCACGCTCGCCATCATGAGATGGGAGCCGGGTGGCCTCGGGATGAGCCCCGATTCCCCGAGGGGAGGGACTTCAATCCGGAGCCACTCTCCCTGCGGCAGGCTAGCCGAGGGCAGGGCGGCGGTTGAAGCAACCGCCGGCGGCGTGGTCGACTGGCTAGGGCCCGCGACCCACGACCACACCGTGCTCAGAACGAGCACGGCGGCCGCGATCTCGATCCCCCGTTTCGCCGGCTCTTGCCACTTCTTTGGCAGGAACACGTCGACTATGACATAGATCGCCACGAGGGCGATCAATAGCCATAGCCAATACTGGCGCGACCAGACGCCCACGGTTCCCACCGTTGGCGCCTCCGGCGCGAGCCAGACGACGAGCCCGACGGCGATTACGCCCCCAACGAGGAGCGCCCGCCTTTTCCATTCCCGTGCCGTCGAAGGGGCGGAGTTTTTCTCTCCGCCTTTAGCGAGCTTCCGAGAGTGAGCGCCCTCGGACCTCTTATAGATTATATAAGAGACAAGAGCTCCTCCTGCTACGAGCAGGAGGGTGAAGAAAAATAGCATAATTTACTCCTTTTCCTTTGGTGTTGGTGGTTGTTGTTTGATGATCTTCTCCAGTGCCGCGAGCGGGTTATTCGCCCAGATCACGGTATTCCCGTGACCTGCGCTTTCGCGGATAGCGTCATAACCCGCGAGAGTTATGCCGGTCTCCGCGTGCTGAGCGATAACGCCGAGGCGGTTTTTGAGCGCCGCGGCCTCCGCGATGGCGACCTTCTCGACAGCGTACGCTTTCGCGTCCGCCGCTATAGTCGTCGCCTTCGCCTCTTGCTCAGCAGTGTACTCCTTCGCCGTGGCTTCTTCATGAAGCCTTTTTGAGTCTCCTGCGAGAGCGATGCTCTGCAGGTCGGCGGCGCGTATCTCTACGCCGTACCGCTCCCGCAGTCCGTCCGGGCTATCGGGGAGCTTGTCGTTCAAGCCGACAAGCCTTCCCGAGAGCTCCGTCCACTCCTCTTTCGAGGAGACGAGCTCCTTGAAGGAGTGCGACCCCACGAAGTTCCGCACTTCGCGGTTGATGGCCGCAGTGATGCGGCGCATCCAATCTTCGGCCACGAAGAGAGCGCGATACGGATTACGCACCGCAACCGTGACGAGCGTGAGCTCGTCGGTCGCGAGACGCTCTTCTGTCTCTGCGCCATCCGTCACGATGGCGTACGTGAAGTGATTCACGTACACGAAATCCGAACGCTCATTCCGCGGCCGGATCTCTTCCTTGCCGCTCCCTTTGGCGGCCTGGGTTTCGTTCCATGCAAAGTCATAAATATAGACCTTGCTTGCCCACGGCCATCCGACCCAGTACAGGCCGAGATGCCTGAGAAGCCAGGAGCGATCATCGTAAAGATGATCGCTCCCTTTTTCGTGGGGAATGACCTCCCAGTCCGGGAGGCTAGGATCGTACCACTTCTTCCCAGGGTGGTTCAGGTGATGCCCTGCGAAGGACATCACGAACCTTTCCAGGGACCCGCCCCGCACGATGGCTCGCGCGGTGCCCTCCTCGACCTTTGTGAAGAGGATACACTCTTCCGCCAGCCACGGCGGAAGAAGGAACATCGCGGCAATGAAAATTACCGCGACCGTAATGAAAGAGACGAAGAAAATCATTTTCTGCTCCTATCAAGTTTCTGGGTCGCCCGAATGGCTCCCCTTATTATCTATAATACACGAAAACTGCTAAAAGTCAAGGTGCTGTGGGAGAGACTCGAACTCTCAACCCGTAAGGGACATGCTCCTAAGGCATGCGCGTATACCAATTCCGCCACCACAGCGTCTTCCTAAGGATACTATGTTCTGCTATATTTTCCTTATCGCGCCTATAGCTCAGTTGGTAGAGCAGCTCCCTCTTAAGGAGACGGTCCCTGGTTCGAGCCCAGGTAGGCGCACTGAATCATGGTACCGAGGGTGGGACTCGAACCCACATGAAGGTTTTTAGGCCCTCTCAGGATTTTAAGTCCTGTGCGTCTACCATTCCGCCACCTCGGCAACGCGGTTATTCCGGAATCGTTATTCCAGTCTCGCGGGCGAGCGCCTCGATCTGCCGGTCGTGCCTCTCTAAGTGGGCGGCGCCCGCCGCGTTCTCGATCCGCAAGTCCTGGATATTTCCAGATAGTTTATCAATGGCATTTTCAATTCTTCCGACGGCAACAGCTATCGTATCCACCGTATCCCTTACTTCACCGATCTCGACTCTGACGTCAGCGATAGCCTCGCTCAAATCGTCCTTCGTCGCAAAATGCTTCAGATCGTCCTTTGTGGCGAAAACCCCTTTGAGTTTAGCGACGTCCTCATTGGTAATCATAGTGACAATATACTACCATACGAGCACGGCCCGGTGGTGAAGTGGTAACACAGCGGTCTGCAAAACCGCGATGCGCGGGTTCAATTCCCGCCCGGGCCTCCAAGGCCTTCTCCGTTCTCGAGCATAAAGTCGATGTGCGGGAGGCGCATATGGGTGTGTTTTTTTAAGTGATTTGAAAATGCCTCGCGTTGCCGTTCGAGGAAGGCGAGCGCGGCCGGCGCTTTATCGGCAGGATACACGCTCACGAAGACGAGAATGCGGTCGCCGTGAGCGACGCTCTGCGCGCGAATAACGGTGATCAGGGATCCAGGACCGGCTTCGCGCGCGATAAATCGTGCCGCTTCGCGCGCGACTATCTCGGCCGCTCGCCCCTCCTCCTTGCGCGGAGAACGCTTTCCGTCAGATACAGGCGTCATGATTCGCTCACGGTAAACGCGACGATCTCATCACCGTAGACTAGGGGAACGCGGCACTCGACTTCGGTGCCGAAATCTCCTTCAGTCTTTATCTCCTTCACGTTCGCGCGCGCTTGTTGGAGATTGCTGATGCCGCCGCGCGCGAATTCCTCTCCGGTACGCAAGAGTTTCATCCGATCGCCGACAGTGAGCGTTCCCGAGACGTAACGGGCGCCGAGAACCTGCTTCTTTCCGCTTGTCGAGAAGATTTTCAGTACCTTGGCGCGTCCGAGTTCCCGCTCAACCGAAATCGCCGGCGCTTTCGCGGCAAGGAGTTCCGCGATCGCGGCCGAGAGCTCATAAATAATCGAGAAGGAGAGAATGCTCACGCCCTCGCGTTCCGCGAGATCGCCCGCGATCGGATCAGTACCGACGTTAAAAGCGATGATCGTTCCGCCTGAGGCGACGGCTGTCTTGAGGTCGCTCTCCGAGACGCTTCCGACGCCCCATGAGACGATGCGGATCATCGCGCGCTCGTGGGTGACTTTCGCGAGCTCGTGTACGATCGCGTCAACCGATCCGGCGACGTCAGCTTTCACGATAAGCGGCAGTTCCGCGACGCCGTCGGCGAGCGCCGCGCGCTCGTGAGCGATACTGCTCTCCTTCGCATATTCTCGCGCGAATGCCTCAGCCTCCTTTTTTGTTTTCGCGATGAAGAACAGCGATCCGGCGGCGGGTAGTTTATTGAATCCCGAGAGACGTGCCGGCTCCGATGCTCCTGCCTCTTCGATTCGCGCGCCGCGGAAGTCTTCAATAAAGCGGATCGGCGCGTACGCGTCTCCCGCGACTGCGAATCCGTCGAGCGTGAGCGTGCCGTCTTTTATAATGAGCGTCGCGGAGACGCCGTGTTTCTGATCCTGAGTCGATTCAAGGACGAATCCGGTCGCGCTCACCTCGGGGTCGGCGGCGAGCTCGAGGAGATCGGCGGAAAGAAGAACGAGATCGAGGAGATCGGGGATGCCCTCGCCGGTCTTTGACGAGATAGGCGCGCAGGCGATATCGCCGCCCATACCCTCGATATAGATGCCGTTTTCGACGAGCGAATTCTTCGCACGGTCCACGTCGGCATTGTTCTTATCGATCTTGGTGATCGCGACGATATACGGAATGGCGGCCTCCGTGATGGCCGCAAGCGCGTCGAGCGTCTGCGGCATCACGCCCTCGTCGGCGGCGACGACGAGAATCGCGATGTCGGCCGCCGCCGCGCCGCGCGCGCGCAGCGCTTTAAATGCTTCATGACCGGGCGTATCGAGAAAGGTGATGCGCCGGCCGTTATGTTCGGCGATGTAAGCGGCGACGTGCTGGGTGATGCCGCCCGCTTCACTCGCCACGATATTCGCCTTCCGGATATAGTCCAAGAGCGACGATTTTCCGTGATCTATATGGCCCATCACCGCGATGACGGGCGGCCGTGATTGCCGCGCCATAGTGCCTCTATTTCATCACGAAAATGACTCAATTGCAATGCGGTATAATGATCGGCGTATGTTCTGGAAGAAAAAACGCGTTTATCTCGACTTTGCCGCCGGAACAGCGGGGAATCCCTCTTCTGCGCATGAGGAAGGCCGCCGCGCGAAACGAATGCTCGAAGACGCGCGGCGGCGGATTGCCGAGCGTATCGAAGCGCAGGCAGACGACGTGATCTTCACGAGCGGCGCGACCGAGAGCAATGCGCTCGCGATTCTGGGGGCGGTACGCGCGGCCGCGAACAGGGGAGTAACGCATCCGCACGTGCTCTATCTCCCGAGCGCGCACGCCTCGATCGTTGAGAACGTGCGACTGCTCGCAGAAGAGGGGAGCGCGATCGATCCGCTCCCGATCAAAGACGCGCGCGTTGATACTGACGCGCTTGCGAAGATGATCCGGCCCGAGACGGTGCTCATTACGATGGACGCAGTGTGCGGCGAGACGGGCGCGGTGTGGAATACGCGCGAGGTCGCTGACATGCTGAAGAAGCGGGGTACGGGTAAGGCCGTGCTCCACACGGACGCGAGCCAGGCGCCCTGGACTGAAAAGATGACGCGCGCGCATTTCGGCGCGGATCTGCTTACCTTTGACGGCGCGAAGATCGGGGTGCGCGGAATCGGCGCGCTCGTCGCGCACCGCACGATCCCCCTTGCTCCCTTGTATCGCGGCGGCGGGCAGGAGCGCGGACTCCGGTCGGGAAGCGAGAATCCCGAGGCCGCGCGGAAATTCGCGGCGGCGCTTTGTGCGGCCGCGAGCGGGCGTGAAGCGTTCCGTCTTACCGCGCGCGCCGCGCGCGCGCGCCTTCTCGCCGCGCTCCACTCGTCATTTCCTTCGTTGCATGTTAATGAAGGACGCGAGCAGGCGCCGAACATCCTCAACGTGTCATTCCCCGGTACGGATATGGATTATGCCGTCGCCCTTCTCGACGAAGCGGGGTTCGCTCTTTCGACTAAGAGCGCGTGTGAGACCGACTCGCTTGAGGGATCGCGTGCGGTTTTCGCACTTACGGGAGACAGGGAACGCGCTCGATCGACGCTCAGGATCTCATGGGGACCGGAGATTTCAGTGCGTGAATTGGAGTATTTCGCAGGAATACTCGCGCGAACCGTCGGCTTTATTGACACAAATCGTGCTCGGTAGCATTATATTCTGTAATGAATATCGAGGATCTCTCAAAAGCACAGCTTATACTGCTCACGATTCTCGTGAACTTCGTCACGTCGGTCGCGACCGGCATTTTGACGGTGTCGCTCCTCGACCATGCTCCGGCTTTGGTGACGCAGACGGTCAATCGGGTCGTTGAACACACTATTGAAACGGTGGCTTCCGTGGCGCCCGCGACTATCGTTCAAGCGCCCGCTCCTTCGAATCAGGATCTGGTTACTGCCGCGATCGGAACGGACGCGATGCGCACGGTCGCTATTTACGCGGCCGAGACGGGCACTTCGACGCCGGCGATAAGCATTGGAACGTACCTGCCTAAATCGCGCTCCGTTATTACCGCGATGCAGGACGGACTGCCGAGGGAGACGCTTATCGCCTTTACGAGCGGTGCGTACGTTCCCGCATCGCTCGCGCACCAAGGAGGTCAGCTCGCGATTTACGGCTTTTCCGACGGCGTCTCCCTGCCGAAGATGACTTCGCCGGCGCTCATCGCGGCTGGCGATCTGAAGCTGGGACAAACCGTGCTCGCGCTTAGTGCCGACGGATCGGCGACGACCGGCATCGTGGCGCGCGTGACAAACAAGGGTATTTATACGACGCTTCCGGATATCGGCGCCGGTAGTGCCGCCGTCGATCTCTCGGGCAATCTGATCGGCATCTCCACGGGGGCGACGCCGGGACTCCTCATTCCTTCGAACGTCATTACCGGACTGCTCACCGCAACCTCGACCGCAACCTCGACCGCCGCGGTAAAGTAATAAATAAGAGATACTATGCCGCCATTTAACAATTTCACCACGAAAGCCAAAGAAGCCGTGCGCCGCGCGCACGAGCTCGCCATCGAGCGCGGGCAGAACCACATTTCTCCCCTCCACTTGCTCGCGGCGCTGGTGCTTCAGGAAGAATCGCTTGTCTTCTCGATGCTCGATCGCATGGAGGTCGACACCCTCATGCTTGCTGACTCGGTGCTTGAACATCTCGAGTCGCCTGAGAGCGCCACGGTGCTCTCTCCGTCGTACCAGATCTATCTCACGCCGGAACTCACGCAGGCGTTTGAAGCGTCGGGGAAGATCGCGGCGCGGATGAACGACACGTTCGTCGGTACCGAGCATCTCTTTCTCGCGGTTCTGGAGTATCCGGGTCCAGTCACGGATCTCTTAGCGCGTTTTTCCATCAATCGCGAGGCCGCGCTCGCGGTTCTGAAAGAGATCAAGAGCTCGAAAGACGGACAAGGCGACAGCCCGAAGCGTTTTCGCGCGCTCGCGAAGTATACGCGCAATTTGACGAAGCTCGCTTCTGAAAACAAGCTTGATCCGGTCATAGGCCGCGACAGCGAGATCAATCGAGTGATCCAGATTCTTGCGCGCCGGACGAAGAACAACCCGGTCCTTATCGGCGAAGCGGGAGTCGGAAAAACAGCGATCGCCGAGGGGCTTGCGGCGCGCATGGCCGGCGGCGACGTACCCGAGTCGCTGAAAGGAAAGGAGCTGCTCTCGCTCGATCTCGGGCTCATGATCGCGGGCACCAAGTACCGCGGCGAATTCGAAGAGCGGATGAAGAACGTGATGAAAGAAGTCGAGCGCACCGAGGGATCCGTGATTCTCTTTGTCGACGAGCTTCATACGCTGGTCGGCGCCGGCGGCGCGGAAGGTTCGATGGACGCGTCCAATATGCTGAAGCCCGCGCTCGCGCGCGGCGAGATCCGCGTCATCGGCGCGACGACCTTGAAGGAATATCAGAAATACATCGAGAAGGATGCCGCGCTCACGCGCCGCTTCCAATCGGTATTCGTATCGGAACCGACGGTAGAGGACGGTATCGCGATTCTGCGCGGACTCCGCGACAAGTACGAACTCTTCCACGGCGTGCGGATTACCGACGGCGCGATTGTCGCGGCGGTCGAGCTCTCCTCGCGCTACATCTCCGATCGTTTTTTGCCGGATAAGGCGATCGATCTTATCGATGAAGCGGCATCCGGACTTCGAATCGCGCTCGAGAATAAGCCGCCCGTGCTCGAAGAAACGGATCGCAAAATCCGGCGCCTCGAGATCGAGCGTCAGGCGTTGCAGAAAGATCTCGAAGGTGAACACGCGAAGGAGATCAAAGAGCGCATCAAGGTGATCGATACCGAGGTCGCCGACCTGCGCGAGAAGACGAGCGAGATCGAGCTCAAATGGAAGAATGAGAAGGAAGTGCTGGTCGGTATTCGAGCCGCCAAGACCGAACTCGAGGAGCTGAAGGTAAAGGCCGATGCCGCCGAAGCGGCGGCGGATCTCGGTACGGTCGCCGAGATCCGCTACGGCAAGATCCCGCAAATCCAAAAGGAGTTGGAATCAAAATTGAAGCGCCTGAAGACGCTCCAGAAATCACGCCGCGTGTTGAACGAAGAAGTTACCGAACACGATATCGCCGCGGTGGTATCGCGCTGGACCGGCATTCCCGTCGCGCGGATGCTTGAAGAAGAGGCGGCCAAGCTCTCGCGCATGGAAGAAGCGCTAAAGGCGAGCGTCATCGGCCAAGACGCGGCAGTGAAGAAAGTGACCGATGCGGTGAAGCGTTCCCGCGTGGGCATTAGCGATCCGAATCGTCCGATCGGCTCGTTTCTCTTTCTCGGACCGACCGGCGTCGGCAAGACGGAGCTTTCGCGCAAGCTCGCTGAATTCATGTTCAACGATCCCGAGGCTCTCGTGCGCGTCGACATGAGCGAATTTATGGAGAAGCACTCGGTGGCGAAGCTCATCGGCGCCCCGCCCGGGTATGTCGGCTATGAGGAATCGGGAACCTTGACCGAGCGCATCCGTCATCGCCCTTACGCGGTGGTGCTTTTCGACGAAATTGAAAAAGCGCATCCCGAAGTCTTTAACATCCTCTTACAGGTTCTCGATTCCGGCCACCTCACCGACGGCAAGGGCCGTAAAGTCAATTTCAAAAACACGATTATCGTGCTTACGAGCAATATCGGCGGCGAGTTTATCGATCGGCTCGCGCATATCGGCTTTGGTACCGCCGACGCCACCGAAGCGTCACGATACGAGGAGACCAAGGAGAAGGTGTTGAGCGCGCTGAAGGAGCACTTCCGTCCCGAGTTTCTCAACCGACTTGATGACATCATCATTTTCGACGTGCTGTCGAAGGAAGCGCTTGCGCGGATCGTCGATACGCAAGCGGAGGAGGTTGTGAAGCGCCTGTCGCACAAGCGCATCGCGCTCGCGTTCTCTCCGGAGGTGAAGCAGTGGCTTGCCGAGAAGGGATACAATCCGCAGTACGGCGCCCGCCCCTTGCGCCGTACGATTCAGGACAAGATTCTTACGCCTCTCGCGTCTCTCATGATCGATCACGGCGTGATGGAGGGCGGAACGGTGTTCGTCTCGATCCGCAACGATGAGCCGCATTTTGACGTGAAGAAGCGCCTTTCGCGCGCCAAACGGAGCTCCGCCGCAGTTGCCTAATGCCGCGTCATTTGCTAGATTCTACTCATGTCACAAGACCGCTTGCTCAAGCTGAAATCCACCAAGTCCAAACACGTGATCTGGACGCGGAAGAATAAAAAGACCGTCGAACGGAAGATCGAAGTCGTCAAGTTCGACCCTGTCTTGCGCAAGCGCGTGGTATTCAAAGAGGTGAAGAAGTAGCAGGCAGATGAAACGTTGATAATCCCGTCGCCGTCCGGTGCCGTGGTGCTATGATAGGCGCTAATGGTAACCCCGGAACTTCTTGAGTACGTGCGCGCGCAATATATAGGCGGAATGGCTCAGAGCGACATCGTCAAAATGCTCGTACAGAGCGGATGGACGGCGCTCGACGCGCAAGAAGCGCTTATTCAAGTGACTGCGGCACGTGCCGGAAAATCAGTGATAGGACAAGTGCCTATCGCGATGCAAACAACCGTAAGTACCCCGATTACCCGCGCGACTGTCACCGCCGCCGCGCGGCCGCTGCAGAACTCCCCACCGCCTCCGAGTCTCGCCAGCCGCGTGGGGAAGTGGCTGGTGGTCATTGGAGGCATTCTCATCATCATCGTGGTCGATCTCTATGCCGCATATTACTACGACATCATTTCATTCCCGATCGTCTTGCCGTTTACGCCGCCATTTGAAATCTCGGGAGTCTTGACGGGGCCTGCGGCAACTCAGCCGCAGGCATCGGCACCGATAGTTCCGACAGGAGCGACAACGACGCCAATCGCCTCATCAACCTCGCTGTCAACCGCATCGTCAACACCGCCGGTCCCGATAGCGCAAGTCACTCCCTCGGGTCTTCCCACCACAACGGCGACAATGGTTAAAGCAATCGCGACATCAACGCCGAAAAAGAGATAACTTACTCCGTCCCCACGGTAGACTTGGGGAAAGCATCCCCTTATCATTTATGACGCAGTTCAATTTTGCTCAGAATAACGCATCAGATACGCTCTACGTCGTCATATCAGGTATTTCTGGGGGCAAGGATGAGCCATTCGTACAATATCTTTTTAACGCTCTCAAAGAGCGCGGTTCGGTAGTTTCCATACAATTCGCAAACGATCCTCTACATCACCACGACGCACTTCATAATATGAATGCGATGTCTATTGAGGATTACTTTACAGGTATAGACGAGGCGATTGAAACGGCGCGTCTAAAAAGGAAACTCACCCGCATCATTCTCATCGCACATAGTTTCTCGGCGGTTATTGCCACATACTATCTTTTTGAGCGCAGAGATATTTCCTTGGCCGCGCAGTTTGCGCTCATAACGATTGATAATGACGACTCCGTGGTAGTACTCACGTATATAGATTCACTCAACGAAGACGCACAGAAAGATAAGTTTCAAAATCCGTTCAGTCAAAGTACGGTGGCATACATGCGAGCGCACAAAAGTCCCGACATCCTTGTTGCTCTTACGGTGCCGAAGCTTCATATCGATGCAGACGAAGTGGGGGGTGATCATGAATTCCAGAATAATGAATCCAAGCGCCTGCTCGTCGAAAAGATATTGGCATGGCGGCCATGAAGAGTTTGACTCGAGATACAAAGGACTGTCCTGAGTAGTTATCGAGCTCCTGGCGGGTAATGCCCGCCAAAGGTACGCTCCGGCGTACCGAAGGCGGGCTTACGCCGATTAGAATGGAACACTATCGAGCAGACCATCTTGAAGTGGAAGATGGTGTTTGAGCTGATACCGAAGATGCCTTTGCCGTAGCAGTAACGGGGTGTCTTCGCAACAGAGTCTTGTGTTTTTTGTTTCGCTTTATATACTAACTTAGTATATGGATTTGACCATCCCGGTTCACGACCGCATGCTGAACATCCGAGTCGCGGTTCTGATTAAAGGACCAGAGGGCTATATCTTTGAAAAAAGCCCCAAGAGCTACATTTTTCCGGTGGGTGGGCGCGTTAAATTAGGGGAATCTTCGTACGATGCGGCCATAAGGGAAATTAACGAAGAGTTGGGTAGCCAAGTCGGTCGATTGGAGTTTCGTGCAGTCATCGAGAATTTTTACACGGCCTCAGATAAAGAAGTCCAGGAAATATGTTTTATGTACGAAGCCTCGGAAATGTTCTCGGGTGATCTTTCGTCGCAGTTTGTTGAAGTTCATGTTGAAAAGCTTGATCAATTCACCATCAAACCAACAGCCGTTGTCGAAATATTGAAGGACATTGACCGTTCTAAGTTGCATATCGTGGTGCGGTAATCTTCATATGTCACAAGAAAAGATATTTTTCACGAGACGTTTCTGACCCGTGTGATTAATCCGCACCCTCTGGCGCGACTCGACTCTTGGTTTGGGAAGGCGTATGAGGTGCAGACACCATACTGGCCCGCCAATGCAAAACCGCCGAAAGGCGGTTTTGCATTGGCGGGCCAGATATTTCGCTCGTCGTCACTCGCGAATTTCCGCGACCCCGACTCGTGGTTTTGCCTGCTGGCAAAACATCGCTGCGCCTCCCGCAAAAGCAAGAAACCTGGAGCAGTCCAGGTTTCTTGCTTTTGCGGGCCCACCAGGGATCGAACCTGGGCTGTCGGTTTTGGAGACCGATGTACTGCCACTATACGATGGACCCGTCCCGTTAGCGTAGCAGATAGCGGGAGGGTGTGAAAGTATGGACTCGAAATAATATTTCTGATATAGTAAAAAAGATGCAGTATCGAGCTGTACTGCAGAATTTGTTTCTAGACTTGTTTTTGGAGATTGACATGGGTATCTTTAGTTTTCTCTCGATACAGTCGCACGCCGAAGATCATCACGATGAGGTGGTGAAAGCCCACAACGACGGACAGAGGGATGCTGGCCGCGGTGAATATAAGCTCCCGTACAACGCCATAGCCCGCGATATTCCTTTCGCGAGTACCGCAACTACATCGGAGATGAAGGAAGTGAATGCCTCGTACGAGGCTGGGCATGCTCACACTGAATCCCAGAAGAGCGGTTGCTATTTGACGACGGCTTGTGTTCATCATGCGGGACTAGCTGACGACTGTCACGAACTGGTCGTTCTGCGGTCGTTCCGCGACGGCTACATGAGCGCATTGCCGGGTGGACCGTTGCTGGTCGCCCGTTATTACAAGATTGCACCAGCGATCTTGGAGAGAATCCAACTCGATAGCGAAAGAGAAACAATACTTTCGAGAATTTTCGCTATGGTGACGGATGCGGTACGTCGAGTGGAAAATGGAGATGATGTTGGCGCCCTCGCGATTTACGAGGCGCAATTCCTTGAACTCACGAATCGCTATCAACTTCAAGGGTGATTGGTGTTCGACCATGATTGGTCAGTAAGGTGGGGGTACCCCACCTTATGTATTTTGTTCAATAACAACTCACCTAGGTATCACTATCGCTCGTTATCTATGAGGTATAATATCCTTATGGAACAGAGGTGGTCATTGTCTCTGATAGGGATTATTTTATTTCCGGTTATCGTAATGATACCTGGCATCGCACATGCGGGTATCCCATTCCTCGGTCCGATTATTCCTCCTGATAGTAATATTTGTCCGGCGAGTTGGGGGATGCTCATCACCGTCATCAATAATATCATCAGTCTCCTCATCACGCTCGCAATCGTCTTTGTCGCGCCGATTATGATCGCATATTCCGGATTTCTCTTTGTTGTGAACCCCCCTCATCCAGAAGGAATAGAAAAGGCAAGGGAAATATTATGGAATACCGTCAAGGGCATCGTTCTCGCGCTCTCAGGATATCTTATCGTGAGCGCAGTGATGGCGGTGCTCTATCACCCCGATCCGAGCACGAACTGGACAACAAACTGGGCGAATATCATAACCGGGAATTCAAATGATATGTGCCTCATTCAGGCCGGTTCTACGCCGGGATCGAGCTTGAACCCTTCCGTCGCCGGGTCCGGAAATACCGGCGTGCTACCGGGTGGAGGATATTTCTCGACAGCGCTGTCCAATTCTCCCGGAAGCCCTTGTAACCCTGCGACACTTACGGCAGTTGGCGCCTCGCAGACACAAGCGAATTTACTCGCCTGTGTTGCGCAGGGAGAGAGTACCTGTGGAGCCACGAATCCGCCTTACAACCTCAATTTTAGCTGGAATAAGGCTACGTCGAACGGGAAGGCCTCGACCGCTGCGGGGGCATATCAAGTGTTGCTTTCAAGCAATCACGCCTGCTATGAAAATGCTACGTGCTACTCGGCCGCCGGCGTCAGCGGCCCTTTAAATTGTCAAAATGCTTTTGATTCAAACGGATTCCCCATTGCCGGAGCCTTGCTTACCACATGCGAACAAGCTGCGGGAAATGTCCAGTGCAGTGCCGCCGCCGCAGTATGCCTCTTGAATCAACAAAGTTTCCAATCAGCATACGCAACGGATCCGTATATGTCTGCGTGTCAGAATCAATATGGCGGCTAACTAATACGATATGCACATCAAACTTGCCGGATGGATAGCGATACTCTTTCTCGGAGCGATTCTGGTCGGAACACTCTGGTATTTCCTCTTTCTCCAGAAGCCGCAACCGCGATCCCAGCCGGCGACAACCGTAACGCTTCCGGGTAGCGGACCAGCCTTTTCGGGTTCGGCGTCAGGCGGTCAGACGGGACAAAAAATGTCTGTACCAACCCAAACGGGCGCCACGATCGTGACCAACGATTTCGTGCACAACACGATGACGCTTCCGGACCCTTCAAATGCGGGAAACTATTACCTAACCGGCACGTCGACGCAAGGATTTTCTATCGGTTACCGAACCCCGGCACAATTCTTTACGATTGCTCTTGAGCGGGAACCAATCGGACAAATGCGCATCGCGGCCGAGAATTTCCTGCTTTCAACGCTTGGCGTGAGTCAAAGTCAGCTGTGCAGTCTGAACTATTACATCGGAACCGATGTGCATACGAATAGTTTTTATGCGGGGCGCAATCTCGGCTTCAGCTTCTGTCCAGGAGCGGTGCCGCTCCCGCAGTAACCGCCCCTTACGAATGAAACTGCGCGGCGTCACTCTCCTCCTTGCACTCCAAACGCTCATCCTCTTCGTCGGTGCGGTGGTTGCTTGGTCGAGCGCTCTGTCTCAGATCGTCGACTTTTTGGCGCGATATGGGACGCTATTGCGTTTTGACGAGCTTTTAATCCCGAATCCGCTTCTCACGTCGTGCCTCTACGGATCGATCGCTTTTCTCATCGTCCTGTTCTGGTCGACGCTCGTTCTCGGCCGCCCCAGCTATCTGAGCGAGCGCAATCTCCGGAACCTCCTGCTTTTCTGCGTCGCTTTCGCGGCCTCGGTAGTGTCGATGGAGGCGGCGGCGTATTACCACGTCATCGGCGCAGTCTCGTTCACCTGTTCTCCCGGAATCGCCCCGACGGCGACGCCGTGCTTCCGCGGCCTGCTCGCCTTCGGGGCCGCTTTCCTGGCGGCGATTCTTGCCGCACGCCGCCTCGAGTCTCCAATCGAATAGCGCGATGCCGGGGCCGTCCTTGGTCTGGTAGAGTATCTGAATGACCCAAGGCGAGGCCCTTACCATTTTAAAGACGGGTGCGAACGTCTTTCTTACCGGCGAGCCGGGGAGTGGAAAGACGCACACGATTAACGCTTTTATCGCCTGGCTGCGCGCCTCGGGCATCGAGCCATCCGTGACCGCGGCGACCGGTATCGCCGCGACGCACGTAGGCGGGATGACGCTCCACGCATGGAGCGGCATCGGGATCAGCGAGTCGCTCTCGTGCGCCGATGTCGACCGCATCGCGAGCAAGGAGCACGTCGCGCGGCGGATATTGAAGGCCAGAGTGCTCATTATCGAAGAGGTATCGATGCTCTCGGCGGCGACTCTCGAAATGGCTGACGCGATCTGCCGCGAGGTGCGGCGCACCGCCCTGCCGTTTGGCGGGCTCACGGTAATCGCAGTCGGCGATTTCTTCCAATTACCGCCGGTGTCGCACGGCAAGGAGGCGGTCTTCTCCTACGCCTCGCCCGTGTGGCGCGAGTTGAATTTCATCACCTGTTACTTGACCGAACAATTTCGCCAAGACGATGCCGATTTTCTCAGCGTACTCTCGGCGATCCGTTCAGGAGAGATTGAGGAGCTGCATCGCGAGCAGCTTCTCGCGCGTCATACCGAGCCCGTCGATCTGCCGCAAAGCGCGCCCAAGCTCTTCTCGCACAATGCCGACGTCGATCGCATCAACGCCGCCGAACTTGCCAAGCTCCCGGGCACGGTGAAGGCCTTTCGCATGAGCGCAAAAGGAAAGGATACGCTGGTCGAGGGTCTTAAACGCGGATGTCTTTCTCCCGAAGTGCTCGAGCTGAAAGAGGGCGCTGCGGTCATGTTTACGAAGAATTCGCCGCAAGGGAAATTTGTGAACGGTACGCTTGGCACGGTGGTCGGTTGGAGTAGTGACGGGATGCCCATCGTGGAGACACATGACGGCGGACGCCTCACCGCCGAGCCGATGGAGTGGCAGCTTGAAGAGCAAGGCAAGGTCAAGGCGAGTGTCGCACAGATCCCGCTCCGGCTCTCTTACGCGATGACGGTCCATAAGAGCCAAGGCATGAGTATGGACGCGGCGGTCATGGACCTCTCGCGAGCATTTGAATACGGACAGGGATACGTCGCACTCTCTCGCGTACGGCGGCTCTCGGGCGTTTACCTCACCGGACTCAACCAGCGCGCGCTCGAAGTACATCCGGAGATCCTCGAAAGAGACCGAGACTTTCGTTCTGCTTCGGAGGCGGCACAAGACGCTTTCGGACAATTGCCAGCCGAAGACGTTCGCATGATGCAGAAGAAGTTCGTCAAGGCTTGCGGAGGCGCGTTTCAAGACGAAAGCGAGCGAAGCGGAAAAGCTAAAGACAGAAAAAGAAACGCCGCAACGAAAGGACTGCCCGGACGGCTCGCGGAGACGCTGCAGACGGTTCGAGACGCGACGACGCTTCGCGAAGCGGCGAAAGACCGCGGCGTCGCTCCCTCGACGATCGTGAAGCATCTTGAAGAACTCTCAGAATTGGGGAAGCTCTCGCGCTCTGACTTCGCTCATCTCGTCCCGCTCGCCGTTCTGGATGAAGTGCACGAAGCGTTCGCGACGACCCCGGGAGACAGGCTCTCGCCGGTCTTCCACGCGCTGCACGGGCGTTACTCGTTTGAAACTATCCGACTGGTTCGTCTGATGCGTCAGCGAGTATCTCCCTGATCACTTTCGCCGTATCGCTCGGTCCGTAGATCTGCCGCGTCGAGATTTCTGTTGACTTCACGATTTCGTCATTGCCGCCCGGGAAGAGCGCATCGCCGATATAGAGCATCGAGGCGACGGGAATATTGAGGATCTTCGAGAATTGCTCGACTCCGTATGCCTTGGTCATGCCTTCGCGGGTGATGTCTATAGAGTTGGTCGCATTGACGCGAATCGAGAATCCCTTCAACCTCTCGAGGAGAGCTTCTTGGAGCGGCTGGCGCTTTTTGCGATCGGGATCCCATGTCTTCTTTACTTCGATCGGAGCTTCTTGCCCGAGCGCAGACCAGGTAATTTGCGTTCCGCGATCTTCGATTTGTTTGCCCCAAAGCTTTTCCGGCGGAATATCGAGACCGGTTTTATGGAGCGATTCCTCAAGCGCTTTGAGTACGTTCGCGCGCTCCTCGTCCGTAAAGGGATTATTATAGACAAACTTCCATGCGCCGTTATCCCACGTGTAGCACTGGGCGGCGCTCGTAGGAAAGAGGTAGAGATTGTGGTAGTTGGCGAAAGGCGGCAGGCTGCCGAGCAGTTGTTTTTCAAATTGGGCATATGAGCCGCCCGACATGATGGCAACCGGCATATGCAGAAGCAGGCGCGCCAAGAGCGAGCTCATCTCAGGTTGAAGCGAAGACTTGCTTTCAGCAAGCGTGCCGTCAAGATCGAAAATAACAGCGTTTGGTTTCATACAGCATAATTAAGACAAGGCATCAATAAGGTGTTTGAGCGACGCGGTTGCCACGCCGATGACCTTATCGGCAGCTCCATAATACAGGAAAAGCGTATCGTCGCGAACCACGGAACCGCAAGCGAAGACGACATTCTGAACCTCTCCTTCAGACTCGTACGGTTCTACCGGTTCGAAAATAGGATCCGCAGTGCGGGCGAGCACCGAGGTCCCGGACGCATCGAGGAGCGCCGCGCCAAGACGGTAGGTCGCGTGACGCGAGACGCCATGATAAATCATCAACCAGCCGACAGCGGCGTTTCCGTCGCGATGCAGAGTTGAACCGTCAAGCGATACTTTAATCGGCGGCGCGGCTATACCGACCTTGGCTCCGTCCCACATTCCCTTGCGCGGCGCCATGATTTCGATGCAGCGGCTCACGCGCTTTCCCGCAGTTAAAGCGGGCAAGAGATCGGCGCAGATCCGATTGTTGATGCGGTGATAGAGCAGGTAATTTCCGCCGACGGTTTCTGGCAGAAGCGCAAGATCCTTATCGTCAACCTGTTCCGGCGTCAAAATAAAAGGCGGGCTCCATTTATCCCATCGCCGCGCAAGGAAATCGTCAACGCTGAGAGACGTCACCGCTCCGGCAGGGGAGTGCACGCCGTCATACGCGGTATAGGTCATGTGGAGCATGTCGCCGATACGCACGATGCGCGGATCCTCGCAACCGGAATTGCCGGTCGGACTGCCGCGTTTCATCTCAAAATCGGCGCGTGGAGCGTAGATCGGTTCGGGAAGCCGCTCGTCGATGGTGATTCCGTCTTTGGAAATGGCGAGGCCGATGGTCGAGGTGTTATTGCTGTCCATCGCGCGGTAGAGGATATATACGGAGCCGTCCAGATCGATCGCGGCCGCGTTGAAGACGTCGCGGCTTTCGAACCCTTCGCCCTGAGGAGAGAGAATCGGGTTTTGCAGTGATCTGATGAAAGTGCGCGCGGGCCGGTCAGGATCAAGCGAGCGCACGAGATCATGCAGTTTGACGCTCGCTTTAGCGCAGACCGTGTCGGCGGCGCCGTACCAAATGTCCAGTTTGCCGTTGTCGCCGAGCGTCGCGCCGGTCGGGAAGACGATGTCTTGCACGAGCCCG
Source organism: Patescibacteria group bacterium (assembly GCA_018971045.1). Lineage (GTDB taxonomy): Bacteria > Patescibacteriota > Minisyncoccia > Phycocordibacterales > Phycocordibacteraceae > C7867-001. The sequence goes on along the minus strand of JAGWVF010000008.1, from coordinate 15,584 downwards.
TACTCTTCATAAAATTCCTGCGGCACGAACATTGATTCGGTGCGCGAGATCAATATTTGCGGATCCTGCGCGTCGAGGAGAGCGGCTTCGACTGAAAAGATTCGATTGTTGCCGTCGTAATAGTTTTGAATATAGGAATAGACAAGAAGCCATCCCTGGTCCGTCAGCAAGGGAGCGGCACCGACTTCGATGTGATCGCGGTCGGTGCGGCGCAGTTCGGGTATGGCGTGATCGGCGAGATTCGTGTGCCACTTGAGCCAGTACTCGGGTTTCAGAAATTCTTCCATATTCTTGGCGCGAGCGAGCGCGATGGTCGGCCGCGGATTCTCGGCCGTCCAGTCCGTATGCGCGGTCAAGAGCATCACGATGTCACCGTTCACGCGTTCAGGGAAAAGCGTGGCGGCTTTCGCATTGAACGGCGTAATCAAGTGCCGTTCATGAAAGGCGTCGGGAGCGTCGCCGATGGCAAGAGCGACTTTAATGTTATCGGCGTTGAAGGGGTAACCGCCGAGGGCGGTGTAGAAACAGTACCAGCGGCCTTCAAAGAGGGTGACTCGCGGGTCCTCACAACCGAAAATGTCCCACGGCGCCTCAGGAGCGATGACTTGCTCGCGCGAGTGGAAATGGATGCCGTCTTCGGCGAACGCCGTGCCGATCGAGGAGATGCCCTGCATCGGAGTCTGCAGAGCGTCCGGATCACCGAGCGCGCGATAGAATACGCGCACGCCTTCAGGCGTTCGTACCGCTGAAGGATTAAAGGTAGCCATAGCCTCCCACGGCCGCTCGCGCTGCGGCGCGATGATGGGATTATGGCTCGATCGGCGGATAACGAACATATTATGCAGTCTGCACGGGCAACATCACCTCGAGCGCCGGCTGGCTGCCTTCAATGAGCGCGTCAAGGAACGTATTGAGGTGCGCTGTCGCGACACAGACGACCCGATCGGCTCCGCCGTAATAGACGTATAGGATTCCGTTGCGGACGACCGAGCCGCAGGCATAGACGATGCCGGGTTTTCCGTGATTTTCGTAATTTGAATCCGGAGAAATAACCGGCGCCGCGGCCCGATGGAGTATCTGGCTCGGATCATTGATATCAAGCAACATCGCGCCGATCTTATACCGATTCGATTCGTGTGCGTCGTTCGCGTGGTAGAGAACGAGCCACCCCTTGTCAGTCCGCAGAGGCGGCGGGCCGGCGCTGCGGGTATGCACATGCCAGGCGATCTGCTTATCCGGAATTTTCTGCGGGTCAGGGCTTATGAAGCGCCGCCGACTGAGTGTGGCGAGATCGGAGGTGTATTCGATGCGGACATGATCGTCAGTCGGGCCGATGATGCTGTGGAGTACCGCAAATTGCCCGTGAATCTTCTCGGGGAAGAGCACCCAATTTTTATCGCGCGTGCCGTGAGAAAGGATAATCGGCCCTTCCCAGAGATAAAAGCGCTTTGCGAGAAAATCCTCCTCGCGAAGCGCGATCACGGCGACGCGCAACGTCCAGTTGTCGAACATATTGAAGGTAACGTACACCCATCCGTCGATTACCACCATCCGCGGATCCTCGCAGCCGCCCCAGCTGCCGCCTGACGGATACAGCATGGGCGAGTAGTAGCGGCGATCGCGGGCAATGTTATGAGGATTGCGCGCGACGTAGACGGGATAGGGGAGAATTTGGTCAAAAACAATTCCGTTCGAACTGCTCGCGTAACCGAGCCGCGAGACGCCGTCCATGCCGATCGCGCGATAAATAAGATGCGTGCGACCGCCGATGACGGCGGCGGCCGGATTCAATACCGCTTCGGCGGTCCACGGATGGCTTCCCGGTTTCAGAATCGGGTTATAGTGCGATTTATTGAGAACAAGAAGGTGCTGGAGAAGGCGGATGCGCTCGATGCGCAAAAGCGTAAAGATCTTTTTCCGCAGCGGTTTCGAAAAGGCGATGCCGAGAACCAATCCGATAACAAAAAACGAAAAAAGCAACGCTATGACGTTCACGATGAGAGAAACATACATAGAAAATATCTTATATAGCATAACATTTCCGGCGCGGATGGCGCGTGCTGTACACATATGCTAGTATCTCTCCATGCTTCTCAATGTCTGCATCGCCAAACTGCATCGTGCGACCGTCACCGACGCTGATCTCAGCTATGTCGGTTCCATAACGATCGACGAAGCGCTTCTCGAGGCCGCCGGACTTCTTCCCGGACAGATGGTTCAAATCACGAATGTCAGCAATGCGGTTTTGTGGCGCACGTATATCCTGAAGGGTAAGCGGGGGAAAGGGCAGATAGTGCTGAACGGCCCGCCCGCCCGCCTTTTCCAAAAGGGCGACAAGGTCATCATTCTCGGCGAAGCGTGGGTCGAGGAACGGGAGGCGCGGAGGATGAGCCCGACGGTCGTTTTCATGGATGATCAGAACAAGATCACGAAAGTGAACAAGGGTTGGCGTCCGAGCTGAAGTACGGTATTCTTTGGTGGGAAGTTCCTTCAACGAAGGAACTTCTTTCGTTTTTCCACCAAAGTACCTTTACAAGGAGAAAGGCAGTGCGAAAACCGTCTCTTAAAGAGGTTCTCGCGCATCCGATCGTGCGCGCCCTCAATCCGTACGATAATGCGTTTATCGCCATCCGCTGGCTCTCTTCTCGGCTGAATCCGTATCTCCAGAGTTACGACATTCACATTGGCGCGGCCATTGCCTTTATGGGCGGATTCCCGCATATCAAGGTCGTGTCGGCGTTCGGCATGCTGATGGAGGACTTCAAAGCCGGCAGGTATGACGGCATCGACACGCTTGTGGTGCCGTCAAGCGGGAACGCCGCGCACGGAGTCGCTTTGCTCGCACCCGCATTCGGCATTCCGCGAGTGAAAGTGGTGATGGCGAGCGATACCCCGGAAGCTAAGGCGAACGTGATAAAGCTCATTCCCTGGGCAAGCCTGCATTTCCCCGCAGGAACCAAAAGCGTCGAAGAAGCCGCAATCGAAGAAGCGAATCAGCGCGGCAGCTATCTTCTTGACCAATACAAGCACCCGGGAAATGTGCTCATTCACGCGGCGTGCACCGGCCCGCAACTGCTCGCCGAGGCGGGCGATGGTCTCGCCATCGTCGCGGCGGCAATGGGCTCAAGCGGAACCATTACGGGCGTGTCTCATTATCTTCGGAGCGTCGCACCGCGCATTCATATGCTCGGAGTTCGCCCGAAGTTAGGCGAGCGCGTTCCCGGAGTGCGAGACGCGAAACGAATGGACGCGGTCGTGACAATCCCGTATCAAACGGCCGTGGACTCTCTTTTCGAAGTGGGGCGCGTCGAATCCTTTACCAAGACGCGGTTGCTTATGTACGAGGTGTTGCCGCATGTGGGGCCGTCTTCCGGACTCGCGTATGCGGGTTTGCTCGGGTATCTCGAATATCTCGAAAATATCCCGGGCCTTCTTGATCTTTTCGCAGGGAAGAAAGCCGTTTTTATCTGCGGCGACGATGCTCGGTTCTACCCGGGACCGATGTTCTCAACGCTCGATCCAGACCAAGGTCTGTGAAAACGGCCGCGCTTGCGCGGCCGTTTTAACCATTTACCGGCGTTGACTCAAGGCCGCGCGCAGGGCGTTTATGATGACCGCGATATCGATGCCCTCCTGAATCACCGCCCCTTGCACCGGCTCCAGGAATCCCGCGGCGGCGAAAAGCATACCGGCCGTCGAGAGGCCGATGCCGGCGGAGACGCTTTGTCGGGCGATGCGCACCGAACGCTTCGAGAGGGCGAAGAGTTCTTGAATGAGCGCGACGTCATGGCCGAGGATGGCGACATCGGCCGCTTCGATCGAAGCGCTGTTCTCGGTGCCCGAGAAGACGATGCCGGCGTCGGCGCGCGCGAGCGCGGGAGCGTCGTTCAGCCCGTCGCCGACCATGGCGACTACGTCGCCTCGCGCCCGCGCGTGGTCGACGATGCGGTATTTTTCTTCCGGCGTGCAGTCCGCGTGGAGCGTGATCGGCAGTCCGTCGAAGATCATTTCCGCATTTTCCTTCCGATCGCCGGTTACTACCGCGATACGGTAGCCGTTTCTCGAGAGTTCGGCGAGCAGTTTTTTCGCATTGTCTTTGAGCACGTCGCTGAAATGAAAAACGGCCAGCGGCCGGTCGCTCTTGGTAAGAAGAAGCGAAATACTTCCCGGCTGATGATATGTTTCCGGAGCCTGACCGAGCGAGATGCGGCTCTCTCCGACAACGCCGCTGATGCCTTCTCCGATTCGTTCTTGCACCTCACGCGCCGGCAATGCCGCGATATGACGTTCTCGCGCGGCCTGTATCACGGCGCGCGCGAGCGGGTGGATCGAATGAAATTCAAGCGCCGCCGCAAGCATGAGCGCCGCCGATTCCGAGCAGGAATCGTCGAGGCAGACGATGCGCGCGAGCCGCGGCTCGCCAAGCGTGAGCGTCCCCGTCTTGTCGAAAAAGATTGAGGTAACGCGCGCGATCGACTCAAGAACGGCCGGCGTCTTCACGATGATATTTCGCCCCGCGGCGCGCGACAGGCCGCCGATGAAGGCGATCGGCGCCGCGATAATAAGCGGGCAGGGCGTCGCGATAACGAGCACCGCGAGGACGCGGGTAAGATCGCCCGTAAAAACGTACGTGCCGAGAGAGATGCCGAAAGTCAGAAGCGTGAAGGGCACATTGGCGCGCGCGGCAAGACGCACGAAAGGGGATTGGTCGTGTTCGGCGTTCTTTACGAGCTCGACGATCTTGGCGTACGTCGAGGTCGCGAGCGTTCCCGAGACGATGAGGTCAAACGCGTTGCCGGCGTTTACGCTCCCGCTCTTGATCACGTCGCCCGCAGTCTTGGTTTCAGGGAGCGGCTCGCCCGTGAGGTTCGCGAGATTGAGTACGGCTTCCGGAGAGTCGAGGGAGCCGTCGAGCGGTACGAGCTCGCCGCCGCGGATCACGATGATCGCGCCTTGAGGGACGTCGCCGAGCGGCGTTTCGGTAATGCGGCCGCCGTCTTTGACGAGAGCCGTTTTGGGGATGCGCGCGAGGAGCGCCGCGAGCGACGCCTCGGCGCGTCGTGACGCATAGGTCTCGAGCGCTTCGCCGCCGGTATACATAAGCGCGATGACGGCGCCCGCGAGAAATTCCCGAGTGAAGGCGGCGAGAATCATCGCGAGAAACGCGATGTAATCGAGCGACAGGGTCCCGGCGCGAATCTCGCGGTATCCGACGACGCACACCTCGATCATGCCGATGCCGATCGCGAGCGCGTAAAGAAGCGGAATCGATCCGAAAAGCGCGATGAAGAGAGCGCCGGCCACGATGGCGGGGAGAATAAGCGTCGGTGATTTCAGATAGCGCATGCGCGGTGCGGATAGTATATACTATTGCGCATGGAGCTTGATACGCAGGTATTTTATCTTCTGCACGATCTTACGGGGCAGTCGCCGCTGTTCGATTGGAGCGCCATATTCTTCGCTCAATATTTTCCGTACGCGCTTATCCTCGTATTTGTCGGGATAGTCGTCATTTCAGGGTACTCGAAGCGCGAGAAACTTGAGATACTTTTCGTGGCGGCTTTTTCCGGACTCGTGGCGCGCTATGGAGTCGCCGAACTGATCCGCTTTTTCTACCATCGGCCGCGCCCGTTTGTCGCGCTCCCGATTCACGCGCTCATTCCCGAGTCGTCGTGGTCGTTCCCCTCGGGGCATGCGACCTTTTTCTTCGGTATGGCGACGGCCGTCTATCTCTACCACAAGCGGTGGGGAGTCTGGCTTTTTGCCGCCGCCGCGCTTATTTCGATCTGCCGCGTGATCGTGGGGGTGCATTACCCGTTAGACATCATCGGCGGAGCGCTTATCGGCAGCGCGACCGCCTATCTCGTCGCCCGGGGAGTCCGCCGCTTCTCTTCAAAAAGCTCAAATCAGACATCTTGACAAAATAAAGTCAATATGCTAGGATGAAAAGACCGAGTTAGTTACGAGCTATTTCGGTACTACACCCAATGAATATCTTAGGAGCCCTATGGGGCTTTTTGCTTTTATCGAGCGCCGCGACGACTACCGCGACGCGTACGACGCCGCCGATTCTGCCCAGTTATACGGTCGCGATGACCGCATATAACGCCGTTCCGGCTCAGACGGACGATAATCCGCTTGAAACCGCCTCGGGCGCGTATTCCAATCCGGAGGTGATTGCCGCGCGTTCCCAGGATCTCGGCGAACAGCTTCCGTTCGGCACCATCGTCGAGATTGACGGTCCGGCAAAAAATGAAGAGAGTTGCGGGTATGGCGTCGTCGCGCCGCTCATCGGATACCGCGTGATCGCCGATACGATGAACGCGCGGTACGCCAACCGGATTGACGTCCTTTTCGACACGAAGTCGAATTACACGATGCGGGATGGAACCGTTCAGAATGCCGCAGATATCGCCGGCGTCTGTCACGGAGTCACGGTCCGCGTAGTTGGCCGTCTCAATATCAACCATATGCCGAAGACTCAGAAAGAACTCGCGGCAATCGTCGATAAGAGCAGTATCGCGCTTGCCGTCAAGTAATACTCGCCAACGAAGCGCGGCGCCCAAGGGGCGCCGCGTTTTTTGCGCTATGCTAAGGGAATGCAGCGGCTGACGAAAGAAGCGTCGAATCTTACGGAAAGCGAGTACGCCACCCTTGCGCGTCTCACGACGCCCGCAAAGATTCAAGATTTTCTCGATTCGTTCGCGCAGAATTGGGAAAAGCGGGGGGATACGCATATGTCTCCGCGCCGCGTACTGCTTGAAGGGAAGATGCACTGCATCGAGGGCGCCCTGCTCGCGGCTGCCGCGCTTTGGATTCATGGAGAACCGCCGATCATCATGAACCTTTCGCCGAAAATGGGAAAAGGCGATTTTGATCACGTGGTCGCGCTCTATAAGCGCGGCGGCCGCTACGGCGCGATCAGCAAGACGAATCACGCGGTACTGCGTTTCCGTGATCCGGTTTATAAGACGCTGCGCGAGCTCGCGCTCTCCTACTTCCATGAATGGTTTCTGATAACAACGCGGGAGAAGGTGCTTGAATGTTACAGCAAGCCGCTCGACATGCGGCGGTTCGGCGCCGGATGGATTACGAGCGAGCGCGATCTGTGGAGTGTTGCCGATGCGCTCAGTCTCGCGCCGCATTACGCGCTCGTGCCGAAAGGGAATTGGCGGTACGTCCGCAAGGCCGACGCGATAGAAGTGAAGGCGGGGTCCTTTACGGAGTGGCCGAAGTCTCATCCGAGGACATAAAAAAAGAGGCCGACGTCAGAGACATCGGCCTTCAAAGCACGTAACATTAACGCGCTGGAGGAGACCCGAGACGACCACGAAACCTACAGACAGGCTAGCAGAGACGAATTAATTGTCAATCCCGCGCTTTGCGAATCAGAAAGAACGGCGTCATTTCTGAGTCTTGGCCGGCAGGATTATCGCGCAAAAGCTCGCGGATGAATGTTTCGGTAATGGCGGGAGTCGATTTTCCGAGCGAGAAAGCTCCTCGGTAATTGGCGTCGACAACGACGGCCTCGATGCCTAATTTTTCTTTGATTTCCCGTGCGACTTTCTCCGGCTCCTGCGGGGCGCGCTTGGCGTACTCGTCAAAGGGCTTGATCGTCCAGGACATCGGACAGTCGACCGATTTGGCCTGCTTGCCGATGAGAAAATAAAAAGCTCCGGGAAGCCACGCGCGGGTAAGCGCGGAGACAGCCGCCGCGAACAGAACACGCGGATAACCGGCCTCGTCGATGACGAGCTGCATCGCGGGAGCGGTGCCGTGTCCGAGTCCTCGGAACTCCGGCGTCCCCTCGTAATTGCGCACCTTGCTTGCGAGAAAGCGGGCCAGCCATGAGGTCACGACCGCGTCGCGGCGGATGACGCGTCCCTGACAAATGCATACGATCTTTTCGCTCACAAAGAAGATATCGCCCGGCTCTATACGCGGCTGTACGTATTCCTCGAGAAGCCGCATGAGATCGTCATGAGGCTTCACGATCCGCGTCTTGATAGGGAGCCGCAGATAGCGTTTCCCCCCGGCGATCGCCTCAAGAGTTTTCCCCTCATTTGGTACAAACGTATCCAGCATGGTATACAACAGTATACTCGCCTATGGAAAAGAAAAAACACGTTATTCCGGAAGGGGTCCGGGTAGGGCGCTCGAGCGCCGGTCTCGGACTCTTCGCGGCGCGGCCGTATAAAAAGGGGGAGCGCATCATCGAATACTTCGGCCGTACCCTCACGACTGATGAGGAGTACACGAGCCGCAGCAAGTATCTCTTTGAGGTGAACAAGCGCAAGACGATTGACGGTTCTGCCCGCGCGAACATCGCCCGTTACATCAATCATTCCTGCAAGCCCAATTGCGAACCGGAAATCGAGCGGGGGAAAGTTTATATCGACGCGATCAAGAACATCACGGCAGGCGAGGAGCTTAGTTACGATTACGGCGAAGAATATTTCGACGAACACATCAAGCCGAAAGGCTGCCGTTGCGGAGCGCACAAGGCGCCCGCGGCATAAGCGCGGCGGACCGGCGTTTTCCCATCGCTAATTACGGGAATTTTTTGGCGAGCGCGGCGACGGTTGTCGGAGTATTGATCGCCGCAAGGGTGTAGATCCGATCTTTTGATTGGCCGACGCTGTAGAGATCGCCGCGAGCGGATTTATAGCCCGCCTTCCGCACGATCGCGACGATCGCGTCGTTGTATTGGCCGAAGGGGTAGGCGAACTCATTGATCGCGACTCCCAGTTTCGCCTCAAGAAGCAATTTACTGCCAACGATCTCATTGGTGAGCTCCCCAATGTTACGTATTTTGGTAAGGTACGGATGCGAGAGCGAATGGCTGCCGATCGTCATTCCCGCGTCGCGTAGCGTCTGCAAATTATCCCAGGAAAGGAAGCCGCGCTTGCCGATAGCGTTGGTGAAGACAAAAAAGGTCGCGATCATTCCGTGCTTTTGCAAAATCGGGAAGGCGTAGACGAATTGATTTCGCCACCCGTCATCAAAGGAAATAATCATCGGCTTCGGCGGCAGCGGCGCCGCGTCCCGGAAGTAGGCTTCAAGTTCGCTGAACGAAATAACATGATAGCCGGCGTTTTGAATGTACTCGAGCTCCGCGTCGAACACTTCCGGCGTCTGCGCGATCGCGCGCACCGCCGGACTGTCGCTCTCATATGCCGGACGGACGACGTGGAAGACCAAAATGGGAACGTTGATTGAATCGGTTGACGAAGCGGCGGGAATGCTCGCGGATTCAGACGTAGTCGAAATCTCGGCGAAGCGCATGGGGTTTATGCGGTGCGGCGGCTCCGCCGAGACTGCGGGCGTGCGGATGAGGAGCAGGATGCCTACGGTAAGCGCAAGCGCGAGATTAACGAGCACGATAGGGATCGGCATGTACTGTGAAATATCCCGCCTCGCGGCCCATATTTTTTCGGGCATGATGCCAAAAAGTATACCCGGAATACGCGCTATTGTCTGTATGCTACGGATGCTATACTTCGCTTACGGATAGATGAATTTAATAATATAATATTTCCGTCTATGGATACTGATGCTCAGGGAATGCGAAACAAGTGCGGGTGCGAGTGTTGTAGAGGTTCTGAAGGGTGTTGCGGCAGGTCCGGCCGCCACGTAGCGCATATCATTATCAAGATCTGTATCGCCGTTTTCATTTTCTGGTGCGGCGTTCAGTTTGGCGAGCTGAAAGCGCTCCTTCACCGCGATTTCTTGCCGTATGGTTACGGCATGATGGGCGGTTGGGGCGGTCAAGATCAAATCTTCTCTACGGACGGTTACGGCATGATGGGCGGGCTAGATGCGAACTCGACGACGGCGGCGCCGGCGGCTTCGGCAACTCCCGCGAAGAGGTAATCAGCGCGACGTGGCGTAAACACAGAAGGCCTCGCGAGCGCGAGGCCTTCTGTTAGAGAGTGATCGAATGCGCGCTTAGCACGCCGCTCTCGCCGTCCTGAATGCGGACTGAGCAGACTTTACGGCTGTCGAGTACGCTTCCTGGGCAGACTTCCTGTCTGTTCGATAAGTCGTTCGAGCTGATGAAATGCTCGATCGGTAGGTGCTCTCTGCCGCTCGTACGGAAGTTCTATACGCGCTCGCGGCGGCGGCAAGCGCCGTCTTCTTGGCGGCAACGTCGGTCAGGGCCTTTGCCGCAGTGACGGCGGCCTCGCGCACGGTCTTCGCCGAGGCGACAGCGGCATCGCGGACCTGCTTGGCATTCGCGAAAGCGTTGTCGCGCGCAGTCTTGGTCGCGTCTATTGCGGCGACCCGCGTCTTCTTTGCCGAATTGATTGCGGAGGTGCGGGCGGCGACTGCGGCCTGAACGCAGGCGGACTTGTTAGTCGCGGGAGCCGCGTTCGCTGAGGTTGTCGTTCCCGTATTCGTTTCGGCGAATGCGGGCATCGCGAACGCAAGCACTCCGGCGCTCAGAGCTATGATTTGGATAAGGTTTTTCTTCATACGTTTGATACGATAATCATCGTTAATAAAGGGCGTTATCGAGCACAGGAGCTGATACTACGCTCATCCACTATACACCGTCTTTCCAGAATATCTTTCATGGTACTCTATATAGTAGGGTATTCCCTTACAAGCATTAGGCGCCATCTATCTTTCCATCTATCTATGTTTCAAGAATTTCGTCAATTTCTGCTTCGCGGGAACGTCGTCGATCTCGCGGTCGGCGTGGTGGTCGGCGCCGCCTTCGGGACGGTCGTCAACGCTCTCGTCAAAGACCTCTTGACGCCGCTCATCTCCGCGATCGTACAAGCGCCCGACTTCTCCGGACTCGCTCTCTCGATGAACGGAAGCAAGATTCTCTACGGAGAATTTCTGAATGCATTCATTTCGTTTCTCCTCGTGGCAAGCGCCGTATTCTTCTTCGTCATTAAACCTATGAATATCCTCATTATGCGCTCGCGCAAAGAACCGCCGGCTGATCCGACGACGAAGAAGTGTCCGGAATGTCAAAGCGAAATTCCCATCATTGCGACGCGTTGCGCCTATTGCACCCAGACGGTCGTCTGATCATCTGTTTAAGGCGGCGCGAGTTAGGGGGCCGACGTTGCCGGTTCCCGCAATCCCTTCTGCGGCTTGGAATTTCTTCACGCCCGCGGCAGTAAGCCGGCCGAAGTATCCCGTCACGGGACCGCTGTAGAATCCGAGCACCGTGAGCCGCTTCTGAAGCTCGGAGACGACTGTGCCACGCGAACCGATCGCGAGGTATTTCGTGAAGACGTATGCCGTTGCCGGCGCGGCAGGCGCTCTTGTCATGCTCTGGCTGGGAGTGCTCACGATAGGAGAGCCTTGCGCCGCGTCAGGAGCGCCCGAGATCCACAACGTCTGCGTCGTCGAGGCCGTATTGCCGTAAGCGTCAGTCGCCGTTACGGTGATATGATGCATTCCAATATCGCTCTCGGCTGGCGTCCAGCTGAATATGCCCGTATTCGAGAGCGAGGACGCCGTGATGGTGCTCGTGCCGGTAAACGAGTCTGCTACCGCATATGTTGTCGTAGCGGACAGAGGCGTGCTCGTGACAAATGACACGGTCGAACCGACATTTGCCGCCGTTCCCGGCCGTAGCGACTGAATGCTCATAACCGGATTCACTACCGATAGTTTCTCTACGATTTGCGCGGAATGTCCGTAGATGTCGGAAGCGGCGATGGTAAAGGTGTGGGTTCCGATATCGTCAGTAGTCGGAGCCCATGAAAATGCGCCCGTCGAAGAGGTGACGCTACGACTGTCAAGCGTCGAGGCGTACGCGGTGTCATAGACATAGTAGTTTGGCGAGATGAATCCTGGCGCCGTGAGGGAGAAGGTTATCGTTCTTCCGACGGCGATAATCGGCCCCGGAGAAAAGGCGGATGGAATAATCGAATTACCTGTAACGAGGATGGCCAGCGTCGTGGTGGCCGAGTGGCCTAGACGATCGTTCGCGGAGACCGTGAACGCGTGGCGTCCGGCATCATAAACGCCTGGCGTCCAAGTAAAGTTTCCGAATCTGTCGAGTCCCCCGGCCGTTCCTCCGGAGCCGCTAAATGCGTCTGTAAGGCTGTAAGTCGGGTCGGTGAAGCCTGATGCTGCGGCCGTGAAGCTAATCGCGGTGCCCGGACTTATCGCGCCCGTTGGCGTGAGGTTAACGATCTGAATCGATTCTCCATCGGCTCGCGCGGCCGTTCCGCCCGCGGCAAGCGCGAGAATGAGTATCGATACGGCGGCAAAGAAGCGTGTTGGAATGAATTGCATAGTTTGTTCGTCGATTCACTTACGGCAATATCTCGTATACGAATTTCGCGACGGCCTCCTGCTGATCCTGCGAAGACAGGTCGAGATAGGAAACGTGCGTCGGGCTTATCTTCAAGAGCTGCAACTCGCCGTCCCCGAATGACTTTATGGTGCTGATCGGCCACTCCGCTATCGGCGTACCCACATTCGCCTCGATATAGCGGATCGCTTCGTCGCGATGCTCGTGGCCAACCAGATGAGCAGTACCGTGGATCGAGACGACGCGGTACCGCGGCCCCGCTCCGACGGAAAATGCAACCCGCCCATTCGAAATAATATTTTTGTATTTCTGGGTGTTTTTACTGGTGACAAAATAGATCGAGAAATCGTCGTAAATGCCGTAGTAGATCGGAGACACGGACGGCTGACCGCCGATAGTGCTGGTCGCGAGCGTCCCCACGGTATGACTCTTAAGAAATTTCATCGCTTCGACGGCCGCCTGTTGTTTCGTAATCATGCGTTCATCGTATCACGAACTTTCCTCTTTATTCTTTATATACACGACCCGCCGTCGAGACTCGAGCACCGTCCCATAAAATGGTATACTGAAAATCATACTATGATCGTACAGATTCTGGCTCTCGCAATGCTTGCGATCGTGAGTCTCTACCTCTTTTTTCTGGTCAATTCCTCCGACGGACCGATCCGGCAGAGCCGGTACACGCGGTATATTCCGTTCGTCCCGGCGTTCATCGTGCCGTATCTCGGACTCTTTCCCTATGTGGCGTTCTCGATGTTGGTGCTCCTCTTTTTCACCCCCGTCGCCGCGCGCCTGTACGTGAGTCTCATTTTCAGCTCGCTTGTCGCGACATTAATCTGGTATTTTATGCCAAGCAAGATCGACGATCGTCCGGAGTTCGCGCCGAACGGACTTCTGACTCGAACGATCGCCTGGATGTACCGCGTCGATCCGGGAGGGAACTCGACGCCGAGCTCGCACGCGTATACGGCGATTCTCTGCAGTTACTACCTCACCTTCGCCTTTCCGCTCCATAACGTGCTTATCTGGAGTTGCGGGGCGACCATTGTCGGCTCGACGCTCTTCGTGAAGCAGCACCATATCAGCGACCTTATCGCGGGCTCGTTTCTCGCGGCGGTTTCGATCGCTTTCTCGTATCTTATTTTGGGCGGCCTCGCGTAGACGGGGCGGATATAAAAAATCGCCGCCGACGGATACCGAAGGCGGCGATTGAAGAGTCGCGTCAGAGCAGGCGGCGATCGCGCAGATCGTAATACGCGCACGCTATGGCGATGATCATACCGGCGAAGACCGCGTACGAGGCGACGAGCTGATTATTGAGGAAAAGCGTATCGGCGTTCCATCGCGCCGTTATCATCCGCCCGATCGCGGCGCCCATTCCGCCGACTGCGCTTCCGAAGCAGAGAATAACGCTCATGCGACGCCACCGGACGAGCCTCATGCCGGAGACGACCAGCCAGAATATCTTCTCTATCATAAAGCTGAAAAGAGCGATCGAAATCGTTATCATGGACGCCTCCTCCGCATTCTCGGGGCGGCTCAGCGCGAGCAGTATCAGGCCGAAAATGACCGAGCTCGCCAATCGAATAACAACAGTTCTCACAACTGTCTCCTTCATCGTGAAGAATATGTACCAGGTTCTGGAAATGCAGAACGCAAAATAGTGTATCACATGAGGATGCCAAAGCTAAATCAATTACGAGTTGAGCCCTTTTTCTGACAAAGGACTCCCTAACCAAAAAAAGAGGGTATACTAAATTCCCTATGCAAATTAAGGAACTTGGTCATGTAGTGCTCTATGTTTCCAATTTAAAGCGTTTGGCCGACTTCTACCGCGACACGCTCGGTTTTCATGAAATCCACCGAGACCATGTGACGGCTTTATTTTCGTCAGGAAGAACGCACCACGAATTATTGCTCATTGAAATCGGCGGGACCCCAAGTAGAAAAGAGCATCCTGTTCCGGGCCTCTACCACATCGGGTTTAAAATCGGAGATTCAGCTGATGACGCAAAACAAGTATATCAGGAACTGATAGAAAAAGGGGTCCAGATTATCGGTACGGGTGATCACACTGTCACGCACAGTATTTACACCCTCGATCCAGACGGCAACGAGCTTGAGCTTTATGCTGATGTATCCGATGAATGGAAGCGCGACCCTCGAGCAGTGATGAAACCGGTAAAGCGACTTAATTTGAGTAAGTAAGTTAGAGAAATGCCGCCAGTCCTCTTGAATGAGCTGATAGTCCTAACTGGCTCCGCGGGTATGGCGGCATACCCGCTGTCGCCTCGTTCGAAACAAAAAGAGCCCGAAACAAGCTCTTTCTGTTTACTCACTCGGCTCCGATGGATGGAAAACGTTCGAACCCTTGTATAAAAACAGAACCGCTCGAGAAGCAAAGGCATCTGTATAAAAACAGAAGACCGCCTCGCCGAGAGGCCGTTAGGGCGGCTTCTGCGACGGGGCGGTCATGTTTCCTTGCTGCTGAACTTCGCGAAGATCTTTCGCCACTTGACGCCTTCAATTGAGAACACAAGCTCATCAACATAACGACCTCGACAGAAGTGGCGTTTGTGAAGTGTCGCCTCAAGATCGTAACCACTTCTCCTGAAGAGGTGATCGCTACGACGATTTGTTGAGAGCACGTGCGCATAGATTTTTCGGAGATTCAAGGTGTCAAAGGCGTACCCCAAAAGAAGCAGTTCAGCTTCTACGGCATATCCCTTACTCCAGCAATCTTTCTCCCCGATCGTAATGCCAGTCATGGCGACATGACTCACGTGATCTATGCTGTGAATCCCTAATGCCCCGATAGGACGGTCCTTTTCCTTCAATACAATCGTGAGTACTATCTGGTCGTCCTCGTTATCCAAACCCTGAACCCAGCGAGCCTCGTCCTCCCAGGTCATTGGGTGCCGAGCAGGGAAGAATCTTGTTACTTCAGGATCATTGAACCATTGGACGAACAATGACGTATCAGATTCACATAGCGGTCGTAGATAGAGTCGGTTGCCGTTGAGGAAGGTAATTCGCGCACTGCGAGACGATTTTTCAAACGCATTCATGACACTCGTCCTTTGAGTTAAAGAGCCATTGAAAAGGGGATGACTGTCTACATTTCTAAATATGCATTCTACGCTATTTCTGAATAATAACAAGATGTAGTTTCAAGAATATAATGCAACACCCGTTGCCTTGAAGAATACCTCCTCAGGAGTGAGTCCGCCATGTCGTCTGCGTGGCCGGGTGTTGATCAGATACTCAGCACGCGCAATCTCCTCGCCAGTGAGCAGTGCGA
>JAGWVF010000007.1 GCA_018971045.1 Patescibacteria group bacterium | reverse complement strand
TGGAAAATGTAACTACTAAAGCGATCGCGAAGGTCGCGGCGGTGGCGACCGGACTCGCGATGGCGACGTCAATGCTCTCGTTTGCACCGATGGTGCACGCGGCGTTGACCGATTCGCAGGTTCAGGCGATCCTCTCGCTTCTTCAGTCCTTCGGTGCAGACAGCACCACGATCGCGAACGTTCAGGCTTCCCTCACCGGAAGTGCTCCGGTCACGACTGGTACTGGCTCATCGAGCGCAGCATGCGTCTTCACAAAGGACCTTACTGTCGGCTCGACCGGTTCCGAGGTTTCTCAGCTCCAGACTGCTCTTATCGCTAAGGGCTACATGTCAGGCAGCGCAACGGGTTACTTCGGTGCTATCACCAAGGCCGCAGTCATGAAGTGGCAGACTGCTGCAGGCGTATCGCCGGCAGCTGGCTACTTCGGTGCTAAGAGCCGCGCCGCATTCTGCGGAACGGCCTCGACCGGCACCACTGGCGGTACGGTGAGCGCAGGCACAGGCAATGGCCTCAAGGTCATGGTCTCGCCGACCTCGCCGAACGGCTCCGTGCTCGTTGCAGGTCAGGGCATCGGTGATATCGCGGACTTCACGTTCTCGAACCCGACCTCTGCTCCGATCAACGTCACTGGCCTTACGTTCAAGCGCATCGGTGTCAGCAACGACTCTGCTCTGTCGAACGTGTACCTCTACAACGGGGCAACGCGCATCACTGACTCAGCAGGCGTTTCATCGAGCCAGTTCTCGTACAGCGATCCTACAGCCATCTTCACGGTGCCTGCAGGCGGCGTCTATACGGTCTCGGTTCGCGCTGACATTGCGTCTGGAACTTCCGGCTCGCAGATCGGAGCTTCGCTCGTATCCGTTTCTTCAAACGGTACGCTCGATTCTTCCGTCAGCTTCCCGGTTAACTCTGGCTACCAGACTGTCTCGTCTGCCACTCTTGCTTCGGTTGTCTTCAACGGAACTACGCTTCCGTCGACGAACACCAGCCTGACCCCGGCAAATGATGTCGTCGTCTGGCAGAACACCGTCGCTGTATCAACGAATCCGGTTAAGCTTTCGTCACTGCGCCTCACGAACCTCGGTTCGATTGACGCAACGAATGTGATCAACCTCCGCCTCTATGTAGATGGCACGCAGGTTGGTTCAGCAGTTCCGACGATGGGTGCAGACCGCACGGTCACCTTCGATCTCTCTGCAGCTCCGGTCTCGCTCTCAACCCAGAGCCATGTCATCAAGGTGCTCGCGAACATTACTGGTGGCTCGAGCCGCACGCTCCAGCTCTCGGTACAGCGCTCATCTGATGCTATGTTCGTTGACGCGCAGCTCAACCAGCCGGTCTTGCTCAACACGACCACCGCAGGCACTGCCTTCTCCGCAGCAAACTCTGGCGTCCAGACGATCGCTGCCGTGACGGCAAGCTCGGGTGTCTCGGTTTCGCTTGACCCTTCTTCTCCGACTGCGAACATCGCAACGGGTGCATCTTCAGTGAAGTTTGCAACCTTCTCGATGCTCGCGTCGGGTGAAAACGTGAAGGTCCAGGACCTCTATGTGTACGCTTCTTCGACCCAGTCGTCAGGCGCACTCGCAGGGGTTGGCGGCCTGAACAACGGTAAGATCTTCGTTAATGGCGTGCAGGTCGGATCGACGAAGGACATCGGCTCGCTCGTTGCGGGTGTGACGGACTTCGCGCTCGGCTCATCGCTCATCCTCCCGGCAGGTGTCACCACCAAGGTTGACATCTACGCGGATGCGCAGGACACGGCAGGTACGAACCTTCCGAACAACTCAACTGTTATCGTCTCGCTTAAGGCAGGTTCTTCGAACGGCCAGGGTATGTCCTCGCTCGTCTCGACCAACGTTCCTGCTTCAGCTGTCTCGACTAACAGCGTGACCGTCTCGTCTTCTTCGCTCACCGCGACGAAGTACACCGGTTACGGCAATCAGACGCTCGTGTCGGGCAGCAACAACGCCAAGCTTGGCGCATTCACGCTCTCGACCGGTTCGACTGAAGGCGTGAACGTCAACACGATCGTGCTTACGATGTCTGCATCAAACGCAGCGTCGATCACGAACCTGACGCTTAAGGATGATGCGACGGGCACTCAGCTCGGCTCGATCATCACGACCCCGTCAGCAAGCAACTCGTTCAATGTCAGCTACTCGGTTCCGGCATCATCAACCAAGACCATCGATGTCTACGGCAACGTCCTCGCGGGCGCAAACGCAGGTACGATCGTTCTTACGGTTGATACGTCGACGACTGGTACTGGCCTCGTAACGAGCGTCTCGACTTCTCCGTCTGCTACAGCAGGTCTCCAGACGATCACGATCGCTGCTGCAGGTACGCTTACACCGACACGCGGTGCAGGCGATCCGACAAGCACGAACGTCATCGCTGGCGCAAGCTCAGTGAATGTCGGCGAATTCAACTTCGCAGCCCAGAACTCGTCCTACACGGTGAACAACCTCGCGATCCTCGTTCCGAATGGCGCAGCCACCTCGGTTACGAACGTGACGGTCACCTACAAGGATGCCAATGGCGCAACCCAGACGCAGACTCAGGCGCTTACGACGAACGCGTCGATGGCATACGCAACCGCAACCTTCACCGGTCTCGGTATGTATGTCCCGATGAACGACTCGGCTAACCTCGATGTCTCTGTCGGTATCCCGACCATCGCTTCAGGTGCTACCTCAGGCGCGGCCATCTCGGTCAAGCTTGATACCGGTAACACCGCAGGCGTCTTCTCGGCAACCGACTCGGCTGGCAATACGACGACGAAGATCAACTCCGGCACGGTCGTGTCCTCAAACGGCACGTTCTATGTCCGCAAGTCGATCCCGACGTTCGCTATGATCACGCCGTCATCGACGGTTCCGTCGACCGGCTCGCCGATCTACAAGTTCAGCATCACTGCTGATCCTGCAGGCGCAATCGAGTGGTCTAAGCTCACGTTCAACATCGCGACTGTGACAGCAAGTGTCTCGAACGTCTACCTCACGGATGACTCGTCAGGCACGAACCTGCTCGACAACACGACTACGTCAGCTTCTACGACAGCTACGACCATCACGGTCGACCTGACGAAGAACTCTTCGCAGCCGCAGTACCAGCAGGTCGCAGCCGGTGCAACGAAGGTCTACGACCTCTACGGCACTGTCTCGAGCTATGGTGCAACCGGTTCGACCATCACGATCAGCCTTGCAGCTGACTCGGCAACGGTCGCTAACGGTGCAGCATCTGCTTCTGGCAACACCAGCTGGTCTGATCGCTCGGCTTCTGGCCACACGATCTCGACCACTGACTGGACCAACGGTTACCTCCTCAAGAACTTCACCTCGAACGCACTCAGCTACTCTAAGTAGTTGACCCTCGAGTGAGTTCCTGAAAGGAACTGCCAGCTAGGGAATCGGCCTAGCAGAACAAAAAGCCCCCTCTCTTGAGGGGGCTTTTTGCGTATATGCTATAGTCTCTTTACCTATGCGGATTACGGCGAAACAGTGGGCGGCGGTAGGAGTCGTGGTCGCGACGGCGCTCATCGCCTGGCTATTTTCCCGTCCGCAAATCACCGTTCCAAGCTCATCCGCGACCTCCACCGCCCTCTCAGCGGCCAGAGAGAGCACGACCACGCCTGTGGCACCGGCCACTCCGGCGGGCGCGCTTTCAACGATAAAGCCATTTCCGATTGATCCTGCCGACAAGATCTCGTCGTGGACCTTCACGGGCGACGCCGCCGGAAACGCGGCGCTCATCGAGAAGTCGAGAGCCGACAGCGCGCGCCTCGCGAATATGCTCGGCTCTGGAACTTACGACGATTACGACCTCTATGTCGGGATGGGGAATGACGCGGAGTTAATCGGGGACGGAAGAACCGCGTACCGATATTACAACCGGGCGACAGCCATTCATCCGAACAAAGGGCTCGCCTACGCGAACCTCGCGCATCTCTTTGACGAGCTCGGCGCCGCGCATACCGCCCTTGCGGGCTATGCGAAGACAGTCGCGGTCGAGCCGGGAACGCTCGAGTACCATCTCGAGCGGCTGAGATATCTGAAGGATCACTTCGGTTCTGATGACACGCTCATGTTCGCGGCGCTTTCAGATGCTGAAAAACAATTTGGCGACATCGCAGAGGTGCTCGCGATCAAGGCCGAATGGCTCACGGACGAAAGGAACTACACGGACGCGATCCAAGCATGGCAACAAGCCAAGCTTCTCTCTCCCGGACGCGATACTTCCGCGATCGATGCGGAAATAGCCCGTCTGCAGGCGAAACTATGAGATATCTCGAGCGCGCCTTCCCGTGGCTCCTGCTCGCCCCGGCCGTCCTGCCCGTCATCGTCTGGAACGGGATGATCTATCCGTATTTGGTTCCGAAGACGCTCCTCTTCTACGCGCTCAGCCTGAGCGCCTTCGCGGCGTTCGTTATTCTCTCTGTGCATGGCCGGCCGTTCTACTTCGCGCGTCTCGCTCGCCCGGAATCATGGATTCCGGCGGCGCTTCTTTCGCTTGCGTATGCGACGAGCGCCGTCGGCATCGACTTCTATCGCAGTTTCTGGAGTCTCTTCATACGCGGCGACGGCCTTCTCATGCTCACCTGCGCGGTCGCGAGCTTCTATATGATCCTGCTTGCCGCCGATCGGACATTCTTTACCCGCCTGCTCCGCGCGGTCGCCGTGACGGCGAGTTTTGTGGCGGCTTTCGGTATCGGCGAGTGGCTTCTCGGAGGCGGCCGCATCGGAGGACTCTTGGGGAATGCCGCATTCTTTGCCGGGTATCTCGGCATCGGATTCTTCGCGACTCTTATGACGGCGCCGGAGGGCGGGTGGCGGCGGCGCGCTATCGTAGCCGGCGCGATCCTCCAGATCATCGCGATCCTGCTCACCGCTACGCGCGGCACGATGCTCGCGCTTCTTGCCGCCGGCGTCTCGTATCTAGCGTACGCCGCGTATGCCGGAAGAGAGAAGTGGCGCGCGCGGGCGGCCGGATCGCTTATCGCGCTCTGCGTGCTCGGCGCGCTCTTTGCCGCCTTTCGCGGAGAGCTCGCGCGGGTTCCTTTCGGACCCGTCGCGCGCATCGCCTCGGCGAGCTTCTCGGACCCGGACATCGCCAACCGCCTTTTCGTCTGGAAGCATATGACCGGCGAGATCATGAAGAGTCCGTGGACGGGCGTCGGGGCCGAGCATATCGACGCGCTTTTCAATCGCTTTTACGATCCGACGCAGATCTCTGAGCAATGGTTCGACCGTTCGCACAACGCGTTCCTCGATTACGCGGCGCAATACGGCATTGGCGGGCTCCTCCTCTATCTCGGGCTCATCATCGCGTTTTTTACGACGGCGGGGCGGCTCTGGCGGCAGGGGGAGCGGCGCATCGCGCTTTTCGCCGGACTCCTCGCGGGCACCTATGCGATTCAGAATATGTTCGTCTTTGATACGATATCGTCGTTCTGGCTCCTTCTCGCTCTTCTTGCCGCGCTCATCGGCGCATCGTTGCCGACTGCGGAGAGAGAGGCGCTCCCCCTGCCGGATTGGATGCGTCCGGCTTCGTGGATTGCCGGCATTCTTCTTATCGGATGCATCTATGCGACTTCCATTTTGCCGGCGCGCGCCGCATATGACCTGGCGCACGCGTATCTCTATCAGCTTTCCGACGTGCCTCAAGAGACGAGCTTTCTCTCGCACGGATTCGCGCTCGGGACCTATGGCGATCTCGAGTACGGATACGAAGCGTACGATATGTACGCGAATACCCAAGTCCGCGCGCTGAGCGGGCAAGCGCGCGTTACCGCGTATCAGGCGGCATTGTCTATTCTGACGGCGAATTTTAATCGGTACACCTATGACGCCCGCACGGCGCTCTATCTCGCGCAGATACTCTCGATCGCGCCGAAAGAGGTGATGATTGATCGCGATCTGCTCGCGGGCGCGATCGAACGCGCGATCCGGCTCTCCCCGAAGCGCGCTCAGCCGTGGTATATCCTCGTTAATCTCTCGATTAGCAATGCGAATCAGTATCCGGCCAAATCGGCCGAACGGTTAGCGGGCTACGCCGCCGCCGAAGATATCATGAGGCGCTATATCGCGACGGTGCCGACGCTCGCGATGCCGCACTTCGTCCTCGCACAGCTCATGCTCGCCTCAGGCGACAAGGCGGGCGCCGCCGCCGAAGCGATGAAGGGGAAGGCCGACTACGCGAGGATCGATCTCGAGACGGCGATGCGGGCGGTGGAATATTACGAGAGCGTTCTCGATCTGCCGGATGCCGCATTCTTCCTCAAAGAAGCGCTCGTCTTCGATCCGACGAACGCCGCGCTTACGGCCGATCTCGATAAAATACAGGCCTATGAACAATCGACGAAATAACGCCGCCGGCCGCCGCAGGACGGAACGCCGTCTCCTGCCTTTTTTCATCGAATTTGTGAAATTTTCTGCGGGATTCGCCGCCATCATCGCGATAGCGCTTCTCACTCTGCGCGTGGCGAGCGCCGCCCTGCCGTGATGTACAATTTCTTCCGGCTCTGGTAGAGTATCTCGGTACGAACCGAAGACCGCGGGTCGAGAATCCGGAGCTTATCGAAGGACGATTGTAATTCCTGCGCAGGGAGACCGAATTGGTCGATTTCTCCTTTTAGTTCGTTCGTACGAACACTATGGCAATTACCAAGAATAAAAAGCGTGACATCGTCACGAAACTCACGAACGCGCTTGCCGAGGCGAGCTCGGTGGCGTTTGTCGGATTCTCGAAACTCTCGGTGAAGGACGCTTCCGCACTGCGGAGCGATCTCTCGCTGAAGGGCGTGAAGTATTATGTCGCGAAGAAGACGCTCATTCGCCGCGCTTTAACCGATCGCGGGTACGCGGGCGACATGCCGGACCTCCCGGGCGAGGTGGCGGTGGCGTGGACCGTCGGCGAGGACACCACAGCGCCCGCGCGAAGCGTGTACGACTTCGGCAAGAAGCTGAAGGGAGCGCTCGCGCTCCTTGGCGGCGTGTTTGAAGGCGCCTTCCAAGACGCGAAGAGCGCGACGGCCGTCGCGACTATTCCGCCCGTACCAGTATTGCGGGGAATGTTCGTGAACGTGATTAACAGCCCGATACAGGGTTTCGTAATCGCGCTCGACAAGATTCGAGAAAAGAAAGCATAATTAACTTTATTTATGGATGAACAAAAAGTGACTACTCCAGACGAAGAGACGGCGGCGCCCTCTGCGGCTCCGGTTGTCGAAGCTCCGGCAGAAGCTGTCGAGGTGCCTTCGAAATTCAAGAAGCTCGTTGAGGAGATTGAGACGATGACCGTTCTCGATCTCTCGGAGCTCGTGAAGGTGCTTGAGAAGAAGTTCGGCGTCTCCGCGGCGGCAGTCGCGGTCGCCGGCCCCGCCGCCGGCCCCGCCGCAGAAGAGGAAGGAAAGTCGACGGCTGACGTCGAGCTGACCGATGCGGGCGCGAGCAAGATCGCCGTCATCAAGGTGGTGAAGGAGGCTCTCGCGCTCGGCCTCAAGGAGGCCAAGGATCTCGTTGACGGCGTGCCGTCGATGCTGAAGACAGGCATGAAGAAAGAGGACGCCGCCGAGCTCGCCAAGAAGCTCACGGATGCAGGCGCGAAGGTTACGTTGAAGTAATACTAAGACAACAAAAAACGCGTCCCGCAAGTGGCGGGGCGCGTTTTTTGCGTTTTCTTTTGATAGCCCGTACACTGGCGGCATTATGGAACTTCTCGCGAAGCTTTTCGGCTCAGGCGCCCGCATCAAGACCCTCCGGCTCTTCATGTTCAATAAGGATGTTGCTCTGACAGTCGCCGAGGTAGCTCTGCGGACAAAACTCAGTAAGGAAGTCGTGCGCCGCGAACTCATTGAACTTGCGGCCGCGGGATTGATACGCAAGAAGAGAGGGCAGACGCCGCCGCGCTACCAGACGAATTCGCGGTTCGAGCATCTCGCCGAACTGGACACCTTCATCCGCGAAACGACCAGCATCCGTCCCAAAAACATGGTCGATATACTGAAGAAGGCGGGTCCGCCGCGGCTCATCGCGCTCTCCGGACTCTTCACCGGCGTTCAGCAGGCCCAGATCGATCTTCTGGTTGTCGGCGACGCTCTCGACGAGCGATCGCTCGCGAACGCGGTCCACTCGCTCGAGGCCGAGCTCGGACGAGAGATCCGTTACGCCACCTTCGCGACCCCTGATTTCCGTTACCGCCTCGGCATCTACGACCGCCTCCTCCGGGACGTTTTCGACTATCCACACCGTCTCTTGATCGATAAAATAGGGCTTTAAAAATGTTACAATTAATAAAGGAGCTCGCGTCAGACGGTGGCGAGCTATTAATCACATAAACACAGCGTTATTTATATGGTTTTCACTACTTGGGCGGATGTACTCAGCCAATCTTTCCAGAATCTGTTCTACGGACTGGTGGCGTTTATTCCTAATCTGGTGGTCGCGATCGTCATCTTCATCGTAGGCTGGCTCGTGGGCGTCGGGCTCGGCCGCGTCGTGAAGCAGATCGTCGACTCCCTGAGAGTTGATCATGCGTTGCGTTCTGCCGGCCTCGAGCGCATCCTCACTCGTGCGGGCTTCCAGCTCTCGTCGGGAAAGTTTCTCGGTCTTCTCGTCGAGTGGTTCTTCATCATCGTCTTCTTGGTCGCTTCGCTTGACGTACTCCACCTTACGACAGTGAATCTCTTTATCAGCGATGTAGTGCTCGGATATCTCCCGCAGGTGATCGTGGCGGTGCTGATCCTCTTCGTCGCCGCAGTTGTCGCTGAAGCGGCGGAGCGCGTCGTGGCCGGATCCGCGCGGGCGGCATCGCTCCACGCCGCAGGATTCCTGGGCAAGGTCGCGCGCTATTCGATCTGGGTATTCGCACTTCTCGCCGCACTCGCTCAGCTCAATGTCGCCACGGCGTTCGTTCAGACACTTTTCACGGGCGTTGTTATTGCTGTATCGCTCGCCGTCGGGCTCTCTTTCGGTCTCGGAGGTCAGACCGCCGCCGCGCGCTACCTCGAGCGTCTCCAGTCGGAGTTTAAGGGCTAGCGCTTTAAAGCTTGTTTCGGCAGAGCCGCCCCTTATACCCCAAGGGGCGGCTCTGCTTTCTGGTCGACTGGGCCTATTGACTCTCCAATGCGTCTCCTATACTATGGTTTTACTGTTCCGCTGTGGCGGAATGGCGTTTTAGTTGACCTTTGACAATTCATATACGTGAATGGCCGGCACGGAAGTGCCGGCTGAAAAGATGTGTGAATTCTTTTGTTCCGCCTATTCTTAATGAGAGTTTGATCCTAGCTCAGGGTGAATGCTGGCGGCGTGGATAAGTCATGCAAGTCAAGGGGGCCCGCAAGGGCAACCGGCAGACGAGGTAGTAACACGTAGGTACGTCCCCCGAAGTCGGGCATAGCCATCCGAAAGGATGGGTAATTCCCGATGGTCCCGCAAGGGTAAAGGTTTTTCGCTTCGGGAGCGGCCTGCGTAGTATCAGCTAGTTGGTAGGGTAACGGCCTACCAAGGCTACGACGCTTAGGGGAGCTGAGAGGCTGACCCCCACCGATGGAACTGCGACACGGTCCATACTCCTACGGGAGGCTGCAGACGAGAATATTCCGCAATGGACGAAAGTCTGACGGAGCGACGCCGCGTGATTGATGAAGTGCTTCGGCACGTAAAAGTCTTTTATCGGGGACGAAGTTTATTGACGGTACCCGATGAATAAGGGGCTCCTAACTCTGTGCCAGCAGGAGCGGTAATACAGAGGCCCCAAGCATTACCCGGAATCACTGGGCGTAAAGGGTGTCTAGGCGGCGCTATTAGTCTCTCGTTAAATCCGTGGGCTCAACCTGCGGCCGGCGAGGGAAACGGTAGCGCTCGAGGGCGTAAGAGGTGCACGGAACTCATGGTGGAGGGGTGAAATCCGTTGATATCATGGGGAACACCAAAGGCGAAGGCAGTGCACTGGTACGTTCCTGACGCTCAAACACGAAAGCCAGGGTAGCGAAGGGGATTAGATACCCCCGTAGTCCTGGCCCTCAACGTTGCTCGCTCGCTTTACGGAGTATCGACCCTCTGTGAGGCTAAGCTAACGCGGTAAGCGAGCCGCCTGGGTAGTACGATCGCAAGATTAAAACTCAAAGGAATAGACGGGGACTCGCACAAGCAGTGGATTATGCGGCTTAATTCGTCGATAAACGAAGAACCTTACCAAGGTTAGAAATGCTACTGCATTCTTGTCGAAAGATAAGAAGCCTTCGAGGGTGTAGCACAGGTGATGCATGGTCGTCGTCAGTTCGTGGTTTGAACTGTTCCCTTCAGTGGGGTAACGAACGCAACCCCCGTTGTCTGTTGCCTTTACGGCCAGGCGAGACTGCTCCCTCACGGGAGAGGAAGGTGGGGATGACGCCAGATCAGCATGTCCCTCTGATACCTTGGGCTGCACGCATAATACAATGGGCGGTACAACGGGTTGCAAGAGCGTAAGCTGGAGCTAATCCTTATAAAACCGCCCCCAGTACGGATTGAGGTCTGCAACCGACCTCATGAAGCCGGAATTGCTAGTAATCGCAGGTCAGCTAAACTGCGGTGAATACGTTCTCGAGTCTTGTACTCACCGCCCGTCAAGTCAAGGGAGCTGGGGGTGCCCGAAGGTCTGCCTCGCGCAGGACTACGGCAAATTCAGTGACAAGGACTAAGTCGTAACAAGGCACGGGTAGCGGAAGCTGTTCGTGGAACATATCCAATTGGAACCGATGTCGCCCGAAAGGCGCATCATGTCGATATCATTCGCGAGAATGATGAGAGATGGTACTCGTCTCGAAACGGTACTCGGAAGTCGGATAACGTAACCCGATGACGGTTGAGAACCGCATATGAGTTCTCAACCGGAACGGAATAGGCGGAACAAAAGGCATCTCACATCTTTTCAACATCAACACAAAACGCTCGAGAAGGGCGTTTTGTGTTTTATACGATTTTTGATACTATCCTCATAGCGCAACAGCCCTGTGTGCACGCTTAGCTCAGTTGGTAGAGCACTCGACTGATACTCGAGCGGTCCTAGGTTCGACTCCTAGAGCGTGCACACAGGGCTGTTGCTTGCTCAGTTGGTAAGTCCTCTGGGCTTTCATCATCGTCGCTCGGACTGAAACTGAAAGAGTACTTTCGTTTCATCCTTGCTCCTCGCTGTAGAGCACTCGACTGATACTCGAGCGGTCCTAGGTTCGACTCCTAGAGCGTGCACAGGGGGCCGTTACCTTTTCAGCTCAGATAGAACGTGCACCGGACTTATACCCATCGGTAGCGCACGGTGCCGTAGAGTGTCGGTCTACTTTAGTAGAGGTCGCGCGGCTCGATCCGGCATGCCTGCAAAAGCAGGCGAACGCGGCCAGTACGCCGTATGAGCTTGTAGTAGTTCCCGCGACGACGCTCCCCTTCGCGCACGCCGATCAGATCCGAGCCGCCGCTTGCTCGAAGTAGCAGAGAGCGTGCCGATGCGTTAGGATGCGTTTTATGGACGCGGCGGCGCATTTCCGCGGGAAGAAGATTACCGTGATGGGTCTCGGCCTCCTCGGCCGGGGCGTCGGGGACGCGCGCTATCTCGCCGAGAAAGGAGCCGATCTTATCGTTACCGACCTCAAGCCGCGGGAACAGCTTGAGGAGTCGGTTGTTCAGCTCGAGTCATTCCCCAACATCACCTTCGTCCTCGGGGAGCATCGCCTCGAAGACTTTAATCATCGCGATTTGATCGTCAAAGCCGCTGGCGTGCCGATCGATTCTCCTTATATTGCCGAGGCGAAGAAAAGGGACATACCGGTTCGGATGAGCGCCGATCTTTTCGCGGAGATTTCGGGTATCTCGTGCATCGGGATTACCGGTACGCGAGGGAAGTCGACGGTAACGCATATGATTCACGCGATCCTTTCTGCGGCGGGGAAGCGTGCGCTCCTCGGCGGCAATGTCCGCGGCGTTTCGACGCTCGCCCTGCTTGACGCGGCGACGCACGGCTCGATTGCCGTTCTCGAGCTCGATTCGTGGCAATGTCAAGGCTTTGGCGAAGCGAGGCTTTCTCCGCCTATCGCCGTTTTCACGACCCTTTTCCAGGACCATTTGAATTATTATAAGAATGATCTCGATGCGTATCTCGCCGATAAAGCGAATATATTTCTCTACCAAAACGAGCATGACGCGCTCATACTCGGGAAGCAGTGTGCGCCGATCATTATCGACCGCTATGGCGACGCAATAAAAGCGAAGACGCTGGTAATTGACGAGACGAGATTACCGGACACCTGGGCGCTCGCGATTCCCGGCGTGCATAATCGCGCGAACGCCGCGCTCGCGCTTTCGGCCGCTCGCGCGGCGGGCGTCGCCGATGCCGTAAGCCGAACGGCGCTCGAATCGTTCAAGGGAGTTCCCGGCCGGCTTGAATTCCTGCGCGAAGTGCGCGGCGTGAAGATTTATAACGACAACAATTCGACGACGCCGGAGGCGACGCTCGCCGCGCTCGCCGCGCTCGGCGTCGAGCGTACGATCGTCATAGTTGGCGGTTCCGATAAGAATCTCGACATCATTGCGCTCGCCGAGAAATTGCGCGAGACAAAGAAAGTATTCCTGCTCGCCGGGTCGGGTACCGACCGCATCAAACGCGATCTTCCCGAGGGCACGATGATATATCAAACAATATCAGACGCAGTCGCGGCCGCAGTCGCGGCCGCGACTGCGGGCGACACCATTCTTTTCTCGCCCGCATTTGCATCGTTCGGCCTATTTAAGAACGAATACGATCGCAATGATCAGTTTAGTGCTATCGTACAGGCATTATGAAAAAAGTTCATTTCGTCGGCATCGGCGGGATCGGGATGAGCGCCTTGGCGCAGTTCTATAAAGATCGGGGAGCCATCGTTACGGGTTCGGATCGGGCGGCGAGCCCCGTGACGGTGCTTCTCGAGAAAGCGGGGATCATGGTTACCATCGGCCAGCGCGCCGAGAATGTTCCCCCTGACGCTGATCTCGTCGTGTTCAGCGACGCGGTGCTTGAGGGATCCGAGGGATTCGTCGAGCGTCAACGGGCGCTCGAACTCCGGATTAGAGAAGCGTCTTACTTTAAAGCGCTTGCCGAGGCGACGAAGGGATGGAAGACGGTCGCAATCGCAGGTACTCACGGCAAGACGACGACGACCGGCATGACCGCCAAAATATTGAAGGATGCAGGCGCGAAGCCAACTGCCGTGATCGGATCGATCGTGCGGGACTTCGGATCGAATTATCTTCACGGAGATTCGGATCTCTTCGTCGTCGAGGCGGACGAATATCGCAGTCACTTGCTCGAACTCTCACCGTACATCCTTGTCATCACCAATCTCGAATGGGATCACACTGATTGGTTCCCGACATTTGAAGCGCTTCAAGCGACATTCCGGACGGCGATCGAACGGGTGCCCGCCGAGGGAGCCATTGTTACTGACGCGGGGAATCCGCATATCGCGCCGCTCTTAAGCTCGGCGCGCGCCCGCATCGTGGATGTG
Source organism: Patescibacteria group bacterium (assembly GCA_018971045.1). Lineage (GTDB taxonomy): Bacteria > Patescibacteriota > Minisyncoccia > Phycocordibacterales > Phycocordibacteraceae > C7867-001. The sequence continues at coordinate 42,603 of JAGWVF010000007.1, read as the reverse complement.
AATCAAGAGCCGGCATACGGACTCCAGTTGCCCGGCGCGTTTAATCAGATGAATGCGCGCGCGGCCGCGGCGGCCGCGCGCGCGACGCTTCCGTCAATTACCGATGCGACAATCGTGCAGGCGCTCGCATCCTTCCACGGTTCCTGGCGCCGTTTTGAATATCGTGGCAAAACGGTGCGCGGCACCGACGTCTTCGACGATTACGGACACCATCCGACCGCCGTGCACGCGACGCTTTCGGCGCTCCGAGCGAAAGTCCGCGGCAAGATCTACGTGGTGTTCCATCCGCATTTGTACAGCCGCACCCGCGATCTGCTGAATGCGTTTGCGGGCGCGTTTGTCGACGCCAACAAGGTGCTTATCGCTCCCATTTATGCCGCGCGCGAGATCGATGACGGCTCGGTCTCGAGCGATATTCTCGCCGAACGTATTCGCATGATGGGTACCGACGCGACGGCCTACCCGTCATTCGACGCGATTATCGCGGCGCTCGCCGACGTCGAGGAAGGAGATACCATCATCACCATGGGAGCCGGCGACATCTACAAGGTCGCCGATGCGCTTGTTGCGGGAGCTTGATATGGGAAAGCTCTCCATCGTCGCGACGCCGATCGGAAACTTAGAGGACATCACGCTGCGCGCACTCCGGACGCTCAAAGAGTGCACCGTCATTTACGCCGAGGATACGCGGATTATCGCGAAGCTTCTGGCGCGTTACGAGATGCGGAAGCCGCTCCAGCGGCTCGACGCCGTAACCGAGTCGAAGAAAGCCGGCGACATCATCGCCCGGCTTGAAGCAGGAGAACACGTCGCGTACGTAAGCGACGCGGGCACGCCGGGCGTGAGCGATCCCGGCGCGCGACTTGTGGAGCGCGTCCGCTCAGAGCTCCAAAGCGCGCGCATCGAGACCATCCCCGGTCCCTCGGCGCTTACCGCCGCGCTCTCAATCGCGGGAATCGATGCCGATCAATTCACCTTTCTCGGCTTCTTGCCGCATAAAAAGGGACGGCAGACGATGCTTAATACTATCGCTGAATCAGAAATCCTCGTCGTGCTCTACGAATCTCCGCATCGCGTCGAAAAACTTCTCGGAGAACTTGGCGTACTCGACGTCTCCCGCGTTATCATCGCTCGTGAGCTCACCAAGATTCATGAAGAAGTCGTGAGCGGCACTCCCGCCGAACTTCTCGCGTATTTTGCCGATCATCCCGATCATCTCCGCGGCGAATTTGTCGTCATGGTGGCCCCCTGATATACTGCCTCTATGTCCCGCACCAGCACCCTTATTCTTCTCGGCGTTCTTGTCATTCTCATTCCTTTTTCGGGCGTGCCGATCCAGATCCGCGATCTGCTCACCGTTGTTTTCGGAGCAGTGGTTTCGAGCATCGGCCTCGCCATTCGCGCGCAAGAAGCGCGTGAACAGCGTCGTTCCGGAGAATCGGCGCCGGCACCAATCGCGTCGCCTCTTGAGGCGAGCCAGCCTGAATCAGCCGCACCAACCGAAATGTCTCCGGTATAGCGCTCTCTATTTGGTATACTAGAACGCGATGGAGAATCCAGAGCGCGTAACCTATTTCGCGGCTACCGACAGCCGCGGGAAGTATGTTCCGTTCGGCATCAAGTCGAGGGATCGCGACAAACATATGTACGTGATCGGGAAGACGGGAATGGGAAAGTCGACCTTGCTCGAGAACATGGCAATCCAGGATATCAGGAACGGCGAAGGATTCGCCTTTATTGATCCGCACGGTTCCGCGATCGATAAGCTTCTCGATTACATTCCCGAAAATCGGATCGACGATGTCGTGCACTTCGCGCCGTTCGATATGGAGCACCCCATCGCTTTTAACGTGATGGAGGATGTCGGTTACGACAAACGCCACTTGGTCGTAAGCGGGCTTATGGCGACGTTTAAAAAGATTTGGGAGGACGCCTGGAGCGCGCGGATGGAGTATATTCTCACCAACACGCTTCTCGCGCTACTTGAATATCCGGACGCGACGTTACTTGGAGTGAATCGGATGTATACCGACAAAGAGTATCGGCAGAAGGTGGTCGACAACGTGAAGGATCCGGTGGTGAAGGACTTTTGGATCAAGGAATTCGCCAATTACGGCGACCGCTATACGCAGGAGGCGACGCCCGCGATTCAAAACAAAGTCGGCCAATTTACCGGCAATCCGCTCATCCGCAATATCATCGGCCAGCCCAAGTCGTCGTTTGACATTCGGACGATGATGGACGAGCGCAAGATTCTCCTCATCAATCTCTCCAAAGGACTTATCGGCGAGACCAATATGAACCTGCTCGGCTCGATGCTCACGACGCGCCTCTTTCTTGCGGCGATGAGCCGCGCGAATCTTCCCGCCGCCGAGCTCGCGAAACTCCCGCATTTCTATTTCTATGTCGACGAATTTCAGAATTTCGCCAACAAGACCTTTGCCGAGATCCTTTCTGAATCGCGCAAGTATAAATTGAATCTCATCATCACGCACCAATACATCGAACAGATGGATGAGGAGGTGCGCGACGCCGTTTTCGGGAATATCGGAACGACGATCGTGTTCCGTGTCGGACCTTTCGACGCGGAGGTGCTCGAGACGATCTTCCTGCCCAAATTCACGAAAGAGGACATCGTTATTCTCGATCGGCGGCAGATCTACCTGACCCTGATGATCGACGGCGTCGGGTCGGCGCCGTTCTCCGCCGTGACCATACCGCCGATCGAGGCGCCGCCGATTTCATATCGAGAAAAGGTTATTGCCGCATCGCACGAACGGTATACCTCGTCGCGAGCGAAGATCGAGAGCGTCATCGCGGCCGAGCTTGCGGCGAGCACGGCCGCACCGGCGCCCTTTGACGCGCGAATGAAGAAGAAGCCGGTAAACAATGCATCCGCGTCCCGCGTATCGGAGACGCCTCGGCCAAAGCCGCAGTCGCAAGCGCGCTCCGCGGCTCCCCAACAGGCAGAAGTCCGAGGCACAACGCATCGTCCCGCTCCTCAATCGAGTAGTCAGCCGCATGCGGCGCGCGGGCTAGCCTATCGCGAACCGGGGCCGGCCGCGCCGCAATCGCGATCTGAACGGCCTCCAGCTCCCTCAAAAAGCCCGGAAGACCTTAAGGCGATCTTGCGCGCGATGACGGCGAAACATCTTCAAGAAAAAGAAAGAGAGCAAGGAGAGCAAAAGCAGGAACTCAAAAGCGCGCTCGTAGACGCAGTACAGAAAAATATTCCGGAGCAAGCGAAGAAGCCGTTTGAGGTGCCGGAAGACGAGTTACGGAAGGTGCTGAAAGGCGAGACGTAATCTTATGCGCGTCGTCGGCATCATCGCGCTGGCTCTGCTCCTTCCGGGAGCCGCTTTGGCCGCGCTCATAAATATCAACACGGCTGACGCGGAACTTCTCGATACGTTGCCGGGCATCGGCCCCGCCAAAGCGGCGGCGATTGTAGACTATCGCATGAAGCACGGACCTTTCATGCGCATCGAGGATATCCAGAACGTGAGCGGCATCGGTTCGAGCACCTTCGCCAATATCCAGTCCCTTATCACTGTCGGCGATACCGCAACAAAACCGTCAAGCGCGACATCGACTTCGGAAAACGCCCCGATAAATTCAGGGGCGTCAACGTACGTGCCGCCGCCCTCCGCCATATCGCTTACGATTATCGGACCGCATGAAGCGATGCTGAACGCGCCTTTTCGTTTGTCCGCGCAAGTACTCGCGAAGAGCGTCGTCGATGCGGCGGCGCAGATCGCGTGGAGCTTTGGTGACGGATCCTCGCAAACCGGGATCGCAGTCGAGAAGATTTATCGCCACGCGGGAACGTTTGTGGTAACCGCGCATGCGATCGACGGATCCGCAAAAGCAAGCGATGAAATTGTCGTGACCGTGCGAACTGCCCGGATCCGCCTCTCGACCTCCGGAGAAGGAATTACCGTGATGAACGATTCGGATACTCGCCTCGATCTGTCGGACTGGCGGCTTCTCGCCGATGTCGGAATTTTCCGCATTCCCGAGGGCACCATGGTCCTGCCGCAAGCGAGCGTCCTCTTCCCCTACGAAATCATCAATCTGCCGATAGCTCAGGACGCCTCGCTCGCGTATCCCGACGGCGTTATCGCGGCTCGTTCGCGAGCGACGCCGCCGGTGCAACCTTCTTCGGCTGCCGATCGTTCTCCTTTAATACGGATGACCAACCTTGACGAGGAGCCAGCAGGGAGGGTCGATCCTATTAACAGAAGCACGACCTCGAACATTCAAGCGTATGCGCAAGCACAAGCAATAGTCGCCCCCGCAGCAGCGATCGGCCTCGCCGCTGCGGGGGCTCCTTTGATCCCGGCGACTTCCTCGACGCCTCTGCCCTTTCGCGGGGGCCTGTTTTCCTCTCCCTGGATAGCCGGCTTGATCGGAGTGATCGCCCTTGCGGGCGGAGCCTTCATTTTTATCTGATTCGCCTTCGCGCTTCTTTTGCCGTACTCTACTCTTTACCTATGGTGCAGAAACTCATCCTGGTAACCGGCGGCGCGGGTTTTATCGGCTCGCATCTCTGTGCGCGTCTGGCCGCGGAAGGGCATCAGGTAATCTCGCTCGACAACTATTTCACCGGCAGCCGCGAGAATCATGTTCCCGGCGTCGAGTATCGCGAGGGCCATACCAAGGATATCGAACGGCATATCCCCGAGACGCCCGACCTCATCTATCACTTGGGCGAGTACTCGCGGGTGGAACAGAGCATTCTCGAACCCGATCGTGTCCGTGATTTGAACACGTTAGGAACTCTCGGAGTGATCGATTTTTGGCGAAAAAGGCAATGCAAGCTTGTGTATGCCGGGTCATCAACGAAATTCGGCGACGAAGGAGCCGCCCGCTACGCGACGCCCTATGCGAAGACGAAAGCTGATAATTCAGAAACGATAGTACGAATCGGCAATGAAGAACATCTATCGTACGCAATCACGTATTTCTATAATGTGTACGGACCGCGCGAACGATCCGGCGTGTACGGGACGGTGATTGAACATTTTAAGCGTATGTATGTATCGGGAACGCCGTGCGCCGTTGTTTCTCCGGGAACACAGGAGCGTAACTTTACCCACGTTTTCGACGTCGTGGACGGGCTTATAAAGGTTGGAGAAGAAGGCCAGGGAGACGAGTACGGCCTCGGCAATAAAGAAGCGTATTCCATATTGGAAATCGCGCATCTATTCGGTTTTGATGATGACGATATCGTCATGTTTCCTCCGCGGCAAGGTAATCGCCTGAAATCGCGGATCGACACCAGTAAGACGGAGCGGCTTGGATGGGAAGCGACGCGCTCGATCGCGAAGTACATTCGCGAATATACTTCGTTGAACGCGCGCGGCGCGCGGCGCGATAAACGAATCGTAGTCTTTTCCGTCACCTTGCATCCTATTGCCGGTCCCGCCGAGGAAGCCATGGTTGAAGTGGCGCGTATGATCCCCGATGTGGCGTTTGACGTGATTACCGCGCGGTTCGCTCGGAATACCGCTCCAGCGGCGCTTCCTTCGAATATCACGCTTTATCGCGTAGGAATCGGTTATTCGATAGATAAATTCCTGCTGATCTTTTTGGGGCCGCTCGTCGGGCTTTCGCTTTTGGTGAAGCGGAGATATCTGTTCGTGTGGTCGCTTATGGCCGGTTACGCGGCGCTCGCCGCTCTTCTTTTTAAGCTGTTCAGCCGCATGCCGGTCCTTATCACTCTTGCGGACCAGAATCTCGAAGACCTTTCTTTCTTCCGACGCGCTCTTCTCTCGCTTTTCTTGGCGCGAGCCGATCAAGTGTACGGAACGCATCACGAACAGGAGAAGCAGGTCAAGAATCTTTCTGAAGGAGCGCTTTCGAGGAATTCTCTAGGAGAGGGGGACGCGTTTGCGAATGCGTTGCGTTACGCGTATGCCGACGTCGTTCGCGGACAGAAAGCGGTATGAAAAAGAAAATCCTCATCTTTTCGCTCTCTTATTTTCCACGATATGTCGGCGGCGCGGAAGTAGCGATCAAGGAGAAGACCGATCGCATGCCCGATATCGAGTTCCATATGATCACATTACGTTACGATTCGACGCTGCCGAAGGTCGAGCAGGTCGGCAACGTGCTCGTGCACCGTATCGGCTTCGCGCGGCCGGATCCGACCATGGCGGATCTCAGGAAGTTTCCGTTGCATTACAATAAATACTGGTTCCAGTTTGCCGCGGCGGCTAAGGCGTTTCGCCTCAACAGGCGATATCGCTACGACGCCCTGTGGGTGATGATGGCTCATTCGTGCGGCGTTCCGGGAGCGATCTTCAAATTCTTTCATCCGCATACCCCGTTTATTCTCGAATTACAAGAGGGTGATCCGCCAGAATATATCGAGCGGCTTATGCGGCCGTTGCGGCCGTTGTTCTCGAGGGCCTTCACCAAGGCGGATGTCGCATTTGTCATCTCGACATTCTTGGGGACGTGGGCGAAACGGCGCGGTTTTGCCGGAGAGCCGATCTTAGTGCCGAACGCGGTCGATATAAAACACTTCGCGCAAACATTTTCTGAGGACGAGAAGCTCGCGGCACGCGCGAAAGCGGGGAAGAAAGAGGGCGATACGTATCTGGTAACCACGTCTCGCTTGGTCAGGAAGAATGCAATCGACGACGTGATCCGCGCGCTTTCTCTCCTGCCTGACGCGGTGCATTTTATCGTTTACGGCATCGGGCCGGACGAAGCTCTGCTTCGGGAACTGACGCGCAAGTCCGGGGTCGAAAGCCGAGTTCATTTCATGGGCCAGATCAGCCACGCCGAGATGCCGCTCGCTCTGAAGGCATGCGATATTTTCATTCGCCCGAGCCGCTCAGAAGGTATGGGCAATTCATTTATTGAGGCGATGGCGGCCGGACTGCCGATCATCGCGACGCAAGAAGGCGGCATTTCCGATTTTTTATTCGATGCGAAGCGTAATCCGGACATGTGGGCGACCGGATGGGCGGTTGACAAGAATTCCCCGGAACAGATCGCGGATACGGTGAAGCATATTCTCGCGCACCCCGAACAGGCGAAAAAGGTGGCGGCAACGGCGCAGAAGATGGCGATCGAAAAGTATGACTGGGATCGCGTCGCGGGACAGATGCGCGCGGCCCTCGACCGTTTATTCGAACAAACGGTACAATAACCGCGCCATGAAGCTCGTCATCGCGACCCCCTTGTATCCGCCGGATATCGGCGGCCCGGCGATCTATGCTCGAGAACTCTACGATCATTTTCTATCCGCAGGACACGCGGTAACGCTCGTCTCGTTTTCCGACCTTCATTCTGTCCCAAAGGGTTTGCGGCATCTTCTATATTTCTGCCGAGTCGTCCGCGCCGCGCGCGGCGCGGACGCGGTGCTCGTCTTCGACGCGTGGAGCACCGGCGTTCCGGCGCTCTGCGCCGCGCGGTTGCGGAGAGTGAAGACGATGGCGCGCATCGGCGGCGACGTGCTCTGGGAAACGTACGTGGAACGCACGGGCGATTTGGTGAAGCTCTCCGACTTCTACGCGAGCGAACGGAAGTACTCGCTCAAAGAACGATTGATCGCGTACGGGACGCGCTGGTTCATACGGCGCGTCGACTTCTTGGTATTCACGACGGCGTGGCAGAAGCGGCTCTGGGAGCGCGCGTATCGGTTTCCTTCGGACAAGGCGTCTATCATCGAGAATGCGTATCCTGCCGAGCGTACCGCCGCGCCGGCGAACGGCCGGGTGTTCGTCGCGGTCGGCCGGAGTCGAAAACTCAAAAACATACCGATGCTCGAGTCGGTTATCGCGGAACTCAAGCATCGATTCCCTGACATCGAGCTCGATACGCGCACGTTGCCACCTGAAGCGCACGACGCGCGCCTGCGCGGCGCGTACGCGATGGTGATCCCGTCGGTGAGCGAAGTGAGCCCGAATAACGCGATCGACGCGCTTCGCCACGGCAAACCGTTTATTCTTACCGCCGATACCGGCGCGAAAGAACGATTAGCCGACTGCGGAATCTTTGTCGATACGCTTCGGGCCGATTCTCTGCAAAGCGCGATTCTGACGCTTCTCGATCCTGACGCCTATGCGCGCGCGTGCGCGCGCGTTCAGGCGTTCTCTTTCATCCATTCCTGGGAGGCGGTAGCGCAAGAATTTCTCGCGCTCCTTACCACGCTATGCGCGTCTTGACGATCGGATCGGATCCTACGCTCCTTGCCGCCGCGAGTCGGACGCGTGAGCGTATGCGGCTGTACGCGACGGCGGTTGAAGAATTGCATATCGTCTTGCCGGCTCCCTCGGGAACTCCGGACACGCAGGAAGGAAATCTCTTCCTGCATCCGGTTTCAGGAGGGAAGCTGGCGCGGATCCAGAGACTGGCGAGACGCGCTCGCGCGCTCATTCTCGCGTACCGCATCGACGTCGTCTCCGCGCAAGATCCATTCGCCTACGGCCTGTCGGCTATTTATGCGGCGCGGGGAACGGCGGCGGCCATCAATATACAGATCCACACGGATCTCGCGATGGAGCCTCTCTGGCGGAGGTATATCGCATTCCACGTGCTCCGCCGCGCGAACACGATCCGAGTCGTATCAGAAAAGATACGCCGCGATCTGGCGCCCCGACGTTTAGCGGCGCCGATCACCGTACTGCCGATGTTTATCGATCTCGAACCCTTTCGAGCGATCGAGCATCATGCGCACGCGCGGTTCGCGAAGACTATTCTGTGGATCGGACGATTTGAACCGGAAAAAAATCCGCTTGGCGCACTCCGCATCCTTGAAGCCGTGCGCGCGACGGGTATCGACGCGGGGCTTATTCTTCTCGGCGCCGGAAGCCTCGAGAAACAGTTGCGCGCAGAAGCGAAGGAGTTCGGCGCGCAGGTTGAGTTTCCGGGATGGCAGGATCCGAAGCCGTATCTCGCGGCGGCCGATGTCGTGGCGGTTACTTCGCTCCGCGAGAGCTACGGCGCGAGCATCGTGGAGTCTTTGGCGGCAGGCATTCCGGTGGTCGCTCCTGACGTTGGCGTCGCGAGGGAGGCGGGGGCGATCGTCGTTCCGCGCGCTCATATCGCCGCGAGCGTGAGCGAAGTCCTGCGATCCGGGCGGCGAGGCCGGCTCCTCCTCGAGATTCCGGGCGCCGAGAACTGGACAAAGAAGTGGCGAGAATCGCTCGCGTAACCTTCGGTTCCTGTCCCGCTGTTGTACCTGATAATCGTATGATGCCGCAAACGAACGAAAGGCCCCGTATCGGATTCATAGGGCAAGGGTACATCGGCAAGAATTACGCCAATGATTTTGAGCGGCGCGGGTACGCGGTCGTTCGCTATTCGCTCGAGCCCGCCTATGCCGGCAATAAGGAACAGATACGGGATTGCGACATCGTATTTATCGCCGTCCCAACGCCGACAACGCCGGAAGGATTCGATTCCTCTATCGTTGAGGAGGCGCTCTCGTGCGTCGGCGAGGGAAAGATCGCGGTCATCAAGTCAACGGTATTGCCCGGGACGACCGAGAGGCTCCAAAGCGAACATCCCGCCCTCATTATTCTTATGTCGCCGGAATTTCTTACAGAGGCGACTGCGGCGCGCGACGCGGCGCACCCGAATCGAACGATCATCGGGGTGGCCTCGGATGACGCGGCGCACCGAGAGGCCGCGGAACATGTCCTAAGCATACTTCCCCATGCTCCCTTCTCTCAAATCTGCCGTTCGCGCGAGGCGGAGTACATTAAATATGGTGGGAATATCTGGTTCTATTTTAAAATACTCTTTGTGAACGCGCTGTATGATCTGGCGGAACATGACGGGTGCGACTATGCCGTTATCAGGAATGCCATGGCCGCCGACTCGCGTATCGGCTCAAGCCACCTATTGCCGGTTCATGCGAGCGGCACGGTCGGTGGCGACGATTACCAGACCGCCACGGGGCGGGACACGCAGATGGTGAAAGGGGGGCGAGGTGCGGGTGGACATTGCTTTATCAAAGATTTTGCAGCCTTTACACGCCTCTACCGTGATACGCTTCCGGACGATGCGCTCGGTATCTCGATGCTTGAAGCGATTGAAGTGAAGAACATCGAATTGCTAACGAAAAGCGGGAAAGACGTCGCTCTTCTAAGAGGGGTGTATGGTAATCGCATATGAAAAAGAAATCTAAGAAAATTGTCGTTACGGGCGCGGCTGGATTCATCGGGCTCCATCTTTCGCAGGCGCTCCTGGAGCGCGGATGGCGCGTGATCGGTATTGATTCGATGAACGACTACTATGATCCGCGCATCAAACGGAAGCGTCTCGCGCTCCTGAAGAAGAATGCCGCATTTCGTTTCTATAAAGTGAATATTGCGCGCTACGCGGCGGTCGAGAAAATTCTGAAGACAGAGAAGCCTGACGAGATCGTACATCTCGCCGCGCAAGCGGGCGTGCGCCACTCGCTTTCCGACCCGTGGTCTTATTTGGAATCGAACGAGCTCGGAACTCTCAATATTTTCGAAGCGGCGAAACGGCTCGCATTCTCGCGCGTGCTCTTTGCGTCGTCAAGCTCGGTTTACGGTACCAATACGAAGTCTCCGATGAGCGAAGATGATCGAACTGACAGTCCCATGTCGATCTATGCCGCGACCAAGAAGGCGAATGAGGCGCTTGCCCACTCCTACCATCATCTTTACGGCATCGAATGCATCGGCCTGCGTTTCTTTACCGTATACGGAACATGGGGGCGTCCGGACATGGCTCTTTTCAAATTCGCGAAGAATATTCTAATCGGCGCGCCGATCGACGTCTATAATCGCGGGAGGATGCTCCGGAGTTTTACGCACGTTTCGGATATCGTAGCCGGTATTCTCGGCATTCTCGCGAAACCATCGCGCGGCCGTTACAAGCTGTATAATCTGGGAGGCGCCGAAACGATCCCGCTCCTCGAGTTCATCGGGCAGATCGAGCGGGCGACAGGGAAGAAGGCGGTACGGCGGCTCTTGCCGATGCAATCGGGGGACGTGCGCGAGTCGGTCGCCGATTGGTCGAAGGCTCGCGCTGATTTTGGATTTACGCCCGCAATCGGCATCGAAGCCGGAATATCGGAATTCGTTGACTGGTTTCGCGAGAACGAGCGTTTTCTTCTCTCGCTTCGCGAACCCCGGCAATGAAACTCCTCATCGTTACTCAGGCCGTTGACAGCGCCGATCCGATCCTCGGCTTTTTTGTGCGATGGATTGAAGAGATCGCCGCGCGCGTCGAGCGGGTCGAGGTCATTTGTCTGCGCCGCGGCGCCGATTCTCTCCCCGACACGGTGCGGGTGCACTCGCTCGGAGGAGAGAACGGTCGCCGCCCGCGGCTCATAACGGCGCTTCGTTTTAAGTGGCATGCGTGGAAGCTGCGTCATGCGTATGACACCGTGCTCGTCCATATGAACCCAGAGTATCTTCTCGTGGCGGGCCCTCTCTGGCGCGTTCTCGGGAAGAAAATCGCGTTTTGGTACAATCACCCGAAAGGCGGCGCGCGGCTCATGATCGCGTCATTCTTCGCTCATCGCGTGTTCTATACCTCGCCGCACGCCGCGACCGCGCCTTTTAAAAAATCAAAACGTATGCCCGTGGGTATCGATACGTGGCAGTTCGCGCCGCGCCGCGCCGAGCGACATCGGCGAACAATCTATATGCAGGGGCGCGTCATGCCGTCGAAGCGCGTCCATGTCGCTCTTGAAGCGTTGCGACTGCTTCGGACTCATCTGCCGGCGACGCTCACTATCGTCGGCCCCGAGGACCCTGAATACGGGAAGGATCTGCGTGCGCGCTTCGCCGATCTCTTCAGAGACGGCGCGGCAGTATTCCTCGGGCCGAAACGAAATACCGATACCCCGGAGCTTTATGCGTCCTGCGGAGCGGCCTTGAATCTCGCCGGATCAGGGCATTTCGACAAAAGCGTCTTCGAGGCAATGGCATGCGAAACGCCGGTTATCGTCGGCGGAGCCGGATATGAAGATCTCGTACCGCGCGCGTGGGTGGTGCCGCAGGACGATGCGGCGGCGCTCTCGAAAACGCTCGCGGCGATGCTTGAACTCCCGGAGTCGGCGTATGCCGCGCTTGGAGCGGTCGAGCGATCGGCGGTGGTAGAGCATCACAGCCTCGCGCGCCTCGCCGACGAATTGGAGAGAGAATTATCGCACCTATGAACCGATCGCTATGACCGTCTTTAAAAATAAAAAAGAGCTGATCGCGGCGCTAGTGTCCGAAAAGGATACCGTGCTCGACGTCGGCTTCTGGGGCCAAGGGACCGGAGCCGATTCTCCGGATTGGGTGCACGCGCTTCTGCGCGCCCGCGCGAAAGAGACGTGGGGCATCGATCGTGACTATGACGAGCAGAGGGTCCCGGGAGATGAAGCGCACTATGCGCGCGCAAGCGCCGAATCGTTCTCGCTCCCGAAGAAATTCGATGTCATTTTTGCTGGCGACCTTATCGAACACCTTTCCAATCCCGGTCTCTTCCTCGAGAGCGCGCGGCGGCATCTTATGCCTGGCGGCCGCTTAATCCTCTCGACGCCGAACGCGTTTAATCTCTTCAATATCGCGGAGAAGTTTTCAAAAGGGGAGCCGACGGTAAATCCCGACCACACCTGTTACTTCAACGATAAAACGCTTCGGCAGTTGCTCCAAAAGAACGGCTGGCGCGTGCGCGAGACCGGCTGGATCTACTCACTCGGGAAACTGCATCGAGAAAGTTGGAAAAAGAAAGCGTTAAACGGGATCTACCGGCTCTGTTCCCGATTCACTCCGCGATTCATAGAAACTCTGGTCGTGGTCGCCGAGCCGTCCGTATGAAGCGTCTTCTCTACCTCGCGAATATCCGGCTCCCGACGGAGAAGGCTCACGGCATTGCGATTATGCGCGCGTGCGAGGCGTTCGCCCGCGCGGGGCTCGACGTAACGCTTATCGTGCCGCGCCGATCGACGACGATTCGCGGCGACGCCTTCGCCGCCTACGGCATCGATCGATCGTTTCGAATCGAGACGGTTCCGGCGATCGAGCGGCTCTACACGCACGGCGCGCTAGCGTCTCGGGCGGCAACGTTTCTCTTTTTCCTCGGCGCCGCATCCCGCCTTCTCGTTCGTTCGCGGAAAGATACCGTGCTCTATACCCGCGAGGTAGCGCTTACGCCTCTCGCTCTTCTCGGCTTTCCGGTCATTCTCGAGATTCATCATGTCTTCGGAAAATCGCTCGGGTACGCGGCTCTCGCCCGCCTCGCGCGAGGTCTCGTGGTCATCTCCCCGTTTCTGAAAGAGAAACTGGCGCGTCTCGGAATCCCGGAATCCCGCATGACGGTAGAACCAAGCGGTGTCGATCTCGCCACCTTTGCCATCACCCTGCCGCGTGAAGAGGCGCGAACGCGTCTCGATCTGCCGCGCGGCCGCGCGCTCGTCGCGTATACCGGCAACTTTATGACGATGGGGGAGGAGAAGGGTTTGCGGACGCTCCTGAAGGCGCTTCGAGAGATCGACGCGATCGGCGTCGCCGCGGGCGGTTCGGAAAAAGAATGCGCCCGCTACGCGGAGATCGCGCGCGAGTACGGTGTCGCGGACAGAGCCGTTCTTCGCGGATTTATGCCTCAGCGCGAGCTCGCGGTATACCAGCAGGCGGCGGACGTTCTCGTAATGCCGTTTCCTGACACGCCCCATTTCCGCAGCGATATGTCGCCCGTTAAGATGTTCGAGTATATGGCGAGCGGACGGCCGATCGTGTCGAGCGATCTCCCGACAATCCGGTCGGTGCTGTCTGATGACACGGCGGTTTTCGTTCCGCCCGGAGACGCTTCCGCGCTTGCTCGCGCCGTTGCCGATCTCCTCGCCGACCCCTTGCGCGGCGAACGCCTCGCCGCGCGGGCGAAAGAAACAGCCGCACGGTACGCGTGGGACGCCCGTTCCGGACGCGTCTTACAATTTATTCGCGAACGAATCTCATAATCCGGTATGCATCGCCTCACCACTCTTCTCGTAAGCGCGCTCTGTCTCGGGTATGCGCCGTTTCGCGGCCGGGCGACGCGCCGCATCATCGATCCGGCGCGGATAGGAGTGGTACAGCTCGCAAAGCTCGGCGACATGGTCTGTACGACGCCGATGTTTGCCGCAGTGAAGCGGCGGTACCCGGACGCCCGCGTGAGCGTCTTCGGTAACAGTATCAATAAACAAGTGTTGGACGGCCTCCCGACCGTGGACGAATACTGCGTGTGGCAACCGAACATATTCCGCATGGCGAGCGAGATGCGCCGCCGGCATCTCGATTTTCTCTGCGTGACGGGGCCGAGCATGGAGGCGCTTGCCGCGGCGTATCTCGCCGGAGTGCCGTGCATCGCCGTACCGATCGTCTCGGGCGGCTATACGCCGTATGAGACGCGCCCCTACAAGCTCTTGCGCCTTCTCGCGCTTTGCGTGCCGCACCGGATGGGGAACTACGCGCCGCGGGAATACCTCCGGCTATTGGAGCCGATCGGGATCATTACCGACGATACGACGAAACAGGTCGTGTATTCCGATACGGCGCGCCGAACGGTCGATGCGTTTCTTCGTTCTAACCGCCTTGTCGAAAAGCGATTCGCCGTCATGTCGCCGTCGGCGGGAAATAAAATTAAGAACTGGCCCGCGGATCGATTTGCGCGCGTCGCGGAATATCTCGCGTCGCGCGGACTCCCCGTCGTGGTGATCGGCGGCCCTCGGGACATTGAAGAAGTGGCGGCGATGATGTCCGCACTTGAGGCGAGCGAGGGCGTCATTGACGCGGGAGACCGGCTTTCCATTGACGAGCTTAAAGCGCTCGTGGCGCGCGCCGTTCTTTTCGTAAGCGCGGATACGGGACCGATCTATATCGCCGAATCATTCGGCGTGACGACGGTCGATATTGTCGGCCCCGTCGACGAGCGGGAACAGCCGCCAATCGGTCCGCATCATGCGGTCGTGGTCGCGCCGCGCGCGAGGCCGGCCTTGTCGCTCATGAACGCGCGCCGCTACGATGCGCGTGAAGCGCGCCGGCAGGTCGAGGCGATCACGGTCCCGATGGTCATCCAAGCGATCGAGGCGGTGGCGCCAGTCGGCTTTGAAAATCGGGATCGAGCGGGTTAAATAGACCCCATGCGGCCAGCTATTCTCATTCGGAAGTTGCTCCGCCGATTCGGCGACCTCTCTGCGCGGATCCCGATCGCTTTCTTCCGCATACGCGACCACAATCTCTCGAAGAGCGCGGCGCTCGTCGGCGCGACTCCGCTCCGGGCAACGCTCCTCACGCGTCTTCAAGCGCTGCGCGAGTGGCGTTTCCTGCGCGTGGTGCTCGTCGGCGCGATCGGCCTCGCCTTTCAAGCGGCGCTCTTTCAGATCTTCGGCATTTGGCTCCGGATCCTGCCGCCGAGCACGGTGGTCATCATCGCCGGCGAGCTCGCGGTATTCATGAATTTCTTCATGCACGAACGGATTTCATTCAAAGATCGTGTTCCCGACTCAGCGCCGTTCTCCCGCAAGATCATTCGTTTCCAGGCGCTGTCAGCCGGCTCGATGCTCCTCCAATGGGCATTCGTCCGTGCGACGGAAATGGCCGCAGGGAACGCGCCCGTCGCATTGTGGATCGCCTATCTCTCGGGCGTTGTGCTCGGCACCCTCGTTACCTACATTGGCTCATTCTTCTGGGTCTGGGGACGGGAATCGGGCTCAATGCGATAGAAGGAAAAGGTTTTATTTTTTTCAACGAGAACGACATCTCGACCAGACTGCTGGAGAAGCTCGAGTAGAGGTCCGGCATCTGAATTCATCAAGACAGCATAGGGGATGTTTCCTGATTGAATAAAGGTTCTGAGCTCCCCAAGATTGGCTGGGTAATCACGGCCATAAATATTGTCATGCAATCGATACGGCAGAAGATCGTAAGCATAGGTATAGTCATGGTCGTAGAAAGCAACCATAGTCATAGTATCGAGTAGCACCGGAGTGCTCTTCGGGATGCTTGCGGCTACTCGGTATACGAATGCTTCATCTTGTGCCCTTGCATCCCAGCGCGCCATATAAGCGAGAACGGACGAAGCGTGAGGAACAAGCTCGCTCGCGACGCCAAATCCGATGCACAGTATGAAAAAGAGCATCCCGAGTTTCCTCACCAGAAACGCTTGGCGGCGGCCGCAGACATACAATATGAAGAGGACGACGAGAATAGAGAACAGCGTCAACCCGTATCGGCCGTAGATGATGCGCAGGGGCGACAATTGAAGCGTGTCAGAAAAGCCGGAAGCGATGCTTACCGGGATGATGGTAATCAGCCCAAAAAATACCTCCGGAACAAAGGGCCACGCCCGGGCACCCTCGCGCCA
Organism: Patescibacteria group bacterium; assembly: GCA_018971045.1. Lineage (GTDB taxonomy): Bacteria > Patescibacteriota > Minisyncoccia > Phycocordibacterales > Phycocordibacteraceae > C7867-001. The sequence goes on along the minus strand of JAGWVF010000007.1, from coordinate 26,277 downwards.
AAACCACCACAGAAGCGCTATTAGCGCTCCAAGACAGGCCAGCGCCGCAGGGATAAGGACGCTAAAGGGGAGAGGAGGATGCATGGTGTATCCCGTATTAAAGAAATACAGCACGGTTACCGTAAGCCATCCAAGCCAGATGCAGAAAAGAATAAACGTGCTCTTATTTGATTGTCCCTCCCGACGGTTGCGCAGGAATTCCCAGATAAGAATCGCCGCCGATAGAACCAACGCCTCTTCTCGAACAAGGAGAAATAAAGAAAAGAAGAGTATCTTCTCCGCAAGAGGGCGGCGATACGCCATGGAGAGAGCGAAACAAACAAAAAGAGAAGGGAGTACAAAAAAAGGACGCAGGTTGCCAGTGGCGTAGAGGAGGCTTGAGGGGTATGTCGCGAGCGCAATAAGCGCCACGGTGAGGATGTCGTCGTGCGCGACACGCTTCAAGAGAAGAAATGCCCCATACAGTAGCGGCAAAAAGAATAGGACAACGTAGAAGCCAAATGAGGCGGAAATCGAATGAGTCAGTGTATACAAGAGTGCAGAGCCGATTTTTATTGGCTCGAAGTGTACCCATTGCCAAATACCAGAGCCGCTGTCGGCTCCTTCCATAAAAGTTAAATCCCTCCCCGGCTGCGGAGGATTAATCGATATAATGGGAACGATCGACGGGTCGAATGCTCTAACGGTGAATTGAAGGAAATAAGAATAATCGACATTTCCATTTGTGATCTCTTTGTAACGGTGATTCGCGACGATCAAGGCCAGTGTCACCGCGACAATAAATGTCACGATGAGCGCGGCTACGGAGAGTCCTCTGCGTAATGACATGCCGATATACTACAGTATCTCTCTCATAATGTACGAAATGTGTTATACCGCATTGTTACCAGTGGCGACTTTATCCTGTATACTATTCAGTAACGTCCGCTACCTCATCGACCGTACGGTGGTTAGAGGGAATATATACGTATGCTTTTAGTTACTACCAGCTGGGACGACGGCGACGCGCTCGATGCGCGTCTCGCGGCGCTCCTCGAGAAGTATGACCTTACCGGCACGTTCTACATAACGCGCGACTATCGCGGGAACCGATTGTCGGACGACGCCATTCGCGATCTCGCGCTGCGGCACGAGGTCGGCGCGCACTCGCTCACGCACCCGGATCTCCGGACGCTCTCGCTCGAAGAGAAGCGGCGCGAGATCGCGGGATCAAAGCAGTGGCTCGAGGATGTGGCAGGAAGGGAAGCGCCGCTGTTCTGCTATCCGGCGGGGCACTTCGACGCCGACGACGAGCGGATTGTCCGCGAGTCCGGATTTCTCGGGGCGCGCACTACGCGTCTCGCCGACGTCGATCTTCCCGCGAATCCGTACCAGATGCCGACGACGCTCGCGGTGTACCCGATGCCGTTTCGCAAGATCGGCCCGCACGCCTACTATTGGGGGAAGCTCCTTCAGCCCTTTCAGGAACGCGCGCCCGGGCTCCGCAAGCTCGGCGTGCCGCTTACCGCCTTCCGTTCGTGGGAGACGACGGCGCACGCGGCTTTTGACATCGCGCTTTCGCGCGGAGAAGTCTTCCATCTCTGGGGACATTCGTGGGAGATTGATCGCTACCAGATGTGGGAGGAGCTTGAGCGCGTACTCGCGTATATGCGCGCGCATACGGGCGCGTATCGGGCGGTAGCAAACAGCGCGCTCGTCTCGGCCGTATGAAAATCGCCGTCCTCAGCGACACTTTTCCGCCCCGGGGCTCGGGCGGCGCCGACGCCGTCGCCTTCGCGCTCGCCAAAGCGCTCAAGAAGCGCGGCCACGAGATGATCGTCATCACGACGTCGCGCGATCCGCAGGATGCAGGCGAGCGTCTCGTCGAAGGCCTTACGGTTCATACGATCGCGACGGCGTATGATCTGCGTTTCCAGGCCTATGTGAGCCTCTGGAACGTACCGGTAGCGCGGCGCGTGAGGCGGATTCTGTCGGATTTCAAACCTGATGTCGTCCACGCTCACAACGTGCACGCCTACCTCTCGTACCGCTCGCTTATCGCGGCCAAGCGGCTTGGCGCCCACGTCATTCTCACCGCTCATGACGTGATGACATTTAATTATGGGAAGCTCACCAGCTTTATTAATCCAAATGATCTCTCGGTGCCGACCGCCTTTAACTATCGCGTGAGCGCGTGGCAACAGCTTCGTGAACAGCGCTTTCGCTACAACCCGCTCCGCAATTTCCTCATTCGCCGCACGCTCCGACAATCGGTTGATCGCATCGTGGCGGTGAGCGACGCGCTCAAACAGGCGCTCGCCGATAACGGCATCGGGAATGTCCAGACAATTCACAACGGCATTGACGTCCGCGAGTGGGAAGAACCAGTCGAGGATATCGCCGACTTCAAGCGAGCGCATCGGATAGGCGATTCGGCGATTCTCTTTGGCGGGCGGCTCTCGGGGGTGAAGGGCGCGGTGAATATTATCAAGGCGCTCGCGCGCATAGTGAGCGAAGTGCCGGAGGCCGAGCTTCTTATTCTCGGACAGAAAGACGCGTATGCCGACCGAATGCTCGCGCTCGCGCGCGATCTCGGCATCATCGACAAACTTATCTTCACCGGCTGGATCGAGGGGCGCACGCTCCACCAAGCCTACTACGCGGCGGCCGTCGTCGCCGTACCCTCGCTCTGCTTCGACTCGTTCCCGACGATGAATCTTGAAGCGATGGCGTGCGGGAAGCCCATCGTCGCCACCTGCTTCGGCGGCTCGCGCGAGGCCGTCGAGGACGGCACGACCGGATACATCGTGAACCCCTCTGATATCGAGACGCTCGCGGCGAAGCTCATCGATCTCTTGAGCAATCCGAGCAAATCCCGAGCGATGGGCGCGGCGGGCCGCGCGCGGGTGAGTACCGAGTTTACCGTCGGAGAGCAGGCCGCTGCCTACGAGAAATTATTTCGTGTGGTATAAACCTCTATATAAATAAGGCATTAGTACGAACGTTTCTTCAGGAAGGCGCGTGGAGCGCATACACCTTAAAGTCTCCATTTTGATAAACCGGCGCGCTTTTGAGGAGCGGTGAAGCGCCCCACGCGGGATCGCTCACCGTGTCCCAGAGCACGAAGTCGGCGCGGGCGCGATTGATCTCGTCGCGGAATGGCGAAGCATAAAAGTCGCGATACGCCGCGACCAGCGCATCCAGTACGGAATCAGGAAAACAGCCGTATGACCCGCAGAAGTCTCGCCAATACGTAGCGATAAAGAGAGCGGCGCTCGCCTCGTCGCGATGAGCGTCGAGATACGGCCGGAGAGTAGCCGGAGTGATCCCCTCCAATCGAAGAGAGACGAAATAATTGTTTCTGATCCGTTCAAAAGGTACTCCGAAGGTCGCGTCGGTACCGCCGGCTCCATACGCGTACGCTCCCGAGAGAGCCGTGATGCGGGTCGAGAGCGTTCCATCGGCAATCACGACCGGATCAGCGTACTTGTCCAAGTACGCGGCAACGCCCGACAGCGCCTGGAATCGCGACGCCTCGTTCGCGTGCGCGCGGTACGAGGACACGTCCACGCCGATACAGAAGCTCGCGCACACGAGGATCACCCCCGCCGCCGTTCCGACTCGATACTTGACGGGGAATCGTTCCAGAAGCTCCCCGCCGAGCACGGCAAGGGCGATAAGGAGAATAGGAATGTTCGTGAAGAAGTGAAAATGTTGCTGGTAATACAGCCGCCCATCAAGCACTTGATGATTCGATACGAGTAAGCTTGTAATCAGAAAGAGAAGAATGACTCGATACTTTGAGGAGAACAGAGCGGCCCAGCTGTCGCGCTTTTTCCGTCCCCAGAGCGCGATCAGGAGATAGAGGCCGAGCGGGAAGAGAATCAGTTTCTCGACGATGAAGCGGTGCGTGGGAATGGCCTCGGTGAGCGCGCTCGTTCCTCCGTGAAGCGCGAGGCTGAGATTCGTGATGATGAAGGGAGTCATCGAGAGAAGCGCCCATACTCCGGCCTCGGCGTAGGCCGCCAGTCCGCGCCAGTCTCGGGCGACTAGCCGGTCCACGAGGAACACGCCGAGCGCGATGGCCGCGAAGATCCAATAATACAGATAAATGTATGCGAGGACGCCGATAAGCCCGCCGGTCAGCGCGCGCCACCATCGCTTATGGGGATGGCGCGCGAGGAGCGCAAAGGAAAAGAGCGTTCCAAAAAAGAAAAGCGAACTCTCTTGAGGGTTGATCGGGCGCATATACGTCAGGAAATCATGCGCCGACCCGCGGAGGAGAAAGGTGTTCGCGAGATTCGCCAGACCGTCAGGATGCACGATTTCATTCCCAAGGAGAAGCGCGGCGGCGACGAGGAGGCCGGTGAGCCGGCTTCGGGAGAGCCAATAGCCAAATGCGTAGGTGAGCAAGGTAAGAAGAGCGGGGAACACGAGCTCCATCATGATGACGAGCTGATCGAGGCCGAGATGGAAGAATGACCCGAGGTGCCCTAATGCGTATTCGATAAAGAAATACTGAAACGGATTGCCCTGAGCGCGATACTCGTAGTTAAAGGGATTTTGAACGAGGCCGGAACTCGTGGAGCTTTTATGAATTACGGTGAGATAAAAATCTTCGTCCGTGGCGTTCATCATCGGCACTCCCCGGTAGCCCGGAGTAAAGGCGTGATACACGTCAGGGCCGGCATAGAGGGCGCCCACCATCAGGGCGAGCGCCAGCGCCGCCGCATGCCGCGTTATGATTTTCCGAAACGCATTTTCCATGGCGCCAGAACGGCCTCGCCGATCGCCTCTTTGGACATCTTCGACTTCCCTTGATACCGGTCCTCAAGGAGAACGGGTACCTCGACGACGCGCGCGCCCGTCTTCCAGAGGCGGTGCTTGAGCTCCATCATAAAGGAGTGGCCGCGCGAGCGCATGTCGTCAAGCCGAGCTTCTCGCATGAGGCTGGTCCGCATCAAAATAAATCCGGCGGTCGCGTCGCGGATGGGCATTCCCGTGATCAGGCGGCAGTACGCATTCGCGAATCGCGACAAGAGGCGCCGCCACAGCACCCATCCGACTGTCCCGCCGCCCGAGACGTAGCGTGATCCGATAATCATGTCGGCATCGTTCGCCTGGGAGAAGATTTGAGGGAGGTACTTCGGGTCGTGAGAGAAATCGGCGTCGAGCATCTGGATCCACTCGACGCTCGGATCGTTCAAAACTTCGCGGAACGCGTGGAGGTAGGCCTTACCGAGGCCCTCTTTCCCGCGGCGCTTCAATAGCGCGAGACGGGGATCCGTTTTCATTTTCCGCTCGACAAACGCGCCGGTGCCGTCGGGCGAATTATCGTCAACGACGAGAATATCCACGGCCGGCTCGAACTCGCGGACTCGCGTGATGATGGATTCGATATTTTCAGCCTCGTTGTAGGTCGGGATGATGATAATCGTTTTGTTCATGCCGTCCCCATTGTCACAGAGCGAGTAGTGGCATCCAGAATATCGCATGCTTCCTTGATACGCAACGGATCATAGGATATCATGGTGTCACCCATGAAGCGGGAGACTTGTCGCATTTCAGGAGAACCGCTCGTCGAGCTCTTTTCGCTCGGCGATCTCTATCTCTCCGATTTCCTCCCGGCCGACGAAAGTCCCCGCCTCGGGAGAGCTCCTCTCACGATGATGCTCGCGCCGAACTCGGGTTTAGTTCAGCTCGCCCACTCGGCCGACTTCGACTCCATGTATCGGCACTACTGGTACCGTTCCGGAACGAATGAGTCTATGGTTGAAGAGCTGCGCGATATCGCCGAATCAACGTCGCGCCTCATGCGCCTTCGCTCCGGCGACGTATTCGTCGACATCGCGTGCAACGACGGCACGCTCCTCTCGTTCATTGATCCGTCGGTAACGCGGGTTGGCTTCGATCCCGCTCACAACACCTATGAAGAAGCCAATCAGCAACACTTCGATCTTTTCGTAAATGATTATTTTTCAGCGAAGGCCTATCAAGCGCAGTTCGCCAAACGGGCGAAAATCATCACCACCATCGCGATGTTTTATGATCTCGAAGATCCGAACGCGTTCGTGAAGGACGTCAAGGCGATTCTCGACCCCGACGGCCTCTGGGTCGTCCAGATGAGCTACCTCCCGCTGATGCTTCAGCAACTGGCGTTCGACAACATTTGCCACGAGCATCTCGAATACTATTCGCTTACCGCTTTTAAATACCTCATGGATCGAAACGATCTCGAGATCGTTGATTGCGAACTCAATGACGTCAACGGCGGGAGTTTCCGGATCTCCATGCGCCCGAAGGGCGCCGATCCCGCGCTCTACGCGACCGCTCCGTATCGGGACGTGGCGGCGTATCGCGTCGCGTCGATTCTCTCGCATGAAAAAACGCTCGATCTCTCCGATCCCCGCACGTACCGATCGTTTTATGAGAAGGCCTGCGGCCTGCGCGATCAGACCCTCGCCTTTTTAAAAGCGGAAAAAGCGAGAGGTAAGACCATATGGGCCTACGGCGCCTCGACGAAAGGGAACACGCTCCTGCAGTGGTGGGGCATCGACAACACTCTTATTGACGGTATCGCCGAACGGCAGCCGATGAAATACGGATTAAAAACGGTCGGTACGAATATCCCCATTGCTTCTGACGAGGAGATGCGCAAAGCGAACCCCGATTATCTGCTCGTGCTCCCGTGGCACTTCATCGATTCTTTCATTCGCCGCGAACAGGCGTTTCTTAATCGCGGCGGGAAATTCATCGTCCCTTGTCCGCGATTCGAGGTCATCGGCAAATGATTCTCCCGCGGCCGTCTTCACGCTATCGGACGGCGCATCTCGAGGAAAATAATGCCGAGCGGGAAAGGTTGAAGGAGGAAGACGCGCGCGCTGGGCGCGATCGCCTTTCCTATATCGAGTAACTGACGGTGGGTAAAGAATCGCTGGTCGGTCCACGGCCAGAAGCGGCGCAGGAGCTTTGGGCGCGTGAGGGCGTACCAGACGGTGTGATACGAGTAGAGATAGGGGACGCTGAGGAGCGCGGTTCCGCCCTGAGCGAGCGCGCGGTAGTGTTCGCGGGCGACCGCTTCCGGATCGTCAAAATGTTCGATAAGCCCCTGGCTCCAGACGAAATCGAATCGTTCGGTAAGCGCCAATTTCGTACAGTCGTCCGTAAGAAAAGAGGCATTCGAGAGCCCGCGAGTCTTCGCATATTGATTCGCTTGAGCGACGGCCGATGGAGAAATATCGACTCCGACGAGACGGCGGATCTCGGGGGAGAGCGAGAGGGAGAGAGACGCCCGGCCGCACCCGAGCTCGAGCATCGTCGAGCGAGGCGTAAGATACCGTCGAAGCAGGCGGCGGAAAAAGAGATTATAGGTTGATCGCCCCCAATCAATCACCGTATCGAGCACCCCTTTTCGATCCCAGATCCTCTCCCACTCAGCCGCTTGTTCGATATCCTTTTGCATCCGTTCAGTATACTCATCTCTTCCGTTAATCACTACCTTCTGCACGCACCATGATCTGTACCAATTCTTCAAACGACGTGGCGGGCCTCCATTGAAGGACGGATCGCAGTTTTGACGGATCGCCCTGCCGCGGCCGCGCCTCGAGCGGGCGGAAAAAGACGGGGTTCACGGCGACCACGAGCGCGCCGGTAGCCGCGTGGTACCCCCTTTCATCAATTCCGTGTCCTTCAAAGCGGAGCGGGAGCGAGAGGGCGCGCGCGGCAGCCTCGACAAACTCGCGCACGGTGTGCGTCTCGCCTGACGCGAAGACATAGGTGTCGGGTGTCGGATGCTGGAGCGACCGCCACATCCCCTCGGCGATATCGCCGGCGAAGCTCCAGTCGCGCACGGCATCCAAGTTGCCGAGTTCAAGCGTCTCGTCGGACCCGCGAACGATTCTCGCGAGCGTGCTCGTTATCTTGCGCGTGACGAAGCGGGGAGGCCGCCGCGGAGACTCGTGATTGAAGAGAATGCCCGATACGGCAAAGAGCTTAAACTGGGTCCGGTACCCTTCGACGGCTTCGTGGGCGAGAAGCTTCCCGAAGCCGTAGGGGTTCCGCGGAGCGAAGGGCGTCGCTTCGGTTTGCGGAGATTCGAGAGGATCTCCGTACATCTCGGCCGATGACGCTTGAAAAAATTTCGTTGAGGGCGACTGCGCGCGAATCGCTTCAAGGTAGCGAAGGGGGATCATCCCCGTGCTCGTTATCGTCGCGGCCGGGTCCTCCCACGGCGACGCGACGGTCGAGACCGATGCGAGATTGTAGATTTCGGTAAAGGAACGATCCGCTAACGCTCGAATCAGCGTCTCGTCACCCGCATCTCCTTCGTGGAGATGGACGGCGGCTAATGATGCGGGAAGAGATGAGTGAGGGCGGCACACACCATGCACCTCGTAGCCCTTCTTGAGTAAAAGCTCCGCCAGATACGAGCCGTCTTGTCCGGCAACTCCGGTAATAAGAGCCGAGGCCATGCCAAATGATACCGCGGGGATTACGAAAGCACCATTGAGGAATGAGAAGTATGATGTTCGAAATGCTCGAGCTCCGCGTCAACCATAAGCCGAATGAGTTCCTTGAACGTCGTTTTCGGGCGCCATTTGAGCACGCGGCGCGCCTTGCGCGCGTCGCCGCAGAGGTGTTCGACTTCATTCGGACGGAAGTAGAGCGGGTCAATCGTAACAATCGTCTTGCCCGTAGCGGCGTCAACGCCGCGCTCCTGCCGGCCCCGCCCTTTCCACGTCAGCGTGATCCCCACCAAGTGAAAGGCGAGTTCGGCCAGTTCTCGAATCGAGTGCGTCTCTCCCGTGGCGATCACATAATCATCGGGCTTTTTCTGCTGGAGCATTTTCCACGCGGCTTCCATATACTCGGGCGCATAGCCCCAGTCCCGTCTGGCGTCTAGATTCCCGAGCGGGAGGAATTCGCGCCGTCCCTGCTTGACTTCAATCGCTCCCATCACCACCTTGCGGGTTACGAAGTTCTCGCCGCGGCGCGGCGATTCATGATTAAACAAGATCCCGTTGCAAACGTACATGCCGTAGCCCTCTCGATAAATGCGCGCGATCTCGGCGCCGTAAAGCTTCGCAACGCCGTACGGACTCCGAGGGCGGAAATGCGTATTCTCATTTTGAGGCGTTTCGCGCTTGTCGCCGCTGTAAAGCTCCGACGTCGACGCCTGATAGATTTTCGCGTTCGGCGAGACGATGCGTGCCGCTTCGAGCAGACTTAAGACCCCGATGGCATCGGAGAACGCGGTATAGAAGGGGATATCAAAGGATACGCGGACATGCGACTGCGCCGCGAGATTATAGATCTCATGGGGAACCACCTTCTGAAGAATCGACAAGAGAGAATGCATGTCGGTCATGTCGCCGTAGTGGAGATGGAAGCGCTTTTCATCCGTCGGCGTAAGGCCCTGGAGGTGAAGAAGATGCTCAATATTGTGGCGATTGAAGGTGCTAGTGCGCCGGACGAGGCCGTGCACCTCGTAGCCCTTCGCGAGCAGAAGTTCAGCCAGATACGAACCATCCTGTCCCGTAACTCCGGTGATGAACGCTCGTTTCCGCTCCATACCGAGCCACTGTATCAGAGGGGGAGAGCCAAGGCAATCGCCGTTTTCAAACCCGGCCGCCTCTATCGGCCGGTTTCATTTTGACGACGATTCGATCGGGCGTCGAGAGCGTCGCGATAACCCTTAATGAGAGAATCGGCGAGAGCATCCCACGAATAAAAAGAAGACGCGGTGCGGGCAGAATGGCGGAGTGTTGGGAGATCGTCTCGATGCGTTATGATATGTCGCATTATGTTGGAAAGTTCATCGACATTACCGGGTTCAACTATGTATCCAACTTTGTGGCGCGCCACGGCTTCGCCAGCGCCGCTCCCGCGTGTGGCGATAATCGGAAGTCCGGACGCCAACGCTTCTGCCAGCACGGTCGGCGTTGAGCCCGAAAGAGGCACTAAGCAAAAGACGTCCGCGGAACTGTAGATACTCGGTAAATCAGCATCCTCTATCCGCCCGAGAAACTGTATTTGGGGATAGGGTTGGGCGAGCTTCTTCATCTCGCCGACAAAGTCAGGCTCGCCTCCTCCGGCGATGAGAAGTTCTGCATCCGGAGCGGAAGCCGCCACTTTTTTAAACGCGTTAACGAGATAGTGCACTCCTTTGCGCCGCGAGACACTTCCGACATAAAGGAACCGGATACCGCGGCGCGTTCGAGGAAAGCGGGGAGGGATTGTCGGAGAGAACCGGGCGCAATCTACTCCGTTCGGAACAAAGCGGCAGATGCTTTCCGTATGCGTGCGCGAGAGTTCCTCACGAAGCTGTTCAGTGCGGCAGAAGAATAAATCTGTGCCATGAGGATATTTCCCGCTTATCTTGACGGCCGAGAGCAGTCGTTGAGCGATACGAGTCGAGATGTCAAAGCGATTGCGGGCCAGTCCTGCCTCGCGCATTTTGTTAGCGCGATCCTTCTGGAGTTCATCGCCAAACTTCGGATTTTCGTAGTCCCAAGCAGGATCAGCGCTTTCAGCAAAGATCCGGCCGAACTTGAATCGGATAAAGAGGTTCGGCCCATTCGTGGGGAGCTGATGGATGATTTGGATTTTCTTCATCCATAAGAGCGGGATGCAGAAGAAAAACATTTTTAAGAGTTCGCCGGGATTGAAGTTGAGAAAATGTTTCTTGGCGAAGGGAACCTTATATACCGTGATGTTTGGGTGGGGTGTTTGATGCAGATTTATCATCGACGTTACGATATGCACTCGAACGCCTGCTCGAGCCAGCGCCTGAGTCGTTTCCCATACGACACGGCCCTCTCCTCCATAACGGGGGTCATTGTCAGTATAAATGTACGTTAAGATGAGTACGCGAAGAGAAGGCATGGATAATTTATGCTCATTTCAGAAACCAGCGTTTAAAGGTGCGATACAAGCCAGGCGTATAGGTTTTAAGAGGGCGCGCCATACGATAATACCAGAATTGATCGACGCCAAAATTATATCGATACATCAGAGCATCGACATCTCTCCGCGGCTTAAGCGATACGGGGTGCACAAGAGGAAAGGTCAGAGGACTGGTAGGAAGATTGGCCTGGGGATGATCTTCCCGGGAGTGGGTAGCGCGCTCGTTAAAACCGATATTGGAGATAAGATTGACGGACGGATTGAGGCACACTGCGCGATTGGAAATGCACGCGAATACCCACGCCCCGTCCCAGCTGTCTTTGACCCCGTCGCGCTTATAGTAATAATCATCCCACACGCGTTCAAAACGTTCATATCCGGCCGGATGTTTGAAACGGGGGGCAAGTGTCTTTGAATCGCGAAGCGTGGGCCACGCTTTCATATCGGGATCATAGAGCTCCCATGCTCGGCGCCAGGTGGCCCAGCCGGTCGTTTGGGGGATCAGGGTGGCAAAATAGCTCTCGCCTTTCTTTGACTCGAGTCTTGGTTTAAAGAAACAGGTACCGGCGACCGTCATCACGCGTTCATCGTCTTTATATCTTTCGAGAAGCTCGTCGCAGAACGGGAAGAACGTCGGGTCGGGGAGGCAGTCGTCTTCTAAAATGATGGCCCGATCGGTATGCTCGAACACCCAATTAATACCGGAGATAATACGGTCGCGGCACCCCAAATTCGTATCGGCATAATTCTTCTCGACCGTACCCGGCCAATCAACCGTGTCGATGACGGCGCGTGCGGCATCAGTGAGTGAGCGCTCCGTCTCAGTGCGCGGGCCGTCGGCGATAACGAAGAGCCGCTCGGGGCGCGCCGCGCGAATAGCCGCGAAGACCCGCTCAGTCTCCTCGGGGCGGTTGAAGATAATCAGGGCGACGGGAGCTCGCGGGGGCATACCCTTCATAGTAGGAAATAACTTGGTAAATATCCATTCGGTTACGGTTACGGCATACTTATCCGTATATGAATGTGGAATTTCTCGCTTTTATCGAGAAGCAAGTGGCTTTTCTTTCATTAAGACCAAGTCGTGATATCGGGCGCGCCGGTACAGAACGTAGGAGACAAGCGCGGAGCTGATCCTCGTAAACACCTGCGCGACAATGAGTCCGAGCACTCCCCACCATATCACCCCGACGATCATGGTGACGGCCTGGCACGCGACAGAGAACAGACCGCCGATATAAAGCTCCTTGATCATTTTATTGATGCCGAAATACGACTGAACGGGGTCGAAGATGAATGCGAGGAATCCGAGCATGTACACCTGGGAATAAAATACCGCGTCCGAGTAGGCGGGGAAGAAAAGCTTGAAGATACTCGGAGCCGCGAGAAGGTACGCCGCCACGACGCAGGCGAAACAAACGGCGTACCAGAAAAATTTATTCGGCATGCCTTCATGAATCTCTTCATTAGTGCGCCGCGCGAAGCCGGAGGAGAGCATCGTACTTAGTGTTTTGCTGGGAGTCTTGAGCTGGTCGGGAATCGCGGACGCGAACGAGAATATCGCCAACTGCGCCGCACCGGCGAAATGGAAGATCAGCACATTGTCGATCGCGTCCACGATACCGCCGAAGATACTGAGCACGCTCAAGTGCTTGCTGAAGGTAGGCAAGTCGGCGTCGGGACGCGCCTCTTCCGAAGCGAAGCGAATCTTCGTCCGGCGGTAGAAGTAGAACGCGCCGAGAGCATTGCTCGCGAAGTAGGCGCAGACCAGGAGGAGCGGATTATGGGTCAGCACTACGGTAACGATCATTACGCCGGTCGTGAAGAGATTATCAATAATACTGTAGGCCATCTGGCGTACGAATTCCTTCTTCCCGTCGAGAAAGGGGCTGTACAGGCTCGCGCTCGCGATGAAGGGCGAGAGGGTGCCGCCTACGAGGATCTCGATAGCGAGAGTCGTGTTGTGGAGCGCGAAGTAGTACAGCGCGAGCGCGAGCGCGCCGAAGAACACGGCGAAGCTCCAGCGAATGTTGATCCAGAATCCCTGATGCAGGGCGCCGGTGTACCCCCTCGCGGTCGACTGGAAGACCGCGCCGCCGATGCCGTTCAACGAGAGAATCGAGAGGAGTGCGACGAGCGAGAGCACGTACTTATATTCTCCGTAAATCTCCTTTGGCAGGTAATGGCTTACGATGATCGCGAGCCAAAGGGCCGCGAGCGCGGTGGTAATCTGCGTGGCGAGGCTCATTCCGCTCCGCGATACGAGGTAGACCATGTCGGTCTTGGTGTGCTTCTCGGTGGAACGGAGGAAGGCGATCAGGCGGGCTTTGAGGGAAGACATATATATATAGGTAGGATAACGGAAGTGCCGTCATCGTACCACTCAGAACCCGCTTATGCGGGCGGGCGTTACCCGAGGCCTCTGTGTGGTATGATTCCCCAGTATGCAGGACGGCACGGCGAAGATAGTTGCGCGATGGACGGCGCTCGGAGCCCTTTTCCTCATCCCTCTTACGCCTCTCCTGGTCGCCAACTCGTTCTTCTTTCCGTTCATCACCGGAAAGGCGTTTTATTTCCGCATTCTTGTCGAGATCGCTGTTGCCGCGTGGGTAGCGCTCGCGTTTCTCGATAGGCAGTATCGGCCGCGATTCTCCTGGATCGGAGCCGCCGCAGTCGCCTTTGTCGGGTGGATGTTTATCGCCGATTCCTTCGCGCTGAACGCCGTGAAAGCGTTTTGGAGCAATTTCGAGCGCATGGAGGGCTGGATCCTGCTCATCCACCTGCTCGGTTTCTTCTTCGCCGCGGGAGCGGTACTGCGAGTGGAGAAGAAGTGGCGCACATGGTTCCTCGCGTCACTCTCCGTGTCTCTGATTGTTGCCGGCTACGCGCTCTTACAGCTCTCCGGTTCGCTCGCGATCCACCAAGGCTCGACGCGCATCGACGCGACTCTTGGCAACTCCGCATATCTCGCGATTTATTTCCTCTTTAATGTCTGTATCGCGCTGTGGCTCGCGCTTACCGAGAAACAGGTCTGGATGAAGTGGTCTCTCATCGCGCTCGCCGTACTCGAGATCGTCCTCATCTTCTTTACCGAGACGCGCGGGACCGTGATCGGGCTCATCGTCGCGGGCGTGATCGCGGCATTCCTCGCGGCTCTTACGTCGGGGAAGCGCGCGCGCATGCTGGCGGCGGCGGCGCTCATCGTGCTCATCGCGCTCACGGGCGGCGTCTACCTCGCGCGCGACTCGGCTTTCATCCAGAATAATTCGACGCTCCAACGCGTAACCTCGATCTCGGCCGCCGACGGTCAGACCCGCTTCACGCTCTGGCGCATGGCCTTCGAGGGCGTTCTCGCGCGGCCGATCGTCGGCTGGGGGCAGGAGGGCTACAATTACGTCTTTAATAAGTATTACGACGCGAGCCTCTATACGCAGGAGTCGTGGTTCGACCGCGCGCACAATACTTTCATCGATTGGCTCGTCGCGGGCGGCTTCCCGGCATTCTTCCTGTATCTCGCGCTGTTCGGCTCGGTCATCGCTCTACTCTGGAAGCATTCCTCGCTCTCGCGTCCGGAGCGCATCGCGCTTACTGCGGCGCTCGCGGGATACGCGGTTCACAATACGTTCGTATTCGACAATCTCTATTCCTACGTCTACTTCTTCGCGATCCTCGCGGTCGTCGATTCGCAAGTGTCGCGGCCGTTCCCGCGCTTCGAGAAGGCGCCTGAAGCGAGCGCGGCTGATGGAGCCTCTTATATTCTTCCGGTTACGGCGGTCGCGCTCGCGGTCGTGATCTGGACGGTCAATATTCCCGGGATGCGGGTCGCGGGGAATCTCATCACCGCGTTGTCCTCGTCAGACTTCACTACGAGCATAGCGGCTTTCCAAGATCTCGCGGCGCACCCTTCGTTTGCGGCACAAGAAGTACGCGAACAGCTCGTGAATTTCGCCTCGTCGGTATCGCAGAGTTCTCAGCTCACGAACGAGCAGAAGCAACAGGCGGCGACGCTCGCCATCACCGAAATGCAGAAACAGATCGCCTCATATCCTTTTGACGCGCGGGAACATCTGGAGCTCGCCTACGCTTATCGCGCTTCCGGCGACTACAAGGACGCTTTGAAAGAGATGCAGGTCGCGCAAACCCTTTCACCGCAGAAGATCGACACGCTGATCTTGGAAGGAGCGACGGCGTGGGATATGGGTGACGCGAAGTCGGCGGACTCCTACTTCGCGGCCGCCTACGCGCTCGCGCCAGAGCGTCAGAATCTGGCCGAATATGCCGCCGCCGGACAAATCGCGATCGGCGACGCCGCCGCCGCCGATGCGATCCTCATGAACGCGTTCGGCACCACGAGCGTCGACAGCGATACGCTCGCGATGGCGTACTACCGCGCGAAAGACTGGCCGCGCCTCATTATGATCTGGAAGAAACGCGCCGCTCAGCCGAATGCGTCGGCTCAGACCCTGTTCTCGCTCGCCGCGGCGTATTACGCGTCCGGAGACGACGCGAGCGCAATCAGCACGCTCAAAGCGGCCGCCGCGCTCCACCCGGATGCCGCTTCTTCAGTGCAAGCGGCGATACAGCAGATTACCGGCGCCGCATCAGGCAAATGAATCTTTTTGAAAATGCTCCGCTCGCACCACTGACGACTTTCCATACCGGCGGCAACGCGCGCTATCTGATTGCCGCGCATACGGAACAAGATATTGATGACGCGATCGCTTTTGCGCGCGAGCGGCAATTGCCGTTGCGCCTTCTCGGCGCGGGAAGCAACGTGCTCGTACCCGATGCGGGCATTGAGGCGATCGTACTGCGGCCTCTGCTTCGCGGCATTTCATTTACGGATGAAGGCGCCGATACGCTCGTAACGGCGGGCGCGGGCGAGCTCTGGGACGCGCTCGTCGACGCGGCCGCGGCGCGCACTCTCTACGGTCTGGAGAATCTGGCGGGCATCCCCGGATCAGTCGGCGGAGCCGTCGTGCAGAACATCGGCGCATACGGAGCTGAGCTCGCGGACGTTTTCGTCTCGGCCGATACGATTGACGGCGTATCGGGCGAGCGTGGAAAAGTAATAGCGGAGGATGCGGGATTCGACTATCGCGCGAGCGTGTTTAAAAAAGATCGCACGCGCATCATCACCCGCGCGACACTGCGCCTTAAACGGACGGGACAACCCAATCTCGCCTATGCGGATCTCTCCGCTCTGCGCGCGAAGGGGACTCCGCTCGACACGCCGCTCGACATCATGCGCGCGGTGCGCGCCATCCGCTCGGATAAATTTCCCGATTACACGAAGGAGGGAACCGCCGGATCTTTTTTCAAGAATCCGATCATTCCCGCCGACGAAGCCGCCGCACTCAGAGCGGCGTATCCGGATCTTCCCGCATATCCCCAAGCAGACGAAAGCGTCAAGGTATCGCTCGCCTGGCTCCTCGATCACGCGCTCGCCCTGAAAGGGTATGCGCACGGCATGGTGCGCTTATACGAGAAGCAGCCGCTCGTGATCGTGGCGCAGTTCGGCGCGAGCTCGAGCGAGGTCGATGCGTTTGCAAACACGATCACCGAGCGCATACGCGAAACGCTCGGCATTTCCGTGGAGCGCGAAGTCGAGTCGTTCACTTTTTCAAAATAAGCAAAGATATAATTTTTTCGTGTGCGCGTAAAATGTAAAGTTATCCACACATTAAAAATATTTTCATGCACAAAAATTTTTTTACGCGCGATAATACGTTTTAGAAACGTTTGAGCGCAGAAATTTCTGCACACAGACGGGTCGACATATCAGCCATCACTAATCATTCGCAACCACCATGGCAAAAAAGCGTAAGGCAGCGAAGAAGGCAACGAAGAAGCGCAAGGCGGCAAAGAAGCGCGCCTAGTTTGCAGAAAAGAAAAATCCCGCTCAAGAGCGGGATTTTTCTTTTCAAGTTAGACCATACGGGATAGAAATGGTATAGTGCTCGAATGCTTTCACTCTCAAAACTCTTCTCGAAGAATCAATCCGCCGCCTTTTTACAGGTCGCCGCGCCGACGGTAACGGCAGTGAATACCCATACCGAGGAGTTGAAGGGGCTCTCGGACGAGGTACTGCGGGAGCGCTTTGGAGCTATCAGGGAACGCGCCCGGGCGGCGGGAGCGGCCGCCGAGAACGATCTCCCGCTCGTGTTCGCGCTCGTGCGCGAAGCGTCCCGGCGCACCCTGCGCCAGTCGCATTTTGACGTGCAGATTATCGGCGGTCTCGCGCTCGCGTCGGGGAAGATAGCCGAGATGCGCACCGGCGAAGGGAAGACGCTGGTTGCCACCCTGCCGGCGACGTTCCACGCACTCGCGGGGAAGGGCGTGCAAGTGGTAACCGTGAACGATTATCTTGCGCGCCGCGACGGCACGTGGATGGGTCAGGTGTACGACTTTCTCGGACTCTCGGTGGGAGTGGTAACGAGCACCGGCGCATACCGCTATGATCCGTCGCACGTGGCGCCGGCTGAAGACGCTAAGCGCGATGCCGCCGGCGCGTTCAAAGTATTTTACGATTATTTGCATCCCGCGACGAAACGAGAGGCGTATGCCTGCGATATTACCTACGTTACCAATAATGAACTCGGCTTCGATTATCTGCGCGACAATACCGCCTATGACGCCAGTCAGATCGTTCAGCGCGGCCATCACTACGCGATCATCGACGAAGTCGATTCCATTTTAATCGACGAAGCGCGCACGCCGCTCATCATCAGCGGGCCGGCCGGAGACTCGCAACAGCTCTACGAACGCTTCGCCGGCATCGTGGAATCGTTTTTAGAGAACGATGATTACTCCGTTGACGAGAAGCAGAAAGCGATTCAGATCACCGAAGCGGGCATGCATAAGGCCGAACGATCGCTCGGCCTCGAGAATCTTTATACCGAAGGAGGGATGAAATACGCGCATCATCTCGAGACGGCCGTTCGGGCGAAGTCGTTGTTCCATAAAGACAAAGAGTATGTCGTGCGGAACAACGAGATCGTCATCGTTGACGAGTTTACCGGACGGATGCAGCCGGGCCGCCGCTGGTCAGAAGGCCTGCATCAGGCGATCGAGGCTAAAGAGGGCGTACGGGTGCAGGAGGAGACGCGCACGTATGCGACGGTGACGTTTCAGAACCTTTTTCGCATGTACGAACGCCTCGCCGGCATGACTGGAACGGCGCTCTCTTCCGAAGAGGAGTTCTATACCGTTTATAAGCTTGAGGTGGTGGTGATCCCGACCAATAAGCCGGCCGCGCGCAAGGATCATGACGATCTTATTTTCCAAACCGCGGCAGGGAAGTATCGCTCCGTGGCGCGCGCGGTACGCGAGCGTCACGAGAGAGGCCAGCCTGTTTTGGTGGGCACCGTTTCGATTGAAGACAATGAAACGGTAAGTTCCTTTCTTGCCGAAGCGGGCGTGCCGCATGAAGTGCTGAATGCGAAGAATCATGAGCGCGAGGGCGAGATTATTGCCGAGGCGGGGAAGGAGGGCCGCGTGACGGTGGCGACGAATCTTGCGGGGCGCGGCGTGGATATTAAACTCGGCGGAGCGTTCGCTTCCCGTGAAGCGCGAGACGCCGTCGTCGCGAAGGGAGGGCTTATGGTTATCGGCACCGAGCGCCACGACGCGCGGCGTATCGACAATCAGCTGCGCGGCCGTTCCGGCCGGCAGGGCGATCCCGGCGAAACGAGATTCTACGTCTCGCTTGAGGATAAGCTCATGCGCGTTTTTGCGGCTGAGACGCTGAAGAAAGTGATGGGCCGGTTCGGCATCCCTGAAGATGAGCCGATCGAGAATACGCTCATTACGCGCTCGCTTGAGACGGCTCAGGCGCGCATCGAGGGATTCAATTTCGACGCCCGCAAACAGGTGCTCGCCTACGATAACGTCATGAACACTCAGCGCCTCGCGATCTATGAGCGCCGCCGCGCCGCGCTTCTCGGGAGCGGAGACGACGTCGAACAGCTCGCGCGGGAACTGCTTGACGGAGATGAAGAAGCGGTTGTCGCGTTCGAATCAAAAAAGAGGGAATTAGGAGAAGCCTTTGTGGATCAGCTACGCCGCCTCCTGCTCCAGATTACCGACATGTTGTGGCTCGAGCATTTGGAAACGATGGATTATCTCCGCCGATCGGTATCGTTGCGCGCCTATGGTCAGCGCGATCCGTTGATTGAATATCGGCGGGAGGGACTCATCCGATTCCGGCTTCTCGAACGGCAGATCAAAGAATCGGTCGCCGCGGCGCTCCCGCACATGCAGTCGGTCGATGACGCGCGCATTCGCGCCGAGGAGGCGAAGGTCCGCGCGTCGCTCGTCGCGGCAGGGAAGGAGGTTCAGGGGGTATCGACGCCGATTGTCAAAGCCGCTGGCTACGGCCGCAATGATTTAGTTACGATAAGGCGCGGAGCCGAAATGCAGACGCTCAAATACAAGAAGGTCGAACCGCTCCTTGCCGAAGGGTGGGAGATTGTGTCTTCGTAATTTCTTATCATGGCATTCGTCGACGAGGTGGTCATACGCGTCGAATCAGGCAAGGGTGGCGACGGCGTGATCCGGTGGTTGCGCACGAAGGAGTCGGCGCGCGGCGGTCCGTCAGGTGGAGACGGCGGGCGCGGCGGGGATGTCGTATTCGTTGGCGTTCGCGATCTTGCCGCACTCGCGCAGTATCGCTACGAGAAAGATTTTCATGCCGAAAACGGCGAAGCAGGCAAGGGGGAATTGAAGCATGGAGCAAACGGTGCGGATATTTTCATTAAAATCCCGATCGGTACCGTGGTACGCGTACTCGAGACGGGAGAAGAGCATGAGATCACGCGCGAAGGCGAGAGCATCGTCTTATTCCGCGGCGGGAAAGGCGGACTCGGCAATGCCCGCTTCAAAAGTTCGACGAATCAGAATCCATTCCAACAAACTGCAGGAAAGCCGGGGAAGGGTGGGGATATAAAACTGACACTCAAGATCATCGCTGATGCGGGGCTTATCGGACTTCCAAACGCCGGAAAGTCATCCCTTATAAACGCGCTTACGCGATCGAAATCGAAGATAGGCGACTACCCGTTTACAACGCTCGAACCGAGTCTTGGAGAATTCCATGGATATATTCTCGCTGATATTCCCGGACTTATCGAGGGTGCCTCGTCTGGCCGCGGACTCGGTATCGATTTTCTAAAACATGTAGAAAGAACAGGGATTCTGCTACATCTCGTCTCGGCAGAACAAGAAGATTCTATCATGGCGTATAAAAAGGTAAGGAGAGAAGTGGAGTTATTCGGGCATGGATTAGCCGAAAAACGCGAGATCCTTATCCTGTCGAAGGCAGATCTCATCACGCCTGACGAAGCCTTGATTAAGGCAGAAGCGCTGGCGAAAGGTACCGGCAAAGAAGTACTAATCGTCTCTGTTGTCGACCCCTCATCGATAAGATTATTTGCCGACACGCTCACTAAACTTCTTGATAAATAGATTCCGACCCTTGCGGTTTTACCGCCAAGGCGTCAAGCTAGAGAGCAATGGCCTACCGCCCCACCATCGGTCTTGAAATTCACGCGGAATTGAAGACGCGGACGAAGATGTTCTGTAACTCGCTGAATGATCCCGATGAGACACGGCCGAATACGAATGTCTGTCCGGTGTGTTTGGCGCATCCCGGCACCCTTCCCGTCATCAATCGTGAAGCCGTGCGGCATATCGTGCGCATTGGTACGGCGATTGGCGGCGCGCTCGCTGATTTTAGCGAATTCGATCGCAAGAGTTATTTCTATCCGGACATTCCGAAGGGTTATCAAATCAGCCAGTATGAGCGCCCTCTCGTTTCTGGAGGAAAGTTATCCGGCGTTCAGATTACGCGCGTGCATCTCGAGGAGGATACTGCGCGCTCGATACACGCAGACGGCGTGAGTCTGATTGATTTTAATCGTGCAGGCATTCCGCTTATGGAACTTGTCACGGATCCGGTTATTCCTGATGCGGAGACCGCTGGCCGTTTTGCGCGTGAGCTACAGCTCTTACTGCGCACGCTCGGCGCGAGCGAAGCGAACCTTGAAAAAGGCGAGATGCGCATCGAGGCGAATATATCAGTCTCTCCAGTCGAGGGCGCCTTCGGCACGAAAGTCGAGATAAAAAACCTTAATTCGTTTCGCTCCGTTGAGCGGGCAATCACCTATGAAATTGAGCGGCAGAGCGCCTTGATTGAACGCGGCGGAATAGTCGATCAGGAAACGCGCGGATGGGACGAGACAAAACAGCAGACATTCCATCAGCGTTTCAAGGAAGGGAGCGCCGATTACCGCTATTTTCCAGAACCCGATCTGCCGAAGCTTTTCATTTCGGATATACCGGAATTCGCACATGCCGAAGTATTGAAATCGTTGCCGGAATTGCCGTGGGAGCGGCGCGCGCGCTATAGACGTGATTACGCGCTTCGCGAGAGCGACGCCGCGTACCTGAGCGCCACACTCGAACGCGCCGCATTTTTTGATTCGATTTCGGCCGCGCTCGCTCCCGAAATTCCGTTAGTTGGCCTTTCGGTAAATTATATCGTTTCGGATCTTACCGGCATTTTCGCGAAGAAAGGCGTTGAAGACTATGAGCATCTTGAGCCGATGGCATTTGTAAAATTAATGCGCCTTGTCGCATCCGGCGATCTCTCTTCACGCGGCGCAAAAGACGCCCTGCGCGTTCTTGTGGAGGAAGGCGGAGATCCGGCGTCTATCGCGATCGAACACGGCCTTCTGCAATCGCACGATACCGAAGAATTGCGCGCCGTAGTACAGACCGTGCTCGTTGAGGAAGAGAAGGTGGCGGCCGAATATCGTGCGGGAAAAGAGACGGCACTCCAATACCTCATCGGGAAGAGCATGAAAGCGACGAAAGGTTCCGGTAATCCAGGACTCATAAAAAGTCTTATCATTGAAGAGATACAAGGTCGCGTTCCAGAAAATTGAGTTATACACCGATTTCGATTGGTGCTCTTACCTGCAAGCCGAGATATCTATATACTATAAGGCATGGACGAGATTCTTATAGATGAAAAAAAGTACATATCGTCGAAGCGAGCGGCAAAAGTGACGGGTTATGCGAAGGATTATATAGGGCAACTTTGTCGCGAGGGGCGAGTTCCCGCGCGTCTTGTGGGACGTAGCTGGTATGTGCTTGAATCAGCTATTCACGACCATCGGTTTGGTCCGATTACGCATGAGCCAGAGTATAAAAAGACCGTAAAAGAGAAAGATTCGATCAATAAACTCCATTCTACATGGGAATCTCCTCGCTATGAGGCGTTTACGTCTGAAATATTGCCATCTATAAATCGATTGAAGAGTTTTAGTGCGAATGAGACGGATACGTACAAAGAGTCGGAAAATGCGTCCGTATCGCCCCCTCTCAAAGAAGAAGATACCCAACGTCCATGGAAGACCTGGCCCGATGCCATACCGGAGGATCCGCTAACGACCGTAGAGGATTCTTCTCAAGAAATGGACACTGAATACGAACATGAACATCTCCAGCTTGAGCCAATACATGAACACCCTATCGAAATCGATGATCAAAGCGTCAATATACCGATGCGTACGTTGTATGAATTGCCATCAGAGAATCTTCTGCCGCGTCAATCAACCCATAGTACTCCTCACTTAGAGGAGCAGGTGCCTATCGTTGATCAATCAAGGGAATCGAAGCAATCAGATACTCTGAAGTTTGTGCTCGAATCTGTAAAAATCATAGCCATACTTCTTGCCATCATTACCGTATCTGTTGCCGTAATAGGGTCAGGCTATCTTGATACAGTACTGGCTTCGCATAACCGAGTAACAATAATTTCAGGCATAGGAACATACATAAAACCAAGTATATAAGACATATCTCGTCTCGAGTAAGCGAGTAAGGAAGAGTAATTCATGAACTACTCCCGAATAAATATTCTTTGAGATATCGAAAATGAAAATTCGTTTGATACTCGTCGTTTTCCGCATCAAAATTATCAATATATTTCGCTACTAATAGGATATATCTCGTACAATATAATTATCGTCGGCGTTGAGTGGAATAGCAAAATTCAAAACTCTAATGTGAGACTATGGATGAACGATAGCGCGACGCAAACACGCTCATCGTATAAGCGACATATCTAATATATACAATATATATTAGGCATTTATGCGAATGATATTTTCTTAGATTTTATCGAAAATATCATGATCTATAAAATTTCTGATCAGAATATTAATATTTACAGGTAGATTGGAGTGTAGAAGACGCAAGTTATGAGGCGACGGTTAATTTATCTTGGAGAAACTGACGCATTTTTACGTTTTTATGCCTGTGAACTATACCGAACCCCGAATAGATGATCTCTGGCGACGCTTTATTTCCTTCGATTTGAAACGTTTTGTGCGTTTATTCGATGACGTCATTTCATAAAATTATTTATGCAATTTTACATTCGATCTTATCCACATATTTTTTCTAGGTAATGCTAATTCAGCAAGCTATTATTTAGTTAATTCGGTTATCCGACATGGATCCTTTACTCGAAAAACACTACATCACGACGAAAGAAGCTGGAGAACTTTCCGGATACAGTTCGGACTATCTTGCTCGCCTTGCACGTTCTGAAAAAATCGCCGGCACGCGCGTTGGCCATAGTTGGTTTATCGACAGGGAATCACTGATGCAGTTCTTGAACAAACAGGACGATCGCAGGGTAGATCGCGCGCGCGCTCTTTCTCGCGCGCGCGAAGAGGAGTATCGCGTGCATCGTTCGGTTATCACGCAAGCGTCAAAAACGCTCATCCGCCCGCTTTCGGCTTCTCAGCTTGGATTTGATACGCCGGCTGTCGAGACAACAACATCGTCTCCGCTTCTTCGTCAAGGATTTCGAGCGCATGTTCTCGCTTTCTCGATTGCGGGTTTCGTGATTCTCTGCGGAGCATACGCGGCGCAGGCGGCGCGTATGCCGCAAATCGTAGATATTGCAATCGCCGCAACACGCGATGTCGCCGATGGGTTCGATCAGCTCTTTGGCGCAATCCCTGCGCATATAGCGGCGCGCATCAATCGAGCGAAGAGTAGCGTCGATATGCAGACTGCGAAAGTTTCAATGAATGCGATCGCGGCATCTGACGAACTCGTTCCGGATATTCACGCGGATGCGGCGTTACAGCGACTGCGGATGATCATTGCGCCAGCGCGTCACGCTCCGCAACCGACGCTTGCGCTGAATCACAGATTGGCGACGACCACCATGACTGTCGTCGATATACAAGAAACCATGCGCACAGCGGGCGCCTATATTTCGGATCCCCTGCGCCTTTATAGAGCGGTTGGCGATGCAGGATATGCGGCAATTATCAATACTTTCGCCGCGTATCGATCGCTTATCGAGAATACGGGCAATCAGGCGTTGTCATTGGCCTATGCGACTCGGATGACGTTCGACTCGCTACCGCGAACTATTAACCGAATAAATCTCGCGCTCGGCTCGGGGATCATCAATGCAACGCATGCGCTCATTGGTGCTGACGTATCGCTTGCCTATGGTCTCGCCGCCGCGGCTCCTGAAAGCGCCCGGATAACCGTCGCGCTGATTGGTAATGCCGGAGATCGTATCGAAAATCTGACGGCGCGGGTTCCGATGATCGCCACGACCGCCTTCGCGCGTACGATAACTGTGCCAGTCGAGATTGCCCCCCGTATCGCGCAACGGATCTTTGATGCAGAATACGTTACGGCGGCTCGTTTTCTTGCGGTAACGAGAACGATTACCGACGGATACCTCGCATTCATTAACACAACCGGAACGGCCGCACATACAAGCATCCAGAGCGTTCACGATGGTCTGGTTGCCGCGCGTACGGAACTTTCTGCCACGCAGAATTCCCTCGCGACTGTTCCGAAAGAGGTCGAGAATACCTATCTCGGCACGCTCGGTAAGAGCTCTGTCGCGATCGATGCTTTCGCGCACGCCCCGAAAGTCGCTTCTGCGCTTTTGGCAGTTCACACGAATGCGGATTCCATGCTCGCCGCGATCGCTCCCGCGCTCTCGACGGGAGAACGGGTGGCGCTTGGGACGTATGCGGCGATCAACGGGATGTTTCAGACGATGAATCAGACGCTCGCTTTTCTGCTCGGTCCGCCCCCCACTATTGTTTTCCCGAACCCGATTCTTCGCGGACGCGGCGAATCGCTTACGTCAAATGCAAGTGGAAATACTGTGCACACAAGCACAACGACAACAGCAAGCGTTTCGAACATCGCCGTCAGTGCGCCGATACGCAACACGACGAGTGCGCCGACATACAATACGACGATCGTTCGCGGCATCACTGAAGATTCGCTGAACCAGTCGCTTACGAAACTGCGTTCAGATCTGCTCGCGACAGTTGCGGGAATGATTCAACCCGTCGCGAATCAGACGGCGACCAATATGACGACGATCCAGTATGTGAATATGATTCAGGATCTCTCGAATGTAACGATTCGTAATGGTACGTACGCCGGCGGAACATTCGATGGTTCATCGGTGACTGCGGTAAACGGGTATTTTCAAAATCTCTCTGCGAGTACGACGTCGACAACCAATCTCGCGGTTACCTCAGCTTCCGGATCACCGGGATGTGCAACCTTCGCGGCTGATGGAACGCTCCTCAGTACAGGTGTACCCTGCGGTACGGGATCTGGCGGTGGCGGTGCCTTTCCATTCTCCTCACTCGCTGACTACAGCGTAGTCACCTCGGCGACGACCACGCCGATCTGGGCGAAAGCAGGCGTCTTCGCTTCTTCAACCTCGGCCTATCCGGCGCTCGCGGTCGAGCAATCAGGCATTGGTCCGATAGCAACCTTTATGGGCGGCAACCTCGGCATCGGCACTTCAACTCCCGGCTCTCTCCTCTCGATCCAAGGCATCGCCAACTTCACCACCGCCACCTCCACCTTCTACGGCAATGGCCTAAATCTCACGAACGGCTGTTATGCGGTGAACGGCGTCTGCATCAGCGCTGGCGGTGGCGCAGGCGTCGCCTCCATCGCCCAGACCTATGGCACTCCCCAGACGGGCGCCCTCACCTTCGGCACCTCCTCGCAGACAACGAACGGCCTCACGGTCGGTCTTAACATCACCAACGCCTCCGGCGCCTTCACCTTCGCTCCCACGATCTCAGGCACCCTCTCCGTCCTCGGGGGAGGCACGGGGCTCTCATCGATCGCCTCCTCCTCGCTCCTCATCGGCGGTCCCGGCAACACGATGATCGGATACGCCACCTCCTCCCTCGGCCTCGCCTCGCTCTCCTCGTTCTCCGCCTCCGCTCCGCTCTCATACAACGCTCTCACCGGCGCCTTCTCCATCTCCCAGGCGAACAGCTCCACCAATGGATATCTCTCCTCAGGAGACTGGAC
>JAGWVF010000006.1 GCA_018971045.1 Patescibacteria group bacterium | reverse complement strand
GAGGAGCGAGAGGATCGCCTGAACCTGCGAATCGGTCAACGCCGCGTGCACCATCGGTGCAAACGAGAGCATTGACGTCGCCATCGCGAGTCCGGTCGCCACCGCCGCGACCTTCGCGATCGCTTTAGTAGTTACATTTTCCATTGTTAAGAATTTTAGACGCACATAATAATCAAGTTGGTCGCACTGTATACCGCACGTTCACTTTCACACTATCCCACAGCGCACGGTATCGACCTGTGCGCCATGGATTAGTTGGCAAGGATTGCTGTTCGCCGTACGGCGAACTATTCAGTTATCAAAGTACGCCCTTCTCGGATCCGTTTTCGCAAGATAAACGAACGCCGCAAGGACTCACTCAGTATATAGCGAAGCGGCTCGCTCTCGCTACGAACGTGTGGATAACAATGAGCAATTAAGCGCGCAAAAGAGACCGTCGCCGGCCTTTTTCTACCCTTCTGACCCAACTGCTACCACCCCCCTACCTTAGCAAATCGATCCGGCCGCGTCAAAACCGTTTTGAGCCGTTTTTAAAGACTCGCTCGCTGTCAATTTATGCGAGAGAATAAACGCTCCAGCGGCGCTCTCCTTCCTTCTTCACAACGCCGAGTTCAATGAGCGTGAGCAGTTCGCGCTGAATAGTCTTTTCCGAGACGTTGCGAATATGCGCCGAAATGTCCTTTATTCTCACCTGTCGCTTATTCTTTATAACGGACAATATCGCTTCTCGTCTCTCGCTGACGTTGTTGTCTTTTACGTGAGAAATGTCCTTTATATGCTTCGACGGCTCCCCCGCGCCGATGTGCGGAGAGCGCTGGGATGCCGGACGCCGCGGAGCGGCGGATGAGGCGTGAGCGATGCTGTCCTGCTTCACTGCTTCTTTCACGAGGCCGGCAAGCGTCGGCGTCTCGTCAAGCGTGAGGCGTGGTTCTTCATATTCAGCAATCTCCTGCAAGAGCAGGTGCGTCTCGCGCGCGATGAGATCGGCATTCATAGGCGAGAGGAGTCCGCTCGTGCGAGCGACCGATAATACGCTCGATAATGCGAGCAGTTCGCGCGCGAGTTCCGTACGGGCGTCTTCCGACGAGCGTATTGCCGCGTCAACGATGCGGATGCCGATCGCGATGATCCGATCGTGGAGCGCGTCTGCGCCGCGAAAAGCCGGCGCGATAAGATGCAGGGCTTTGGCGAGGCGTTCTGTCTTCTTGTATATAAATACTCGACGTATGTCTTTTTCAAATACGTTATTGAATATGCTTTTTTCTAAGACAAAATCTTCATTATTGGATATCTTTCCCTTCATCACGACATTACGGACATCTGTCGTGTGTCCTAGAAATGATTGTCCTTGTTTCATATCGTATGAGACAGTATACGTCCTTGAGGAGGACTCGCAAGTCATTGTCGATCTCCTTATCTCACGCTCTCCGCATGGCAGTGGTACAATGCTTTACATTATGAGTCGAGGTACCGGAAAGCGGCGTGGCGAACGAGGTCGTCCGCGCTCTCGAGATGAAGAGGTGCGCGAATACGATACGCTGATCCGATACGCGACGGCGATTATTCTCATCGCCGCCGGAATCCTCTTCACGCTTGCCCTCTTTGGCGGAGCGGGCCCCGTAGGGGCCGCGATCTTCTCGGCGAGCTACGCGATAGTCGGCATCGGCGCATTTCTTCTGCCGATCGCGCTTCTCTCGGTGGGCTTCTATGCCGGATTCGGCCGGCCGGCACTTGAACCGCTCACGGCCTCGGGCGTCTTGATCCTCTCTGCCTCGGTGCTCGCATTCGCCGGCCTCTTCCCGGACGCGCAGTTCGGGGGCGTCGCCGGCAATTGGGAAGGGCGGATGCTGTCTCAATTTTTCGGCTTTTGGGGAGCGCTCGTGCTTCTCGTGGCCGTAATCGCGATCGGCGTGGCGATCGTGACTGATATCGAAGTAATCGGCAACTATCTCGGGGAGAAGTCGCGCGCGCTCTGGGACCGGCTTCGTGCACGGCGTGAGAAGACGCTGTTTCCAGACACCGGCGTTGTCGGCGTTCCAGAACAAGAAGAAGAACAGGAATCTCTTGACGGCGAAGAGCCGGCCGCCGGAGAGGCCGTGCCGCAAGAACAGGAACCGATCGTAACGATGTTTAATCGCCCGTCCGTCAATAATACCGAGAAACGCTCTTCCGGAATTGCAAACTTCGATGCGGAATATGATCCGCCTCCATTGTCGATCCTTGGCGCCGATCGCGGGAAACCGGGCGTCGGCGACATCAAGGCCAATGCGAATATCATCAAGCGCACGTTTCAGAACTTCGGCATCCACCTCGAGATGGACGAGGTGTCAGTCGGCCCCACGGTTACCCGCTATGCCGTGAAGCCGGCCGAGGGCGTGCGCTTGTCGAAGATCGTCTCGCTCGCGAACAATCTCGAGCTCGCCCTCGCCGCGCATCCGGTCCGCATCGAAGCGCCGATTCCGGGGAAGTCTCTCGTCGGCATCGAGGTGCCGAACACGGTCAAGGCGATGGTCGGCCTCGGCGGCCTCCTCTCGACGCCCGAGTGGGAACAGAGCGCGAAACCTCTCCTCGCCGCGCTTGGCCGCGATATCGCGGGCACGCCGCACTACGTGAACGTCGCGAAGATGCCGCACGGACTCGTCGCCGGCGCGACCGGATCGGGAAAGTCAGTCTCTATCCACG
Source organism: Patescibacteria group bacterium (assembly GCA_018971045.1). Lineage (GTDB taxonomy): Bacteria > Patescibacteriota > Minisyncoccia > Phycocordibacterales > Phycocordibacteraceae > C7867-001. Next base: position 61,566 of record JAGWVF010000006.1, on the reverse strand, counting down.
CGCTCATAACCTCCCTTCTCTATCGAAACGGCCCAAACCAATTGCGATTCATTATGATCGACCCGAAGCGCGTCGAACTCACCGCGTATAACGGCATCCCTCATCTCCTCACGCCGGTCATCACCGATCCGAAGAAGACTATCCTCTCCTTGAAGTGGGCCGCCAAAGAGATGGAGCGCCGCTACAATATTCTCGAAGCCGAACACGTTCGCGACATTGATTCGTACCATACGAGCGTGTACGAACCGGCGAAGAAGAGCGGCCGCGACGAACTCCCGGAAGCGCTTCCCTTCATCGTCATCGTCATCGACGAACTCGCCGATATCATGCACAGCTTCCCGCGCGAGCTTGAAGCCTCGATCGTCCGCCTCGCCCAAATGTCGCGCGCGGTCGGTATCCACCTCATCCTCTCGACCCAGCGTCCGTCGGTTAATGTCATCACCGGGCTTATCAAAGCGAACGTGCCGACGCGTCTGGCGCTTCAGGTCGCGTCCCAGATCGATTCGAGAACGATCCTCGACGGTTCGGGCGCAGAGACGTTGCTCGGCGCCGGCGACATGCTCTATCTCTCGAGCGATATGCAGAAGCCGGTCCGGCTTCAAACCGCGTTTATCAGCGAAGGCGAAGTGAAGAAGGTGGTGAGCTATATCCGGAGCCACAACGCGGGCGATCTCTCGAGCATCGATCTCGGCGGCAACGGCGTTTCGGTCGGCGCCGAACCAAACGACGTCATCGGCCTCGTAAACGGAGAGTTTGACGACGACGACATTGACGACGATCTCTATGAGAATGCGCGCGCCGCCGTCGAAGAAGCCGGGCGCGCCTCGACGTCTTATCTTCAGCGGAAACTGAAGATCGGTTATTCGCGCGCGGCGCGGCTGATGGACGTTCTCGAGGCGCACGGCGTTATCGGCCCGGCCGACGGATCGAAGCCGCGCGAGATATTAAGCAAGAGCGGCCACGCGCCCGCGGTCCCTGCGGACGACGCGGGCGAAGACTCTTTCTAGAGGGCGATGAAACAGCTGATTGGCCTCGTCCTCCTTATCGGCGCCGTGTACGGCGCGATCGAAGCATGGCCGCTTATCGCCGGACCGGCGCTCGCTGTCGCTTCGCCTCTTAATAATGCCCTTGCCCCGGGCGGTATCGTCGACATTCGCGGCACGATAAGACGCGCGGCGGAACTCACTCTCAACGGGACTCCTCTGCTACACGACCAGAACGGCGCTTTCCTGTCAACGCTGACCTTCCCGAAAGGAGGGTCTATACTTACCCTCAGGGCGATTGATCGCTTTGGCAGGACGATCACGACAACCCGCACTATCTTCGTACCCTAATCTCACGCTATGCCGCTCAAAAAATCAAAAAAAGAAAAAGTGGAGAAAACGATTGCCGCGCCAAGCGCCGATAAGAGCGAGCGCCAGAAATCGATCGATCTCGCGCTCAAAGAGATCCGCACCAAGTTTGGCGACGAAGCCATCTCGACCTACGGCGCCGGAACGCCGCAAAAGATTCCGGCTATCTCGACCGGATCCATCGGTCTTGACGCGGCGCTCGGGATCGGCGGCCTCCCGCGCGGGCGCATCATCGAAATCTTCGGCCCCGAATCGTCCGGTAAGACGACGCTCGCGCTCCACGTGATCGCCGAGGCGCAAAAGGGCGGCGGCATCGCGGCTTTTGTCGACGCGGAACACGCGCTCGACCCGGAGTACGCGCGGCGCATCGGCGTGAAGCTCCAAGAACTGCTTATTTCCCAGCCGGACACCGGCGAACAGGCGCTCGATATCGTCGAGAGCCTCGTCAGAAGCGGAAACGTCGACGTGATCGTCGTCGACTCGGTCGCGGCGCTTACGCCAAAAGACGAGATCGAGGGCGAGATGGGACAACAGCATATGGGCAAGCAGGCGCGGCTCATGAGCCAGGCGCTCCGGAAGCTTACCGCGATCGCCGCGCGCTCCAAGACGATTGTCATATTTATTAATCAGATCCGCATGCAGATCGGGGTGATGTTCGGCAATCCCGAAACGACTCCGGGCGGTAAGGCCTTGAAGTTCTATACCTCAGTGCGCCTCGATATCCGCCGCATCGCGTCAATTAAAAAAGGCGAAGAGGTGGTCGGCGGCCGCGTGCGAGTGAAGGTGGTGAAGAACAAAGTCGCCGCTCCCTTTAAAACGACCGAGTTTGACCTTCTCTACAACGAGGGGATCAGCCGCGAGGGCGAGCTCCTCGCGCTCGGCGAGAAGTACGATCTCGTGAAGAAGTCTGGCTCGAGCTACGCCTTCGGCGAGACCTCGCTCGGCCGCGGCTACGACGCCTCGCGCACGACCCTCCGCGAGAATAAAGACGTCGCCAAAGAGCTCTTAAAGCGGATCAAGGAAAAGCTCGCTGAAGGTTAGCCGCCTCGCGCGTAGGAGAGCGCGAGGCGCACGAGCTCGCGGATGAGGAAGACGAGCGAGGTGAGGGTGAGGACGACGAGGATTTCGACCGAGAGGCGGGTATGGAGGAAAGCGGCGATCCAGAACTGAAATTCAGCGAAGAGGCCGTGGCGCGGCATGTTCTCGAAAACGCGCGCGACCCAGACCTCCCTCCCGATCTCCCACAGAGTGGCAACACCAGTGAGTACCGCGAACGTCGCTGTCGAGACAATGAGGAGCAGGATACGGATCAAGCGCACGCGGCGCATCACGACCTGTTCGATGTTTGAAATGGAATCATTGCGTTCGCGGTGCTCGGTATTTTCAATCATACTTTTGTGAATCATACACTTCTTTAAACTGTTTCTTCGCCCGATGCACCCGCGTCTTCACGGCCGGTATCGAGAGATCTTCCGACTGCGCTATCTCCTCTTGCGTCTTCCCTTCGATAAACTGGAGCCGGAGAATCCTCGCCGCGGCTTCAGGCAATTTCGCGAGCGCGGCGACCACTTCATTGCGAATCGAGAGATCTTCGATGAATTCGGCGCGCGCGTCCGGGAGCGATTCGTAATGTTCGGGATCAAGCTCGGCGCGTCGTCCGCGCTCGCCCGTCTGAGAACGATACCTCGTGTACGCGACGCGATTGAGGATCGTGTACGCCCATGAAGCGAAGCTCGCTCCCTCCTGCGGATGATAGGTGTCGGCGTAGAGATACATCTTGGTAAATGCGTCTTGAACCGCCTCTTCGGCGTCCTCGGGGCTCTTGAGGATAGCGCGCGCACGGCGCAGGAGCGCCGCCTCATAGCGGCGTACGAGAATCGCGAAGAGCTCGGGCTCGCGGCGCGAGCGCGCGAGCGCCTCGGCATCGGAGAGATTGGCGAGATTCAGGCTTGAAAAACTCATAATGTCTGCTAGCATACAACAGTTGTCCGTTCCGTGCCGCCTCGCCAAAAAGAGAGCGTGGGCGGTTACTTTTTATAACGACCATTATCCGTCCATAGTTTCAAATCCATGTCCGTACTCGCCTATAATGAAATTCTTCCGAAGAAAATAATCGACTACAGCGGCGCTCCGTATGAAGTGCTCTCCGCGCACATATTCCGTATGCAGAAGCGTAAGCCGGTAAACCAAACCAAACTGCGCAATATGGTGACCGGACAGGTGCTCGAGATCTCCTTTCATGCGAATGAAACGGCCGATGAGGCCGATACGGATCGCATGAGTGCAGTCTACCTTTATTCGAACGGTAAAGAGAGCTGGTTTTCCGAAGAAGGAAATCCGAAGAACCGTTTCTCCTTCCCCTTTGAGAATGTCCGCGATCAAGTGCAGTGGCTCACGCAGAACACGGTCGTCGAAGTGCTGACCTACGAAGAGAAGCCGATGACGATCAAGATTCCCATTAAAGTCGAGCTCGAAGTGAAGGACGCGCCTCCGGCGGTGAAGGGCAATACCGTCTCCGGCGGCACCAAGCTCGCCGAGCTCGTGACGGGAGCGAAGGTGAATGTTCCGCTCTTCATTAATCCGGGCGACGTGATTCGCATCAATACCGACTCCGGCGAGTACACGGAGCGCGTCGAGAAAGCGTAGATGCCAAAAACGGATGCTGGAACTTAGAAAAACCACCCGCTGGGGTGGTTTTTCGCTTTCGCACGCGGTACCGCTATGCGGTTTATGCCGCGACGTACGGGAGGAGCGCCATGTAGCGGGCGCGCTTAATCGATTGGGCGATATCGCGCTGCTTCCCTGCAGGCATATTGGTCCGCTTCTTCGAGAGCATCTTGGCGTGCGGGTTGGTGAACTGCCGCAGATACCCGACGTCCTTGTAGTCGATGAACTTCTTGATCTCAATCTCTTCACGCTCCGCTTGATACGCCATGGTGAAATGTTTAACTGTGTAAAAGTTTAAAAAGGAATGTCTTCCGGATTGATCTCCTCGTCCGGATACTTGATCGCCTCGCCCTCGCTCGGAGCCGGCTGATCTTCGTGGGCGCCGCCCGCAGTCGAGGCGCCCTTCCCGCCGTCTGCGCCGAACTGGAACGTATCCGCGACGATCTCGGTGCGGTAATTCTTCTTCCCCGTCTCCTTGTCATCCCAGGAGCGCGTCTGAAGGCGGCCCTCGATAAAGATCGGGCGGCCCTTCTTGCAGTACTGCGCGATCACGTCGGCCGTCCGGCCGAAGGCGACGATATTGTGGAACTCGGTCGCTTCCTGCTTCGCGCCGTTCTTGTCCTTATAGGTTCGATTGGTGGCGAGGCCGAACGACACGACATTTGAACCGGACGGCAACGCCTTCAGCTCGGGATCGCGAGTGAGATTGCCGTAGAGGAATACTTTGTTGAGGTACATGTTAGACAACGATGTTCTCGAGGACTGCGTCGAGCTCCGCGCCGGATCCCGTATCGGCGTCCTCGTCCGGTTTGGCGATCGTCTCTGCGATATCACGCATCTCAACCGCGTGGCGCGCCGCCTCCTTGGTGGTAAGCACGTCGATGAAGCGGATGATGCGTTGATTCTCGCTCGCGGCGGCGATGATCTCGCCGTGATTTTCGGGCGTCGTCTCATAGGCGATCCAGCAGAAATACGCGGAATTAAAATCGCGGCGGCCGGCCACGTCCTGCCGCGAGATCGTATAGGCAAGCTGAATCTTCTCGGGCTCGCCTTCGGCGACAATCGTCGAGGCGCCCATGATGAGATCGCGCACGGTCTGATAGCTCTTCTTCACCTCTTCAGCCGGAAGCTCCGGATCAAGGTGGAAGCCGAGCTCATAGACGCGCGGTTCGCCGCCGATTGCCTCATTCCCGCTCTCGAGAGTCTCCTCCTTCTTAGCCATATGAGGGGCATCCTATCACGACAAAACCTCCCTCGCAAGGCGGCCGGACATGCGGCTCTAAAGCCGGAAACGGCGCACGGACGGTGCCGCGCTAAAGCGCGAATAGATTGCGGGTATTCGCGAGAATAGCCGAGCGGACTCGTTCAGGATCCTCATTTCTGATTTCCGCGATTGTATTCACGACATCCACGACCGCGAGCGGGTCGTTCCGAGTCCCGCGGCGGCTCGCGGGAGCGACGTACGGCGCGTCAGTCTCGGCGAGGATGGAAGAGAGCGGCACGGAACGGATGACCTCGTCGTAATCACGGGCGAAGGTAATGACCGCCGTAAAGGAGATCGTGAAGCCGAGCGCGATAAACGCCTCGGCTTCCAGAGCGCCTCCTACGAAGAAATGGATGTCGCCGCGCAGATGCGGATGCCGCGTCTTCGCTTCAGCGAGGATGCCTATCGCGTCGGCGTACGCGTCCATCGCGCCCTTGCTCGGACGCGCGTGGACAATGAGGGGCGCATCGATTTCTGCGGCGAGCGTGATGTGCTGTTTGAACAGATCTTTTTGTTCCTTCTTTATCTCATCGTTTATCTCCGTCGGCCTGAAATAATCCAGTCCGCACTCTCCGATCGCCACGACCTTCGGCTCTGCCGCGAGCGCTCGAAAGGCCTGTTCATCAAACGGCTCGTGCGCGTCGCGATTCGGGTGCAGTCCGATCGACGCGTACAGATTCGCGTTCGATCGAGCGAGCGCCGCCGCCTCGCGCGACGATGGGAGATCGCACCCGACCGCGATACCCGCGACTCCCTCGCGCCGCATGCGGTCGATGATCTCCTGGCCATCCTGCGCGTAGTGGTCAAATTGAACGTGGCAATGCGCGTCAATATAGCGAACCTCCATACGCTAAGCGAGGCGTGGGAAGAGGTTCTCCGGTTTGCGGTTCTCTCGCACGGCCCGCTGGATCCGTTCGCTCGTCTGCGGCATATACGGCGCGAGAAGGCGCGCGATGAGCGCCACCTCTTCGACGAGCGCTCTGATAACCGCGCGGCCGCGCTCGCTGTCCTCTTTCACCACGGCAAACGGTTTCTCGGCGGCCATTCGTTCATCCGCCTTTTGAATGCGTGCCCAGATCATATCCATCGCTTCATTAAATCGAAACGCGTTCACGGTTTTCTCATGCTCGAGCGGCGGCGGGAGCGCGGTATCGACAGGAGCGACGGAGTCCGTCAGATAGGTCTCCGCGAGCTTCATCACGCGCGCGACGAGATTGCCGAGACCGTTCGCGAGGTTCGCCGTATACCACTCGTCGAGACGCTCCCAGGTGATGTCGGAATCCTCGACCGGATGGACATGGCGGAGAAGCATATACCGCGTCGCGTCAGTTCCATACTTCTTCACGAGCTCGTGGGGGTTGATCACGTTCCCGAGCGATTTGCTCATCCGCTGTCCGCCCGAATTAATGAAACCGTGATAGAAAATCTGATCCGTGTTCTTCATGCCGGCGCTCATGAGCATCGCCTGCCACATTAACGATTGGAAGCGCACTTGATCCTTCCCCGCCATCTGGAGCGTCGTCCCCTCTTCCCAGTATTTCTGAAATTTCCCTTCCGCATCGGCCGGCCAGCCCAGGGTCGAGATATAGCTCGTGAGCGCGTCGAACCACACGTACATCACGTGATCTTCATCGCCTGGCACCGGCACTCCCCATGAAAGCCGCTTCTTCTCGCGCGAAATGCTGAAGTCTTCAAGCCCGCCCTTCACGAAAGCGATCGCCTCGTCGCGCCTCCACTCGGGAACAATCACGCCCGGCCGCTCAAGATACGCAAGCAATTTCTCCTGATAGTTTGAAAAACGGAAAAAATAATTCTCTTCCGAGATAGTTTCAAGCACGAGGGAAGGATGGATCGGACACGCCCCATCGACGAGATCTTTCTCGGTTTTATAGGCCTCGCAGCCGACGCAGTAGATGCCGGTATACGACTTCTTATAGATATCGCCCGCGGCGGCGCAGCGGCGCCACATCTCCTCGGCGGCGGCATAGTGCTTCTCGCTTTCGGTGCGGATGAAGGCATCGTTCGAGAGATCAAGCGCGGCGTGGAGCTTCCGAAACTCCTCTGCATAATGATCTACGTACGTGCGCACGTCCTGCCCCGCCCTCTCCGCGGCTTGCAAGATTTTCTGGCCGTGTTCGTCAGTGCCGCAATTGAAGAACACGTCCTCATTGCGTAGCCGCAGTATGCGCGCGTACGCGTCGGCCTGAACGAATTCAAGGGCATTGCCGATATGCGGATCAGCATTTACATACGGCAGCGTGGTGGTAAGGTAGCGCACGCGCATGGAGGCTTACGCGTGCAGACGCGTATGTTCGCGTCGCTTACGTTTGTCAAAGTCGGTAATGAATTCAAGCATCACGGCCGCGACAGGTACGGAAAGCACCACGCCCAAGGGGCCCGCGAGCGTATACCCCGCGATAAGCGCGACGATAACCAAGAGAGGCGGGATCCCGACGATCTTCTTCACGATCAGCGGGTAGATGAGATTTGATTCAAATTGATTCACCACCACATAAAGCCCCGCGACGATGAGTCCGAGCGGCACGCCGCCCGTCCCGTAAGCGACAATCACTGCGACGGTGCCCGCGATGAGCGAGCCGAATACCGGAATGATCTCGGCGATCGCCGTGAAGACGGCGAGAAGAAGCGCATAAGGCACTCCGATAATCAACAGTCCGAGATAAACGAGAATAGCGACGATGACCGAGAGCAGGATCTGCCCCTGCATCCAAAGGCCGATCTTCTTCTGCGATCGCTTCCAGAGATCGACTGAATACTCTTCATGCGCGACGGGCATCACGAGACGAAGGAAATCATCGACCCCCGTATCCTGAAGCGCAAAATAAAAAGAGAGCACGATGATGAGCAATAGAGAGACGATGCCGCCGAAAAAGGTAACGAGAATCTGAATGACGCCGCCCGAGGACGCGGAAAAGACAGCCTGGAGTGAAAGGAGTGTCTGGAGGAATGAACCGTTTCCCTGCGAAAAACCGAGCGCGCCAGCCGGATTGGCGAGTACGGGAAACGACGCAGAGAGGTTGAGCGTGTCGAGATACTTCGGCATCGCGGCGATGAAATTGGCGGCATCGGCGACAATCGGCGGGAAGAAATAGTACAGGAGCCCGAAGAACGCGCCGAAGACGATGACATAGACCAGAAGCGCGCTCACGAAGCGCGGGAGGCCGCGTCGGATGAAAAAAGCCACCCACGGCTCGATCGCCGAGGCAATGATGATCGCCGTGAGGACGAGGAGCGCGAGGTCGCGCAAGATCCAGAAGAGGTACGCGCCGACGACAACGAAAAGCACGGTCACCACCGAGCTCGCGGTAATCGAAATGCGAATATCCTTACCCATACGGACATTCTAGCACACTCGCGTCAAGCGGCTAGGCGATCGCTTTTTTGATTGTTTCAATCGCGTCTTTGATCGAAAGGCGGTCCTGCTCGCCTGAGTCGCGGCGGCGAAGGGTGACGGTATCTTTCTTCTCGGGCGATTCGCCGAGCGTGTCGAAATCAATGGTGATACAAAACGGCGTACCGATTTCGTCTTGGCGGCGATACCGCTTGCCGATGTTTCCATTGTCGTCCCAGATCACGTACGGAACGGCTTTCTTCAGATCATCGTACACCTCGCGCGCTTTCGCGACGAGCTCCGGCTTATTTTTAAGGAGCGGAAAGACGGCGGCCTTGAGAGGCGCAATGCGCGGGTGGAAACGCATCACGACGCGCGTCTCTCCGTTCATCTCGTCTTCGGCATACGCCTCGGCGAGGACCATAAGCACTGTCCGGTCAACGCCCACCGACGCCTCAATCACATGGGGAATGAAAGAGCCGCCGACTTTCTCGTCGCGATACGACATATCGACTCCAGAGAATTTCTGATGCTGTGAAAGATCGTAATCGCCGCGATAGTGGAGACCTTCGAGCTCGCCCCATCCAAACGGATATTCGTACTGAATATCCCAAGCGTCTTTGGCGTAGAACACGAGGTTGTCGTGCCGTTTCCATCGTAAATGATCTGGACGTATGCCGAGACGATCGTAATACGCCATGCGCTCCGCGCGCCACGACTCGTAGATCGCCGGAGCCTCGCTCGGACGCACGAAGTACTGCATCTCCATTTGTTCGAACTCGCGCTTCCTGAAGAGGAATTGGCGGGGGCTGATCTCGTTGCGAAAGACTTTTCCCACCTGAGCGATGCCGAACGGGATCTTATAAAATCCCGTTTGAAGGACGTTCTTGTAGTTGATGTAGATGCCCTGGGCGGTTTCGGCGCGCAAGTAAACTTCTTTATCCTCTTCACTGAAGCGGCCGAGCGTCGAGGTCGCCATCAGATTTTTCTGAACGACGTTGCCGAACTGCTTCTTTCCGCAGACGGGACAGACGATATCCTTGCGCGCGGCGTCGAAGAGTTCATTGAGCTCCGCTTCGCTCATCTTCTCGTCGGCGTTAATACCGATGGATTCGAGCAGATGATCGGCGCGAAGCTTGCTGTGACAGGAGAGGCACTCGACGAGCGGATCGTTAAACCCCGATACGTGGCCGCTCGCCTCCCACACTTCCGGCGCGGTGAATATTCCGGAGTCGATGAAAGCGATATCGTCATGTTCTTGCATCGACCGTTCCCATGTCCGCACGACATTCTCGCGCAGGAACACGCCGTAGGGGCCCCAATCGTAGACGCCCGCGAAGCCGCCGTAAATCTCGGAGCCGGGGAACACGAAGCCGCGGCGCTTCGCAAGCGAGACGATTTTTTCCATGAGACCGGCGTCAGCCATAGGGTTCGATTATTGCACAATTGCGTTCGTCGAGATATACCCCGGATCATTCTTCGTCTCCGTAGTCACCGGATCGGCGATAGCTGTGATTTGAGTTCCTGCAAAACGATCGTATCCGGTGAAAGAGGCCGAGCCGGTCAGCTGCGGCGCCATTCCCTTCTGAGAGGTCGAGGGTACGAGCGAGACTTGAAATGCTCCCGCCATCGAGGTGCTTGGCGCGAGATCGCCGATGTTCCAGGTTACGGTTCGCGATTTTGAATCATACGAGAAATCTCCCGATCCCGACGTTGGACCGACGTAGGCGACGTAACTCGGCAGAATCGTGCTCATAGTGCCGCCGGCGATGGCGCTGCTGTGCGCTTGCACGCTCCATTGAACCGTATAGGTGGTCATCTGGCCTACGCGCGGCGGGATGGGGCCGCTCGTGCCGAGCGGCCCTGATGAGTGGAGAGATGCCGCGGAGACCGTTGTGAACGTTGACACCTTGGCCACCTTGGTCACCGATGCCGTCACCTGCTCCGGCACGTTGGACTGTCCGATGCGCGTCCCGGATACCGAAGTCGTGAGAGTGATGCTCGGGGATGCGGGGAGCGCGCTCGCGGACAGCGTCGAGAAGCTGATTGTTCCGTACCCGGAAGCGCCAGGCGCAAGCGATGCAAGCGAGGGATCGGTGTCTCTGCTGAAAACGATCGCGTGATTCGTAGAATTATAGAATCCATTCTGGGTTTGTATCGTTGAATAGTCGATGGCCGTTCCAGAAATCGTGACGGTAATAGTCGCGTTCGCAACATTGGTCGGAAGGGTGTTCGTATATGCCACTTTCAGACTTTGAATCGACCCGGGCGCGATAATCGGGTTCGGCGACGCATCGCCGTTCAGCGTCAAGGTCGTGCTTATGAACGGCGCGGCGATGCTTATCGGCGCGTCTTGCGCCATATACGCCACCGCGAGCGCCTGATCCTGCGCCGTAGCGGCGGTGCCGATGGTGAAATGGAAAACGCGCTCATCGCCCGTCTGGCCGGTAAGCGTTCCCGTGAGGGACACTATTCGCGTCGCGCCGGGCGCAAGCGTCCCGAGCAGGAAGCTCGAGTTGGTAAGCGGCAACGACGACGACTGCACCGTGAAGCCGAATGGGAAAGCGCCGTTGAGAACTACGTTCGAGAGCGGCACTGTCGCGTTCGAGCGCACGGTAAGCGTAAGGGTGATAGGCTGTCCGGGCACGGCCTCGGCGACAGTATCAACCGAGACTGAGAGCGGCGAACTCGATATCGCCGTCACATAGGTCGATTTCTTCACGAAGGTTTGGCTCGATCCGCTCGCGGCATATGAAACCGATACCGGTATCGACAGCGCCTGGCCGGCTCCTCCGAAGAGAACCGCCTTCACCGAGCGGCTTACGCTCGCTCCGCTCACAAGCGTCCCGAGATTCTCAATGTAGCGCGGATACGGCGTGAGCACGTTATCGGCGCTTCGCGTTCCGTTCGGAAAATCGATCTCGATCGTCGCGTTTTGGATGGCCACCGCATTCGTATTCGTCACCGTAACCGAGAGCGGCACCGTGTCGCCTCCGGCGATGGCAGTCGGTCCCTGCACCGCGACCGTTACCTTGTCGATCGAGATCGTATTCCCGCCGACGTAGGAAATGAAAAAGGCGATCCCAATGGACACGAGAAAGAAGGCAAACGCGCCAATGAAAAACAGGCTGGCCGCGCGCACCTGGCGTTTGCCGCGCTCCGCACCGGACGAGGCGAGTTGCGCTATGACATTTTTCAACGGATCCTTTTCCCACGCGCCCGGCATGACGCCCGTCTGCGTCGAAGGAGGCGCCGACCGCTCGACGGACGGCGTTTCAGGATCGTAGAGACGTTTCTTCGCGCGTTCGAGTGAACTCAAATTGTCCTCAGAGGTCGGCGGCATTGAATTACAGTATACAACAAGAAATCAGAGTCCGGAGACGGCGATACCTCGATTGACGCGCGCGATCGATCCGGCGCGCTCCTCGCTCACTGCCGCGAGAGGTCCGGGAGAAAAATCAGCGATCGCGCCCGGAATTTCTCCCGCATCGAAGCCGAGCACCGCCAGTAGCCGGAGCGCGGCGAGTATTTCTGCCGCCTCATAATCCTTCTCCGGCAAGGTAGCGAGCGCCGTAAAGAATCCTTGGACAAGCGGGAAGATATCCGGTTCCCGCACTTCATCGGCGACGAGGCGGACCAGAAGTCCCGCGATGCGGGTCGCGATCGCGCGCGCCTGTAGCCGCTCGAGTCTTAATAACCACCGCTCTTCAAGCACGGCTCCCGCGATGCGCCAGCCCTCCTTCCCTCGCACAAGAAGCACCGAACTTTCCGCAAACGTCGTAAGCGCCGGCGCGAGCTTCGCTCCGGACCGGCGCACGCCTTGCGCGCGCGCCCGCACCAGTCCGAGTCCCGACGTGATGAGCGTAATGAGCGCATTCGCTTCGCCGAGCGGCGTCCGCGCGAGAACAAGCGCGCGCGTCTCGTACCTATGATGCATTGCGGAAAAGGTCGAAGCGAGTCTCGCCCGTCGACAAGAGAACCGCGTATTTCCCGTCGGAGTGTCTTTTAACGCTGACTTTGTCGCGGGCGTGGAATCCCTCGCTCTTACGCGCCTCGGCGACTGCGCGCGCCATCGCGCGCTCGTCTCCCTCGACGATGAGCGCCGGCGTCAGAGTCGTATCAAGCGCGAGCTCGATCCCGGACACCGCCCGCTTCACATTCACCTCCTCGGCGAGGACGGCCAGGAATTCGTCATTCATTTTTTCCGGAATCGTAAACTTGGCGAGAGGCTGGCGCACTTTGATGCCTGCCTTCTGACGCAACTGCAATCCTTCGGATGCGCGCACGCGCACGCGCTCCATCCCCGAAAGAAGATCGTCGTGTTCGGCAAGGGGAAAAAGCTTTTTGAAAAGCGCCGGGCGGCGCGCCGCATGATCGACATGCGGCCAGTCTGCCAGATGAACGCTCATCGGGTCGTCCGGCATCTTTACTTTCGCGAACACGTCCTCCGCCAGAAAGGGCGCAAAGGGAGCGAGTAGCAGAGCGGCCGTCCGCAACGTATCGCGAAGCGTATCGAGCGCCGCGGCATCATCGTCGCGCGCTCGATCGCGGATGCGCCGCACATACCACTGCGAGAGATCCTCGGCGAGACTCGCGAGCGCGCGACCGGCCTCAAAGGGCCGATAATCATCCATCGCCTCGGTAACGAGCGCGACGGCGAGGTGCGTCCGAGCCCGCATCCAGCGATCGATCACTGGCGGCGTATTTTCTGAATGCGGGTCCTGCGTCGGATGCGCCGGAGCGAATAACGAATAAAAAGCCGCGCTGTTTTCGATCCACGAAAGCACTTTTGCCGATTCTCGTACCGTCTTCTCGTCATAATTTTTTGAATCGCCGGGCTGAGTAACGGTATACATCCAGAATCGGAGCGTATCGACGCCCCACTTCTCGATCTGAACCCAGGGATCGACCACATTCCCTTTCGACTTACTCATCTTCTGGCCATTCGCATCGAGCAAATGCCCGAGTGAGATCGCATTTTTAAACGACATTCCGCGGCCGGAGAGCACGCCGATCGCGAGCAGTGTGTAAAACCAGCCGCGCGTCTGGTCGATCGCTTCACAAATGTAGTCGCCCGGATACGGCACGTGCTTCGTAAAAGCGTCCAGCGACGTACTGCCACGCTCGCTCGCCGCTTGCGCAAACGGCATGGAACCCGAGTCAAACCATACGTCCATCACTTCGGGTACGCGCCGCAAGTCCGTACCCTTCGCGGACACGAGCACCGTATCATCGATGTACGGCCGATGCAGATCGAGCTCGAAGTCCTCATTGTGCGGCATCGGCGTAAAATCGAGCATCTTGTATTCACCCCGTTTCGCATGCATGCCTTTAATCGCTTTCCACGCATCTTGCTTCGAGAGGCCCGCGGCCGCGGTCTCCATCGCCTCAAAAGCGATGCCGTGCGAAACGATGAGAATCGATTGTCGCTCCTCCGTACGCTCAAGTTCGTAGAGGAACTCGCCGAATCGCCGGCGCGCATCCTGGTAGCTCTCGCCCTCAGGCAGCGCGTCATCGCACGAATGCATATGCTGATCACGATAATCGAGAAAATCGGTATACTTCGCTTCTTCAAATTTCCCGAGCGAAAGCTCGCGCAACCGTTCGTCAATGATGACGGCGCTTTCGGGAATGCCGACCGCCTTGGCGACAATCGCCGCAGTCTGCCTCGAACGCAGGAAGGGGGACGCGTAGATCTTGGTGATGCGCTTCTCCTTAAAAGCGGCGCCGGCCTCCATAGCCTGACGCCGGCCGTTCTCGGTAAGCGGGTAGCGGTCGCGGTCGCGGCCGTTCACCAGTCCGGCGACATTGTGCTCGGCTTCGCCGTGACGCATCAAGATATACGTATTGCCCGACTTCTTCACATGCTTCTGAAGCATATCGATCGAGTCGACGACGAGTTGTTCCTTGCCGTCATCACTGCGCCAAACGGGAAGCGGAGTCCCCCAGTACCGTTCGCGGCTGATCGCCCAGTCCTTCGCATTTGCAAGCCACTCGCCCATACGGCCTTCACGGATATAATCCGGCTCCCAGTGGATCTTCGAATTCTCTGCGACGAGCGTGTCCCGCAGATCGTGCATTCGGATATACCAGGAATTGCGCGCGTAGTAGACGAGCCGCGTCTTACAGCGCCAACAGAAGGGATACGTGTGCGCGTAGGATTCCTTCGCGAAGAGAAGTCCCCGATCTTGAAGATCTTTCAGAATCTCGACCGAGGTTTGTTCTTCGATAACCGAACGGCCGGCAAGAAAATCGGTGCCTGGGATAAAATGCCCCTCCGGATCAACCAGATGCACCTTCGGCAAGCCGACCTGATTGCCGAGTTCGAAATCTTCCTGGCCGTACATTACCGCAGTGTGCACGATCCCCGTGCCGTCTTCGGTCGTAACGAAGTCGGCCGGGTACACGCGGAACGCCTTTTCGAATTTCGGTTTCTCCGCCTCGGGCGCGAGCGCTTCGGCATAAGCGAAGAGCGGCCGATAACGCCGACCAACGAGATCTTCCCCTTTTATCTCCGCGACCACGGCATACTCGTCTGCGCCGAAGAGCGGCGCGATGCGGTCTTTGGCGAGAATATAGCGAAGCGGCGTTCCCTTGACGATCTCTTTCGTTTCAATCGTAACGTAGCGGATTTTTTTACCGACCGCGAGTCCGACATTTCCCGGCAGCGTCCACGGCGTGGTTGTCCACGCGAGAAAGAAAGTTCCTGGTTCATCGATAAGCTCGAATTTCGCCGTGATCGAGAGATCCTTCACCTCGGCATATCCCTGCGCGAGCTCGTGAGAAGAGAGCGCCGTCCCGCAACGCGGACACCAGGGAACCACTTTGTAATCACGATAGAGACGGCCGTCCTTCGCCGTTTTGGCGAAGAGATGCCAGACCATCTCCATATACGCGCTGTCCAGAGTGAAGTAGGCCTTCGTCTCGTCGACCCAATAGCCGATGCGCGTCGTAAACTTCGCCCAGAGATCAATGTAGCGGAACACGCTCTCGCGGCATTTTTTATTAAAAGCGGCGATACCGTACTTCTCGATATCCGGCTTGCCGCTGAAGCCGAGCTCTTTCTCGACCTGAAGTTCGACCGGCAATCCGTGCGTGTCCCAGCCGGCGCGGCGTTCGACTCGGTAACCCCGCATCGTCTTGTATCGCGGGATCGCGTCCTTGTAGGCCCGCGCTTCGAGGTGGTGGATGCCGGGCATCCCATTCGCCGTCGGCGGTCCTTCATAGAATACGAAGTCGCCCCGAGTGGATTTCTTCTCAATGGATTTTTCGAATATCTGCTCGCGCTTCCAGAACGCGAGCGTCGCTTCCTCGCGTTTTGCCGCCGCTGATTTCTCGGGTTCCTCCATATTCACGTATCCTAACGTCTTGCGGCGGAAATGAAAACAGCCGCCAGAGCGGCTGTTTCCGAGTTCATTGCTACATTAAGTCGCGGCGACCTGCGGCTCCCGCCTGGGTCTCGGCGGATGCGGCTTATTATTCTGCCACGTGCGATTCCCGCGTTTCCGAGTACGGGACCACGCTTCTCGCCGCCGCGCATTCAGAGTCTTCTTCATTCGCAACTCCTCGGTTTATGGCTGCACACAGCGTGCAACCATAAACGAGAAATTAGCGCATCGTTTCTCATCGCGCAAGCTACATCTTCTCGGGTGTGGGGATACCGAGAAGCGAGAGACCGTTCGTCATCGTCTGCGCAAAAGCCCGCGCGATACGCAGCTTCTGCGCTTCATGGTCCCCGCCGATGATGCGCTCCTTCGCGTAAAAAGAGTTCCATTCCCCCGCGATCTCGAGAAGATAGTTCACGAGAAGGTTCGGCGCGAGTTCGCGCGCGGCGCGCGCGGCCACCTCCGGGAAATGAACGATCAGCCTTTCGATCATGTACGGCGCCTCCGGCGCCCGGCTCTCCGCCTTTCTTTCCGCATTCCGCAACACCGACCGCGCCCGAACAAGCGCATACTGGAGATAGGGCCCCGAATCGCCCTCAAGCGACAGCGATTTCTCGGGATCAAAAATAATGTCCGAACCCGGCGCTTGCCGCAGGATCATAAACTTAATCGCGCCGATCGCCACCTGCTCGGCAACGAGCGGGTCTGCGCTCTTCTCGCTCGCTCGCTCGATAATGCTCGAGATGAATGCAGACGCGGTAATCACGCTTCCCTCGCGGGAAGACATCTTCCCCGATGTCAATTTCAAAAAGCCGGTGGCGAGATGCTCGGTTTTCGCGGCAAGGGCGGGAGCGACTTCGCTAAGCGCCGCGAGTATCGTTTGGAACCGTCCGGTCTGTTCATTCCCGGTGATGACAATCGAGCGATCCGACGGCCATCGCTCCTCTTTGAGGAAAGCGAGGCCGATATCCTTTGCCTCATAGGTGGGCGTATCGTGCGAGGTGATGAATACCATCGTGTGCACACCTTTCTCTTCGCCGGGATAGATAATAGCGCCGTTGCTCACGGAAAAGATTCCCTTCATAAGGCCATCCTTCACCACCCGCATGCCTGTCTCGGTCGTATCGCTATCAAAAAATTCGAAATCAAAACGCGCGCCAAGAAGCCCCCAGAGACGGCGAAACTCGGCGACCGAAACGTCGCGCCCTTTTCTCCACAACTCCATGAGATCCGTGTCGATGCCCGCATAGAGCCTCTGATTGAGCGCGTCGATCTCTTCTTTTGCCTTTGCATCCGCCTCATACGCCGCCGCGCCGGCGACATACGCGCCGCCGATCTCGCTCGCCGTGATTGGTTCGACGGTGCCCTTCTTCTCCAGACTCCAAAGAGCCTTGGCGACATTCGGTCCGATGTCTCCCCCGAAAGTATCGCGCATCACTGTCGCTCCGGCATTCTCGATAAGGCGCGCAGTCGCTTCGCCGACCACGGTCCCCACCAAATGCCCGATATGCATTTCTTTAAAAGCATTCGGATTGGAATATTCGATAATGGCGCGCTTCCCTTCCTCGGCGCCGCCCTTCCCCCACGCGCGCTCCTGCGCGCCGGCTTCGGCGACTGCAAGCGAGATCGCCTCGCGCGCCAGAGTGATGTTTACGAAACCGGGACCCGCGACCGCCACATGGCTCGCGACGGTCTCGCCGAGAGCGCTCATGAGCGCCGACGCGAGCGAGTCCGCGAGCTCGCGCGGATTCCTGTCGAGCTTCTTCGCCGCAACCAAGGCCGCATTGGTCGTATAATCACCGTACGCCGCATTATTCGGTCGTTCAACCGAAAATCCGACTCCCTCCGCTCCAAGCGCCGCAAGCGCCTCCTCTACCGCTTTACGGATTCGCTCTTCCATATCGAAAGTATAACAAACGACGCGTTCCTGAGAACCGTTATGGGAACGATTCGGGAATCGGGTGCGTGAGCGCGAGCTTTTTAATCGCTCTCCTTGCCTTCTCGACGGTCGCGTCGTTGCGCTTCGTGAGGACCTCGATCATGAGCTCGGCAACCTGCGCGCAGTCCTTCTCCTTAAATCCGCGCGTGGTGACGGCCGGCGTGCCGAAGCGGATCCCTGAGGGATCCATGGGCTTCCGCGTGTCGTCTGCGATGACGTTTTTATTAAGCGTCATCCCCGCCCGATCGAGAAGCGCTTCGGCTTCGGCGCCCGAGATCTGAAACGATTCCGAAACATCAAGGAGAATGAGATGGTTGTCGGAGCCGCCCGCGATCATCCGCGCGCCGTGCTTCTTAAACACTTTCTCCATCGCCTTCGTATTTTTCAAAATCTGCTTCGCGTACTTTTTAAACGAAGGCTTGAGCGCTTCGCCAAAGGCGACCGCCTTCGCAGCGATCTGGTGCATATGCGGGCCGCCTTGGAGACCAGGAAATACGGCTTTATCGATCTTCTTCGCGAGCTCCTCGCTCTCGCGCACGAGGATGAGTCCGCCGCGGGGACCGCGGAGCGCCTTGTGGGTCGTGGTGGTCATAATATCGAAACCGTCGTCAAACGGGTTCCGCACCGCCTTCCCCGCAATAAGTCCCGCGATGTGCGCGATATCCATCACCGCGATCGCGCCCACCTCCCGCGCGATCGCAACAAACTTTGTATAATCGAGCTCGCGCGGATACGCCGAGAAACCTGCGAGAACAATCTTCGGCTTCACCTTCTTGGCCGTGCGGCGCATCGCCTCGTAGTCGATCTCGCCAGTCTCGACGTTTTTCATCTGATAGTGCACGAAAGTATAAATCTTGGTGAGGTAGGTCACCGGGTGGCCGTGGGTCAGGTGCCCGCCGTGGGAAAGATCCATGCCGAGCACCGTGTCGCCGGGCTGAAGGAGCGCGAAATACATCGCAATATTCGCATTTGCGCCGCCAAGCGGCTGCACATTTGCATACTTCGCGCCGAAGAGCTTCTTGGCGCGCTCGATCGCGACCATCTCGATCGCATCGGTAAACTGTTGCCCGCCGTAGTAGCGGCGCCCCGGGTACCCCTCTGAATATTTATTCGTGAGGGACGAGGCCATCGCCTCCTTCACGGCCGCACTCACGTAATTTTCAGACGGAATAAGCTCAAGCCCTTCCCTCTGCCGTTTGTCTTCGCCCGCAATCGCTCCGAAGACTTCCTTGTCCTGCTTCTTGATATGAGAATACATGGCGCTATCCTACTCCACATTTTCCGAAATTGCTGGCGTGGTACTATGCCGACACGATGGCACTATCCGACAAACGTATTCTTGAAGCAATGAAAGAAGGGTCGATTGTGATCTTTCCGTTTAAACGCGAGAACCTTGCCACTTCAAGCTACGATGTTACGCTCGGCGAGTGGTTCTTCAGAGAGCAGCCGACGAAATACGACCATAGCCTCTACAACATCTGGGATGAAGAACATGTTCGACATGTCTGGGGAGCCAACAAGGCAGAACGCGCCAAGACCGCGAAAGAGACATTAAAAAAATACAATTTCAAATGGCGTGGCATTCACCCGAACGACAAGATTATCTTGCTCCGCCCGGGAGAAACGGTACTGGCCCATACAAATGAGTTTATTGGCGGGAAAGGCCATATCACTACGATGATGAAAGCTCGTTCATCAATGGGGCGCAATTTTATCGAAGTCTGCAAGTGCGCCGGCTGGGGTGATGTCGGGTATGTCAATCGCTGGACCATGGAAATCACGAACAATTCCCAAAACTATATTATCCCGCTCGTAGTAGGCCGACGCATCGCCCAAATCGTGTTCTTTGAAACCGGCCCCATCGTGGGGAAAGATTACGCGGCAACCGGGAAATACCAAACATCGACCAGTGTCACTCAACTGAAGAAACTATGGAAGCCCGAGTCAATGATTCCAAGACTGTGGACGGATCGAGACGCAAAATCGATGGAAACTCGGCCGAAAAAGAAATGAAGAACCGGCGCCCCTTCGGGGCGCCGGTTTATGCCTTCAGTAACCCTTAGAGGGTGATTCCGCGCTCCGCGAGTCAGACTTTCCAGTATTCAGGCACCCACACGCCATCAATTAACTTGAAGTCGCCGAAGATCTCGGGAGCTTGTGTGAGCATGAGAGCGCCAACTTTCCTGAAGACGTGTACGATCTCCTCCTCGGCACCCGCCTCGGTACGCAGAGCAATCACGTGGCGAAGGGCACGTAGATTAAGGCTCCACACACCGCCCGTCGCGATCCCCATACCGATGCCGCGACGAAAGGCCGAGGTGAGCACTTTCTTGGCATGAAAGGTGCTCGAAGGGGCGAGTTCCTCGGCCCAGATAGTAGCGAATCCTGCCATCATTTGCTCCTGACTGGCGAACTGTTCGGTCAGCAATTCGCGACTGCGGCGCTTCTTTTCGGCGATCTCGCCTGTGTCATCGTCTGCCTCACGGAAACACTCGGGCATCCAGAACCGGATGTCGGTGTAGCGGACATACCGCATACTTCGCTCTGAGATGCCGACACCAGCACGATGTCGATTCATCTCGCCCGTGAAGACCCGGGAACAGCCATTGATCCCGATCGTGAAAACGGCGTGCTCGAGAACCGACCCGTGCTTCTGCTTTAAGACGTTGTCGAGGTAATCAATCATGTCCTTGCGAACCTTGTTCACGTTCGGATTGAGCCCGGGCTGAAACGCCATGTAGCATTGCTTGGCCGCGAGCGCCACGAGAAGCCCCGGATCGCTTACTGCTTCCGGATCGGGGATCTCGAACTCGTCGGCTCCCATCTCGTCGAGCCATTCGCGAACCGCCTCGCGATCCACGACCGTCCGCGCAAGAACGCGAATACTGATCTCGTCAAATGAAGAAGCCATCTCTCTACCTGCCTTTCGTGGTGTAACAGCAACAGTACTGTCCGGACACACTCTACGTTCTCTCTCGATAAAAGCAACACCGCGCCCCGAGGGAGCGCGGTGTTGCTTTTTGTATCTCACTCACTTACTTCACGTCGATGCCCATGCTCCGGGCAGTGCCGGCGATCGTGCGCGCGGCGGCCTCGGGGCTGGCGGCGTTCATATCCGGCATCTTCTCTTTCACGATCTCCGCGATCTGCGCCGCAGTGATGACGCCCGCCTTCTTCTCCCGTACCTTGCTCGATCCCTTCTCGATCCCGAGCGCCTTCAAGATAAGCCGCGAAGCCGGCGGATTCTTCATGATGAACGTAAACGTGCGGTCATCGTAGACCGACAACTCGATCGGAATAATCGTCCCCCGTTTGTCGGCAGTCGCGGCGTTAAACTGGGTCACGAACTGCCCGATATTCACGCCCGCCGGGCCGAGCGCCGTTCCAACCGGAGGCGCAGGCGTTGCGGCTCCGCCCGGGATCTGGAGTTTGATTTTCTTTACGACAGTTGCCATATATGCAGAGAGATTACCTTAGTATCGTCAAAATGCCTAGAGCTTCCTGATCTGGAGGAAATCGAGCTCGACCGGCGTCTCCCGACCGAACATCGAGACCATCACCTTCACCTTGCCGCGATCTTCATCGATATCGCCTACTTTCCCTTCAAGATCCTTGAACGGACCGTCGACGATCACGATCGGATCGTCCTTCACGAGGTCGATGCGGTGCTTCGGAGCTTCAGCGGTCATCCGCTTCATGAGCGAAGCGACCTCCGCCTCCTCCATCGGAACCGGCGTATTGCCCGATCCGACGAATCCGGTCACCCTTGGCGTATTGCGCACCACGAACCACGAATCGTCGTTAACGATCATGTTCACGAGGATATAGCCGGGATAAATCTTCTCCTCTTCGACGATGCGCTTGCCGCCCTTTACCCGAATCTTTTTTTCAGTCGGAACGATGACTTTGAATATCTTATTCTCCATTCCGAGAGACTCGATGCGCTGCCGCAGATTACGCTCCACCGCGTTCTCATAACCGGCGTAGGTGTGAATCGTATACCAGCGCGCGTCCTCCGGACGCGCGATCGTCTCATCGCGTACCACTTTCGGTAGAGACGGCGCGATGTCAGCCATTCCGATCTCTTCGGGGAGAGACGCGTCTGCTTCGCCGCTGTGCATTGGGTGAGTATCCATAGGATAAAAATTATCCGCCCGCGACGCGGCTCACCATCAGGCCGAAAAGATAGTCGAGCGCGCCCACGAGAATCGTGATCGCTACGGCAATGCCGATAACCACGAGCGTGTGGGCGATCGCCGTACGACCAGAAGGCCATACGACGTGGGCGAATTCGTCGCGCACCTGTTTCAGATAAGCAAAGGGTGACGTCATATCCTGGCGATTAGCAAATAAAAAAGCCCTGCGGGCTCTCAATACTGAGAGCATACCCTACTCCGCGAAATGCGTCAATTAGCGGATTTCGTAGGTGATGGAGACGGAGGCGTTGTAAGTATTCTCGCCGGTCGGGATTGTCGGCGCCGCGGCCTTGGCGCCGCCCAAGCCTGCAGACATCGCCGTGTAGGGCATCGGGTAAGGGTATCCGCCGTTTGATTCCGTGAAGTTCACGATCTTCCCCAGGTGAACGCCGAGCTGCTTCGCGAGAAGCATCGCCTGCGTCTTCGCCTTATCGATCGCGTCGGCGCGCGCGGCGTCGTAGCCGGCTGTGGCATCATCAAGCGCGAAGTCGGGGCCGTAGACATTTTGTACCTCGAGCGTTCCGAGTTTCTCGAGAAGAGTCCCGACCTTGGTGAGATCGCGCATCGTTACTCGAATCGACTGCGCGACTTGATACCCGGTGATCTTCGGGGTGGAATTGCAGTACACCGCGGTCTGATCCGATACCATCGGTCCGCTTGACATCGGCATGATAGGCGTCGGACAGCGCGGGTAGGAATACTGCGGCGTGATGGTGTACGACTGCGTCTTGATATCCTTGTCCGCGATGCCGAGCGCTTTCACCGCGTCGATGGCGGTATTGGTCTGTTTGGTTGTCGCGACCTGCGCGTCGGCGACCGCGGCGGCAGTGTTCTGTACCGTAAAGGAAACGCGCGCGACGTCCGGCGGTAGCGTCGCCTGCCCGTCGCCCTGCACCGTGATCGTATCAGTCGCGGGAACGCCTGATCGGCCGAAATCCTGAACCGTGGTGATCGTCTGCGCGAAGAGGTAGAACGCGAGAAGCGCGAAAACGGCGATGAGCGCGTAGCGCATCCCTCTCGTATCGAACAATTCGGAAAAGAAGTTGCTGTTCATATTATTAAATGCGTTATGGATGTCTTAATTATAACACCCGCGGCTATTGCCCTTGTAGCGTGGCAAGAAGCTTGAGAAGGGCGGCGTGCGCG
Source organism: Patescibacteria group bacterium (assembly GCA_018971045.1). Taxonomy (GTDB): domain Bacteria; phylum Patescibacteriota; class Minisyncoccia; order Phycocordibacterales; family Phycocordibacteraceae; genus C7867-001. The sequence goes on along the minus strand of JAGWVF010000006.1, from coordinate 38,265 downwards.
GGAAGCGCCGACTCTTTCATGTTCGGATCCGTCCAGTTCATGACGCCGGTGTCGATCGCGTCGAAACGGAGCACGTCAGTCGCACGCGCGAGGTAATACGCCGTGTGCACGACGCCCTCGAAACGCTCGATCGAAACGACCGTGAAGCGGTGCGTCCCGAGCACGGTCGAAGTATACGACGTCACGCTGACCGGCGCGCCAGAGGCGCCGCCGATCGCGGTCGCCTGAATCGTGGCGAGCGCAGTCGAGGTAGCGGCGATCGGATACTCGAAAATCGAGACGCTTCCTCCCGTTCCCGTTGTCGACGACGCGTTCGTAACCAGATCATAGTTCACCAATCCGGAGGAATCGGAGAGCGCGGCTTCGCGCAATTCAGCCGGAAGCGCGAAGGAGATCGCGAGCTTCGCGAGGGTAATGTTCGGCGGGGGGCAGATCGGGAAGGTGCAGGCCGTACCGGTGCGCGTCACCGACGTGCCGTCCGGGCAGACCTGCGCGTCAAGCGGGCAGGCGATCGGCATCGCCGGATGCTCGACGGCGTTCCGGTACACTAAGCCGCCGAAGCCGATGATAACGATGAGCAGGATGCCGAGAAGGAGTGTCTTCATACGCCGTATGATACCAGAGAATCGCGGATTGTTCGCGAAGCCGATATGCCCTCGTTCCGGCATGAGGTCGATTAAGCCCGCGCGTTGAGTATTCCCCGTACCGAGCGGCTGATCGCCTTATCCGTTCGATGAATACAGCCGATCCAGCAGCACGGCCGGCGCATTCCCTCTTTCAGTTCCGCGCACACCCGCTCCACGTGCTCCCTCCTCGTCTCCGATTTTTTAACTGAGACGGTCCAACAGATCCATTCATTACGCGCGAGAGGCGTGAGACTCCCCCATGCCGCAAGCGCTCTCGAATCAGCGGTGAGAGCTTTCCGCAAATCGGGCGGAAGGGCGTGCGCCGTCCCGCCAGCTATCACCTTCTTCGCCATAGGCGCATGGTATCAAAAAATACTCCGCTTCCCAACCGTCGGCTACCTAGGTAGCTCATTAGAACTGATTGATTAACCTTGGGGCGGCTAGAGAGAATCGAACTCTCGATATCGGCTCCACAAACCGAAGTTTTACCACTAAACTATAGCCGCCATGCTCGCCGCGCCTGAATGCAAGAGAACAGCAGGCGTTCGATTTTTATAACACAAATCCGTGAAATACGCGCGCTAGCCTCGCGCCGTCTCTAATCCGCGAATCTTCCGTCTAATGCCCCGCCATGGGCTCGACGACGCCATCGAATATGCTCATATCCGGCGTACCCGTAGCGTGAAGAACTCCCCATGCGCCGCGGTCCATTCGCGCAAGCGCGTGATCGACGAAGGTGTAGTTGCCCGGTTCCTTAAGCGTGAATTCGACGGCCGTAGCGCCGCCGGGCGGCACGAGCGTCGTTTGTACGTCCGTAACCGGCGGCGAGGTGTACGAGCCTTCGTCGTACACCCGATCAAAGACTTCGCCGATTGTGTGGAAGGAAGAAATAAGATTGACTCCCCCGTTGCCCACGAAGATGCGGACGCTCTGGCCGACGCCTGCCTGCATTTGAAACCCCGGCCATGAGCCGACGCGGCCGTTGAACACCACGTACTGCGGATCGCCGTCGAGCATCGCCTGGGGATTATCAATCTGCAATCCCTGCCGGCCAAGCGCGCCTGCGGTGTAAAACTCTCCCTGCATCAGGTAAAACTCTTTGTCGACCTTGGGCAGTCCCCCGACGGGCTCGACGTCGATGAGGCCGTACATGCCGTGCGCCATGTGATTAGCGGCGTCCGGAGAGGCGCAGTGGTATACGAATATTCCCGGGTGGAGCGCCTTAAAGGTTAAGGTTTTCGTCTCGCCAGGATTCGCTTGCAGAACGGACGCTCCTCCGCCCGGACCAATCACTGCGTGAAAGTCGATCGAATGCGGGTGGATGCTTTTCGCATCGTTTTTGAAGCGAACAGTAACCGTATCGCCCTGCATTACGCGAATCATCGGCCCCGGCACCGTCCCGTCGAATGTCCAGAAATTGAAAAAGACGCCGGGAGCGATCTGCGAGATCACCTCATTGGCGGTAATGTCGATCGTGTCGGCGGCAACGGTGGTGCGCGTAAGAGGGGCGGGAACGTCATTCGGATCGCGCGAGATGTCGGCCACGTGCTGAAATTGGCTGAAATGCGTGAAGAACTCCCAGACATGCGAGAGCGGCAGCACCGGCCCCATCGATGACGGACCGTAGTACGTAGATCCAAACGGATATTGGAACGCCGGCAGACCGTTGGGAACGTAGAAAAAGAGCGAGATGCCCAAGAATACTACGACCAGAGCCACCGTCATGGAGCGCGAACGCATTCGTCGGAGGGCTAAATAAATGAACACGGCGGCGGCGGTAAATGCGACGAAGAGACCGGCTGATTGAACGACGTACGCCCAAATAAAAGTGAGAGCCAGAGCCATATCGGTAGTCTACCATTATAATTCGCCTACGTTTAGAGTGGGAATTCACTAGAGGTTGTTTTGGGGTATCGGTAACGAAATCATTCTTGTTGACTCCGGCGAGATTCCCGAATTTCGTTGACTCATTACCACCTAATCTCCCCTCTTTCGGCGATTAGGTGGTTTTTGTTAAAATAGAGATATGGAAAAACTGACTGCAACATCATCATTCCAATCACTACCGATAGAAGTTTTCTGGTATCCGGCATCGTCCCAAACTAGACACGTTGTTTTACTTCTCAAGGGCATCTACGGAGTTCATGAACCGACAGGATCAAACTCATGGGACAACCAGCTTATTTCGACGAATGCCGACTATAATTTTATATGCATCAATACTGCGCGTGTAAAAAGTGACACTGTCACACCCGATTCAAAGGAGGCATTTTTTGGTAAAACGTTTAGCGAGGAGTGCGACGATATAATAAGAGCTGTTGAATTATTGGAGCAAAATGGATTATTGCCAGACAATTACATACTCACCGCCATCGGTAATTCTTTTGGAGGCACAACACTGCTCGGGGTACCAAACCTTTTAACAAAAGCCCAAGCGGTCGTTATGATTGGAAGTGGATGCGGAAAAAGCCCGACCACCGCTAAGCCGCTCCTTTCAACAATGCCGGATGAAGAAGTGTTGCTCGCACCGCTCAAGACATATTCGAGCATTTTTGTCTTTATACGAGGGACAGAAGATGATGTCGTGCCGAAAGAGTCACAAGACAAGATAATCGCTGCTGTAAAAAATGCTCGTGAACACGTTATCTGTGATATTGCCGGCACATCCCACAACCTGAAACGCGATGAAGAAATGGCAGAGGAAAAAAGAAATATGCTTTTTTCAAAAATACTTCGATACTGTATGAACAGCAAATAACCACGAGTTGCTTAGTCGTTTACTATTTGATATTGACTAATATATCAAGATATGATATACTGGACATGTTCAGAACTTTTTAGGAGATAAGAGTGCGAATAAAAGACATGGATTTTAACGAGCCGTCGTGGCTCGGACAGGAGGTAAGATGCCTCCGAAAATTTGGTGTCCGCATGACGCGGGACACCATGATCAGCATGATCGTGGGAGTCCCGATCATGGTCTGGTTCTTTTACGCCGTGTGGGAATGGATGCAGACGCATCTTTAACCCGCGCGGCGAGTCCGGCACGCTTTTCGCGCGCCGGACTCTCACTTTTCAACACCTCCGTATAATTTCTAAATAACGTTGGTGCCCAGGAGAGGATTTGAACCTCCAATCCCTTGCGGGAGCTACCACCTCAAGGTAGTGCGTCTGCCAATTTCGCCACCTGGGCAGGTGGACACTCCACTATACTACAACTTCGGCATTTGTTGCCTCTTCGATCGCCTCAACCGGCGCGGCTTCCGCGTGAGCCGCCTCCGAAAGAGCGGCGTCGCTCGGTAATGCTTCGTCGCTCTTAAGATGCAGCATCCGCGCATTGCGCAACTGGCGGCGGACCGCCTTGGCCGCCTTCTCGCGGATGAAGTAGAGCTTCGCGCGGCGCACCCGCGAGCGCTTCACGATCTCGATCGAGTCGATGACCGGCGAATAGAGCGGGAAGGTCTTCTCGACCCCGACGCCCGAGAGCGTAGTGCGGACCGTGAACATGCCACCCGACTCCCTGCCGTGCTTCACCGAGAGCACGAGCCCTTCGAAGGTCTGCTTTCGGGCGGTCTTGATGGTCTTTTCTTTCTTGTCAGTACCCCGGCCCTTCTTGAGCTCGATGATGTTCTGGACGACGCGCACAGTGTCGCCCGCGCGAAGACCGAGCTTCGCGCGTCCTGCGGCATTGACGGGAGTAATGACGTTCCTCATGTGGAGCGCACTCTATCACGCGGGAGAAAAGTGGGCAAATGCGCCCGCGAGATCGCTCGGCAGGGGCGCCTCGATACTGACGCGCCCGCCCGAGGGGAGCGGGAGGTCGATCGACGATGCGTGCAATGCGAGGCGGGCGAGCCCGAGGGCGGGCGGATGATTCGGCGCATAGAGCGGGTCGCCCGCGACCGGGTGATGAATGGCTTTAAGATGGACGCGGATCTGGTGCGTCCTTCCCGTCTCGGGTTCAACTTTAAGAAGCGAGAGTCCCGACGCCTCTCCGACAACTTCATAGCGGGTGAGCGCCTCGCGCAGTCGCCCCTTGGCCTTCGGCTGGGCGCTCCGGAGCCGGAAGTCCTTCCTCGAGCGGCCGATGTCGAAGTCGATCATCCCCTTCTTCTCCTTCAGCACGCCGTACACGATCGCGAGGTAGGTCTTGTGCACCTCGTGATCGTGGAATGCCCTGCGCAGAAATTCATACGCCGCCGTATTTTTAGCGAATACGAGAACTCCCGAGGTATCGCGATCGAGCCGGTGCGCGTATCCGCCTTGTGCTTCCGGGTACTTCTCTTTGAACCACTCTTCGGCCGTCGGCTCAGCGGTGCGTCCGTCTGAATGCGTGATGAGCCCCGCGGGCTTATTGACCGCGACGATATCGGCGTCTTCATAGAGAATCGAGAGCTCCATTGCTCTACCCTAGCACTTCTTTTTACTTTCCGCGTCGCCGTTCGCGTTGCGCATACTCCGCGAGTATCGCGTCGAGCATTGCTTCTGAAAAGTCCGGCCACTTGGCATCAATAAAAAACAATTCGCTATACACCGACTCCCAAGTAAGAAATCCGGAGAGGCGTTGCTCCCCGCTCGTACGGATGATGATGTCCGGGTCGGGCATGCCGGCGGTCCAGAGATGCCCCGCGAGCGATGCTTCGGTAATCTCGTCGCCCGCGGCGGCGGCGGCGCGCGCGGCGGCGACGATCTCCGCGCGGCCGCCGTAGGACATACAGCACCAGAGCGTGAGGCCCTCATTCTGTTCGGTATGCTTCTCCGCATCGTGCATCGCCGCCTGAATCGCTTCCGAGAAACGCTCTCGTTGCCCCGCGAAGCGGATGCGCACGCCTTCCTTTCCTAATTCCGCGACCTCTTTGTTTATTTGTTCAAGAAAGAGATCCATGAGATAGGACACTTCGGCGGGCTCTCGATTCCAATTCTCCGTCGAGAACAAGAAAACCGCCAGGTGCCGGATGCCGCGGGATTGTACGGAGCGCACCGTCGCCCTCAGCGTCTTCAAGAGCCCGACCCGATGCCCCTCAAGCTGAGGCAAATGATGCTCCTTCGCCCAGCGGCGATTCCCGTCAAGAATGATGCCGATGCAGGAGACCGGAGCGGCGTCCGAAGATTCGTTCATGGACATACTAACTGGTATATCATATGTTTTCGTTTCAAGTGGGCGCTAGAGGACTCGAACCTCTGACCTACCCGGTGTAAACGGGTTGCTCTACCAACTGAGCTAAGCGCCCGGTGGGCATGGGGAGACTCGAACTCCCAAGTCTTGCGACATACGCTTCTGAGACGTACGCGTATACCAATTCCGCCACATGCCCTTTCGCTCATACCGAGCGAATTCCAGCATAGCAGACAACGCCTCCTTGGCCACTACGCCGGTTGTTCTGCCGGAGGCGATACCGTACCGAATCTTGCAAACGATGCAACTTTTTATGATCTCGCAAAAATACGCTTCCATGGGAAACAAAAGATTGCCGCCGCATCGCTGCGGCGGTCAAGAGAAAGGTTCGACCGGTTACTCAAGCCGGAATCATTGATTGGTGAGCTGAACAAGTGTCTCGACTAAAGAGGTGCGTATCTTTCCGTCAAACAAAGGATCTAACCACCACCAAGCACCACTTCTTTCACGAAATCGAATATTTTATTATACAGCTGAATATTGGTCGCGGTGTTGCCAAATGTTCCGGTATGTCCAGATTCGAATTCGAAAAGAGATACGTCCTTGTGTTCATTCTGTGCGCGGTCCACGTACGAGCGCACTTGCTCTATCGGGCAACGCACATCATTCGTCCCGGCTAGAATATACACCGGTGCCTGTAGATTTGATACATAGGTGAGCGGTGATGCGGCGATGTATGTGTCGGGTTTTTGCTGAGGTGTGCCACCAAAGAGATGAGTATCGAGTGCTCGAAGGTAATTAGGCATTGAACGTAACTCGAACATTTTAACCCAATCGGCAATTGGTACGAAGGCTACGCCACCGGCCCATTCGTTAGGAGTCTTTCCCATAGCAAGCAGTGTCACAAAACCGCCCCAAGAATAGCCGCTGATAATGACCTCATCTTCTTTTGCCCACCCGCGCCTCACCAGTTCGTGCTTAATCGCAATACAATCTTCCAACTCAAGCGTTCCGGGTTTCCCAACAATAGCTTGTTGATAGTCGTGACCGAAAGTGATCGAACCGCGGTAATTAAGTCCGCAATAACCAAAACCGTTTGAAATCCACGCTTGCGCTTCCGGTGAATATTCGTCAAGCGTGACCGAGTCGGGACCCCATGTACGTCTATAACAAATGGCAGTGTGTGATCAGCATTTGCTGGTAGTCCTACCCAGGCCTGAATAATAGTCCCGTCTGCTGTGGCACATTCGATGCTCTGGTACGGAGTACCCGTTGCCGACGGAATCTTGAGATCCATGGGTATATAGGAACCGTCTCTATCCAAGTGAATTCTAATAATTGAAACACCATCTTTACTACTTTGATGTTTGAGAATGAGCGTGTTTGAATCAATGAATTGTGCGCCGCCAAAATAGAACATGAAGCTACCAGTGCTTGGTCCAATAGATTTCGCGTTCTCGAGATTGTTGGTCGCCAGTAATAACTGATGATGACCCCGCAAGACTGAGCAAACTACTAAGCGCCTAGAAAGCGCATCGTACGCCATCGGATAAATATCATGTGTCGGGGCATTCTGTAAATAAGTCACATTCCCGGTCTTTATGTCAACCCAAGCTGGTTCCGTATACCCGCGCTGCGCAAGCTGAACGAGAATTCTATCGCTGGTTGCACGAGAGTCGTATAATAGTGGCGAAACCGTGCTGTCTATCGAGTAGGAGTGAAGGACTGCCGCAGTTTGGGTATCAAAGATGAGGATCTTCCACTCGGCTCCTTCTGAGTCTGGAATGCTGTGTGCAATAACGACGCGCGATCCATCATCCGACAATGCTGCCGGCGGAAACCCCATCTCACCAGAAGTCGAGAAGAGTTCTCTTGCAGATCCCGGCACGTTTCGGTCTAACATTATCATCGCCGTGCGATCAGGAAATGATGCAAAAAAACAAATACGCCCTGATTGGGCCGATGTAACGGTCTCGAATGAGGTGTAAGATTCCATCTGCGGCGTTAAATCCTCGACACGTGATCCATCGAAAGCATATGCGTGCATATGTCCCTTCTCGACACCATCGGCGCTCAAAGGCGCATAAATTTCGCGTCCGTCAGAAGAAATCGTGGCAAAAATCTGCCCGTGGGAATGCGTTCCTAACTTAGTCTTTTTCCGGGTACTGATCGTGTATGCATACGGCAAGAACATGCCGCTAGTATTGTCTATTAGCAGCGCGTGATCTGTCTGTGCTTTGGCAATCTGAAATTTATATACCAATGGTGCTGTAAAAAACCGTTGCCAATCTGGATCGGATGCCTCCAAAGTGTTTTTATCGCGGTCGGACATACACCGTATGGTAACAAATCTGATACTTTTAACATCATATCGTCGCGGCTGTTCTGCCGGCATATTTCCAATTTTCTGAAGCTACGAATTGCTAGAAAGCATCGTCTTTGCCGACTTACGGACATCCTTGATCCACCGGCTATTTTTCTCGTTAGCGAGTAGCGCAAGCACTTTCTTTGCTGATTGTTGTGCAGAATTATGATCCTGCACATCCGAATAAAATCGCATCAGATTATAATGAGCGCCCCACTCACGCGGAGACTCGGCGACTCCCTTCTCCAGCCAATGTTTAGCGCGCCGATTATTGCCTAACTTGTGGTATACGAGCCCTACGTTTTGAGCATACTGGCCGACATCTTTAAGCTCAATTGTCTTGGCATATCTGCGGGCTTTCAGCGCGAGAGGTATCGCACGTTTATCGCCATTGTGCCAATAAATCCTGGCGAGACCCCACCAAGCAGGCGGGAAGACATTGTTGAGGCTCAGCGCTTTTCTGTAATTCTCTCTCGCTTTATCTTCAAGTGACTTCTGATCCTTCTTTCCTTCCATCGCGGCATGGTCGTACATTAGACCCCTATCGGGAGAGCTTCTGTGACAAGATTACACGCGTCAGCTACACTACCTACAACTATGGTGCACAATTTGCTTTACCTTGAGTTGTCTTGGGTATTCGTTTGAAAGTAAGTTCGGATTGAAATCCTTGGTTACGTACGCAATCGTAATATGGGGTTTGAAATTAATATTTTGATGATTTGCGAAGTGAGGAAATCCTTTCAATCGTTCAAAAGCCGATTGGAGCTTCCCGGATTCATCCGATACGCTGAAATACAGAACATTGCAATCAAACTCCTTCGCAGGAAACATCCCTATCCCGACGATGTTGACCGTTGGTATGTCTAACTTTGTTATAAGAGCAACAAGGTTGGATTGATCCAAATTATCCTCATCAAACCCATAAAATATGGTTAGATGCAATTTCTCTGTTACATTACCGCCTTTTATCTTTCCATTAATGTTCGCCGTTACCAAGTCACTACTCTTTAGTTGCATCGACCAATCCATTACGTGCTTCTGCGAGGCTTCATCGAACTCAACAGCTGCATATCCGGTATGTTGATTCATATCTTTCATTGATTAGAAGACGGTTAGTGGATCGGAAGATTTGGCAGAATCGTTTCTACAAGCAAATGCTTCGATTCATCGCTTGTAAACTCATGATCCGCCCCAACATCGTCTGCATCGATATTCAAGACAGTAACGGGGAGCGATTTCAGTACCTCCGTGCTGTCATGCTGGCGCATGAAATTGACAATGCTCGAATGGAAAGGGTTTACAACTTTGTCTGCACGCGCCTCTGCATCCAGGGAATCAAGATACGCGAGTATCTTCGGAGAAGGATCACTATCTATGGTTATGAGCGTGTAGCGAGGAGCAGACGAACTGATTTGCTTATGCACGCCGAGGTAGTAAGTGGATATGATTGACGAGAAGCTATGGGTGATAAAGACAATGTCGCCATAAGCCTCTTCACCACCGGCAATTTGTAAGGCGCTATCTAAACGTCCGAAACAGTCGTCAAAGGTCATTTCCTCCATTTCCGGCAACATATCGTCATGGCAGGACGGATCGTTTGCAAATTGAACAGTGAGCACCGACCCGCGGCTTTTGAGCAGTTCGCTAAGATGCCGCACGAGCATCTCGTCCTTGCCGCCAGTAATGCCCGACAGTATGACGTAAAGCACCCGAGACCCCCGATTAGGTGTGAGGTCGATATTTTCAGCAACATTATTCATGTATGATGTATTTTATCGTATCTGAATGAAAAGAGTGCATGCAATTTGCATGCACTCCGTTCGATACTTCGCATGTTACGTGATGTCGAACTCGTTCTTCTTCACGCCCTGGATAAAAGCGTCCCATTCGGCTCTGGTGAACGAGAGAGTGGGACTCGAAGGGTCCTTGGTGTCCCGGACATCGACTGATACGTCGCCAATCCGAACGGCGACGCAGGTCTTGATGGGAAGATACCGAGTAATTGAGGAGGTCTTGAAACCGTCCCTCTCGTGCGGGTTCCGCATTTCCTTGCTGCCGGTGTTCACAATGAACTCCTTTTTAAGAGATGGCGCCGCTCTATACTCCCGTGTCGCTCGTGCTAGAAGACCATCGCTTTCGCTATTTCTTCTCGGCTGAGTCCGGTGTTTTCTCCGAAGAGAATCAGATTAACCTTTTCTCTTTCAAATATCTTCTTGGCCATTTCGCGTACATCGTTGACGGTCGCAGACGCGGCAATCTCCTCAATTTCCTTTTTATATCCGGGAACATTTCCTTGGTTCAAGATGCGGTCGCTCAGGAGCGCGAAACGTCCGCTATTAGTCCGCCAATGGGTCGTCATGTCGCCGATCCACTCCCCCTTTATCCGCTCAAAGAGAGACTGGCTCGGTCCACTTTCCTTTAGGATACGCATGAGAGAAGCGACGATCTGTATCCACGCCACGATTTGATCATTACTTACGTAACTTCTCATCGCCAGATACCCGTTATGAGCTCCTTCGTGTTGCACGACAGTAATATCATAGATACCCTGTTCCCTCATTTCTTGTCGAGCTCCTTTGTGTTCCGGATCTTTCATGATCTCGATTAATAAATCGAGGATTACCTCATCTTTCAAGCTCGCTGTCCGATTGAGAGAGGGAAAGGTCATGACAAGGTAACTTCCGGAAAGGTTCGGATCCTCGTCAATAACTATTGAGAAATCAGAGTAGGTTGGCCGTGGGAAATCGGGCACCCCTTTCGATACATTCAGAATATCTAGTTTGTCTGTAACGGCAGAAAGAACGCTGGGGTGAGATTTTACTGCGGATACGAATATCGTAATGTGTTCTTTGGTAAGAATCTTCTTATGATAGGTAGCGATATTTTCCAGCGATAACTCCTTCATTTTCGGGAGATGATCAACGAAGGATCTCCCGTTCGGCTCGTCTACATACCGTGTCCGTTCGACCAATCTTTCCAATCTGCGTTCTATATCATTTTTCTCCTCTCCCAATTCGCTCATGATGGATCTCTTTTCGTAGTCGAAGACTTCTTTCTGAGAAAAATCCGGGCGGGTGAGGACTTCGAAAAGCGTATTGAAAGCGTGTACGAGGGTCGTATCAGCTTCTGACTCGAGATAAAAAACTATGTAATCATCGTTAATCTTTGCTCCAAATTTCACGTCGTCGGGGAGTTCCTTGTGTACAAGCGCAGAAATGTAATGTTCCAAGACATGCCCGATGCCGGCCTGCCGCTCGTCTTCGAGCAACGCTCCGGCTTTTATATACACATCAATGAATATCTTTTTTGTATCCCGCGGCAAATAAATAAAATGGCAGTCTGAATCTCGGTATACGTCTTCTATCAACTTCCGATCCTTAAAAGACCAGTATAGATTTGAAATACTCTTGGGCAGATTCATTGTTGATTATTGTAAAATCTTAGCGGGCAAAGTCCAGTGAACTTTGCCCGCCGTACGCCTCGGTGATCTGCTTGACGATATAGGGCTCTTCAAATTTCTTTGCTCAACACCTGTATGCCCAATTCCTTTTTCTGGATATCCGGAATTTCGGCGGGCGCATGCATCATAAGATCCTTCCCGTCACCCGTCTTTGCGAACGGTATCACTTCGCGAATATTCTGCTCGTTCTCGAGAATCATAAGGAGTCGGTCAAATCCCCATGCGATTCCTCCGTGCGGCGGCGCGCCAAATTGCAGCGCCTTCAGCATATGGCCGAAGTTGGTTTGAATACGATCTTCGTTATACCCCATGATCTCAAACGTTGTCTTGAGCGCTTCAGACTGGTGGTTCCGAATACTCCCGCCTCCAATCTCACTGCCGTTAAGCGTAATGTCATATTGGGTCGTTTGTATATCGCCGATATTCTCTTTCTTCATAAAGAGTTCCATATGCTCATCCTTCGGCTTTGAGAACGGGTTGTGGGTAAAGGTCCACTCGCCAGTACCATCGACATTATCCTCTCCCGTCTTCTCGAACATAGGAAAATCAATAACCCAGAGAAATGCGAGAAGATTCGGATCATTTTTATCCTTGCGAATGTCAGGCTTGTCACTCCCATACTTTTCCACAGCTTCTTTATAGGTCATGCGGGGGAATGGGATCTCCTGTATGTGCTTATGCGGATAAAGCGTGCGTACAGTCTCGACAAGTAATCGCTCATTGAGCTGCATGACCTCTTCTTGGGTGACGAAGGCCATCTCCATGTCGAGTTGAGTAAATTCCGGCTGGCGGTCGCCACGCGTGTCTTCATCGCGCATACAACGCGCGAATTGAAAATATTTCTCGACTCCACCAACCATGAGCAGCTGTTTATATTGCTGCGGTGATTGCGGCAGTGAATAGAAGTTCCCCCGGTACACGCGGCTCGGGACGACAAATGAGCGCGACCCCTCAGGAGTAGGTGCAGAGAGAAGCGGCGTCTCAATCTCGAGAAACCCTTCCTTCTCAAGAAGCGTGCGAATGAGATACTGCGCGCGAGATCGGTTCGTAATATTTTTTTGCATCCGAGCATTACGCAAATCAAGATAGCGATATTCTAGCCGCACCGACTCGTCGACTGAACGCGTATCCTCATTGAGTGGGAACGGGGGCGTAGATGCTTCGTTTAAGAGGGTGAGTTTTTGTATTTCGAGTTCAATGTCACCGTTTTGAACATCTTTCTTTTTGTTTTGCTCCGGGCGTTCACGGACAATACCCTCAACCTGCACCACAAATTCTTCGCGCACTACTTTCCCCATCTCTATTGCCTCGCTCTTTGGCAAAATTACGCTTTGCACTACTCCCGAGGCATCGCGAATATCAAGGAAGACCATCTTCCCCTGATCGCGCCGTATATGAACCCAGCCCTGTATGACAACGCCATGACCAACGCACTCTTTGAGTTCTTTGATGTGGGTTCTTTTCATAGAAATGAATAACTACTGGGAGCAGACAGTGCAACATTCCACCGCACAAACAGTCTCTTCAGTATACAAAACGCTGGTGTTTAGTCAAAAGCCAAGTCGAACTGCACCATTATTCTGGAAATTCAACCGTAAACGTCGCGCCCTTCCCTTCTCCCTCGCTCGAGGCAGTGATGGTGCCCACATTAGAGCAATTGCATTTCAAAGGGAAATTTTCATATCAAGAGAGCTTCTGTGACAAGATTGCGCGCGTCAGCTACACTACCGGTGGTTGTTGACAGTCTTGGCGGATGAGCCGCCCTTGAGCAGGTGGGTTTTGAGAACTTCCAAAAGGTGAACAATGACTTCGAGTACCGCATCATTTTCAACGCGGGTCTCCAAGCCGAGCAAGCCCGCCTCCTTGAAAATATAAGGCGGGCATGATAGATTGCTCTCAATGTCGCAAGAGGCGGCAGAGCACATTCCTTCCTTCTAGCTAGAGGAGTTCTATTATGGGTTGGTCAGGCTGGTTCAAAGACAGTGGCGGTTCCGTAAACGAGAAAACTAAAGACCGTCAGGGCGGTGGTACCACTACAGAGTACATACGCGATACTGGTGGCAGTAAGAATGACCACCAGCACATCGCGGTTCACAAGGATAGTAGTGGTCGCGTCAAGAGTGCCAACGCCGTCCCCAACAAGTCGAAGCGCTAGTCGCTTCTCCTCCCGCCTAGTTTAGGCCCCCGCAACGCTCCGCTACAACGCGGGGCGTATTTTTTTGTACATTTCCTTGACAGCAGATGCGCTTTTGTATGTTCCTATATCATCCTCGCAATATAGCATCGCGTCTGTGAAGAAATCGCGTGCCACACGGGGAAACGCTTTCATACTTGAGATGACAAAGAAATACGAGGCGAGTTTATCGTCCTCCTCATCACTCATCTTTCCGAAGCCGTAGTCAGCGATAGCCAACCGCCCCTCCCGCGTCTGCACAGTAGGCAGAAGTGTTTGTAGGTGAGCAAGATGTTCGTTTGTCGCCGTCTCGGTAGCGAGCAGTTTATCCGCATCTCCCTCAACATCCTCCACAAACAAGCCATCCAAAGATGGGGTATTTTCCATACTGTCAGTATAGCAGGTATTTCGGATGGTGGGTTTGATGCGAGTGTGCTATGCAGGCATCGCAAACGCAGGACAGCGGTAGGTAAACTCGCTTTTCCCCTCTACCAAAACGGTTCTAACGTCGTCCAGTCCTCGGAGCAATCTAACAGATTAAACAAAGTTTAGTGCATCACTGTCTATTCCCTATCTCATCTTAAAAAGCGCACCCGACGGGAAGTCGAGTGCTGTGATGCTTCGGCGTCTGTCGCGGCGGTGACTCAGTCGTCAATGTATTGAGTAGTCGTCACGAAGCTGGCAGGATTGCCGTTTCAGATTCATAGGGAGGTTCGATTAGACTGCAGGGAACTTCACTACAAACGTCGCGCCCTTCCCTTCTCCCTCGCTCGAGGCAGTGATCGTGCCGCCGTGCGCCTCGATGATCTGCTTCGCGATATAGAGGCCGTAGCCGGTCGAGTGGACGTTCGTCTTTATCGAATCCTTCCCGTGGCCGCCTTCGGTGAAGAGTTTCTTCTTATCCTCGTCGGTGATGCCGATACCTGAGTCCTTTACTTCAAGCGCCACTTTCTCTCCGTCTCGCCTCAATGAGACGGCGATGGATCCTGTTGGGGTGTAGTTGATGGCGTTACTGATAATATTTCTAATCACGTGGTCGTTTATCTGCGCCTTGTCGCCGACCATCCGGTACGACCCTCCCTCGTCGGCAGTAAACGAGAGCGTGAGACCCTTCCGCTCCGCGATCAGCTTCTCCTTTTCAACCGCCGCCGCCACGACCTCTTTAAGGTCGAAGGGCTCCTTGGTATAGGTTACGGTCCCTTTTTTCAAATTCGCGGCTTTCAATATGTTCGCTACCGAATCCGCCCCTTGGCGCGTCTGCGCGAGCGCCTGCGTCACGAACGGATTGAGCTCCTCCGGCAGGGTGCCGTAGTCTCCCTCGAGCAGTGCGGCGAAAACTCCCATATCTTTGGTCAAGAACCCTTTGACCTCGTGTCCGATGAAGTGGATGAGCGTCTCTTGGCGTTCGTTGGTCTGCCGAAGCTCCTTCTCAAGTCTAAATTCATGGATTATATTTCGAATAAGCAAGATTCCTGCAACGAGTACGAGCAAAAGTTCGACTACACGATACAGAACGAGAGTTATGGAATTAGCCAAAATAACATCAAAGAATGTTGCGGTCGCAAGCATAAACGTCAGTAAACCAAAAAGAGCTACACGGAGATCAAAGAGACGATAGCGCAGGATTGCATAAGCTGTACCTACGATAAACGGTAGAAGAAAAAGACCACCAAAAGGAACTAAGGTCGAAATATTCAGAAGTGCTGGAAAAAGAAAATTAAAGATAATGAGAAAGATGAAGGTCATTATCATACCCGTAAAGACAAATTCCATTTGATTTCGTTCTATTCCCTTTGAACGAAAAAGTTTTCGAGCAAGTGTCCAAATACCTGCTCCAACAAACCAAAATACCGAGAGTCCAAATAACGCAATACCCGGACCAGTCTTTGTTGTAATCATCGAATCAATAGTGACTACTGATTCATAAACAAATGGGGTGAGAGCAATGATTGATATTATTGCCGTCCAAGACAAAAATCCAAGAAAGGCTTTTTTCTGAAGAATCGGTTTTGGTTCTGGGAATTGCTGTGCGAGTATGAAGAATGAAAAAGCATGCCATATCGCAAAAAATAGAACCAGACGAATAAGCCAGAGTAAGAGAATTGGGTCAGTGGCTCGTGCACTCGCGAAATTTGTAATGCTCCAAAAAATACTTACGATTGCGAAGAGAAGAAAGGATCGCGAAGTTGAATTCTTTGTGTCCGAGAAATAAATAGAGAACCCGAGCGTGCCTGCACCTGCAACCGCTACGCCAACCAAGAGAAGATCTGTATTTAAGAAAGATTCCATTTTGTTTATTTTTCGCTCTTATTTTTGCATACAATTCTCGAACGAAAATGCATATCGACCGGAGGCGAGTGGTCGGCCGAGTATAATCGCTTTTGCTGCATAACACAGTGCGGCGCCACGCAGGAAGGACGATTCGGCGAGCTGTGGGATGCCTGCAAGCTTGCTCCCGAATTCTCCAAAAGAATCGAGGAGGCGCGCGTCCAAATATTTCGTACCCATGAAATCCCGCGCGAGAGCGACTTTCTCACGCGGTGCGAGCGGACCTGACGGCTTCGTAACTGCATCAATTATTCGCGTCTCCAAAAGATCATTAAGAATGGGCAGATCTGGTTCTAGATCATAACGTTCGACATCTAACAATATTCCTTCTCCATTCCCGGTCACCATGATGACGGGCACACCCTTACTCCGCGCGACTTCCCGTATCTTTATTTTCAGAGGAAGCGCATCCATCTCTTCGACGAGCAGATCTATCTTTGGCTCTGCGATAAATGGCTCGACGGTGTCTGATGTAATTCCTTTTTCGTGCAATTCTATTTTGTAATAAGGATCTACCTCGAGAATCTGATGCGCAGTAAGTGTCGCCTTATTGAGCCCAAGATCTGCAAGTCCGGCACGAAAACGATTTAAATTCGTTACCGATAGCGCATCAAGATCAGCGAGTTTCATTATGTGCGCGCCACCTTCAAGCGCAATGCACACTGCCCCCGGGTTCCCCACATTGAGGCCAGCGAAACCGATGTTCGCAGAAGCAAATTTCTTTTGCTCCTCCTGCGTAAGTAAGTTCCGATTTCGATTAGTACGCAATTCACGATATGCTTCAGGCCCTACGATACGCACTAATGTTTTGCGCCACGGATACTCGACGATACGTTCGCCCGGCTCATCAGTGAGCGGTTTGTGAGTGCCTCCGACCGATTCGGGATCGCGTATCTCCATTAATTCCGCAATTTGTTCGTCATACGTGTCTACAAAAAAGTAGTTCTCGGAACGCAGTTTTGCGATTTCACCCGCATCATCCCCATGATGCGGATCAAAAATCCGAACGGAGAAGTCGTTTTTCATGATGGTATTAGTTTATCTTCGATCGATATTCGTGGGGTCATCCACGCAACTTCATCGGGGAATGTCCCTGCAACAAAGAGGAACTCGAGTGGCTGATGGAGACGAAAGACCTCACCAACTGACTTGCGAGTGTCCTCATATTCTATTGAGGCGACAAAAACGGAGTAGTCGATATTATGGGCGACAAGCGTTAATGCTGTGTGAGAAGCGGCAAACCCGACCGAGAGCCATCCAGAGGGAGAATCCTCAGCCCCAAAACCAAAGGCCGCGGCCGCTGAAGCGATAGACTCATTGTTCAGCTTGGCTAATACCTTCCCCATATTTACCAATCGGATAACGGTCGGGAGTATCCAGCTCATGAATGTTGGCTGGTTGAGCGAATACCCTGGGATGCCATCCTTGCGTGTTGAATTATTTGGCGTAATCCATGAAGACATCTCGCGACGAAACACTCTCCTTTTATAGACTCGTTTCATATTGCCTGAAGTTGCATCGGCAATGCTCGCCAGAGCTGCTCTATCGGTAACCACCTTCACCTCTGGAGGAATGAAAGATGGCATTTGCATCTTTGTTGCCTCATCAAATATTGATTGAGAAATTGGTTTGTCCTCAAACACACCGCGACGATTTCGACGTTTAAAAATCGCTACAACAAGTGGTGGGATTTCCTCTGCCTTCGTCGCTGGAGAAAATGTAATCTCTGCAACGTGTTCATCCCCATTCACAAGGGAAATTTGCGGGGCCATGGAAAGCCATTTCCCCAATAGATCGATATGGTGCAGAAGAAACCCAATACTTATGTGCGCATAGCGGTTCTCCGGATCTGATTGTGGGAGACGGATGCGTGTATCGCGATACACAAGGAGGCGGTTATTCTCAACCCGAAACCGCCATGGCTGGCAATTATGCGTCGAGGGGGCTCGTACGGCAGCCGTCAGTAAGAAGCGAATTTGTTCTGAAATATCTCTCTGAAATGGAAATCCTTTCCCGAAGTCTTCCGCCGACAGAGGTGTCATCCCTCGATTCTAACATATTGCCCCAGCTCGAATGAGCTCTGCCAATGTGGTGCTACACAGAACATGGGTCATATCTATACTGGCTTAAGTATTACCTGAATAATAGAGAAATCTTTGCATTCACGTACCCTTATTGGAATTTTGCTTTTCTTAGTCGCTACAATTACGGCTCCATCTTCGTAAGTGAAGAATTTTCCTTGTTTGTCTACCGCAACCCAAAGAAATATTTGTGATTTCGTCTTATTGATTGTAGTTATGATTTCATTAACACACTGCAGTGGTGTCTTCCCATCTGTAACAACAGTGCGCTCATGTCGCTGGGGCTCAACGAGTCTGATATCCCGCTCTTTATCAACCTCATCTCTGTGAGAGAGACTGTGAAGAATATCTATAACGCTGACCTTTATTCCATTAGATCGTTCTTGATTATATCGTCGCTGCACGCGTGATTCCAATTTTGTCTGAAGGAAAAAAGAAAAATTGGGGTTGGGAAGAATATCTATTCCCGCGTTTCGTCCATCAACTATCACTCGAGGTATCGTGGAGAGAAGAGCATTTATTAACGATACAAGCTTGTCGCTGTGTTTTCGGCTCAATTCAGTTGCGAGACGACCGACATTCTCAGTTTGTAGTTGTTCACGAAAATACGTTTTGCCCTCGACTGTAATATCTCGATTTGTTATCTGAATCTTTGCTTTCTTAAAGAAAGAGGCAATTCCTTTTACTCGGTGTTCATGCACATACAGTGCAATGGCCCTGAATATTTGCCCACAATCTACGTGCTGGATGTTGAGCTCTTTTGCAAGCAGGGACGCAATAGTGCCCTTACCGGAAGCAGACAACCCTCGAAGTGAGATTGAGAGACATTCTGTCATGGAAGGAGATGGCCGAGCTCTATCTTTTTTGCTCGTAAATGCTTCTTGGTAAAGCGTGTTGGGGGAATGAGAATGGATGTACGCAATATCTTGTATCTATTCTCTTTGAGAGTGGAGATTTTGTGGGGATTGTTTGTCATGAGCAATATGTTCCGCTTTGCTCTAAAAAATTTCAGAATGCCAACAACCCCTCCATAGGTCCGGAGATCAATCTCCTCATTATTAGCAAGAATACGAGCGGCCTCTACCGTGTTCAATCCCAAGTCTTTTTCTAGAAGAAGAGTTGCTAGTTTAAATGCCAACCCGCCTCCACGCCCATCCTGAGAAGGTACGTGTATAATCATACCCTCTCCATGTTCATTAATCTTCTTTAATGCCTCGTGCAATTGTTCACGACACTCACAGGTATTGTCATGAAACAGCTGTCCCGTCTCACAGCCAGAATCTATGCGTAGTAATAGTTCATTGTTAAGAAAAATTGGATTGTATTCTTTATCCACTTGGGCACGCACTAGGACAGAATACTTTCCCCATTTATCGTCGATATGAAAGTCGTATTGCCAAAAATAACCGTATGGCGTATGAATCGGACCAACGCCTCTTCGTGTGACATGTAAATACTTACTTAATTCCCCTTCAGTGACTTGCACCCGCCTTTCCTTTGGGATAAGCGTTTTCCGTGCAATCTGCACCGTATTTTTATAATTTCCACTCATCGAATTACTTCTCCCTTCGTTTTCCCCAGCGATCTTTTATCAATCGATAAGCAAGCCTTCCCTCCCAATGAAGCATTGGTATGCCTAGGAGCAAGTTGCATCGGGGACAAGTTAGATTCGGCAATTTCTTTATCGTCATCGTTTGGTCATATTGGAGATCTGCATATTTTGCAGGAGCAAAAATGCGATTTAAATAACAGCGATATAGTTTCCCATGTCCGTCTTTTTGATAGAGTAATACTTCTTCTGCACAACCAAGACACACAATTGCCCACCATTCAGCGTAGCTTTCGCGGTCACGAAAAAACCTGTCCTTCCTAAAGGAAAATCTTGGGTTCGTACCTTCTTTACTCATATTTCTCCTGCCTTAGTAAATTCATAACAAGAATCAGTTTGTGTTGATTTGATATGTTGTCAAAGAAAAACAACCTATTTGAAACGTCTTCAAAACGGAGTTGAAAATGTGTACACAAGTCGTCACGCATAGGCTTCTGGTTTATTTGCTCTTGCTGGTATTTGTTGCTAATATCTGACAACACGCGAACCATTTGGATTCTATGCTGTTGGGACCCCATGACACCCCTCACCAAAAGACTCTCTGCACTTGACCTCCCCGAGAAGGACGCGGCTGTATACTTAGCTCTTTTGAGCGCTGGGACTGCAACCGTGCAGGAAATTTCGAATCAAACAAGCGTTAATCGTAGCTCAATGTATGTTGTACTCGATCGTCTAATGAAACGGGGTTTTGTGAACATAGTGAACGAGAAACCCGTGAGGCGATATGCGGCTGCCCCTCCTGAACGTTTGGCACTTGCAGCAAAAGAGAAGTTGGAGCAATCGACGCTCTTGCTCCAGAATCTCGCGACTCTCTCCCCTACTCTTCGTTCGGCACATAAGAGTTCTCGGTTCAAACCAAAAATAGAAGTTCTTGAAGGAGCGGCGGGTCTGAGAAAAGGGTTTGAAAGTACTCTCGCTTCTAAAGAAAAGATGATGCGCGTTTTCTCCTCCGTAAGTAATATCTTTAACAGCTTACCAGACTATCTGCCTATTTACGTGCGGGACAGACTGGCTCTAGGTTTGAAGATGAGGGGTATCCATCCTGATGATTACGCGGCACGAGAAATGATTAAAAAGACTCCTACGAATTTTGATGAAATCACTCTGATACCTGACGAGTGTTTCAAATTTCCTTCTGATTTTGCCGTCTTTGACGATAAGGTTGCCTTTATGTCGCATAACCCAGCCTTTGCTGTTTCGATACAAAGCAAGGAAATAGCTGAGGTGATGAAGGTTGCGTTCGACCTCGCTCAACAAGAAGCCAGGCGCTACCGTGTGGATAAAATATGATATCTCCAGACAAAACCATCGTTACTCAGCTAATCGGGTTTGGTTTGACTGAAAGAGAAGCAATTGTTTACTTGACTGCCATTGAGTCTGGCGCGCTGTCCGCTCAACTTCTTTCAAAGAGAGCTGATATTAATAGGAGTTCCACATATGTAGCTCTAGAATCGCTCATTAACAAGGGTCTTATAGAGAAAGCGGAAGATGCTAAAGGCGTCAGTATATATGAGGCCGTTAATCCAGACACGCTTCTAAAAGAAGCTGTGGCTATTGAGCAAAAGCAAGCAAAGATTCATCAAGATATTGATAACCTTATTCCTGAACTTACTGCCCTATCTCCAGCACTTATGTTTCATCCAAGAGTAAAATTCTATGAGGGGAAGGAGGGCGTCGAAACAGCCGTACATGATCTTGCGATGATGAAGTCCGGAGAGGCGGTGCGGGCCTTCGCAGTTATCCCCACTATTTCTTATAGCAAGAAAGAACAGGTGGTACAGATTATTTCTCCTTACAAGGGAAAGGTGATGCCGCAGCCGCAGGGAGAAACCTTTATTCGCCTCATACCAGCTAAACAATACAACTTCACTTCGGATATTCGCATTTATGACAATAAGATAGTCCTCGTGTCCGGACGTGAGGAGTTTGCCGTTATTATCGAGGATACATATTTTGCTGAAATAATGAAGGAGACTTTTGATCTGGCGTGGGAAGAAGCACAGCGCCTTGATGCTCAAATACGTGCAAATTAGAGAGATTCAGAAATATAGTGAAGATTGTTTTACGCCTGACGCGCCACCCACGGACGTTTTATCCTGAACGTCCAAGGTTGACAGTTAAGAATTCGACCACTCTTGGATATGCATCGAGCTTATTCTTAAGCTTCGTGATTCCGTGCCCCTCATCCGGATAGACGAGCAATTCAACATGCCTGCCGACCCCCCTAAGTCTTTCTACCACCTGTTCTGCTTCGGAGAGCGGAACTCTCGGATCATTTGCACCATGGATGACAAACAGCGGCGCTTCTATCTTTTCAATCGAGTGGATAGGGGATATTTTTTCCAAAAACTCCCTATCGTTTTCGAGTGAGCCGTATTCAGCCTCGCGTAAGGCTCGTCGATACGCGGCCGTGTTTTCAAGAAAGGTAACAAAGTTAACGATGCCCACAACATCGACCCCCGCTGTCCAAAGCTTCGGATAGAATGCCAAACATGCGAGCACCATGAATCCTCCGTAGCTTCCTCCGAATAATGCAATTTCTGTAGCGTCCCCTTCAAATATCCCAACAATGTGATCACGTAACGCAACAATATCTTTCACCGAATCTAGGCGCCTCTCCACATTATCAAGTGCCATGTACGATTTCCCATACCCGGAGCTGCCTCGTACATTCGGCGCAACCACTACGTACCCACTGCTGTGCACCAAGTACTGTATCACCGGCTGGTATACCGGCTGGTATTGGGCCTCAGGACCTCCGTGAATATTGATAATCACGGGGACTCTCATCCCTCGTTTTATTCCCTTCGGTCTATAGGAGAAGGCCGGGATTAGAAGTCCATCGAACGATTTAAACTGGATGAGTTCTGGCTCAACCATGACTTCTGGCGGGACACCCTGGTAACTGCGTGTGATCTGCCGCGAGTCTCCTGTTTCTAAGTCCAATATCCAAACATCTGATGTCCGGCGCGAGTCTCCTAAGCTGAATGCAATTTGCAATCCGCTCTCGGAAAATCTTGCCTGATAGACATTACCCGCCGACAGACGGCAAGAACGAACCTCGAATCGAGAGGTATCATATATCGTCATTCGTTGATACCCGCCTTCATTTACGATGACGGCTATATTCTTACCAGCTCTGTCTATGACGACTCCTTCGACATCCCAATCCGGAGCAAGAACGTAGTCAGATTTTCTTTCAGAAAGCGAATAGCGAGCGAGGCCTGCGAATTCTCTTTCTTGATCCTGAATGAGAAAAAAGGCAGATTCATCGGGAAGCCATGATGATCCGGCATAAAACGCGTCTCCCTTGTGGGGGGTAATGTGTTCAACAACGCCTGTCTTAAGATTGCAAAGGTATTGGTCAGTGTTCGCGGCTGAGCGCTTCTCTCGTACGACAACATACGTACCCCGTGGAGAAAATCCCTCAGCGACACACCACCCACCCCTATCGAAGACGCAACGTTTTTTAAGCGTCGCGATGTCCATTACGTACACATCGAAGTCCTTTCCATTTCTTTCATTCGAGGTGAAGCAGATGCTCTTCCCATCTGGAGACCATCCGCCAAAATCATGTCTCGCGTCAGGCTTCGCCGTGATGCTGGTGATTTGTCGAGTCTTAATATCTAACAGGTAGAGCTGCGTCTGTTCATTCCCGCCTTCCGCCTTTCCAAATATGAGCATATTCTCGGTCGGAGAGAATCGCGCGAAAGAGACATAATCTTGGAAATCAGTAAGTTGTTCAGATTCACCTCCTTCAGTGGGTAAAAGAAAGATTTGGGATGTCCCCGTAGTGTTACTCAGATACGCAATCCGCGTACCATCAGGACTAAAACTCGCCCCTCCAGCAGACTTTACTTCTAGAAAATCTTCGATGCTGTATGCTGTATTCATTTTACTGATTATAAACTTGTTTCTGCGGGCGCAATCTGATAGAACCGACTCTCAGATGAGAATCCATATTCCGGTCTCCTTTCAAAAGATCGATTGTTTAAACTACTCAATAACCTGTTTACCATTATGATGCATTTTACAGAAAATGCAAGAGCAGAATTTCATGTGTTAGACACATGAAGGAGACTTTTGATCTGGCGTGGGAAGAAGCACGGCGCCTTGATGCTCAAATACGTGCAAATTAGAGAGATTCAGAAAGTAGTGAAGATTGTTTTACGCCTGACGCACCACCCACGGCTGTTTGGTGCCCGGTTTGAAATAAAGCGGGTCCTCATACGGCCAAAAGATGAGCTTCGGTTCTGCGCGCTTCCCGAGAAATTTCGAAAGCTCGCGATATTCCGAGTTCTTCTCGCGCAGGCCTTTCACGATCTCCGCGAGCAGATCCGACTCGAGCGCCTTGCTTACCTCTTTCTTCGGTTTCTGCTCGATATTGATCTCGAGATACTGGTCCTGATTATCGTCGTATTTCGTAATGAGCGTGAGCTTGCCGGTCAGAGTGTCGACGTATTGCTTATTGAGTAAAACCTCTTTGATAGTTTCTGGATACACCTGCAGTCCGTAGAGAGTCGTGGCGAGATCAATACGCTCAAAGACGTACACGAACGGCAATTCGTAGACTTGTCTCCTGATACCGGCGGCTTGTGCCTCTTTCATCAGATCCACTCCGTGTGCCTTGTATCGTTCAACAAGATCGCGGAAGGTGTATACCCCGCCATGATCGCCGATCGAGTAGCGAAGGAGCGGGAGAGCGCTATCTCCCGATATGAGGATCTCGCCGTTGGGCGCCTCAAACGATACGAATTCAGGAACATATTGCGCAAAGGTCGGAGTCTTCGTGGTATTACCGAAAATATCGGCAAATAATTTTTCGTCTTTCAGCGCGAGACGGCGCGCGAGGATGGAGAGCGGCGTTTCAAACGCCATCGAGCCGATATCGGCGCTTCCGTAGATATTAATCGCATCGGTAAGGACATTCTCAATGCCGACTTTCTTGGCGAGGTACTCTCGAAACGTTTCGGTAAATGCCTCCGCGGCAAAAAGAAGCATCATGCGATGATTGGCAAAAGAAAAGCCCTGGGCGAGGGCTTCATCGATCACGTCTTTAAGAAACGGGGGGTACCCCGCGAGTATGACTTGGTCATACTGCGGCGCCAAATCGGTCAGCGCCTTCAGAATCTCGGCTTTATTTATGCCCGGCGTGAGGATCGATATCGGGTATCCTCGACGGCCCATGAGCTCGAACGCCTGATAGGTAATAAGCCCGCCGATCCATACCCCCATACCGAAACAGACGATCACGAGCGTTGACTTATCTTTCTTCAGAGAGCTGGTACGGAAAATGAGTTCATGAATAAAAGAGGAGTGCTCGTCGACCTCGTGAGAACGGGCAAAGTAGGTGGGCTTCCCCGTTGAGCCCGAGGTCGAGGTAAGAACGTGTCCGGAACAGGTCGAGCCGTTCCATAGAAGCTCGGCTGGAGAGTACTTCCGCAAATAGTTCTGCTTTGTTATCGCTGGAACGGAGGAGAAGTCTTCTATCGTTTTTACAGCTTCACGGCGTATCCCGTTTTCGCGAAGAAATTTCCGATACGCCGGAATCCCGATCGCCATCTTTTTAAAAAGAGCGAGGAGGTGGCTCTTGTCCGATCGTTGCCAGTCGGCGCTTCCGTTAACATGCACTTTTGCGAGGAAAGAGGCGGAAACAGCGGAGGGGCGGGACCGTGCCGCAGTCTTCCTCACGGTATGGGCCGGCAAGCGGCTGGTACGCATGATGCGGGAACACTAACACATAAACCTTATGTTGTGAATAGGCGCGAGAAAGCGGCTATGACGGCAGAGCGATCAGCGGGTGCGGGCGTCGCAATGCGCAAGGTATCTCTCAAAAGCTTCTTTGCTTCGGGAAAACGGCTCATCGACTCACCAAGCGCGACCCGTATACCTTGCGCGAGAAGCGCCTCGCGTGTACGCCCGGCGTCTGGAACTCGTACCAGAACAAAATTCGTCTCCGAGGGATACACGACAACACCGGGAATCTGCTTCATTTCTTCTCTGAAATGCTCGAGTTCAGCGATAACCCTATCGCGCCGCCTCTTCACTTTTTCTGCCTGCGCGAGAAGCGCGAGTGCCGTGGCGGCGCTCGGATGCGCGATCGGCCACGGCAGTATGAGTTTCTCTAGCTTTTTTATAGTGTCCGGATCGGCGATTATATACCCAACGCGAGCACCCGAGAGAGCGAACGATTTTGAGAGCGTACGGATAATGAGTAGGTTCGGCAGTTCAGCGAGATGCGGCAAAAGTGATGCGCCAGAAGAAAATTCAAAATACGCCTCATCTGATACGACGATTGTGTTGGATCCTCGCAGTGCGCTCGCGAGAGTCGAGACGTCGTCTTGTGAGAGCGGGCACCCGAGCGGATTATTAGGGTGGCAGAGAAATAAGACTTTCGCGGAGCTCTTCGCGAGCGCATTGATTGTTTCTGTAATCGGAAATATGAAACGACCATTCTCCTCTTTGTAGAGGATCGGGATAATCTTCGATCCGACGCGATCGAGAATAGATTCGTAGCCATAAAATGTCGGTACGGGAAGTATCACGTCTCCCCCACTCCCCGCATACGCACGAGCAATATACTCTATTGCCGCGTCAGAGCCGGGAGTAACGAGTATTTGTTCGGGAGCAACATCCGCATATCTCGCTAAAGCACTTTTCAACTCTCCATAATCCGGATAGGTCGAGAGTTCGCGCGCGCCTATGCCACGCGCCGCCTCGAGGAGCTCATCATCAAGTAGCCAGTAACTCTCATTTCGATCGAGAGGAATCATCGTACTGATATTGTACTACCGAATCGCCTTGATTTCCTTTATCAGATCGTATCCTTGAGCTCGGTGGCGACCGATACTCTTTCGCCTCTGAATAATGGGTGAGGATGAGGAACTTCTGCCCCCATTAGAGGAAATGGCGTAAGGGATCTTATCAAAAGCGGTTTAGTTAATGATGTCTCAGAACTTGGTCTAGCAACATAGTAATAAACGACGGATATTATCGACTTCCAGTTATCAATTTCTTCATTAGCGGAGTCACCGCGTACCTGATAGATCGGCTTCAAGGACATCAATCACGAGCGTGTTCCCAAGGACTTGTTCTGCGCTCTTACTTTCGCGGAGAAGGCAGCCACCTCTTCTTCGGTCATGAGGGGCACGGCAAGCGCTGCGGCGGCTTCGCGGATACGGGCATCTGCGGACTCCTTCTCGGAGAGGTCGGAGACCATGATCTCGAATTCGACATGATAACCCCAGTCTTCACTCCACTTGAGTGCGATCTCTACACCAAGGTATTCATAATTAGTGCGTTTCTGTGTCCCATTGATCACCTGGTCAGGCGTGCTGATGTTCTCGCAGATATTCTTCATGGTCTCGAAGGATTCTTCGGGGAAGAGGACTTCGAATTCACGGAACGAAGACCCGGCACCAAGTGCGGTCAGCTTCAAGGAGAGTTTCGCCGTACCCTTCGAGACATTCCGCACGACCTTAAGGAGTTTATCGGGGAAGATATAATAGGATACCTCCTTGTCGTCTGAACCAAGCAGTACCGCCTCGCGCGCAAGCCGCTCCGCTAGCTCTCGGTAGGCTTCTTCGCTCAGTACGGCGCGATGTTCAATTTCGTACATACATATATGTATGATTATGCACTAATTTTTCTGCACATGACTGCGTTTACTCGCGGCGATGCTCTTGAATGAACCGCCCCACGTATTTCTTGCCAACATGCGACACCAGCACGCCCCGAGTGCACACGACATCGAAACGTTCATCGTCATACGGTAAATCAGCTGGAATGAGGAACTTCTGCCCCCATTAGACTACGAAACAAGGCCAAGAAGTGCAAATTTTATTTGATCTTTCGGTTCAAAAATATGAATCTGATTTTGTATGTCTGATATAGAAAAACTAACGAGATCTGCAGCTTCACCATCATTGTTTTCTCGAAATACTCTATAAAGTTGCGGCATATTGATATTTAGTTCTGCAACAAATAAAAAACAGACGTTCCAGTTTTCTGTCAAATAACCTATTCGAAGTTCAAGAGATGATATAGCGCTACTGCCGACTTCTTCTCGTATTTCATTTCTCATAGTGTTAAAGAAATCGATACCATTGGTAATTTCTTGTTCACTATTTGAAAGGACTCCTCCCACCCATGAGTATTTCTTCGGAGTGAAATAGTGTTTTGATTTCTTTATAAAAAGAAGATGATGGTCACTCGTCTTCACTAAACAAGAGGTGAACATGCCGCGTGGCGCATAAGCTTCGCCAAGTTGATGCACTAATTTTGTGTGCTGATTCAAACCAAGTCGGATGGAAAAAGGAATGGTAGATGCCTGAATCTCCAGTGCATTTTCTCTAAGAAACGCATTTTCAAATCGATAGATAGTGCTATCCCACAATTTACTTTTCTCTTTCTCGGATTCTCCCAAGAGCGAGAGCCACGATTGTTTTGCTTTTTCTTCCACAACCTCATTGAGCATGCGTGAGGAAGATATTTTGGAAAAAGAAACTTGTTCCGGTGACCACCGTCCCGCAAAAAATACACGTATATTTTTGGATTGTGCTGTAATTTCCATGCCATTAACAGTCACGATTTTCTCGACATTTTCCGGTTTATGTCCCGCGATGCGAGAGATGTTTTTTAAGAGCTCCGGGCTTCTTGATGAGAATGACTTCTCCGATTCGGAGTGCTTGATCAAACGCCTTTCTGGATACTGATCGATTTTCTTCGGGAGGAAGCCCCGGATCATGGAACGACACCCGCGTTGGCCGCACGTCAGTAATGACTATCGAATGGGGGCTGTAATTCTTTGTATTATCGAGAATGGAAACATCAATATGAGCTATTGCGAGCCACCCCTCTTGAAGATACGCGGAGACAAGGGCGAGAGTCGGCTTGCGTATCTTAAGGCGTATGCGCTTATCCTTAATAAGTCGAGTGACGATCCGTCGTTCCCGCTGAAAATTTGAGAACTTCGCCTGTGTTGTATACACGTCAGAGCGCCAGAACTTCTTCAGGTAGCTCGTCCCTTCGGAAGCAAAGGCGGGGTAATCAAAGGTGCTAATTTTGATCACCGTATAGCCGTTTTCTGCAAGAAATAAGAGCGCCGTCGTATCCCAAGTCAAATTATTTTTTTTATATCCGGTTATTTGATCAAGATATGTATATGAATAAAATTTATTTTCAAAAACAGCAAAAACCATTTTCAGCGCAGACTGAAAACAGTGCAGGTTATCCTTGAGATTAGGATAAAAAGGGATCCGTGCTTTCTTTATAGAAATCGCCATAAGTTATTTGGTGCCCCTAGCTGGAATCGAACCAACATCGACGGCTTAGAAGTCCGCAGCTCTATCCATTGAGCTATAGGGGCGAGTGCGCGAGGCGCTTCTCCACCCTACCCTATCACGCGTCTACTACCAAGCGAGCGAGATGGGAGAAAGCTTGGCTCTGCGCTTATTGCGAAGGGTCGATGAAATGATAGGCGCCTGTCTCGTATTTCGCCTCTTCGGCGGCGCGCTTCTCAAATGTCGTGCGGATAGCCGCGAGCGATGATTTGTCGAAGATCGGCGGCGTCTCGATCGCGCTCGACCCGATCGTGCCGCCGCGCGAGACGGTGTCGAATGCCCAGGCGGCCCATACGAGAATCGCGGCAAACGCGATGAGGAAGAGCGTCATAAGCATGAGCCAATCGCGCCCCGGGTCTCCGGGCGCGTTGCGGCGTAGGCGCTTTAATACGGTATTCAGGCGGCGGATCGTATTCATGTTCATGGCGTGCTGGTGGCGATAAAGAGAGGCGAGGTCGTGGCCGCGAACGATGGTGTCGCGAGCGCGGTACCGGCCGTCGAGGACGCGGAAACGGTATTCACGATAAGCGAGAGATCGGCGTGCCAGAGACTCGTCTTTCCGGTCGTGTCGGCATGTGCGAGATTCAGCCCCGATACGGTTACCGCAAAGGGAGCGTATTCGATCATGCCGATGGTGCGCATCACGGCGTCAAAGGCTCCGTCAATCGACAGCGAGAACAGCAGTGTCGACTGGGCGCCTGGACCGCCCCGGCTCACGGAGACGACCTTCACCGTTGCCCCCGGCGCATGGCGCTGTGTTTCAAGCGCATCATTAAATGAGGCGACATCGACTTCTGAGATGAAGTAGCTCCGAATATTCGCCTCATCTTGAGAAATCTCGGCGAGCGAGGCGCGCGCCGCGGCAACGCGGCTCTCGGTATCTGCATCCTGCTGTATCTGCTGCTCGAGCGCGGCTACGCTCGCGCTCTTCGCTTCGATCATGCCGTACCACACCCAAAAGCCGATCGCCGCTCCGCCGCACACGAGGAGCGCGATGATGCCTTGAGCGAGAAAGGATTTCATGGCGTAAGGGTGAGCGTAATAGTGAAGAAAATATCGGTGCTCTGCGCATACGCTGAAACCGGCAGCGCCGCAACGGACACGAAGGGAACCTCTTGCAGCGCTAATTGGTAGTTGCGGAGCGCGTCGCGAGTCGCCGCCATGCCCGTCACGCTCATGCTCGCCGGGAGTTTCTTCGTCGATCCTTTTGCCGTCGTAACGGGCGTATAAGCGTAGCCGGAAACGGTGATTCCTGGGCGCGGGACGGCGAGCAGGGAGCCGATGAGATGGCTCGGTGACGGCGCCGTCGCGAGCGTCTCCAGAACTTTTGCGTTGCCCGTAAGCAATGCAAGCCGCGTCGAGAGATCCTTCTCATCGGCCGAAGAAAGCCGGCTCTCCGCGGAAGCGAGTTCCGCCCTCTTCGCATCCTCGTTACTTGAGAGCGTCAGGTAGGTCGGGAACAGGAGTATGGCGGCGGCGCTGAACAAGAGCGCAAGCAGTAAGGCGCTCATAACGAAGAGACGCAGATAGTAGCTTCGCCGCAGCTTTTTCTGGCGGTCAATCGGCAAGAGATTAGTCAGATATTCATTCATACGGAATGGCGTAATCGCGAAGCGCGAGGCCGATCGCCGTCGCGTACGCGAGCGACTCGTTGTAGTCGAGCTGAGGTATCCACGTATCGCGCGGCGCAAAATTAGTGAACACGTCTCCGGCAGTCACCGGTATCCTGAGCGACCCTTCCAGATACTCCGTAAGCCCCCGCACGGAGGCGTTGCCTCCCGCGAGTATCGCGTGGGATACCGGCTCATGAAGCCCCGAGGTAATCACGCGCTCCTTCCAATAGTCGAGCCGGCGCGCGATTTCATCGCGGATAGCCGATACCGTCGAGAGCATCGCCGCGAGATAGTCTTCATTGCCCGGTACGGGCACGATCCCGCGCTCGGCTTTCACTCGGCGCGCCTCAGTCTCAGTTACTCCGAAGTGTTTCTGGACCGCGAGCGTGAGCGCGTGGCCGCCGATCCCGATCGTCGTCGCGAAAAAGGGGATGCGCTTCTCCACGATAGCTAATTTTGTCGTCGTCTTTCCAAGATCAATGAGAAGCGCGGTCGAGGTATCTCCGACCGGAAGGAGCGCCCGAGCGAGCGCGAACTGCTCCGCCTCGAGCGAGCGCAGCTCGATGCGCGCCTCGTCAAAGGCCGACAGCGTGTCGTCAACGATTCGTTTGGCGAAGCCGATACCCGCGATGCGGACATCATCCTGTTTCCCCTGCCCAAAACCGACAATATCGAAAGCGGCCTCAAGCGGCGGGAGCGGAATGAGCTCCTCGAGATGCTGTTCTGCGGCGATGCGCCACTCGCTCCGCTTTCTGCCGATCGCGGTCGTCTCAAAGAGATACGATTTTGATTCCGGAAGCGCCGCGTTCGCCGCCGTGATGCCGGTCATCTTTGCCGCCGCGGAAAGCGCCGCGACGACGGCCGGGCGATCCGTGATTTCACCGTCAGAATACGCGCCCATTGAAGTGAATCGCGTCTCGGCGGTATAGCTCGCGAGCGTAAGCCCTTGAGGTCCGGCATTAAGGCGCACGGCCTTCACTCCGCTCGTCGAGAGATCGATGCCCGACAACGGCGCCGCGAGATAACGCGGCGGAGCAAAGGCAGAACGTATCCGCTTATTCGTCACAAAGGACATAGCGCCAGTATACCGTGCGCCGCTCGATACCGCGTATGTTTAGTGTGCACTGGTGCCGGGCGGCACGGAGCGATCAGGCGCGAGAAACGCGAATGTCTCGTCAGCGCCAACAGCAAAAAGCATTCCGTTGCTCTCGAGGCCTCTAATCGTGCGCGGTTCAAGATTGGTGACAAAAGCGAGCTGTCGACCGGCAAGCGAGGCGGGGTCGGCCACGTACGCCGCGATACCCGAGACGATCTGGCGCGGCCCGCCCGCCTCGCCGAAGTCGACCATGAGCCGTAGCAGCTTATCCGTCTCGGGGACGCGCTCGGCGCTCACGACCGTCCCGACCTGCACCTGTATCGTGCTCAATTCATCAATCGTTATGCGCGGTTTGTCCATAGGTACGGGTAAGATAACTGGTAAGGATAAGCGCGGCCGCTCTCGCATCGACGGCATCGCGCTTCTTCGGCGCGCGCGACTTCGGCTCTTTTTCAGGTGTCCGGCGCGCCTCGGCGCTCGTGAACACTTCAGATTCAAAATAGATCGGGACACCGGCGCGCTCGCCGAGCGCGCCGCCGAGCGCGCGGGCGTCCTCCGCTATCGGATTCTCGCCGCCCGCGAGAGAGCGCGACTCGCCGACGACCACCGCACCGACACCTTCCCGCGCGATGAGCGCACAGAGTTCATCGAGGAGGCGTGGCGTATTCGCGATAATGGTATGCGGGAATCCCATCGCCCCCGCCTCATCCGAGAGCGCGAGACCGACCTTCTTGCTCCCATAATCAACGCCGAGGTATCGCATAGCTAGAGTGTATGGTATAATGCGCGCATATGCACGACTTCTCCCCTCTTTATTCTCCGTTTGCGCAGACGTTTCTCGTTACCCTCCTCCCCTTTCTCGCGATCATTGTCGTCTGGACGATCGTTATAAAAGGCTTCGCGCTCTGGCACGCCGCACGCAATTCGCAAAAGGGTTGGTTCATCGCGATGCTGATCGTCAATTCTCTCGGCATTCTCGAAGTGGTGTATCTCATCTGGTTCCGCAACCCTTCTTCTCGTTCACCCTCTTCTGCGGTAAGCTCATCACCACCGGAGTCGAAATAAATAAGGGAGGGGTCGCATAGTGGTCTAGTGCAGTGGTCTTGAAAACCACCGTACCGAAAGGTACCGCGAGTTCGAATCTCGCCCCCTCCGCAGGAACGCGATCGCGTGCTATGCGGTCGATGCCTATGATGTAATTAAGCCGTTACGAAGCCTAAAAGAAATGCCGCGGAATTACGCGGCAAGTTGAAGAAAATTCAATGATTGAACTGCTCGATATGGATGACGTGCGCGTCTCCCACACTCGAGTCCTGTGCGAGCAGAAGTAATTCTGAATTGCCGAAGTGGAACATCGAGAGGACGTTCATCCACGGCACGTCGTAATACGCCGCGTAGAGCATTTTTCCGATGTCGCCGTGCGTGACCAACAGCGCCGAACCATCTGAATGCTTCGCATGGATATCAGCTAGCGCTTGTCTGGCGCGTTCAAACAATACCGGAAATGTCTCTGCACCTTCAGGCGACAGAAAGTAGGTGATCGTATTTGTCTTCACGACCTCCGGCCCGCAGTACTTCTCGATGTCAGCCGCCGGCTTGCCGGTCATGATGCCGAAGTCGCGTTCGATAATACTCGGCAACACTTCTGGTTTTGAAAGAGCGAGAGTATTCGTAACTACGACAGCCGTATCGTATGCGCGACTAAGCGGCGAGGCGTAGATCACGTCAAACGACAACCCGACTTCTTTGATGCCGTCGGCAAGATTTTGGGCTTGTCGCCGCCCAAGCTCAGTTAGTGGCAAGTCACGATGGCCGTTAAGAATCCCGTTGGCATTGTCTTCGTTCTGCCCGTGTCGAGCGAGGTAAATCTTGAGCATAGTAGACTCCTCGGTTGTTGAATCTAATGTAAATATGCCGAAAATAGGCGGCTAAGTCAACGTTAGCTTTTCTGGTAAAAACCCGGGCCGATACCGTGCTGATTTTGCAATGGCCGGCGCGCGATCTTTATCAG
Organism: Patescibacteria group bacterium; assembly: GCA_018971045.1. Classification (GTDB taxonomy): domain Bacteria; phylum Patescibacteriota; class Minisyncoccia; order Phycocordibacterales; family Phycocordibacteraceae; genus C7867-001. The sequence goes on along the minus strand of JAGWVF010000006.1, from coordinate 4,446 downwards.
CTCGCTGATCTGCATGAAACACAGCGACCAGATCCAGACGAAGATCGCGAAGCTGACAGGAATGGCGGCGGGCATGAGCGCCCCGCTCACCGCTAAGACGGTCGCGATGACCTGCGTAACGAGGGTCGCGATGATGACGGCCGCGCTCGGCAGATAGCGCCACCACCGCTCTTTCGTGTGCGCGACATAGATGAGCAGGTGCCCCGATACGGTCAGCTTCAGGAAAAACATGGTCTGCACGACCGGAAGCGGAAGGTGCAGGAGATTGAAGGTAACGAAATAGAGGAGGAGGCTGTTCGCGACGCCGACCAGACCGAAGAGGATGCTCAGGGAAAATTGCTCCTTGACGTTGAGCTTTGACGGACGATTCGCGATCTGAACCCGATCTCCCCCGAGAGAGATGATGGGAATATCGTTCAAAAGCGCGATGAGAATGAGCTGGAGCGGCGAGAGCGGATAGGTGCCGACAAAAAATCCGAGAACCGCGATGGTCACGATGAGCCGGAAGCTTTCCGAGATCCGATATATGGAATACGCGTATAGACGCATGAAAATCTTGCGCCCCTCGATGAAGGCGTCCCGCATGACCGCGATGCCGTCTGAAAGGAGCACGATGTCGGCCGCGCCCTTGAGCGCGTCAACCGCATTCTTCACCGCGAAGCCGACATGCGCCTCTTTCACGGCCGGAAGATCGTTCACTCCGTCGCCATTCGCCGCGACCGTGTAGAAGCGTTTCGCGGATTTTACAAGCTCGTATTTGTCCTCTGGAAGTATCTCGGCGAACGCTTGAGTGCCTTCAAACGCATCCTTGGAGAGAGCCCCCCATCCGCCCGCCGGACGCGTTTCCGGCGTTTCGATGCGGGCGCCGGGGATGGAGAGCGTACCGGCTATTTCTTTTGCAATAGCGCGATTATCGCCCGTAACCATCGAGACTCCGACTCCGTTGTCCGCAAGAAAGGATATGGCGTCCTTCGCGTCAGCGCGCAGAGTGTCCGAGAGTCCAATCAGTCCGAGGAGTTCCATATCCGATTCTCTCTCCCCTCGCACCCGAGCAAGCGCCAGTGAACGGTATCCGCGTTCCGCAAACGCATTCACGTCGGCGTCGAATTCCTTCCGCCTTTCAGCGGAGATGCTGGAAAGTCCGATGATGACTTGCGGCGTGCCGAAAGAGAGCGTGACGGGGCCGTCATCGGTCTGCATCGTCAGCGTTGATCGCTTCCTGTCTGAATCGCCGGGTACGAAGGATATGATCTGCGTGACTGGAGCCGCTTTCATTCTCGCGAGAATCGCCTGGTTGATGCTCGAATCAGGCTCTTCTGCGGCGACTGCGGCCGCGAGACCAAGCAGTTCCTCCTCGGGGTGCCCATAGGCGAGGATCTCGCCGACAGAAATCTTATTCTCGGTTAACGTGCCGGTTTTATCGGTAAGCAGATAATCGGTGTCGGCGAGATCCTCGAGAGACGAGAGGCGGCGAACAACTACATCCTTTTTGGCGAGTGCAATGACTCCGAACGCGATGATGAGCGTCATGACCGTCGGGAGGCTGATGGGGATTCCCGCGATGACGAGCGAGAGATCGAGGCGCAGGATTTCTAGTACCGGCGTATGGCGAAGCCAGAGGAGCGCCGACAACAGGAGTACCGCGAGAAGCGCGAGCGACGAGAGAAGCTGCGATATTCTCAATATCTGCCGTTCAAGAGAACTGCGTTTATTACCCGTATCGATCTTGGCGAGCGTTTTCCCGAAATAGGTATCGCCGCCAGTCGCCGACACCATCGCCGTCATAATGCCTGAAGCGACGAAAGAACCGGAATAAAGAGTGTCTCCGGCCTTTTTTTCCTTCGGAAGGGATTCTCCGGTAAGCGCCGCTTCATTCGCTGAAGCCGAGTGCGCTTCGAGCACTGACGTATCCGCCGGTATGACGTCGCCCGCGCGCAACTCGATAACGTCATGAGGCACGAGAAGGCGGGCGGGGATCTTCTGCCATGCGCCGTCGCGCAGGGTTTTTACCTCCGCGGTAAGATGCGCATTTAATTCTTGAATGGCGGTGTCGGCCTTCTTCTCTTGCCAGAGCGTAACGGCGATATTAAGCGCGAGCAATAATAAAATGAAGTTCCCGTCGAAATCCTGCCCCTCGACGTAAGAAAGGACGGCGGCGACAAGGAGCATGAGGCTGATGGGCGACACGATGCGTCTCGACAACTTCGCGAGCAATGAGGGCTTGTGCTCTGCGATCTCGTTGTAGCCATGCGCGCCGAGATACGCCCTCGCTTCTTCATTGGTTATTCCGCTTTGCATACTCTATAGGTTCTATAGTAAAGCTTGCGCGGGCATATGCGAAATCGGAAAAGTGAATCCCCTTCCCCATTCGATCTTTACTTGTGCAGTGCGCCGCTGAGCGTCGGTGCCGGTCTGGTATGATGATGCTATGCCCCAGCGCGACGCGATCCTCGAATGGGAAGGGCGGGAGTACGACCACAATCCGAAAGACTCGGACTGGTACTGGGCGCTCGGTATCATTGCCGTCGCGGGCGCGATCGCCGCGGCGCTCTTCAGTAATTACCTCCTCGCGCTCCTTATCCTCTTTGCGGCCGTCGCGCTCGCGCTCCACGCGGCCCAACAGCCGCCACTGCACCGATTCAGACTAGTCGAGCACGGCGTCATGATCGGGAACGATCTCCACGCCTTTGAACGAATGGTCTCCTTTTCAGTGCTTGAGGATATCGAAGGAACGCTTCCCCCCATGATCTCGGTTAAAACCGAAAACTGGCTCTCGCCGCATCTTATCATCCCGCTTGAAGGCGTTGACGCTGACATCATTTACGATTACTTCCTTCAGCATGTGGTTGAGGATGAACACCGCCACACCTTTACCGATCTGGTGGCGGCGTGGCTCGGATTCTGATATATAGTGAAGAACGCCCTCGTCGTTCAATGGATAGGACATCAGCTTGCGGAGCTGACGATGCAGGTTCGATTCCTGCCGAGGGCACCAGCTAGTGCTAATTCAAGTGACCGAGGTGCCTCGGCCTTTTGGGCCATGTTCGAGCACGCCGGTTCGATTCCTACAGACCTGCCCCGACTAGAAATCGAACGTGGTAGGCAAAATTCGCTCACGATTGAAAAATGAAAGCCGCTCAGTCGTGAGAGCGGTTTTCGTTAATTTAGCCTTAAAGCACGATCTTCCGATCCTTCAGCACCAGCTGGCTCTTGAGACACGACAGCAGCTCGCGCTTCTCGGTAATCGTGCCGTCCTTGAGGAGATACTTTGCGTAAGTGCGAATATCTATGGCGGTCGCTTTATCCTTCTTCTTCGCACCGAGCACGCCCATGCGGAACTTGTTGTACCGAACGATCTCTTCTTCGATCTTTTCGCGCATACCAATCTCATCGAGGTCGAGAGTATCGAGGAGCTTCAAGAGCTCTTCGATGAGCAGCGTCTCATTGACGGCAGCATTGTTGCACGCAACATCCCGCGCCCTCGTGCATCGATAATAGACGTGACGGTTCACACTGCCGTCCTTCAGCTTTTTGAACTTCTCGTCGGCCGTGATGCCGCTTCCGCAGGAGCCACATTTGATGAGCCGAGTGAAGGCGAACTCCTTGCTCTCGGTCTTCGGAATGTACTGGTCCTGCAGGTTGCACTGCACCTTTTCAAAGAGCCCTTTCGAGATGAGTGGTTCATGCCTGCCCTGATACCACTCGCCGCTCCCTTTCGGATACTCGAACTCGCCGTAGTAGAAGGGGTTTCGGAGGCAGATATAGATGTTTGCGAGCGAGAGGTGCTTCCCGGTATGTGTCTTGAAGCCGATCTTGAGGAGCCAACGATAGGTCTGTCGCCCGCTCCACCCATCGTTGCCGATCTTTTCGAACATCTGCCGCACGGTCATCGCTCGCTTCGGGTCGAGGCGCACCTGACACTTCTTGTCTCGGTCCTTTTCGTTCAAGTAGCCAGTCGGCGCGGTGCAGGGGCGGTATCCCATCTCACATCGTGCTCGTAGTCCGCGCTTCACGTTGATAATCTTCTGGTCGTTCTCGAGCTTCGCCTGCGAGCCGAGGATCATAAGCATGAACTTCTCGTTCGGATTGTTGGTGAAGGTCTGAGTATAGGTGCGGATCTCCACCAGCTTCTTCTGATCCAAGAGATCCACGACCGCGCCGAGGTCGCCTGCGTTGCGGCTTAATCGATCCGGTGCCCACGTGAGGATACCGTTGAACTTGCCACAACGGATATCGTCGAGAAGTTGGTTGTATATCGGCCGCTGGCCAACCTCCTTAGAGGAGTGTGACTCGCGCTTAATCTCTACAATCTCTAAGTTCTCTCGAGTGGCCACGGCTGTCATTTCTCTCACCTGCGAGTCGATAGAAAGCGCTTGGGCGTCCTCCGCTTCCATACTCTTTCGTGCGTAGAGGCAATATTTGACCCTTACAGGCTCCTGTTTGACG
>JAGWVF010000005.1 GCA_018971045.1 Patescibacteria group bacterium | reverse complement strand
AAAATTTCCTTGCATTTTCCTCGCGTCTCCTCCCCCCCCCTCCGCCGCGAAGCGGAAAAATGAATGGAAAGGAAATTTTTGGTTTTGCTTCGCCGTCACCATAATGGATTATACTCCAATATTGTTATCAAGTGCAAGATTAGTTATGCTGTGAATATGAAAAAGGGTATTTCAAAACGACTTGGAGAAAACATCAAGCGGATACGAATGGAGAAAGGAATGACGCAAGGCGATATTTTTCGTGCCCTTAAACTAGACCGCGGATATGTTAGTAGTTTGGAAAGCGGCAAAAGAAATCCCACCTTGGCAATGATTGAGAAAATAGCTGGTGCGCTTGGTGTTTCGGTTGATAAATTGCTAAAATAAGAACATGAAACTACTTCTTACATCAAATGGCTTTATCAACACGACCATTGAAAAGGATTTCTTAGATTTGATCAATAACAGGACAAATCTTAAGGTGGCAATCATACCAACCGCAGGCGACCCTATCGAATGGGTACCACTAAAAGAGGGTGACGATAGTTATGATAATTTTGTCCCAAAACTAGTAGGACAGAGTAACGATGGCAAAGGCGAGTACTATGATTATTTTAAAAATAAGGGTTGTGATGTAATCATCGTGGATTTGAAAGATGACACAAATGCCATTCAGGAAAAACTACAAAATGCAGATATTATTTTTGTCGGGGGTGGCGATGTAAATTATTTACTCGATTGGGCAAAGAAAGCTAGGCTGGATACATATCTAAAAGATATTCTTAACAAAGATGTTTTGTATATCGGACTAAGTGCTGGGAATGGACTGCTTATGCCAGACATAGGACTTACGTGGTGGGAGCCAACCATGAAAGCAGATCATGCTGGATTTGGAATTGTTGATTTTGATATTGTGGTTCATCAAAAAGAGGATGACCAGCTGAAAAACACAGAGAAACTTATCGAGCGCAAAAAATATTACCAAACAGTCACCAAGTATCCTTGGAAAACTTATTTAGTTAAAGATGGGCAAGCAATAAAAGTTATCGGCGACGCAGTCGAACACATTGGCGAAGGTGAGAAGAAATCCATCTAAGAAATTAGACGTGTTCTAACTTCTTCAAGTCCATCAATCGATCTGTATATCTCTGCGAGTTCATCCTTTTTGTCATCTTCTTCCTTTGCCTGTGCAAAGCCTTCCCATCGAGCCTTCATCAAATCAATATGATGTTCAATTTGTTCAACAGATAAAGAATTTATATATTCGCCCAGCGCTTCTTTGTCTGTATCACCTAACATAGAAGAATCCTCACCGATACTTTCCAGATACGCCTTTTCTAGACTTGCATGAACCGCCCCAAGTGCACCATCATAACTTTCAGCCAACTGAATGTTCCTCTCATGCTTTGATGCTTGAGCGCTTTCCGATTTTCTCCCAAAGTATTTCCAAAGCTCCAAAAATTTATTTTTTGGTGGTTCAGTTTCTCTCGTCTCTAGTGATTTAAATCCTTCCATTCCCATAAAAGTATATTTAGTGATTACGATTAGAGTATACCATTTCTCTGACTTCAATTAAAAAATCTGGGCTGAGGGAGCAACCCCGCCGTTTTATAATGTTTCTTCAAAACGGTGGGGTTGGTTGTGCGCGCACTGGGTGGGTGGGGCAAGCACATACAGATTTGTTTGTGCTTCAGCACAATCCATTTTTTAGAGTTACCACTATTTTCCAACGAAGCCACGAGCGAACACACACAACGCCGAAGCAGCCAGCGCGAGCAAATGCGAACGGGCTATGCGGAGGCGATTGTGTGGTTCGCGGAGGTTAGAGCTACCACCAAACGCGGATAGCAGGGCGCCTCGGTCGCCGTGAGGACGGAGAAATGAACAACGCTAAAAAACCACAAATGCTATAATACAAATGTTCATTTTGTAGTCTGAAACGGCGAAGCAAAACCAAAAATTTCCTTTCCATTCATTTTTCCGCTTCGCGGCGGAGGGGGGGGGAGGAGACGCGAGGAAAATGCAAGGAAATTTTTTGGTTTTTGCACACGCGAGTCCGCGAGCGTGTCCGAGGCGCAATCGGAGCGTATGATTCAATTCAAAGCCACGACGCGCTCCGCGCGTGCAAAGTGAGTTCGCGCAAAGGCTAATACATCACCGCAGATAAAAACTTCAGGCTCGGACTGTTTGAGCGTGAGCTCGTTTAAATAGCCATTAGTTGTCGTTTGAATTATCGTTATGGTTGCCTCCCTGCTGTTCGGATCCTTGGTAATTGCCGCTCACGGTTGACGTTGCTGAACGGTTTCCGTTACCTTCATCGAGCGAGTCGGGAACTCCGTCATGATCAGAATCGCCGAATGAACACTGATCTTCGAAAAAGGCTCGGCTCTTCGGACCGAAGAATCCGGTCGCCAAGATGCCGTGCTTCTTCTGGAACTTCTTCACCCCTTCTTCAGTCATATGACCGAAGAAACCGGTAATGAGGCCGGGCGGGAATATGGAAGAATCGCTACTAAGCGTTTTTTGCAGATCTTTTACATCCTCACCCTGATCGCCCTCGCCGATGTCGTGATTGAAGCTGAAGCAGGAAGGGGTCGAGGTCGCCGTGCCTGACGCGCTGTTTGCTTGTTGAAGCAGGAGCTGGGCGACTTGCGCCTTCAGCGCCGCGATTTGATTTAACAGAGCCGCAATCTGATCTGCGATCGAGGGTCCTGACGGCGCCGGAGCGGCGATTGTCGCGGAACAGGTCGTCGTCGCCACGGTGGAAGAAGCGTCGGTCGCCTGGAACGTCATGGAATACGTTCCCGGGACCGCCGCGATCGTTTGCGACATCGACGTGACTCCGTTGCTCCACAGAAGCGTCGCTGGAGCGACTCCGCCGGACGCGGATCCCGTCCACACGATGCTCGAGGCGCTCGGGGCACCGCTGCATGAGACGCTCAAGCTGGATGCCGAGGCGAGAAATGGGAGCGCGAGCAGAGCCGCCGTCGCCGGAAAAATCAATTTCATACGGAATGACATGGAAGTTGATTAAGAAGTTAATAAAGCCTATTCAGGATACCATGAGGCGGCCGAATCGCGTAAATCCTACGGCGGCAATAAGGGGGTACCTTCAGAATCTTTGCTATAGTTTCAAAAATGCCCCTGCTAACTACTCGGGAAGAGGAGAAGAACATACGCCGCGTCTTTATCGCAAGCGTTTTTCTCAAAGCGGTTGATGCGGCGCTTGAAATCGTCATCGGTACGCTCCTTTTATTCACCGGAGAAGTCGTGAGCGTCATCGAATATCTTGTGCGCGGAGAGCTCATCGAGGATCCGCATGACTTTCTCGCGAGCGCCGTTCAACAGTACGTTCCGTACCTCTCGGAGCACTCTCAGCTGTTCGCGGCGACCTATCTCTTGAGCCATGGGATCATAAAGATATTCCTGGCTGTCGGGCTTCTGCGCAATAAGCTCTGGGCGTATCCGTCCGCGATCGTCGTATTCGTTCTTTTCATCATTTACCAATTGTACCGCTATGCCTATACGCATTCGAACTTCCTCATGCTCCTCACCGTTTTCGACGTGATCGTCATCTGGCTCACGTGGCACGAGTATACTATTCTCAAAAGACGCGCCGAACGGCGGGATGAACCGCGTCCGGAAGAGGTGTGATATAGTCTCCCCATGCGCGGTTAGCTCAGTTGGTAGAGCATCTCATTGACGTTGAGAGGGTCAGGGGTTCGAGTCCCTTACCGCGCACCCACCATGCGATCGACACGCCACATCGCCTCCAAGGAAAAGATCTACATCTACGGCAAGCACGCGCTCATGGAAGCGCTCCAACATACGCCTCACTGCCTTCTGAAGGCGTTTCTCGCGCCCGATCTGCACGATACGGCTCTGCGCGCGCTCCTCGAAAAACATCGGATCCCTACCACGGCGCTCGCGTCCGGCAAAGGGAACGGACTCGTCGGCAAGGATACGAAGCACCAGGGCGTGATCGCGATCATTGATCCCGCTTCCCTGCTCGTTCCCCTTGAATCCTTCCTTGCGTCGCTTGACCTTACTCGGAATCCCGCCGTCGCCGTTCTCGGCGAGGTGCAGGATCCGCATAACGTCGGCGCGATTATCCGCTCCGCGGCGGCCTTCGGCCTTTCGGGCGTTCTGATACCGCGGCGCCACCAAGCGCCGATCACCGGCGCTGTGGTAAAGGCCTCTTCGGGAATGGCCTTTCGCATTCCGCTCGTGACAATCGGCAACGTGAATGCGACTCTCGCCGCGCTCAAGGAAAAAGGCTTTTGGATCTACGGCCTCTCGATGAAAGGAACTCTCGTTCTCGGGAGCGATGCGTTCGATGCGCCTGCGGCGTTCATCATCGGGAATGAGGGCTCCGGTATCCGGGACAAGACGATGGAGAACTGCGACGCTACTCTTTCAATCCCGATGCATCCGCGCACCGAGTCCTTAAATGCCGCCGTCTCGGCGGCGGTCGTCTTTTACGAATGGTCGCACAAGCATCCGGAGGCTCTGCGTGAGGAGAGCCGTTCACAGCCATGATATTCGACCGGCATCTCACCTCTCTCCCGTGGAGCGATTACGAACTCCTTGATTCGGGCAGTGGGGAGAAGCTCGAGCGCTTCGGCGCTGTCATCGTGGCGCGTCCCGAGACGCAGGCCCTGTGGAAAAAGCGGCACCCCGATCTCTGGGAGTCGGCGCATGCCCGCTTTTCCTTCGAGGGCGCAAAAGGCGCGTGGGAGAGAAAACCGTCAGTACCGGCGTCGTGGCGGCTCTCATGGAACGATATCCGCTTCGTCGCACGCCTCACCGGCTTCAAGCATACCGGCGTCTTTCCGGAGCAGGCGCCGAATTGGCAGTGGCTCTCGGAGCACCTCGGTCGAACGACCTCCCGCGTGCCCCAGGTGCTTAATCTCTTCGGCTACACCGGCATCGCCTCGATCATTGCGGCGCAGAAAGGCGCGTTCATTACGCACGTCGACGCCTCGAGACAGTCGCTTGATTGGGCCCGCGAGAATGCCGAACTCACGGGAGTGAGCGAGGACGCGATCCGCTGGATACTCGATGACGCGTTCGCGTTCGCGAAGCGCGAAGCGCGCCGCGGCGTCGCGTACGACGGCATCATCCTCGATCCGCCCGCCTTTGGCCGCGGCGCTAAGGGCGAAGTGTGGAAAATCGAAACGGATTTCACTCCGTTATTGGACATACTTAAAAAGATTTTCAATGATCAGCCGGGATCTTTTTTTCTCGCGAACGGCTATGCGGCCGGCTATGCGCCGCGCTCGTTCGCGCAGGCGATCGAGAGTGTCTTCGGCGAGACAGCCGGCGAATGCGGCGAGCTGTACATTAAAGAATCAACGAACGAACGCGTCATCCCATCGGGAATGTATGTGCGTTTTATGCGCTGACCGGATACACTAGCGGTATGCATGAAGCTCATCCCCAGATAGCCGTGCTCTATCATGGCGGTTGCCCCGACGGGTTCGGCGGCGCGTATGCCGCGTGGAAGAAGTTCGGCGACACGGCGGAATATATTCCTTTAAAATACGGGAAGCCGATTCCCAACCATCTCGATGGAAAGGATCTCTTCTTTATCGACTTCTGCTATCCGAAAATAATAATGGATCGGATCGCGGAACGCGCGAAGTCGGTAACGATCCTCGACCACCACGAAGGCGTTCGCGACGTCGCGACCGCGTTCCCGGGAGTCTTCGACACGTCGCACTCCGGCGCGGTCATCGCGTGGACGTATTTTCATCCGCAGGTTCCTGTCCCCGCGCTTCTCACGTACGTGGAAGACGGAGATTTATACCGCTTCGCCTTGCCTGACGCTCGGAACATACTCGCGTACGTGTACACGCTCACCGATTCTTTCGCTTCTTTTGATCTCAAGAATGTCGAGAAGTGGAGCGGATTTATCGCCGACATAGACGACCCCGTTGAACGAAAACGCATTGTTGAAACAGGAATGCTGTTCGCTCAATACCATGAACACGTCGTGGTTCACGGCATCCACCACGCCGAGATCGTCTCATTTGAGGGATACGAATGTTATCTGGCTGGCGCTTCAGGCGAGTTCACGAGCGATATCGGAAACCGGCTCGCGAAGCTGAAACCGCCCCTTGCGATCATTATCTCCGCGGAGGCTGGGGGGTTGCGCGTCTCGCTCCGAAGCGACAAAAGCGTCGACGTCGCCGCTCTTGCGCGTAAATACGGAGGCAACGGCCATCCTGCCGCCGCCGGCTTCGAAATCCGCTACGGAGAGCCCATCCCGTGGACGCCTATCGAGAAGAAACGCGAAGAGACGCCGTAATTATGAAGATACTCTCCATCGAGACTTCTTGCGACGAAACCGCGATCGCGATTCTCGAATGTGCGGGAAATGAGACGGATGCCCGATTCACCGTACTCGGCAATACGCTCCTCTCGCAAGTCGCTCTTCATGCGGAATACGGAGGCGTCTTCCCGGCGCTTGCGAAGCGCGAACACGCGAAGAACCTCGTTCCTCTCCTTGAAGCCGCGCTTGAGGAGGCAGAACTCCTGCGTGAAGATACTCGATCCATCCCCGAAGAAATACGCAGCGAGATCGCCGCGATCTTGTCGCGCGAACACTCGCTCGCCGAAGCTTTTTTTGAATTCGTAAGCGAATGTGAGACGCCGCCAATCGACGTAATCGCGGTAACCGCGGGTCCCGGCCTCGAACCCGCGCTCTGGGTCGGCATCAATTTCGCGAAAGCGCTCGCGCTCTTGTGGCAGAAGCCGCTCGTCGCGGTGAACCATATGGAAGGCCACGTGATGGCCGCGCTCGCAGAAAAGGGCGATGAGGAATCGCTCCTGATTCGCGGCGTCCAAATGCCGGTGATCGCCCTTCTCATCTCCGGCGGCCATACCGAGCTCGTGCTCATGAAAAAATGGCTCGACTACGAGCTCATCGGACAAACGCGCGACGACGCGGTCGGCGAGGCGTTTGATAAGGTTGCGCGCATGCTCGACCTCCCCTATCCGGGCGGTCCCGAGATCTCGCGCCTCGCCGAACAAGTTAGGACATCGGATGTCCTAGTTTCTGAACTAGGACATCCGATGTCCAAGATTACGTTGCCGCGACCGATGATTGATTCATTGACTTGCGACTTCTCCTTCGCCGGCCTCAAGACAGCCGTGCTTTATCTTCTCAAAAACCGCCCGCCGCTCGACGATACTGAAAAGATGCACCTCGCGCATGAGTTCGAAGACGCGGTTACGGATGTCCTCTGGAAGAAAACCGCACGAGCGCTCGAAGAGACCGGGGCGCGAACGCTCGTCATCGGCGGCGGCGTTTCGGCGAACACGCACATCCGCCGCACTTTCACTCATAAGATAGCCGCTGATTATCCGCAGGTTGCGCTCCGCATTCCTGCCGCCTCGCTCACGACTGATAATGCGATTATGATCGCGCTTGCTGGCTATTACCGCGCGCTCCGCCGCGAGTTCGCGACCGACATTACGGCGGACGGCAATCGTTCGCTCGCATAACCGCTTGTATTTGCTATATTTCAGTCAATGCCTGACAAGTTTCTGAAGCCCTACGACCCTTCTGCGACCGAGAGCCGAATCTATGCGGAATGGGAAGGAAGCGGGCTGTTTAACCCCGACGAATGCGTGAAGCAGGGCGTCACCCGGGCCGACGCCACGCCCTACTCAATCGTACTGCCGCCGCCGAACGTTACCGGACGGCTCCATATGGGCCACGCGCTTATGCTCGCGATCGAGGATATATTCATTCGCTTCAAGCGCATGCGCGGATTCCGGACGCTCTGGATCCCCGGCACCGATCACGCCGCCATCGCCACTCAGTCGGTAGTCGAAAAACAAATAAAAAAAGAAGAAAATAAAAGCCGCCACGACATCGGCCGCGAAGAGCTCTTGAGACGCATCGAGGCGTTTGCCGCCGGAAGCCATGACACGATTGTTAATCAACTGAAGACGATGGGGGCGTCGCTTGATTGGTCGCGGGAGGCGTTCACGCTCGACGAGACGCGCAGCCGCGCCGTGCGCAAAGTGTTCAAAGATATGTACGACGCCGGACTCATTTATCGCGGCCATCGCATCGTGAACTGGGACCCGAAGGGCCAGACGACCATCTCCGATGACGAACTTATCTACCAGGAAGAAAAAACGACCTTTTACTACCTCACCTACGGGCCATTCACGATCGGCACCGCGCGCCCCGAGACCAAGTTCGGCGATAAGTACGTGGTAATGCATCCAGACGATCCGCGCTACCGGCAATTTACGCACGGCCAAACCTTCGAAGCCGAGTGGATTAATGGCCCGATCACGGCGACCGTGATTAAAGACGAATCGATCGATATGGGCTTCGGCACGGGCGTGATGACGATCACGCCATGGCACAGCCACGAGGACTTCGATATCGCCGAGCGCCATGAGCTTGATAAAGAGCAGATCATCGATTGGTACGGGAAGCTCTTGCCGATCGCGGGCGAGTTTGCCGGAATGAAGATCGCCGAAGCGCGTCCGCTCATCATCGAGAAACTGCGCGCGAAGCATCTCGTGGCTAAGGAAGAGCCGTACACTCACAATATCGCCACCGCCGAACGCACCGGCGGCATCGTCGAGCCGCAGATAAAATTGCAATGGTTCGTCGACGTGAACCGTAAAATCGAGGGGCGCGGGAAAACGCTTAAGGAGATTATGATCGAACCGGTGCGATTCGGAGACATCCGGATACTTCCCGAGTATCTCGAGAAGACCTACTTTCACTGGATTCAGAACTTGCGCGATTGGTGCATCAGCCGGCAGATCTGGTACGGCCACCGCATCCCCGTGTGGTATAGGGGCGAGGAGATTGTTGTGGGCGACGCGCCAGCGAGCGACGGCTGGATCCAGGACGAGGATACGCTCGACACGTGGTTCTCCTCGGGGCTCTGGACCTTCTCAACGCTCGGATGGCCGGAAGAAACGAGCGATTTCCTTACCTATCATCCGACCGATCTGCTTGAGACGGGTTACGATATCCTCTTCTTCTGGATCGCGCGTATGATTCTTTTGACCGGATTTACGCTCGGCACCATCCCCTTCAAGACCGTCTATCTCCACGGCCTCGTGCGCGACGCGCAGGGACGCAAGATAAGCAAATCGCTCGGGAATAATCTCGATCCCCTCGATATAGCCGCGAAGTTTGGCGCCGACGCCGCGCGAATGGCGCTCGTGGTCGGCAACACGCCGGGCACGGATATGCGCATCAGCGAAGATAAAGTAAAAGGCTACAAGCACTTTGCGAACAAGCTCTGGAACATCGCGCGGTTTATTCTCGAGCAAGCGAATGCGAGCGGGCGGGTAATTGATACTAAGACTTGGTCGAGCGGCCCGGAGCGTGATCAATTACCCGCCCGCGAGCATGAGCTTCTCGACCAAAGCGACGCACTTATTAAAGAAGTCACGACCGATATCGAGGAGTTCCGCGTTTATCTTGCCGCCGAGAAGCTCTATCACTACACCTGGCACGAGCTCGCGGACAAGATTCTTGAAGAATCGAAGCCGATCTTCGCGGGTGCCGACGAAACCGCGAAGGCCTCTCGCGCCGCGCTCCTCCTCACTCTCCTCACGCGCACGGTAAAGATGCTCCATCCCTTTATGCCGTTTGTCACCGAAGAGATCTGGCAGTCCCTTCCCACCAAAGACGCTCCTTACCTCATGGTCGCGGAGTGGCCCGCATAAACCTGCTACAATAGTTTCGTGACTCCGACGACTCTCGGTTACGCGTTTTTGGGCGGATTGTTGCCCTCTTTTATCTGGCTTTATTTTCTTCTTAAGGAGGACGCCGCCCACCCTGAGCCGAAGAAAATCATCTTGTTCGCTTTCGTCGCCGGCATGGCGGCAGTACCGCTCGCGCTCCCGGCAGAGCAGTGGAGCTGTACCCATCTTCCGCTTGAGACGCTTCTCAAATGCCCTTCGCGGCCCGGATTCCACATCATACTGTCCTGGGCGCTTATCGAGGAAGTTCTGAAATACGTCATGGCCGCCGCGTTTATCCTCTGGCGAGGCGCCGTCGACGAAGCGCCGGATTACGTCGTTTATATGCTCACCGTAGCGCTTGGGTTCGCCGCCGCGGAAAATATGCTCTTTTTGGGCTCCCCGCTCTTTAGCGGCCAATTTATTGACGGCATCTTTACGGACAACGTCCGCTTTCTCGGTTCGACTCTTCTCCACGCCGTCGCTTCGGCGTCAATCGGCTTCGCGCTCGCCTTTTCCTCGCGATCGGGTCCGCTCGTGCGCAGCGGCGCGGCGGCGCTCGGACTTATCCTCGCCGTCGCATTGCATACTGCCTTTAACGAGCTTATTATCAATCAAGGTGCTTCGACCACGCTGACCGCATTCTTTCTTGTCTGGACGGTCACTGTCATCTTCTTTGCGGCATTTGAAGTACTTAAATATTTCCAGTATCGTCGCCTTCCTAATTCTTCACGTTGACTATGAATATGAAGCCTTCTTTTTTCGAACGACTCTCGAGCTCTCCGGCGTCCGGCAACGGCGCTGACCCGTTCGATGAAGACCTGATGCTTGCGACTCCTCAGCCGCGGAAGGACTTCGCTTCGCGCGGATCCTCCGCACCGAGTAAACCGAGCATTTTTGGCAGCGACACCCAGACCGGCGAAGGACAGCTCCCCGTCGACGTCCACCAGACTGCAAGCGATATCATCATCCGCGCTTTTGTCGCCGGCGTCCGCCCTGATGAACTCAACATTTCCATTAGCCGCGATATGGTCGAGATCAGCGGGTCGCGCATGGAACGCGAGCAAGTGGCGACTCCTGATTATTTTACCCGCGAGCTCTTCTGGGGGTCCTTTTCGCGCACGATTCTTCTCCCTCAGGAAATCGACTCCGAGGCATCTTCGGCGAGCGCCAAAGACGGCCTTCTTACCATCATTCTCCCGCGCCTCGATAAAGCGAAACAGACAAAACTGCGAGTCAAAGCAGGCTGATTATCGAAGCGTAATCGTCTCGAGCGGCGGCGGATCCGTTACGAACACCGCGGTGAAGGGAAGCTCGTCAAGCAGTCGGCCATCGGTCGTTTCGACGATGACCCTCCATTGGCCGGCGTTTGCAATGCGCATATTGCTATATCCCCGGTAACCGCTTACGCGGCCGCCCTCAATCGGGTACGAGACAACCGCCCTCGTCACCCACCCTTTCGACAGCGCGTCATACCACTGCCAGCGGTGAACGATCGTCGTCGAGAGATCGGTCGGCGCATAGATCGCGCTATACGCGTAGATCGTCTCGCCTGAAACGATATGGAGCGTCGGAGAGAAGCCCAGATACGCCACGACCCACGGTTGCCGCTCACTCGTCGCGAGATAGTCGCCGGGAACATGCCACACCGTGTGGTACACGCCTGCCGCCGTCGCCGACAATGGAAGCGCCGGGAGCATGTTGGTGAAATAAAAGAGGTTCATCATGACGAGCACGAGTACCCCACCCACGCGGATTCGCCACACGTCTTCATAGAAACGGTCGTGGGCAACGAGACGGAGCACGACAGTAAAGAGCGCGAAAACGCCGATCGCCGCCGCTCCGCTTAAAAGAAAAGTCTCGACGCCGATCGAGTCCGTATAAATCGGTACCTCGAAAATAGCCCACGAGTAGAGCGCGAAGAAAAAGAGCACGCTCGTGAAGACGAGTCGCGCATGATAGCGGTGGAAGTACTCGCTCCCGAGGAAAATGAGAGAGAGGAAGAGGAGGAACGGCCACGATGCTCCAAAAACAGCGGCGCGACCGTAAAAGATCACAAAAGCGCTCCAGAACCCGCCCAACGCGAATTGCGCGGTAAGCTGGAAGAAGAGGCGGGAGCGCGGCGAGACCCTGCCTCGCCGCGCGGCTTTGGTTTCGAGGTAGTGCTGGGCCGGAATCGCGATGAAGCACGCAAGCGCATACCCCGCGAGGAGGGCTTGCGTCTGCCAGAGATCAACGCGCTCAAAGAAGATGTTGTCGACGACGAAGCCAGCCGCCATCGCGAGCGCGGAGAGATACCGCTCGTATCGCGCCGCCCATTCTCGAATAACCATAATAACTGCAGTATACCGCCTCATCCCCGAGCTAAGGGAACGGGTGAATCAAGTGCTTGGAGTCGGGCTCGAACCGACGACCCCTTCCTCTTCAGGGAAGTGCTCTACCAACTGAGCTATCCAAGCGCACAGCGCCTAGGGCGGCGTGGCTTTATAGGAGTTTATCAGCTTTTGAATATCTGCGGAAGTCGGGAGTCCGAAGAGTCCGGAGGGGCTCGTGCCGGTCGCTGAAGTATACTTCGCCGCGAGCGGCTCGAGATAGGTGACCACCCACCCCACTGCGCCGACAATAAAGAGCAACCAGAGGATATATTTCCCCCACGTGTCGAGCATTTGGTGGCGACGAACCGCCCGCAAGAGGCGGTGATTCTCACGCGCAAGAGCGTGTATCTCTGCCAACTGCTGTTTTATTTCCGGGTCCATATCGTACTATTCTAGCACCTCAAAGATCTGGCGGCTTCACGGTGCCCTCTCCAGGAATCGAACCTGGATCAGCTCGTTAGGAGTGAGCCGTTCTGTCCATTGAACTAAGGGGGCCGTTACGCGGCGATGCCAAGCGAGGACTCGAGCCTCTCCTTGTCAAAGCCGATAATCATCTCGTCGCCGACGAAAATGACCGGGACGCCCATTTGGCCGGAGCGCTGTATCATCTCCTGACGTTTCTCGATGTCCTGGGCGACATTAAACTCAGTGTAGCCAATGCCTTTATCCTTCAGGAATTCTTTTGTCATATTGCAGAAATGGCAGGTCGGCGTGCTGTAGATGGTGATGTTTTTGTTCATGGTGATGCGTTATAAGTTAAGTATACCACGGCGAGTTATCCACAGCACGGAACGGGCCGGGCGGCGCTTCTGGTGCCCCACCCCAGTCTGGAACCTTGTGAGGTAAGGCACCGTAAGGGTTTCTTGGGAGATTTCATTTTACCAGACTGACGCGTCCCAGTCAGGGGTCTGAAAATCGGATTGATATAAAATGTAACATCAAAGGGCGTTTTTGAGCATGTTGCATTTTTCCATGTGGCAAGAAAAATGCTAAAATAGCTAGGTATGGAAAGGCAAATCCCAGCTCAATACCAGCAGCAGGCTGAGGAGATCGGAAAGCGGCTTTCAGCAACCGTCGCACCACACCTCCCCGCTATATACTCAGCGGGCCAACAAATAGCAGCTATGAGTGATGCGCTCCGCAATGCTTCCAGCGAGATGGCGTCTGCCATGTCTCGCGTCTCCATCCTCGGAGAAAGTGTCACACGCTCGATAGCCTTTAAAGCGCAGGATGAATTTATGCCAACTGCCATCATTCCTGCCACCAGGGAGCGCGTGGTCCTTGTGCGTCATGATGAGCCGCGCGAGATGCGCATGGAGTCTCGTCAATTTAACGAGTTGCTAAAAACCGTGACTGTACGGGAGGTCTCCGAGCACCAGACCATGCGCTTGCCGGAGGACCAATTCAACGCGCTTATCGCGCAAAAAGCTCCGCAAGAGATGTGGATGGACTTATTCTACGACCGCGAAGTCAAAGAGCTGTATCGCCATGTGCAAGGCCGCCGCTTCGTATGCATTTTTTCGGACAAAGAGGATAACAAGCGCATCCTGCTCGTCGAAAAGCTCCTTGCGAGCAGAAAATATGTGCTGACCTCAGACCTTGCGGAGTATCTAGGATGCACGCAGAAAGCGGTGCAGAACTTAGTACAAGCCATCAATGCAAAAATCGATGGTGACCTGCATCTACCGGAAAATTTTATCCGAGGCAATCGCGGCTCGGGTTACTGCATCGACAGGTTTTATTGTGTATATCCCGCTACCCGCTAACTACCCTGTGCATAATATTTGAAAACGCCCCAAAGTCGGGGCGTTTTTTCGTTGTTTTAGACGAAGCGGGTGTGTAGAAAGTTTGCGTTTTTTGTTGTGATGATAGTGCAGATTCAACCACTGCATTATTCACTTAATTACTAATCATTATGGCAGAAAAATTAATGTGGCACAACGAGAAGCGTCGTGCGCGAGATCTTGTCTCGCGCGACGATAATCCGAACGTCAATGACGAGCGGCAGTTTTCGAAGTTAAAGCGGAGTCTGAAACAGAGCGGGTATGCGGAAATCATTGTGGTCGACATTGACGGCACCATCGTCGCAGGCGCACACCGTCACAAAGCATTGATGGAAATGGGCATGGGTGACAGTGAAATTGACGTGCGAGTGCCAAACAGAAAACTAACCAAAAAAGAATTCGACCGCTACCTTATCGCCAGCAACGCGCTGCGCGGGAGCTGGGACTACAATCTGTTGCGCGAATTCGACCAAGGCCTTCTCCTCGACCTTCTCGGTGAAAATGACTTATCGCACCTCTGGGATGATCAGCTTGAAATCGAAGACGATGAGTTTGACGAAGCCGCCGAAATCGCAAAGATCAAAAAGCCGACAGTTGAACCTGGCGATCTGCTCGTGCTCGGCGATCACCGGCTCCTCTGTGCGAGTGCGACTGACGAAGCGTTAGTGCGAAAACTCGTTGGTGACACGCGAATCAATTTCGTGGATGTTGACCCTCCCTTCAATATCAAATACCGATACGATGGCAAAAATGGAAAGTATGGTGGCAGCGAAAAGGACGATAAATCGCCAACTGAATACCGCACATTCCTGAAATCACTCATCACCAATAGTATCGCGGTGAGCGCAGTGGATGCCCACTATATCTTCTGGTGCGACGAGCGCTGGGTGTGGCTTCTGCAGGAGCTGTATCAAGAGTTTGGTATCGACTCCAAAAGACTGTGCATATGGGTGAAGGACAACGCGATGCCGACTCCGAAGGTAGCGTTTAACAAGGCGACCGAATTCGCGGTATACGGAACGATTGGATCTCCATACATCAACGACCAGCTCAAGAATCTCAATACCGTTCTCAACAAAGAGGTTGGCAGCGGTGCACGCGTTATTGAAGAAATTGTCGACTTGTTCAACATCTGGCTCGTCAAACGCTTGCCCGCGAGTGAGTACGAACACCCGACCCAAAAGCCGCCCACGTTACACGAAAAAGCACTGCGCAGGTGCACGCGCGTGGGCGATACGGTCTTGGATCTTACGGCGGGATCTGGGAGCATCATGGTCGCGTGCGAGCAAATGAAGCGCAGGGCATTTCTGTGTGAGGTCGACCCTATATTCGCAACAGTAATCAAAAACCGATATGAAAAACTCACCGGCAAAAAAGCACGTAAGCTCGCCTAAGTCAGGCATCGTCTGGCAGCTTGGCGAGCACCGCCTCGCATACGGCGACTGCCGCGATCCACAGCTCCTCAAGAAACTCATTGGCGCAGAGAAGATTGACCTCATCTGCAGCGATCCCCCATATGGAGTTTCGGTGGCAGAATCAAAACGCAACTTTCGCACACTCTCGAAGGACAGAGACATCGCGAACGACCAGCTGCAATCAGACGACGAGTATCGTCAGTTCAGCAAGGCGTGGCTCGCAGCCATCTTGCCGTACCTCGCCAAGAAAAACAGTGCGTATATCTTCAATGCCGACAAAATGGTCTGGTCGTTGAGGGACGCCATGGCGGACACCGGATTCAAGATCGCACAGCTCCTCGTGTGGGTGAAGCAGCAGTCCGTCATCGGCCGCCTCGACTACGCGCCCCAGCACGAACTCATCGTCTACGGCTGGTATGGCACGCACCACTTCCACCGCTCCAAGGACAAGTCGGTTCTGTGCTACCCAAGACCGAATAAGAGCAAGCTGCACCCCACGACGAAGCCCACCGGCCTTGTGCGACGGCTCGTCCTCAACAGCAGCGAAATCGGCGACACGGTATTCGATGGCTTCCTCGGAAGCGGTACCACCCTCCTTGCCTGCGAACAGACGAAGCGCCGATGCTTCGCTGTAGAGGTCGACTACGAGTATTGCAGGACGGCGATACGCCGGTGGGAGCGGATAACCGGGCAGAAAGCCAAGCGCGTATGAAGAAAAGCGACAAAGCAAAAGAAGCGCTCCTTGAGCAGCTGCGCAAGACGCCGATCCTTCAGATCGCGTGCGAGAAGGTCGACATCAGCCGCGTCACGCTGTACCGCTGGCGGGCCGAGAGCAAGGAATTCTCGAAAGCAGTCGACGACGCGATGCTCGAAGGGCGACTCCTCGTGAATGATCTCGCAGAAAGTCAGTTAATAGGAGCGATCAAGGATCGCAACATCTCAGCGATCGTAACGTGGTTGCGCCATAACCATACGACGTACAAGGCGCGCATCGAACTCGAAGGAGCGGTCAAGGTGATCGAGGAGATGTCGCCGGAGCAGAAAGCGAACTTTAAAAGGGCGATGGAATTAGCAGAAAAGTTAACTAAAAAATCAATATGAACAATCTAGTAGCAACAGGATTCGACGAGGAATCGTTCGAGGCAATTACCAAAGACCGGCTCGTGCGGCAAGCAGTCGCGCGGGACAGCCATGCTATGTTCTTCCACCTCTACTTCCCACATTACGTCCGCTATCCAATAGCGGAATTCCAAAAAGACATCTTTCGCATCACCGAGGACCAGAGCAACAAGCTGGCATGCATTGTCGCTTTCAGAGGCTCCGGCAAGTCGACTTTGGTAACATTCTCATACTCGCTGTGGGCGACGCTCGGGGTGCAACAGAAGAAGTTCGTACTAATTATCTGTCAGACCCAGGCGCAGGCACGCCAGCACATGTCGAACCTCAAGTACGAGCTTGAGCACAACACGCTCCTTAAGAGTGACCTTGGGCCTTTTCGCGAGGATACGAGTACCGGCGAGTGGGCCATCTCGTCCTTGGTATTCCAAAATACTGGCGCACGCATCATGATTGCGTCGGTCGACCAATCAATCCGCGGCATCAGGCACCATGAGCACCGACCGGACTTGCTGATACTGGATGACATCGAGGATATGCAGTCCGCGCGGACGTACGAGAGCCGCACCAAGCTCTTCGACTGGTTCACCCGCGAAGTGATCCCACTCGGCGACATCGGTACGCGCACCATCATCGTGGGCAACCTTCTCCACGAAGACGCACTTGTCATGAAGCTGCGACGCATGATGGATGAGAAGAAGCTTAAGGGCACGTACTGCTGGTTCCCACTCCTCAATGAAAGCGGTGAGTGCCTCTGGCCTGGCAAATTCGACACGGCACAGAAGATCGAAGACTTGCGATTGAGTGTCGCCAACGAGATGGCGTGGCGGCAGGAGTACCTGCTTGAGATCGTCTCCGACTCGACACGGGTCATTCATCCGGAGTGGATACGCTATTACAAAGATATGCCTGCACTCACCCCGCAGAACCGGTACCGTTGTTCCTTCATCGGCATGGACTTAGCAATCGCCGAGCACGAGAAAGCGGACAAGACTGCCATGGTCGTCGCACGAGTCTTCGGCTGGAGGGAGGAGGCGAAGATCTACCTCATGCCGCATCCGGTCAACGAATGGCTCGACTTCCCGACATCCCTTGAGCGTGCGAAAGCTCTCTCCTCGCTGTATGCATACAACAACCTGAAGGCGAAGATGTTCATCGAGGACAATGCATACCAGAAAGCGCTGCCGCAGATGCTCCAAAAGGAGCGGTATCCGGCAATCGGCGTACCCTCAAGGGGCGACAAGCGTTCGCGCTTGGCGATGATATCCCACCTCATCAAAAACGGCTCGGTGCTCTTTCCCGAGACTGGCTGTGAGGAGCTGCTCGCCCAGCTGACCGGTTTCGGACACGAGAACCACGATGACTTGGCCGACGCGCTTTCGCTCCTTGTGATCGAGGTATGGAAATCTGACGACGGCTACACGCCGTTTTCTCACAGCCAACACAGCGTACCTCCCACTCCCGGGAAGAGCGGTGAGTACCAGTCGCCGTATATAGTGGATATCAGCGATGAGGGACCGAGTCACCGTTATGATCCGTACATCGAGCCACGCAGTGGGCACAAGGGCATTACAGCAGGGCTCATGAAAAAGATATTCTAGCGGCGTTTGCGCGGCATCCTACTGAACAGGCTGAGCTGGTGCGGAGGTGGAGGTACTTCTTTGCGCGTCTCAATGCGCCACAGTAGCTGTAGGAGTTTAATGAGGTAGTGCCAAATGGCGTACGCCTCCCCGAGCGAGATATCGCGACCGGTCGATTCCTTGATGATGCGTCGAAGTTCGCGAGCGCTCTGTGGCGAGAGAATAGCCATCGTGCCATTCCAGCTTAGAAATGGAAGTTTGCGAAGCGAGCTTACCAACAGACGAACAACGGCCGCTCAATGCGGCCATTGTCGAGGGCACCGTCCGGCTCGCGCCGTCAGCGATGTAGATTAATGATTACGGTTGCTGGCTAGAACTGCACGCGATCTGGAAACGCTATCGACAACTGTGCCATGATCTCGTTCCAGTTACGCACGGCAAGCGTCTTGCCTTGGGTAATGTCGGCCTGCGCCAGCCAGAGCAGTTTCATTAACGACTCGTCGTGTGGGAACACGGTAGTCGTCTTAGTGACTTTTCTGAACTGCCGATTGAGATTCTCAATCGCATTCGTCGTATATATCATGCGGCGGATCGCAGCCGGATAGCTAAAGAACGGCGCGAGGTCTTCCCAGCGATCCTCCCAATTTTTGAGGTATGCTTTGTACTGGCCCCATCGCTCACTGACCTCTCTGAGTGCTTCACGCCCGGCCTCCTCCGAAGGAGCGGTGTACACGAGTTGCAAATCTTTACAGAAAGCTTCGCGATCCTTGTGGGGTATGAACATGACCGTATGACGGATCATGTGCACAATGCAGACTTGCACCTCGGCTTGCGGATAGATCGCCTTGATCGCATCGGGGAATCCCTTGAGTCCATCGACGCAGACGATGAGTACGTCGTCCACGCCGCGATTCTTCATGTCGCTCAAAATGCCCATCCAGAATTTTGCCGATTCGCTGTCGCTGACCCAGATTCCGACAACTTCTTTCATGCCGTACTGATTAACGCCGAGTGCGATGTAGGCAACTTTCGATACGATTTTACCTCCATCGCGCACCTTGAAATGCATGCCATCGAGATACATGACTGGGTAGCAAGACGAGAGCGGACGGGTTTGCCACTCTTTGACGAGCGGAAATACCTTGTCGGTGATCGTCGAGACGCCGGGCTGCGAAAGCTCGACACCATGATGCGATTTCATGTACGTGGCAATGTCGCGCGTCGTGAGGCCTTTCGCGTACAGCGAGATGACCATCGCTTCCTTGTCGTTGGATGCGACCTCGTACCACGGGCTCGCTGCGGGGTTCTGTCTGCTCGCGAGTTCCGCAATGGTGGGACGGCGGCCTTGCTTGGTGGTACGTACCGTCTGCTCCTCGGCTGGTATAGGTGCAGCGTCCACTTTCTCGATTTTCTCCGCAACTGGCGTGCGTGACAGATTTGCGAGCGTAGCGGCGAACATTTCCTGTGCAAACGCCGCCGCATCCTCCGGCGTACGGAGATTCTTCAGGCGCTCCTGGTATCCTTCGTGGGTCAATACATTGGTTTTCATAGATTTAGAGTTTTTAATCGCTGGAGTGCGAACGCCTGAGCGGTGCCCGTTGAGAAAATATCATTTCCAAGGCAATTAGCCCCGCTGGCGTTTTGTTGACAAGATTGGTCAAGTATGATAAAGTATCACCTAGAAAAGAACGTTGTAATTCAAGGTTTAAATAGTGAGACGAGTGCTTTGCAGATCTCCCCAGGTCTTCAAAATACTCGTCTCACTTCGAGACAGTCGTCCGCCCGAGCGCTTCGGGTAGTAACTAACGAAAGGAAACGACGATGACGATGCAATCGATCACGTCCGACCAGTCCAAGCAGTTCACCCGCTTCGTCGAGGATGCGAGCAATCGCGCGCTCAAGGAAGTCAGCCCCGACAAGGACGGCATCCAACGGCTCATCGAGCGCGGTGGCGAATTCCAGGCCTACATCGTGGCCGGCATCAGCCGATTCACTTCCAAGCTGCCGGACTATACCGAAGCCCGTTCGATCCTCGGCAAGGACTTCATTTCTGCCGACCAGATCGCGACGGCGCGTGACCTCACGTACACCGAGGATCAGTTGATCGCGCTCGGCAAGAGCTTGCCCGACAAGGCAACGCTCGAAGCGATCCGCGACGCCGGCATGTTCCTCGTCGCGGGTCCGCCCACGGCGATGTCGATGCTCGACATTCGCGCCCTGCACGCCGACTACTTCTACTCGAAGGGGCCGGAACAGGACGACGAGGGCTGGTACGACGACGGCAAGGAGAAGTTCTCCCGCAACGACAAGATCGACGCGCTGGGCTGGCTGGCGCTCCGCAAGGAGCCGGTCAACGACTCGCTGTCCAAGAACTGGGAAGAGCAGCGGGCTCTCGTGCAATCGCCGCTCTACGTCCCAAACGCCGCCGAGGTGACCTGGGGTCTCACGACCTACAAGGCCGTCAACGACGTCTATCTGCTGGAGGACGACATCTACGTTCGCACTTCCAGTCTCGACTCGGGCGGCTACCGTGTCTACGTCGGCTACTTCGACGCCAGCGGGCTCTACGTCTACGACTACTGGGTCGACTACCGGTACTCGCCCTTGGGTGTCGCCTCTGCCCGGAAGTTCTGAACCTTGAATCCTTGAGGGCTTGTTCCTCTTGATTCCTTGGGCCCTCGCGCAAAATTTTTAGCGCGAGGGCTCTTTGTTTTTTTATATGCTAGAGTAATTGCATCCTGCTAATGCAGACTGGATCACGGTTCAGCCTCGCGGGATGTCTCACCTTTGAGACTCGCCAGAGTGCCGCCGTCTACGGATTGCGGCAGCGCGCGATTGAGGAGGAGATTTAACTTCTTGCCCGTTTTCAGCGGAGGTGCGTTCGCAAGAACGCTGCTCCCGAATAAAATTCAGGATTGAGAGGATATAGGAATGAGGTGTAAGCCCTTCGGTAAACCTCGAGATCCAGTGCCGCGTATGAGCGGGTCATGGACGGAAGCGGGCAATAATCTCGACTCGGACGGCAACCGTGTCAACGTCGGCAACTTCGACGCCAACGGGCTCAACGTCAACAACTACTGGGACGACAACCGGAACTCGAACTTGGGTGTCGCCTCTGCCCGGCAGTATTTCTCCACTCCGGGAACGCCCACTACAGTGGGCGTTTCTCGTCAGCGCTCTTTGGACGAACGTATCCAACCGCCGAGCATGCGGCCAATCTCATCGAGCGATGCTTCAATCGCAAGATATTTCTTGTTGTCGATGGCCTTCACGTCTTTTGTGAGTCGGATGAATACGCGCAAAAAATTCAGTTTGAGGCTTGTGCGCTCCAACACGGGTACTTTATCTGATTTTGGCATCTGACTTGCCAGCATAATGCCCTCAAAGACTTCGAGAAGCAGATTCTCGCAGCGCTGCCAAAGCGTGTATCGATCCTGCTTAGGGACTGAATCCCGCAGTTGGTGGAATGATTTGTATAAATCATACGTTTTCTTAAAAATCGGCATGTCGGTTTCAATGCTCATATGAAGACACGTAAAAATATTTTTCCGCTAATAATGTCCGCACAGAATCTTTTTGCGGCGTGGGATATATTCAAAAGCGACAAGCGGAACAAAGTCGACGTCGCCGAATTTGAACAGCGTGTCGAAAAAGAAATTTTTAAATTGCGCCGCGAATTGCACGATAAAACGTACAAACACGGTCGCTATTACGGCTTTTGGATCCGCGATCCAAAGCTGCGTCGCATTCATAAAGCGGTAGTTAGGGATCGTGTCTTGCATCACGCAATTTTCAGAGTGCTGAATCCAATTTTTGAACCCACCTTTATTTCCACATCCTTTTCGTGCCGGATCGGGAAAGGTACGCACAAGGGTGTGAAAAGCGTAGCCGACATGCTGCGAGCTGAGAGCCGGAACGGCTCGAGGAAATGTTGGGCGCTCAAGTGCGACGTGCGAAAATTCTTCGATTCGATCGACCACGATGTATTGCTTGCGATTCTTCAGAAGAGAATCCGCGATGATGACACCATGTGGCTCATGCGAGAAATCGTTGAGAGCTTTTCGACAAGTGCTATGCTCTTTGAACGACGCGGTATACCCATTGGCAATCTTACGTCGCAGCTGTTCGCGAACATTTACATGAACGAGTTCGATCAATTCATCAAGCACGGGCTGCGCGTAAAGAATTATGCGCGGTACACGGACGACTTTGTAATAGTATCGTGCGATAAGAGGTACCTCGAAGGCTTGCTGCCACCGATACGTGCATTCTTGGCCCAACGGCTCCGCCTGGAGCTTCACCCCAGAAAAGTCATTCTGCGGCCATATGGACAAGGCATCGATTTTTTGGGTTACGTTATCCTGCCGCATCATATTGCTTTGAGAAAAAAGACTGAGCATCGCATGTTTCGCAAGCTGCGGGAAAATGTATCTGCATACAAGAAGGGGGATATTAGGGAAGAAACCCTGTCTGGCTCCTTGCGCTCGTACCTCGGTGTTTTGTCTCACGCGGATGCATATGAATTGGCGGAAGAATTGCGGAACCGATTCTGGTTCTGGCTGAAGGAATAATGGTTAGCATCCGTAGTCGTTGTCCGTCGTGCTGTTCTGGAGATACTGCACCAGCCAGACGCTACTTCCTGGGATAAACGGTGCATTGCACTCGCTCGCGTAATTACTGTTATAGCCGTCGGCGTACCAGTTGGGAGTACCGCCGGTTTGCACTGGCACGAAGCTTGATCCCATGAGCTGCTGCCACTGACTCGGGATAGCGTAGACGCCGACCGTGATGCCCTGTGTGTTGAGGTAATCGATTGCGCCTTGCACAGTTGCGTCGTTGACTGTGGTCTTCGATGACCAGCTGTTAGCAGTTTCAATGTCGAGCCACCAGAGTGTTGATGCTGCGCCCTGCTGCGTTGCATATGCGAAGGAACTGGCCGCGGCGTTGTAGCCATAGTTGTACGCTTTGCAGAGCGAGTCGCCTCCCTTGCAGATTTTGGGTGACGAAACGTTGCCATGCACGTAGCTGCCGACGTCCGTGTTGAGGTTCATGTATACAGCTGATGCATCGGTGCCTTGCTTGGCCCACGCGAACTGGATAGCGAAGTTGGGATTGTGTGTATACGCGCGACCGCCGTCGGTACCAACCACACCGAAGCCGAATGGTGCTACCGGCAACGAGCTAGTATTAAACCCGACATCATATCCCTGCTGGCCAGTAGTGTATGGGCCTGCAGCAAAGGCCGGGGTGGCGATTGCTAAAGAGAGAACGGAAACGAGGAGAACTTTTTTCATGATGTTAGAAATAAATAAATTAGTAATAACCTACTCCTAAAACAGATCTGCCAAACGCGACCAACCGTTCAGCGACTGCGTATACGAGTAGGTTTTAGAGTTGTTGAGCTTCCAGCCGTTAGGACCGTCTTGAACTGCAATGCCGCCTTGAAAATTTTTATGCGTCGCGAGCCATTGCTGGAGCGCTTCGGCCTTGTACTTCGTGTCAGAAAGTTCAGCCGTCGCGCCCTTTTTCGTATCGATTACCCAAATGGTATCTTTGGTCTTTACGATCCAGTCGGGATAAAAAAGCTTTTCTTTATTCTCGTCGGGGTTGCGATACGAGATCGAGAAAAACTCGCTACCGGCGTCGCCGTTCTTATACCACCACACAACCCGTTTGTGCACTTCAAGGAATGCGATAAATTCCTTTTCGTTATCTTCTCCCTGATAGTCCTTCTCGATAAAGAAGGGGGTCATGGCGGATTTCGACACTTTCATTTCCTTGAACTGATCGGTATAGAAAAGTGAGTCGCGGGGAATCTCAATGGTCTCTGTTCGCTTTGCACGTTCCGATTTTTTGTTGACCTCGTGCTCGCGAATAGGGCGGTATGCCGCGAGCGCATCACCGATGAGCGGCGCGAGTACGCCGTTGGGATTCAGTAAATCAAAAACGATAACGGTATACAGTTCGTGACGCGAATCCCCGATATACTTTGATAGCCATACGTTTAGAGCTGTTTTCAATTTGCCCCACGAGCGTTCCGGTGCGAATTTCTTATTCTCATCCACCTGCTTTGCGATCAGCTTGAAGCAGAGCAAATTGTAGAGGCGCTCAAGATCGTACTGGGACATCTCTTGATCGTGGCTGCTGCCCTCTGTCAGCAGCTCGTTTGTAAAGTTGTCGTAATCGTCGATCTCGACATCGACGATGAGTCCATTTGTCACAGTCGCTCCGATAGCAAGTCCTTTCGATTCCAGCGAGTTCATTGCACCCTGACTTGTAGTCAATCCGAAATAGCCGTCAGCAATTTTCTCAAACGTACTTTGGAAACTGTCGCCGAGGTCGTTGTAGTCGGTACGACTCATGAATACCGAATCCACCCGCACCGGTGTTACGTCCTGCTTTCGATAACTTGCATTAATAGCCGGCCGATTGTCGCTTTTAGATCGCGCATACTCGGCAAGCACTTCATCACGCCTGTAGTTGGTATACAAATATCCAATGTTGAGTTCGGGTTGCGCGAAGTGGGTACCGAACGGCATTCGCAAAATCCTGCCGACCGTCTGGATTGCGAAGGTCGGATTCTTGATCTCACGGAACATGACCAGCACGCTTGCCCGAGGACAATCCCATCCCGTCGCAGCAGCTTGTTTGAAAAGAAGAAACGAAACTGGTGAATCATTTTTCTCTATGTCATCAAGATTCATTTTTTCTTGCGACAGCCAGATTGCGATTTCCTCATTGCGTACGCCGTGTTGCTTCAAGAAAGCGACGACGATGTCTTGCTTGTTTGTTCCGGTGCCTTTGCCCGCCTGATCGTCGTTGGGCAGCTGGATTAAGACAAGCGGATTAACGTCGACGTCCAACGCCTTGTAGTGTTTGGCGAGGCCGAGGCGCTTTTTGAACGCGAGCTCAAGCAGGATATCGTCCTGATCCATCTTCTTGAATTCTTTTCGCGCGAGATCTTCCTCGGTCTGAAACACGACTTTTTCCTTGATGAGGCCAGACTCAATCACCTCATCACGCTTGACCTGCAGGAATCCGCTGCGTTTGTCGGAGATTTCCTCGGCATTCGGAATATATTTTGGTGTGGCCGACACGCGGACGGTAATGCGCGGCTTGATCAACCCCTCGACGACCTCGAGGGCGAGATCGGTATCCGAACCGATGTGTTCTTCATCGATTATTACGACGAGTTGTCGGCCGTCGGCATGGGAGCGATTAATGAAATTGTCGAACGTATGGCCCCACTCGTTATGGCGGCGAAGTTTGCGGCTCTCTTTCGAGCGTCCTTTGATTTTCTGCCAATTGATAAAAAAGACATTGTTCTTTTCCAGCTTGCCGCGCGTGAGATCGTTGAGGTCGAGAAGATCGAGTTCAGACGCGCCGCCGTAATACCTAAAGAGCCGTTTCTTGCTTTGCAGATACGAATCCTCGCTGAACGAGAACCATATAAACGCGACATCGTTTCCCTGGAAGCGTGGGTCGCCGACGAGATCGCGCAGGAACTGCGCGAGCATGATCGTCTTGCCTGAGCCAGTCGGCGATTTAAACACCAGCGGAATATTTATGCGCGAGGATTTCCAGAGGGACAGAAACTCGTTCTTGAGCTTGGATACAGCGGTCTCTTGAAATGGTTTGAGAGCAATCATATTAGAGCCGATTGATTTCCTTATAAACTTCGATGATCGGCTCTGGGATATCCTCGACGCGAATCAACGGACTGGTGTACTCGTTCTTGTAGTCGTTCTTGCCCCAGCCGAAGACATAGAGCGTCGAAGGATTACTAGTGGCATTTAATTCTTTGACGAGATCGCCGAGACGCAATTTGTCCTCTCTGAAATAAATAGCAGTGGATCGACCGTGCCCCTCGAATATTTGCCACCACTCATTTTTCTCCTTTTCTGCGAGCGTGTCTTCACGGATCGCGATCATCTCGCCCGCCTGGTACGTAATTTTGAGTCTGGCCGTATCGGATATGGTTTGCAGCTTTTCGATATTCACGAGATCGGTTTTGTAGTAACCGAGATTGCCGAGCACTCCATCGACGGCGTTGCCTCGGCGATCTTTGTAGCCCTTTACGACGCGCTTGATTCGTTCGTAAGTCACTTCTTCGCAAATGTTATTTTCGTTGTTTGTACATAGAATAAACCGGCGTGCGCCGCCGTCTCTTTCATTGAGGTTGAGCACAGCGTGACCGGTTGTTCCCGAACCGGCAAAGAAATCGAGAACGAGCGAGTCTGGTTTCGAGGTGACCTCAAGGATGTCCTCCATCAAAAGCAACGACTTCGGATAGTTAAAATGATTGCCTCGCCCAAAGATGTCCTGAAGCACCATGATGCCGTACGTTGAGGCGTCATAACGCGGGTTGTACCAAATCGATTTCGGCTTTTTTCCTGCCTCGTCGGTGAGGCGGCGTTTCTTGAATATGCGGTATTTGCCCTTTACCGTTTTGACGAACAGATCCGTATCGCAAAGTTTCTCGAATGTGGCCGTGCCCCAGCGCCACGTTTTCTCTTCGCCTGCTTCGTTGATCGGCAAAAGCTCAATCGAATCCTTCGCTTTTTTGAGCGACAGTTTCTGGGTTTTCGGGTTGTAAAAAATCGGATAGAAAAGTTTCGGACGCTCCCGAGGAGTGGAGTTATTGCCGGTACGCATGAACGACGCCTCCGAATACGATGAGATATCGTCGCTCTTTTTGTACTGGCCGCGCTCTTCATCGGTGAGGTCGAAATTTCCGAGCACGGCCTTATCTTTATCCTTCGCGTACACGAGCATGTACTCGTGCTGCGTCGCGAAAAATCTATCGTCGTTCCGTCCCCGCGGATTATGTACCACGGCGACGGTGCCAAGCCGATTGTCTTCGCCCATGATCTCGTCGAGCAGGAGCCGAAGCGTATGCGCTTCGTAATCGTCGATGGCGAAAATCAGAATGCCCGAATCGCTTAAAAGATTTTTGGCGAGGCGCACCCTCTTATTGATATACGAGAGCCACTTGCTGTGCCGAAACTCGTCCTCTTTTTCGATGTAATCGTTGTTGTAGCGCCAGCTCTTGTTGCCGGTGTTATACGGCGGGTCGGCGTAGATCACGTCGAATTGGCCGCGATGCGTGTAGTTCAAGACCGAGAGTGAGTGGTAGTTGTCGCCCTCGATCAACAGATTTGTCGGTAACGATGGATCGGCGACAATCTTTTTATTCTTTACCTCGCGGAGGACCGGCACACTATCGCGGCACTGCAAAATGACGTCCTCAGGTTTATCTTCCCAAATGAGGCCGTAGGTTTTCGCACTCTTCAATTTTTTGATCTCAGATTCTAATTCTGAGATCCGAGCGTTGAGCTCGGTTTGTTTTATATCGGACATAACCTTGGACGGTTTTTACTGGCTGGAATACACAAAGCTCCCCGCCAGGCGATGGCTTGCGCCACCCACCACCAGTTTCCCGGTGGGACCGTCCAAGGTTGCTCCCGACGAGGAGCTTTCTGCCTTGGACGGCTTCTCGGCCATGCCATAGAAAACTATGGTTTAGGCCGACTGATATTCAGTTGTATAGAACATGATAGCTCTTAATGGGTCTACCGTCCAAGACCCTAACTTAGTCTCGGGGTTTTGCGAAGCGGAGTTACCAACTCCTCGAGTTTGAGGGAGCCTGGACTCCCCAGACCGTTGCGTCATCCCTTGGGGTATATGAGAAATCATTACACAAGAGATCGGGTTTCTGGGCCATTACCACTCGCAGTTCCATTACCAGTCAACTACTGTCTTTACGCCCGCAAGAGCACCGAGGAAGAGGACAAGCAGGCGCTCTCCATCGATTCGCAGGTGCGGGAGATGACGACGCTCGCCGAGCGCGAGGGGTTGCATATCGCGGAGATCAAGCGCGAGTCACACTCCTCCAAAGAGGTCGGCCAGCGTGCCGTGTACAACGAGCTGCTCAAAGAAATTCGAGAGGGCAAATTCAACGGCATTCTCACGTGGGCGCCGGATCGGCTCTCACGCAACGCGGGAGACCTTGGCGCAGTCGTCGATCTCATCGACCAGGGCAAGCTCGTCGACATTCGCACTTATTCGCAGCGCTTCACGAACAACCCGAATGAGAAATTCATGCTCATGATTCTCGGATCGCAGGCGAAGCTGGAGAACGATCAGAAAGTCATCAACGTGAAGCGCGGTCTGCGGGCCCGATGTGAGATGGGCTGGCGGCCGGGACCCGCACCGACCGGCTACCTCAACGAAAACCACCTCGATCGGCGCGGGCAGCTGCGGATCGATCCGAAGCGGTCGGTCACGGTACGGCAAATCTTCGAGAAAGTCGGCAACGAGAGCTGGAGCGGGCGGCAAGTGTACCGATGGCTGAAAAAGATCGGCTTCAAGACGAAAAGCGGCAAAGCACTCGTCCTCGGGAACGTCTACCTCCTCCTGCGCAACCCTTTCTACTACGGCGAGTTCGAGTATCCGGCAGGGAGCGGCAACTGGTATCAGGGCAAGCACCAGCCCATCATCGCCAAGGAGCTGTTCGACCGGGTACAGGCGTCCATCCAAGACCACTACATACCCAAGACAGAAAGCAAAGAATTCGCGTTCACAAAACTGATATGCTGCGGCTACTGCGAGAGCGGCATCACCGCCGACGAGAAATTCAAGCGGCTCAAGGACGGCGGCAC
Source organism: Patescibacteria group bacterium (assembly GCA_018971045.1). Classification (GTDB taxonomy): domain Bacteria; phylum Patescibacteriota; class Minisyncoccia; order Phycocordibacterales; family Phycocordibacteraceae; genus C7867-001. The sequence continues at coordinate 50,262 of JAGWVF010000005.1, read as the reverse complement.
CAATCGGCATGTCTATTACATGTGCACTCGCGGCAAGGGTGTCGAGTGCAAGAATCCGCCGATCAATGAGAAAGATTTGATCGAGGAGCTAACCGGTTTGCTCGACACCGTCGACATGGATGAGATCGGTATGCGCTCTAAGATCGAGGATGAGATCGCGCGATTCAACCGCTTCCGCATCGGCGTGCTCGGGATGAAAACGAAGGAGCGCAATACCGATGTGGATGTACGCAGCTATGCGAAGTACTTGCTGCGCGACGGGACGCTTACAGAGAAGCGGGAGCTGCTAGCGTGTCTCAAGAGCAGGTTGGTGATGAGGGATAGGAAAGTGACTTTGGAATAGGAGAGGCTTACGCGCGTTCTGGCATTCCCAATCCCAGTAATCGAATATTCATTGCCTCTTCGCTCACCTCATATTTAGTAGCCAAAAGACTCACCACGCTTTTTCTTTGCTCTTCATCTGTAAGTATGCCGCCAGCCACTTTTATAAAATCTCTGGTCAATTCTCGTGCTGGCATAAGTAGTGAAGCTGCGAAAATATCTGCCTCCTTTTCTTTGAGCGTCCTGTGGGTACCCTTAGAGGACTTTCGATAATCAACAAGAACATTCTTTGTAGGGTGTAGGAAAAAGTGTCCGATCTCGTGCGCGATCGTGAAGCGTTGGCGGCGCGGATGCTCTGTGCTGTTAACACCGATGAGTGCAGCGCCATCTTTACGTATGAGCATACCGGAGAAGTCATTGCTCGGCGCACGACCAATATGCATCTTGAAGTGTTCCGCAATCTCCTCAATCGGAACTGGTATCGTGCGCAAGCCAGATGCATCGAGTATCTCGTCTGCTTTTCGTTCTATATCGTTAGGCATACATTACTTCTTAGGCTCACCGAACATGCGTCCAGCCCACTCGACTGCTCTGGGGTCGACCTTTTTGATTCTGCGCATGTCGGATTTCGTGTACGTCGTGAGACCAAAACCTTCGGGAACTTGCGGAAAAAGATCTGAGACTTCGCATTGAAAAAGGCATGCAAGTTTCCAGAGCATCAAAGCGGTCGGATTGTTTCGTCCCGTCTCGATCTGCGTCAGGGTCTCCCGCTTGACCTTCAGCTTCTCAGCAACTTGCCGCGCCGTCAGGTCAGAGCCCTTCCGGATCGAGGCGATCTGACGCCCAATATATTTTTTCAGATCGCCGTCCGCTTCGGCCGCCCTCGCATCTAGTGTACCAGTATCCTTTTTCGCCATGAAGATTGTGTGGGGAAAAGTTGTAATCTATACTTCCAAAATGGAACGGTGAATACCATTTTGGGATAGTCGATTACTAGGAAATGTTACCACGATGGGTTTACAATACAAGGGCGGAAATCCGCACATTATCCGTTAGCAGAAGCAACATAATATATGGCAGCGAAAGAACACGAAGAGCACGGGCATCGAGAGAAGGAGGTCGAGGTTTTTATCAACGGGCACGAAAAGAAGATTCCCGCCGGCACGTACAAAGTGCGCAAGCTCAAGGAGGAGCTCGGCGTCCCTGAAGATCAGGGGCTCGCCGAAATCAGGGGGAAGGAAACGCTCCCGCTCAAGGACGACGAGGAAGTGAAGGTGCACGGGGGCGAAAAGTTTGTATCTCACAAGCGTCGTGGTGGATCGTCATGAACATCGACGAAGCACAACTCGTCCCCCTCCGCGACGTCTGCGATGACGCGAAAATTCTGGCGGAAGGACAGTACACATTCGTGCTGCTCACCGGACTTCGATTCAGGTCGGGCGACGCGACGTTGACCATGAACGCTCTACTACTTCCGCAAGAGCATGAGGGGTATGTGACGCGACTGTTCGTTGAACGAATTGTGCCAGGTAAGGGCGCAAATTGGAAAGCATATCCCTTCCTCGGCCAAACATGGCACGCCTGTTCGTGGAAAGACGTTGTGAAGGAGCAAACGTTGGTCGAGATGCTTTATGGACACCTGGACGCTTTCGTATGAGAACCATCTTCAAAATCCCGCAGCGTTTGAGGTACGAGATCCTGAACGATCTTCACCGAGATCATCCTTTTGCATCGGAGCGTGTCGGGTTCATTTCGTGCCACGCCGCAATACCAACGGAGGACGTGCTCTTGATCCTTGCGACGGCTTACGAACCCATACCCGATGACGAGTACCTCGATGATCCTTCGGCAGGAGCAGTGATAGGGCCGGACGCGATACTCCGCGCTCTGCGTCTTGGACTGCACGAAGGTCAAGGCGATATCTCGGTCTTCCATGTTCATCATCATTGGGGTGACGAAATTCCGTTTTTTAGCCGCACTGACTCGCGAGAGACCAGGAATTTCGTTCCTGACTTTTTCCATACTGCACCTCACATGCCCCACGGTGCGCTCATACTGAGCGATGAGCGCGCATGCGGCCGCGTGTGGCTCGCCGAGAATAAAGCACCTGAAGAGATAGAAGAGATCATCGCCGTCGGCATGCCGACCGACCTCCTCCACCTACCATGACTAGCAAACGATACGCACGACAAAGTTTTCTCGGACCTCGTAGCGAGGACGTCCTTAGCCGCATCCGAGTCGGCGTTATCGGCCTAGGCGGCGGCGGATCCCACGTCGTTCAACAATTGGCGTATGTCGGAATACAGCATTTCATTTTGTATGATCCAGACGTCGTCGAAGACACGAACCTCAATCGTCTTATCGGAGCGACAACCCAAGATGCGCTCGACGCGACCCCAAAGCTGGAAGTTGCCGAGCGTCTAATTCGCGGACTCCAACAAAACGCCGAGTGCGTTTCCATGATGACCAAGTGGCAACAGAATGACCATGCGCTGCGCATGTGCGATGTTATTTTCGGCTGCGTAGATTCGTTTGCAGAGCGAGCAGATCTTGAACGATTCGCACGCCGATTCTTCATTCCGTACATCGACATCGGTATGGAAGTGCACGACGACAAAACTCACTTCTCGATCACCGGCCAGGTCGCGCGTTCGATGCCGGGCGAACCCTGCTTGTGGTGTCTGCATATCCTGAATAAGTACACGATCGCCGAAGAGGCGAAGAAATACGGCGCGGCTGGCGGTCGCCCTCAAGTGGTGTGGGCGAATGGTGTTCTCGCCTCAACTGCTCTTGGGCTTATGGTAGAGATGGTGACGCCGTGGCATCGGAACATGCGTCCCGTTGCGTGCCTCGAATATGACGGGAATACGCAGACGGTGGAACCCTCGAACTTTCTCGGTCATGTCGTCGATGGTGAATGCCCGCACCACTCGATTGAGGATGCTGGCGATTTGTTCTTCAAACTTCCGAACGTATGAATATCTTTTTGAACATAGTCTTTGGGATTTTCTATGTCCTATGGCAAATGATCCGTTTCTTTTTCATGGGAATCTGGAAATTAGTGTTGGACGTGCTACGCGGCGTGTACGGAAAGTTCGTCGCGCTTATCGTCGGGCTCATCTTTGTAGGGCTGCTCGGCGGTTTCGTTTCGACCTTCCACCTTCACTAGCGTCGAACATTATCAACCTAAATCAAAACGTCTATGGCAAAAACAAGTAAACGTGTCGCAAGCGAAGCCAGCCGACTTTTGAGAAACGGTAAGCGCCGGATCGTTCGGAGCGTTGCTGGTGCCGCGTTGCGCGAGCGCCGCAGCAAGAAACGCCGCTAATTAGCGGCGTTTCTTGGTTTCTTGCAGTCTTTATTCGGTATAGAATTCAACCATGTCCTTGTATTGTAAAAAATGTCAGCGCGACGTCGATGAGAGTGAGACGTCCATCTACGGGAAGATCGACAAGTTCGAGCGCTGGCCCGATGACGGGACCGGTCGCGGGAGCGAGAGGATGACGTTCGCCATGTGCCAACATAACGAGTGTGGCGGAGAGGTCATTGATCGTGCTTCAGTCGAGGGCGTGAAAAAAGCGCTCCACCCAGAGCAATAAGAGACGCGGGTAGGCAATGTGACAAGCTTCGCGGTCGCGTGCTTTAGGCGACGCGTCCTAGTCTCTCGACTTAGCATCTGTTTGTGCGGGATACGAGAATCGAACTCGTGCCTACTGCTTGGGAAGCAGTCGTCCTGCCACTAAACTAATCCCGCAAAATCAGAACCAATTCAAGATCTTCTGCCACCACGGCGGCTCGAGCACGGGCGCCGCCGTCGCGGGCGGCACCACTACGATAACCTCTTCTCCCGGGCGCGCAACCCCGAAGGCCGTGCGAATCGCCGCGTCCTTACCGCGTTCGGTGCCGAGCGCTTCGAGATTCGCTTCCAGGATCGCCTTGCGCGCTTCAAGCGATTGGTACTGCGTCCTCGTCTCGCCGGCCTGCGAGACGGCCACGAGCGCCTTGTCGGCGAGACTCCAAATGCTCGTCGCGAGCCAAAAGGCCGCAATGAACAAAAGGCCGATCAATATACCATTTCGCCACTGCTTCGCGCGCATACCCCCAGTATACCGTTCTATTCGGCTGAAGACTGAACCATCTTCATAAACACCTCCTCGGGAATATTCACCTTCCCTCTTCCGCGCTCGAGGAGCTTCTTCTTCCCGCGTTTCTGTTTATCAAGGAGCTTGTTCTTGCGGCTGACGTCGCCGCCGTAGAGGTAACCCGTGACGTCTTTACGCATCGCCGAGAGCGCCCGCGAGGAAATGATGCGGCCGAGCGCGCGCGCCTGGATCTTGGTCACGAAGAGCTGTTTCGGAAGGATGCCGTGAAGCTTTTCGACCATCTTCTCGGCCTCTTCTTCGACCCGGCGGCGCGCGACGACGCGCGCAAACGCCGGGACCGGCTCGTCAGCGACGAGCACGTCGAGACGCACCACATCCGCCTCGCGTTCGGGAAGAATCTCGTAAGATAAAGAGGCGTATCCCGATGAAATATTCTTCAGCTTGTCGAAGAAGCCGCGCATGAGTTCGCGGAGCGGCATCTCAACCGTCATTTCGATGCGTCCGTCGCCGTACGTCTCGGTTGAGAGCGTGTTCGCCTCGTGGTCGTAGAGCAGTTGCACGAGCGCGCTTACCGAATGCGGCGGGGTGATGATAATAACCCTCGTCCACGGTTCCTCGATCGCGAGAATGTCGCCGTACTCGGGAAATTTGGCCGGAGTATAGATCACGTCGCGCGCGCCGTTATGCCTCGTCACGATATACGAGATCGTCGGGATAGTAACGATGAGCGCGAGATTAAATTCGCGCCGCAACCGCTCAGTAATGATTTCAAGATGCAAGAGGCCGAGAAAGCCGCAACGGAACCCCCTGCCCAAGACGCCCGACGACTCCTCTTCAAACGAGAGCGAGGAATCGGAGAGCCTCAGGCGTTCGAGCGCTTTGCGCAGGAGAGGGAGATCGTCCTGGCTTTCAGGATAGACCGATGCCCAGACGACCGGCCGCGGCCGCGCATAGCCCGGCAATGCCGGAAGGGCGCCTCGCGCGATCCCGATCGTGTCGCCGACCGCAACGACTCCGGGCTCCTTGATGCCGGTTACGATATAGCCGATCTCGCCTGCCGAAAGCGATTCGGCCGGGGTCTCGCCGGGAGTGAAGATGCCGGTCTCAAGAGCGATAAACTCCTTCCCTGCCGCCCGAAACGCAAGCGACTGCCCTTTCTCAAACGTCCCGTCGAAAACGCGCAGATACACCACCACGCCCCGATGCGCCGAGTACGAGAAATCGAAGATGAGGCCACGCGGTTCGCGAGCGTCGGACTCATAGGGCGGCGGCACGCGCTCCACGATCGCGTCGAGCAAGGCCTCGATGCCCTCGCCGGTCTTCCCGGACACGGAGAGAACGTTTTCCGGCGATCCGTGCACCAAATCCGCGAGCTCGGCTTTCACTTCGCTCACGCGGGCGGCGGGAGCGTCAATCTTGGAAACGACCGGGATAATCACGCATCCCTGCGCCTTAGCCGCGGCAAGCGTCGTTAAGGTCTGCGCCTGAACTCCCTGCGTCGAGTCGACGAGAAGAAGCACTCCCTCGACCGCATGGAGCGCTCGCGAAACTTCGTAGGAAAAATCAATATGCCCCGGCGTATCGATAAGATTCAGCACATACTCTTTATAGTGCATGCGTACCGGCTGCATCTTGATCGTTATGCCGCGCTCGCGCTCGAGGTCCATGCGGTCGAGCACCTGGTCGCGCATCAGGCGCTCGGGGATGGCTCCCGTGCGCTCGAGCAATCGGTCAGCCAGCGTCGACTTCCCGTGGTCAACGTGCGCGATAATCGAGAAATTGCGGATGCGGTTCGTGTTCACGGCTATATCGGCTCTTCCGCCGAAGGCGCGAGGACTCTCGACCGCGCGTCGCGCGATCGTATCAGTCTCTCGAGAGCGCTGGTGACGGTTCTGAATTCTTCATTTTCGAGGAAATAGAGCGCGACCGCCGAGAAGACAATTCCGACTATTCCCGCAACGGCTCCTTGAAAAAAGACCGATAAAAGAGTGGTGAGGGGGGCGATGCCGCCTTCAAGAAAAAGCGTCGCATAGGCGGCAACTCCTCCCGCGAACGCCGCGACGCTTCCGTGAATGAATGGACGCAGAAGTGCCGTTCCGAGTCCGGGTGCCACCCTGCGGAGCGCCACCAATGAAAGAAATACGAGGAAAAATTGTCCGAGTATATTCGCGAGAGCGAGGAGAAGAATAGCAGTGCTGTGAATATCACCCACTTTCAAAATATTTGCGAGAAAGGCCGGGAATCCCCGCTCCGGCAATAAAAGGAATGAGAACGCGAGAGCTACCGTAACGACGCCGCCCGCCACCTGGTACGCGAGCGGCCGCCACGATTGCTGTGCGGCGTACAGCGCGCGGGAGAAAAGGAGTTCCAGCGCGTCAACGACCAGACCTGCCATGCATACGGCGAGCAAGGCCGCGGTCAGCCGCGTGGCGTTCCAGTCGAATGCGCCGGTGCCGAGGATGACGCGAACGATATGCGCGCGCAGTACCGTAACGATCCCGAACGCGACGATCGACCACAGTATGATATGCCGGGCGCTTGTCGAAAGGATTTTTACGAATTCGTCATGCTTCTTCTGCGCCAACGCTTCCGAGAGCGCGGGGAATGCGGCGACCGCATAGGATGAGCCGATAAGCGCGAGCGGAACGGCCTCGAGATTGCCCGCGAAAGTAAATACGGAAATATCCCCCGTTCCAAGCCGCGAAGCCATCGCCGTCAAGAAAAGCATGGTGATCGAATTGACGCCGAGCGCGAGCGAGCGCGGAATGGAATTCCGCACTACCGGCGCCATGAGTTCCAGTGTCGGTAATCGCACGCCCGGCAAAACACCCGCCCCGATCACCACCGGGATATGAACCATGAGATACGCAACTGCGCCAAAAACAACGCCGATGCCGATACCCACCAATCCCCATCGGGGAAAGAGGACTGTCGTTCCGAAAATGATGCCGAGGTTGTAGAGAACCGGCGAAAGAGAGAAGATGATGAATCGACGGTGAACTTGCGTCACGCTCGCCAGTATGCCCGAGAGTCCGAGCAGAATAGGTTGAATCAAGAGAATGCGCGCCAAGAGCGTGAAGGCATCCTGATACGGAGACGCGATGAAACTGGGATACAGAAGCGCGAGAAATTGCGGCATCCAGATCGAGAGTACGATGCAGATAACCCCGCCCACGCCGAAGAGAAACGTCGCCGATTCAGAGAGAAGACGGCGGGTCGCGTCGCGATCCATACCGGTAATGCGCGGAATGAGCACATAGGCGCTCACGAGCGATGACACGAGCGCAAAAACGAGATCCGGCACGCGAAATGCCGCGTAGTAGAGATCGAGCACCTGTCCGGCGCCAAACGTGTGCGCAAAAATCCGATCGCGCAGAAGCGCGAGCACTTGAGACGCGAGCGTGAGAGCGGCAAGCAGATACGCAGCCTGGTGAAGGCTGCGTATCGGCCGCATCACGAGACTGCGGACGGGCGTGGCGATGCGAGTAAGAATACGCCGAACCATCGCCGTATTCTATCCTTTTTTCGCATTCGTTCCAAGGAACGCCGAAGCGTTACGGCTTCGACGGAACCGGAGCCGCCGGCGTTCCGGTCGACGTTATCGAGAGAAGGCTCGCCGGGAACGGATTCTTCCCTGCCTGAAGCTCGGCGATCTGCGGCGCGACCGCCTTCGCATTATCCGCCGATATCGCCGCGATGGCCTGAAGCTGAGTAAGCGCATTCGGGAGATCATTCAGCTTCGCATAGACTGCGGCGAGGAAGTAACGCGCATTCGCGAACTGCGGATTTGCCGCAACGGCTACGCTAAGAGCGGCCGCCGCATTCTGGTAGTCATTCTGCGCCGCATAGAGCACGCCAACCTGGAAGAGGACGTTCGGATCATTCGGCATGAAATAGGCCGCCGCAAGCGCCGACGTAAGCGCGTCCTTTACGTTGCCTGCCTGCACTTCGAGCTGCGAGAGAAGGAAGATGGCCGCGGTGTAATCCTGCTTCAAGGTTATCGCGGTTTTCAGATCGTCCTGCGCCGCCTGGATATTCTTTCCGGCGATATCGAGCTGTGCGAGGGTGTACGGGATCTGCGGGTTGGTCGGATTGAGCGCCGCGGCCTTTTGGTAGGCGGTTTTCGCGCTTTCATACGCGCCCGAAACGCCGAGCGGAACCGCTTGCGCGTAGAGACTGCCGAGTGCGATCCAGCCGCGGTAATCGTTCGGATTGAGCCGGGTCGCCGTGAGCGCGGCATTAATACCGGCGGAGAGAGCGGCTTGGAACGCTTGACGCGCGTTCGCCGCCGGCATGGTCGACGAACCGACGATTTGCCCCAATCGCGCCATCGCAATACCCGCCTGCACCTGATACGCGGTCGGGTTCGGCGCAAAGGCGATCGCGCTCTGCGTCTCCTGATCAGCCGCATCAAGATTACCCGAACCATAACTCATGGTCGCGCGCGCGAGTTGATTCGTCGCGACATAGTGTTCGGCGAGCGTGTACGCGGCGACGACCGAGGCGAGGAGCAGAATCGTGAGCGAGAAGACGATCACGAAGCCGAGACGCGGACTCCGCGAGAAAATCACTCCCCACTGTTGACCGCGAGCGGCGAACCGCGTCGTAGAGACGAAGAGTCCGGCGAAAACGAATCCGAGCGCGAGGATCACGGCGTTCGGCAAGCCGAAGATCGCCAGGGTGAAGAGATAGATCGCGCTCACGAGCGAAAGGATCGAAGCGAACCGAACGAATTGGTCTTCAGGAGCGCGAAGGATCACCGTGCGCAGACCAAACACGATCAAAAGCGCGAGAAACGCGATCCACGCGAGCGCGCCAACCATGCCCGTGGTGGTAAACGACGATGGAATAAAACCGATGCCGCTTACAAAGTCGATATTCCAGAACGGAGTCGCGTTCAGCGAAGCGTCGCGGTATTTGAGCCACTGCACTCCAAAGGTATCCGGTCCGGAACCAAAGATAGGCGATGTCGCAAACGTCTTCTGGACAACCGTAAAGGTCGACTGCCACGACGGGCGCACGTTCAGCTGATTGACATGGAACGCCTGGCCGAGCGCCCCGCCGAGCGTGCCGCCGATCAAGAAGAAGAGAGAAATCGCGAGAACGGCGAGCGGCATCACGAGCGAATGCGCGCCTTCGTCCGCTTCCGGTGAAGCGTCATTCATAGTAACGACATCTTCAAGATCCGCATCCGTTGACTTCGGTCCGCGTTGCATCACTGCCTCGACAAAAAGTCCGAGCGACACGATGGCGACGAGCACCCATACGACCGTCGAATTGGCGATCGCAAGCAAGAAGAGCGCGAGCGCGCCGCTCACGAGGAGTATTCGATGCGCGCGTTGCGGCAGTTTGAGAAAACGGAAAGTGATCAACGCGCCGACAACGCCCAGTCCCATAAAATATGCAAGATCATCGAGCGAGCCGACGATCGAGAACGCCGGCGAGACGGCGCTCGGCGCCACTTGTCCGATCAGCACGATGATCGTCTGGAGCAATGCGATACCGCCAAAGACGATGGCGCCGGTGCGAAAGAAGGACTGATAGTGTTCAGAGCGGCGCATTATCAATGCCGCGAGCGTGCCGAGCGACGCCGCGATAAGCATAAATCCGAACGTATCCGCTTCAAGAGCGGAACCCCAGAGAGAATTGCTAAATGATACGTTTGCGAATGCGGCGGAAAGGCCGTACGCCAGGGTTGGGAGCCAGAGCGCCGCCACGAGCTTCATCGGCGGCAGGATAATATTGCCGCGCGAGAGGCGCGCGAGAATGTAGAGCGCGAGCGTAAGCAGCGCGCCGGCTCCGAGCACGAAAGTCTTCGTGGTTGCCGCGGCAATCACTGCCGAAGGCATGACGAAAATGAGGCCTGCAATGAGAGTTACGAACAACGTCCAGACACTGATATTTTCTAATGAACTGCGGCGCACGGTTGTTGATTGCGGCGGCATAGTTATGGGTTATGGATTGATATAAATTCCTTGCTGACAATGTCGTCAGTATAGCGTGCATCGATTGTCAATAAGCGTTTATCCACATAATTCCGCTAGGTGTCACCTAATATTTCTCTATATATTCTTGACTCCAAGAGGTGACACCTTTAAAATTATAAATAATGATGAGGAGAGATGCTCCATTTACGGTCGGTGAATGGTACCATTGCTATAATTACAGCATTGATAAGAGAATTGCATTTGAAGATGTTCGGGATTACCAGCGTTTTCTAGAAATCCTGTATCTGGCGAATGACGAATTTCCTCTTCGGCGGAACGATATCGGGACTCGGAAATTCGAAGAGGTATTGCGCATGCCTCGCGGTAAAAGGATCGTGTCTATTGCCGCCTTTTGCCTCATGCCGAACCATTTCCATTTAGCGCTGAGAGAAGTCTCGGATGGAGGTATCACTACCTTCATGCGGAAGGTTGGAACGGCGTATACGCTCTATTTTAATGCGCGGTATGAACGCCATGGAAATCTATTTCTTAAGCCATTTCAGTCCTTCCATGTATCTCTCAAACAATACCCGCACCTCATCAGCTATATTCACTGCATACCGGCCGATTTATACGAACCCGGATGGAGAACGGGCCATGTCGTTGACCATCAGTTCGTTGAGGAACACCTGGCGGCATATCCGTATTCAAGCCTCGGCGCCTATTACGGCGGGGCGACGCCGATAAACGGCATCTTAGATGCGGAAATACCGCCCGTGGAGGGCATAGCTCCTCTGCAGAAGAGGTTCCGAGAGGCTCGGCTATATCGTGCCGAGACGGATATTCTTTAACATTCCGAATTATGATATGCTCTGCATGGACCGGATCAGGCGATCGCTCCAACCGCTCTTTCGCGGCTGGAGAGGAAAGTCCGAGCATATTCCCGGGCTTGACCCGGGAAAAAGGTAGCGGGTAACGCCCGTCGTCCGCGAGGATAGAGGTGACTACAGAAACGTCCCGATCGAAAGTGAAGGAATTCCCTTGTGGAATAAACCTGCCGCGAGGCAGGTTTGCAACGAACAAACCCTTACCCGTATGCAAGGCCGTGTCCCGAGAGCAATCGAGGGAAGTGCCGCTCGAGCCCCGAGGCAACGAAGGGCCAAGATACATGATCGCCCGCGACAGAACTCGGCTTACCGATCCGGTCAGAGAGATGGAAAAGCCCGCGCTCCCGCGCGGGCTTTTCCTCTGCCCCTTAAACGATCTCGCAGGTTCCTCCGGCGCAGGCAAGCTCTTTTTTCATTTCGGTTTCGTCCTGGCGTTCGTACGCGATCAGCTTTGAATAATCCACTTCGGGGAATCGGGCGAGACGCTCTTCATACTCCTCTTTGGTAATCGCTTCGTACGGCGCAAGGCGGTACACGTGTTCAGAACGCGGGAGGAACGAAAGACCTCCGATAATATCCCAGTTCTTCTGGATCCAGTCGACAACGCCGATCCACTCGCTCGAGCCGACAGAGATAGTCGCCGAAGGATTGTGCTCGGTGAAGTTGAGCTTCACCCGCTTCCAGTAATCGAGTTGTTCAAGCGCGGAGAGATTATCCTTGAAACGCGCCCCCTTCGAGTGGTCGGGCGCCTTAATCGGAAATTCAAAGACGTAGGTATTTGCCTGATCCATCGACTGCCCCACTTCCGGATAATACTGCACTCCCTGATCGCGCATCATCTTAAAGAGCGAGTCGGTCGCGCTGATGCGCACGCGACGGATGTAATAAGGCGCGTGGCGCGGATGAATGCCCGAGGCGCAATTAAAAGTCTGCGAGACCGTGCCTGAAGGTTTTACGGCGGTAACCGCCATCGACGGCTCCACTCCGAAACGCTTCGCATAGGCGGCATTCGTCTTCACAGCGGTATCGCGGAGCTTGCGCATCACCTCGGGCTCTCGCGCAACCGGCGAGTCCCACTGCCCCGTTACTGAAACGCCGAGAAGGCGTTCGGCGCGGCAGTGATCGGTCCAATCCTGCGAGATGTAATTGAACTTCGTCAGCGTCGATTGATAGGTGCCGAGGATGGCGGCGAGGCGCGTCTTGCGCACGAGCGACGCTTCGGTGTCAGCCGCGCGGGCGATCACTTCGGAGAGATTGCAAAACTGCTTTGATTGAAGAATGATTTCGGCGCACGGATTCGTGCCGATCGATCCGCGGACGACTCCATCCTCGCCGATGAAACCGATCTTCTTAAAATAATCGGTGCGGCGCTTCGGAAAGGTAACGCCGAGCGATCCGCGATTGAAGATGCCCCGCTCGCCGCTCCCGCTCTTCATGAGCGCGACCCACTCGTCCATCAGCTCGGCATTCGTCGGCGGTGCCTCGTAGACGGCGGAATTGTTTGCGACCGAACGATGCGGATCGGTCATATAGAACTGGCCTTTCTTCGCGTCGCGCATGTCAGTATCGTCAAGGTCCGAGAGCGAGATCATCGCCGTACGGCGCACGCCGCCCGCAACCACGCACTCGCCGATCTTGCAGATGATGTCGTGGACATCGATCGCGCGCAGGCGGCGCCCCTGGCGCGCCATAATCCGATCGCGGGCAAAAGCGATGAGCGAGAGAAGCGGCTCGGGACCGCTCGCCTTCCCGCCCATGGTCTTGAGCCGCGCTCCGGCTGGCCGGACTTGGGAGGCATCAAACGTGATATCCTTGCCGGCGTACCACGTCTCGATACCGAGCGTGAGCGCGTCGCACCACCCTTCTTTTGAATCGCCGATGACGTGCGTTGGCAGCTTTACTCCCGTCTGCTTCTTGATCTGCGGGAGCTGTTCGACATTCTGGCTTTCTACGGCGAAACCGACGCCACAGCCCTGCATCGAGAGATACATAATTTCGGAAAAATCCTTAAGCGACGACGGCGCGATGAAAGTGCAATTATACGCGCACGTATTACAGCGCCGCGCGGCCTCGCCGGAAAACTGCATGAGCCGCATCGACGGCATCACTTCCTGCTTTAAGATGCCCGTCTGAACTTCGGCGTATTCTTTTTGCGTAAGCTTATCACCCAAGTTCTCGCGCATAAAACTCATATAACGATCGACCGTCTCAACCCATGTTTCCCGGCGTCCTTCTTCAGGAATCCATTTCGCATAGGTGCGGAGATAGACAAACTCGCCGAGAATATTATCTTTGAAATATTTCTTGCTCTCTTCAGCGAGCTTCTTGACGCGCTCTGGAATATCTACGTGCGCGGCGCGCAGCTGGGCGCGCTTGTCGCGATAGAGGATGTAGGCTTTCGCCGTCTTCACATAATCATTCAATATAAGGTATTTCTCGACTGAGTCCTGCATGCCCTCGACGGTGGGCAGGAAGCTCTTGTATTTCTTGGCGAAACGCGCGAGCTCGCCGGCTACCTGATGCGCTATCAAGACCGCGTCTTCCTGTCCCCCTTCACCTGCCTCGTTCATCGCTTTCCACACCGCCGTCGCGATCTTGTCGAAGTCAAAGGCCACCAATCGTCCATCGCGCTTCTCCACCTGCGGAATGAGTTCTCGATAGCGCAGCGTTTCTTTTGAAATCGTTTTTTCTGCCGCTTTCGGCGTGCGCACGGCGAGGGTCTTGGAATGAAGAGGGGATTTGGCGGTTTTAGACATATTTTTATGGCGGAAAGATAATGAATAATCCGGTGCAACGATGTAGTTGAGTTAAAGTGTACTCCTCGATGTGCGAAACGCTATTGTGGACAGCGTCATTCCGTAACGCTTGGAAAATATTTCAACTGAAGCGGAGTTCCTGTCGCAATACCGTGAACTCGGGCGAATCCGGCGGTTGTTTCAAGGACATAACGGGCTGGTATTGTCGGATAAAAAATACTTGGGTAGGTCGATGTCGCGACATTTTGAGCAATAAAGACAACGTGTCCTTGAGCGTTGATCCAGAATATATCGATCGGTACGAGCATGTCCTTCATCCAGAAGCCATACTTGTCGTCTCGCGGAAATACGAACAGCATCCCGTAATCATCAGGGATGCGAGTGCGGCCGCCGAGCCCGAGCTCGAGTGCCGCGCTTGTAGTCGCGTATTCGATATTCAAGGACACACCGCCAAACTCGGCAATCGCCATTGGTCCTGAAATGAAAGATGATGTCTTATAGAAAGAAAGTCCCGCGAACACGAGAAGCGCGGCAATCGCGTAGAAATGAGAGCGCGGCGATGGTTCCATGGCATTAGATCGAAGACCGGAGGAGCGATTCTCGCTTGAGACGGCGCGCGCGGCGGCGTATCGCGCGCTCCCGAAGCCGCGTCTCGAGCACCACTGCCTTGCGCGAAGCGATCCAGCCGAAAACGCTCATGACCGTGTCTGCGGTGAGCACGAATCCGAATACCAAGATCAATGCCGTCGAGGAAAGCCTCGGCGCAATGACGTAGTAGACGGGCAAAAAGCTCAGTACGCCGACTATCACGTCCAGTATCCGATTCGTCGGCACCTCCTCGATCTGTACGGCCTTTTCCCATATTTCATACCCGATAAGCCCGAGAAATACGGCCGTCACTACGACGGCCGAGTTAAGAGACAAGAAATAGAACGCGAAGCCGATCGAGGCGCCTGAAAGGAGATGGACGACGCTCCAGAGGTCAAGCCACTTCCCTTCCCGCCAAATATCGGTGCGTATCAGCTTCCCTTGCCGAGAAAGATGCATGGAGAGAGTATACCGTGGTATAGTGCCCTCAGCCGCAAAATGGTTTGCGGGCGTGGAAATCAACGGACAGGAGCGCGCATGACTAACGAGCATATCCGCCGAAAATCGCTTACGGAGAGCGTTACGATAATCGAGTTTCAGAAGAAATGGCCTGAGGAGCGGGACAAGCACGAAAAACGGAATAAGAACGGGACCGTCACCCGTTACGCGCCGGGGTTCTGCAACGGCCACATGCTTGTCGCGAACATGCAATTGCTTTCGCGGCTTCTCTCGAGCAGGCCGCCGCCTTCGTGCCAACGAACGATCTGGATAAACGGGCGGAAGTTCGTCGAACCGCCCTCAAAACAAGAATTGCAACGGATCATAATCGAAACAGACAATACGGCCGAGCCGTAGCGCCGCCAGACATACAAACGCCGGAGTGAAGTCCGGCGTTTTCCTATTCCGGTCTCGCGGGAGTAGCAATGCAAATAGCGGAACGCCTCAGAACGACTGGCGGGAAACAAGACCCTATCGTATTGTAGGCAGTATGTTCCACGCTCATTTCCGAGGATGGTTTCTATCGGCGGCGCGGCATCCGCGGCGGCTCTTCGCGCTTGGGATCGGCCTCACTGCCACAGGCATCCTCCTCGGTATTGGCGTAGCGAAATGGCTCTTAGTTCCCGAGGTTCCCTTTTCTCTCATACTTGAGACTAAAAGCGCGTATCCTCTTATACGGCCGCTGATCGGAATCCAGACCCCCGCTTCGTATAACGCGGACAAGCTCGCTCCGCTCAAGAGCCAAATCGAGAACATTGCCAAAGAAGAGCCGGGCGGAACACCCGTCGAGTATTCATATTATTATCGCGACCTTACTGATGCGTCGTGGATCGGGGTGAATGAAAACGAGCAATACGATCCGGCGAGCATGCTTAAGATCGTCATCGCGCTCGCGGCCTACAAACAGGCCGCCGTCAACCCCGATTATTTCTCGCAAAAGCTTACCTATACTCAAGATCTCGCGAATATCAACGCGGCGTTTCCGTTCGCGCCGCCGATCGCGCTTTCGGTAGGGCAAAGCTATACCATCCCCCATTTGCTGAAGCTCATGCTCTCAAGCTCGGATAATTCGGCGAAGGATCTTCTTCTCTCTTCAATCGATCAATCGATTCTTGATGAAGTTTACACCGGCCTTTCTATCCCAAAGCCGGACGATACCGACTCGGCCGGCTACACGATCTCGCCGAGAGAGTATTCGCACTTCCTTCGCGCGCTGTATTACGGAACATACAACATTTCATGGGAGAACAGCAATCAGATTCTCCAATTTCTCGCGGATGCGTCTTTCACCGACGGGCTCGTCTCGGGAGTGCCGAGTTCGGTCCGCGTCGCTCACAAGTACGGAGAACACGTCATCGGGTCAAGCGGCACGGCGAGCGGCATCGAGCTCTCGGACTGCGGCATCATCTACCACCCTTCGCGGCCGTACCTCCTGTGCATCATGACTGAGGGGAAGGACGAGCTCTCGCTGAGCAGATTTATCGCCGATCTCTCGCGCGCGACTTATACCTTCGTCAATAACGAGGAGTAAGTAGGCTATGCCGCAAGCGGCGGCTGTCTTTTCAAACTTGGACATCTGGCGGAGGGTGTGGGATTCGAACCCACGGTAGGTTTCCCTACACACGCTTTCCAAGCGTGCGCACTAGACCGCTATGCGAACCCTCCGTGGGTATATACTGCGCTATGATCGCCCTTTTCTCAAGTGAGACGCGGGACGCTTCATCGCTTACGCGGCCGGCGACAGAAGCGCCTTGATGCGATCCGGAATGGGCGGGTGGGTGGAGAATAATTTTTCGATAAAACTGCCGCTCTTATCCTTGCTTGCGCCGTACGGATCGCCGATAAAGAGGTGCGCCGTCGCGAGATTCGCGCTTCTCATCGGCTCGGTATAATTGCCGATTTTTTGAAGCGCGGACGCGAGCCCCTCGGGATAGCGCGTAAGGAGCGCGCCGGAAGCGTCCGCGAGATACTCGCGCCGGCGCGAGACGGCGAGCTCGATCAGCTTCGCCGCAAGCGGAGCGAGAATAATCGCGACGACAGCGAGAATCATGAGAATGGCGTTTCCGCCCTCTCGATCGTCGCGCTTGCCGCCGCCCCAAAACGACATGCGGAGAAAGAGATCCGCTACGATCGCGACGAATCCGGCGAGCACCACCGCGACCGTCATCAAGAGAATGTCTCGATTTTTAATATGCGAGAGTTCGTGAGCGATGACGCCCTCGAGCTCGGGGCGCGTCATCATCGAGAGGAGTCCGGTCGTCGCGCAGACGACCGCGTGGCGCTCGTCGCGTCCGGTCGCGAAGGCGTTCGGCGCCGGATCGTCGATCACATAGAGTCTCGGCACCGGCAGTCCGGCGGTGATCGCGAGGTTCTCGGCTACGGTATAAAAATCAAAAAATTCTTCCCGGGTCGCTGGCCGCGCGCGATTCAGGGAGAGCACCAGCGTATCGGACGCCCAGTACGCGTAGAAGTTCGTCGCGATAGCCGCGATAATCGCGGCATAGAGGATGAGCGGGTCACGATAGTACCACGAGACAGCGTAGCCTATGACGGCGACGACGATGAGAAATCCCGCGATGAGCATCCACGTCTTCGCGACATTCGCCGAACGCTGTTGGTAGAGATTCATACGGAAACTTGATTACGCCCCGCTTTCTTCGCTCGATACATCGCCTGATCAGCCGAGTTCATAAGCTCCTGCAGATTGGCCGAGACTGCCGAGGTGCTTACCCCGATACTTGCCGTAATATCATGGCGACTTAAGACCGGATCCGCGCGCAGACCGTCGAGAATCGTGCCTGCTACCTGCGTCGCTATCTCTTGGTCGGCTCCGGGGAGCATCACGACGAATTCATCTCCCCCCTTCCGGCCGACTTTGTCCGTTTCGTGGCGCACCGAACCCATACACACCTTCGCCGCCGCCTTCAGGACATCGTCTCCGGCCGCATGTCCGAAATTGTCATTCGCTTGTTTGAAATTGTCGAGGTCGATGAAGAGCACCGCCACCTTCTGGTGCGACGATTCCCCACTGCGCTTGCCGGGGATCTCTCCGCGGATATGCCCGAGCTCCTCGGCAAGCGATTCTTCAAATGACCTCAGCGTCATCGCTCCCGTAAGCGCGTCGAAACCGAATGCCGCTATTTCTGCACTGTGCCGTTCGTCTTGAAGCCTGATATGCTCGTCGCGCAGAGCGTTTTCGAGATCCAGCTGATCGTTTCGTCTGGCGAGCTCGGCTTCATTCGCCCGCGCCTCCCGTTCTCCGGACGAACCGGATGGCCGAAAGGTCTTTGGCCACTCCATATCCGGCTAGAATTGAACCTTGACCGGCTCGGACTCGGCGGCTGAGGAGAGTTCGAAGAGATCCATCGGCTTGAAACCGAACAGCGAGGCGATGAGGCTCCCAGGAAACACCTGTTCCGACGTATTGAGCGCCATCACGGTCGTGTTGTAGAAGCGGCGTGCGGCCTGAATCTTATCCTCGGTGTCGCCGAGCTCCTGCTGGAGCTGGAGGAAATTCTGATTCGCCTTCAGATCCGGGTAGGCCTCCGAGACGGCGAAGAGCGTCTTGAGGGCTCCGGAGAGCTGATTCTCGGCGGCGGCCTGCGCCGCGGGAGCGGCACTGCCGGCGCCCATTGCCGCGGCGCGCGCCTTCGTCACGTTCTCGAAGGCCGCCGATTCGTGCGCGGCGTATCCCTTGACCGTTTCGACGAGATTCGGGATAAGATCGTAGCGGCGCTTCAGCTGGACATTGATGTCAGACCACGCCTCCTTGGCCTGGTTGACCTGGGTAACGAGGCGGTTGTAAACGAAGATAACCCAGAGCACGGCGATGGCTAGGACGATGAGCACGATGGTTGTGGTAGTCATAAATTAATGATACCACGGAACGTTTCTAGCGGAAGTGAGAGAAAAGATAGATGCCGAATGGGAGGCACCAGGCGAGCCAGTCGATGATTCCCTTCTTCCAGAGCTGTTGGTACATGCGGCGATGAAGATAGAATTCTTGAAAGGAAATAAAGAGAACCGCGATGGCAAGAAATACGTAAATGGCTCCCGTCGAGCTAAAGAACGTCTGCGAGAGATACGCCGCGATGGCGAGGAAGAGAATCGAACCGGTTAAGTGAAAGAGCTGGCGATAGGCCTCGAGCCCGTATCCATAGCGGCCGGGACCATGCTCGCGCTCATAGCGCGCGAGCCGCGCGTTATAGGATCGGACACCGCGCACGAGCCTTCCTCCCACTTCGGTCTGAAAGGGGTACAGCCGATCCGGAAGCATCACGAGCGCTTCATACCATCCGTGCTTCTTACGCATCTCTACAGTCTACCCTATAAATGACGGGGCGCTCGTAAAAAGCTTTTTCAAAAAATCGACGAGACTGAACTGAATTCTCACGCCGACGACATTGACGGTGAATGAAACCGATTGGGAAGGAACATTAATGACATAGGGTGACGGGTGAGGAGGTGGAGGAATTGGGTTATCTGTACTTCCATAAAACGTTCCGACTAACAGCCACGAAGAAGTATTGGTATTATCAATCATTCCTCCTGTTTGCCCGCAATTTGCATTTGGCAAGTTATCGGCAGAGTAATTAAGTTGTCCTGTCTTCGTATATGCGGCATTAAACGCTCCGGTTGTCGCCGGCCAGGTGAGCCTCGCTTGTATCGTGCCCGGGCTCGTTACGGAACACGTGAGACCCGTGCAAGAGAGACTTGCCGTAGAGCCGGACGTATCTAAGACGGGAGTTCCAGGTATTATATAAGGTTGCGCATAACCCCAATACTGAGCCGTGTAATTCCCGCCCCCGGCGGTATTGTAGCTCACTTGAGTTGTAGCATCGCACGGTATCGATCCTCCAGAACCCCATACGCCATACGGCGTGTCCATAGCGCCCCCTGTCCCATTCCAAACGATATCCGTGCCGCTTTGTTGAGGAGAAAAGGTGATAGAGTCGCCCACTTTTATCGCGGGAGCGTCGCCTGATTGTCCGTTTGTCGTGTTAATTATGGTCGCGTAACGGCTTACTGATACGGATATATTATTGCTCAAATACGTAGAGGGCACCCACATTTCTTTAATCTTCAAGCTCACAGAATCTGGATCGCACCACCCTGTACCAGGGGCGGGGTTGGAACATGTCATTTGTGTACCCAAGACCGGCGCGACAAGACCGTTACTTATAACAGTTGGCCAGCTCGTCGACGCGGCGAGTGCAGTGAGTGGTACTGCACTTATGACGGTAATTGCAGTAATCGTTGCGGTTGAGAATGAAAGGGTGAGTCGCTTCATTGTTATTCGTTAGGAATAGTAAAGGGGGAGTTTTTTGGTTTTCTTCTCGAACGGATAAAGAAGAGTACGCTTATCCCAACAAGAAGTATGACGAGAATGAAGATTGAGGCGGTCGTAGGGCTGGTGAGAGAGAGCTGGAACAAGCCTCCGGGGGAAGATCCTGGGCAAGTAGCGGGGTCAATGTCGGTGCATGCGTACTTCACCGTTACCTCTTCCACCCGGGCCCCCGCGTGAGCGAGCGAGGCGGTAAGCGAGAAAGAGGTGAGATCCTTCGCCGGCGTATAGCTGTCCTTCACTCCCATCATGTCGCCCGTTACGTCTCCGGTATAGGTGTAAGTATGGAGCGTATTGCCGTTTTCGTCTTTCAGCGTGAGCGTAAGCGTATTGTCGTTCACGACCGGCATTGACTCCGCGTGAACGCAGGAGAAGAGCGTTACGGGGGTCCCGCTCATGAGCGGATACCCTGTGACAGCGGGGAAATTGAGGCGGATATCGGGGAAACTGTCGCGAACAAAACGAGTAAAGATAATCGACTTCGCGTCGCCGTCGGTAACCGTCGCAGTCGTGTAAGTCACGGAAGTGGCGACGGTCGGAATGGCGTAGGAAAGTTTCTTGCGCTCTTTCGGAGCGAGCGTCACGTTTACCGTGTCGGTCTTTACGCGATTTTCGTCTAGGAGGCCGTCCCACTTCGATGTTACGTACGAGACTGATACCGTCTTTGAGGCGTCTGTCGGATTCACGAGCGTCACGCCAAGCGAGACAGGGTCCGTTTGAGAGAAATGCGGGAGGAAGGTGACGGGATTAAAGCTCTTTCCGTTCAGCGTAATGGCGTCCTTGTCGAAAGCGACCGGCGCGGAGGAATTTGCGGATCCGATGACGCGGAAGTCGTCCTTATTCCCCGTTACGTCGTCGGTGAAGGAGAGCCCGAGAAGATTGAATCGATAATCCGAGGTGAAATAAAAGGCCATGTAGTAGTTTCCCGACGCGCCTTCGGGCGCTTTCCAAGAAAATGAGAGGTCCGTGCTTCCTTTCGAGGCGATGGATACGTTGTCCTTGGCCAAAAAGAAATCGACGACCGGATATCCGTTCAAACGGATTGAGGCGTCACTGCGGGAATCCTTTTTGAAAATCTTAACGTAGAGCTGGCCGTCCACTATCGGATAGCTGTTGTTGTTTACGATCGCGCCCGAGACTGGAAGCGACTCACCCGCCTTCACCGTCGCATCCTTTATAACCGCGTTTACGGACACGCTCCCGAAGCGATAATAATCAAAACAACTCACGGCCCCTTCGGGGCGTCCGACTTGACCGGAGAGCCACCACGGAGGAGGTACAGGCACTGCTGTCGTACTCGACGCGCTTGACACGCTTGTTTGCCCGAACGCTACGGGTAATCCGGCAAAGAAAAACAAGAGAGGAAACACGGACGAAACAAAGAGTCTGGGTCTCATATATCCATAGCGTACAGCCTCCTATCTCCCTTCTTGAGACTTATCCCCAAGAGACGATTATCCTACATTGCTTCGGCTACTGTCTTCACGATACGGGGATGCAGGATGTCGGGGATGATGCGCTCCTTTGTCGGGCGCGCGACGAGCGCGGCGAGAGCTTTCGCCGCGCGCAATTTCATCGGATCCGTAATCTTCTTCACGCCCTTGTCGAGCGCGCCGCGGAAGATGCCCGGGAACACGAGCGCGTTATTAATCTGATTTGGGAAATCGGACCGTCCGGTGGCGACGACCGCCGCGCCGGCCTTCTTCGCCGCTTCGGGCAGAATCTCCGGATCAGGGTTCGCGAGGGCGAAGACGATCGCTCTCGGCGCCATCCGAGCGATATGATCGGCATGGAGAAGGCCTCCGCCCGATACGCCGATAAAGGCGTCCGCGCCGCGCATCGCTTCCTCAAGACCGCCAGCCTCCCCGCGAGGGTTGGTGAGCTCGGCGAGTTCGGCCTTGTGCGCGCTAAGACCGTCGCGCCCCTTGAAGATCGCGCCCTTTCGATCGAGGAGGATGATGTCTTTCGCGCCGGCGGTAAGAAGCAGCTTCGCGACCGCCGTACCGGCCGCTCCGGCGCCGCTGATGACGATCTTTAATCTCTTCAGATCCTTCTTCACGACTCTCGCGGCATTCATGAGTCCGGCCAGGACGACGATCGCCGTGCCGTGCTGATCGTCGTGCATCACCGGAATATCGAGAGATTCTACGAGCCGCTTCTCGATGTCGAAACACTGCGGAGCGGCGATATCTTCAAGATTAATTCCGCCGAACGCCGGCGCGATCGCCTGTACGGTGCGGACGATCTCGTCTGGATCCTGAGTCGAGAGCACGATCGGCCACGCGTCGATATCGGCTCGGCTTTTGAAAATGAGCGCCTTCCCTTCCATCACGGGGAGAGCGCCGTAGGGGCCGATATTGCCAAGACCGAGGACCGCCGATCCGTCGGAGATGACCGCGACGCTATTCTTCTTCACTGACATGTTGCGCGCATCCTTTGGGTGTTTCGCGAGATGAGTCGAAGCGGCGCCCACGCCCGGGGTGTACCAGAGTGAAAAGTCCTTCTTCTCTTTAAGCGGCACGCGAGCCCGAGTCTCGATCCGCGCGCCCTGCTTCATAAAGGCAGTTACTATTTTTTTATCCATCGACTCGACTATACCATGCCGCGTCCGCTCGTGAAGCGGTGAGGCCGCGCCGTAGCGAGTATACTGGATGGCATGCACGCCTCCGATGCGATCGAGAAGCATTTTACCCGTCTACGAAGCGATCAGAAGCGCGCGCTTACCAAGCTCGGGATCCGCACCATCCGCGATCTTCTCTATCACTTTCCTTCGCGTTACGAAAGCTCCGGGCCTCCGGCCGCGATCGCCGGAGTGACGGCGGGAGCTGAGGCCGCGCTCTACGGAACGGTGCGCAAGCCCGATATCCGCAAAACATGGAAGAGCCGGCGGCCGGTAGCGGAAGCGTGGCTTGAAGACGCGTCGGGGAAAATAAAAATGATGTGGTTCAGCCAGCCGTATATCGCGAAGACGCTCCACGACGGGATGACGGTACGGGTGAACGGAAGAGTGGCGGGAACGGGAGCGAAAATGTATCTGGCAAATCCTGAGATTAAGCGATATTCGGCGATTCCCGATGAAGCGCACGGTTCGCTCTTTCATCAAGGAACGGGCTTGATGCAAGACCGATTCTTATATCCGATGTACCCGGAAAGCCAAGGAATCTCATCGCTCTGGTTTTTCCACGCTCTGAAGAGAGCATTCGAGGCGCGCGCGCATGAGACGCTCGACGATCCGCTTCCGCCAAGCATGCTCGCGCGCTATAACCTCCCCTCGCTTTCGACCGCGCTCGTCTTCATCCACACGCCGCAAAAGAGCGGGGATGCGGATGCGGCGCGCAAGCGGTTCGCCTTTGAAGAAGTATTCGCGCTTCAGGTGGTCATGCAACGGCGGCGGAACGCGCTCCTGCGCGAAGAGGCGCTCCCCGTCTCGGTCGATCGGGAGAAACTCGCGAGTTTCATCGCCTCCTTCCCTTTTCCGGCGACAGCGGCGCAGAAGCGCGCCATCGACGCGATCGTAAGCGATTTTGAAAAGACGCACCCGATGCTCCGCCTTCTTGAGGGCGACGTCGGGAGCGGCAAGACCGCCGTTGCCGCCGCGACCGCGTATCTCGTCGCAACCTCGCTCCCGAAGGGCCGCATCGCGGGAACCCTGCAGACCGCGTATCTCTGCCCGACCGAGATCCTCGCGAAACAGCACTTCTCGACCTTTGTTTCGTATTTTAAAGATCATCCGATTCCAATCGGGCTTATTACCGGAAGCGAGTGCCGCAAGTTCCCCTCGCGCGTACGCTACGAAGAGTCGGCGAAACTCTCGAGAGCGGCGTTTAAAAAGATGGTGGCGAACGGCGAGATACCGATCGTGATCGGCACGCACGCGCTCGTCGAGAAGTCGCTCGTCTTTAAATATCTCGCCTACGCGATCATCGACGAACAGCATCGCTTCGGGACGATCCATCGCCAGCGGCTCGCGACCAAGAGCTCCATTGCTCCGCACCTTCTCTCGATGACCGCGACTCCCATCCCGCGCACGCTCGCGCTCACGCTCTACGGTGATCTCGATCTCACGCTTCTCGACGAGATGCCGGCGGGACGAAAATCCGTCATGACGGAGATCCTCGGACCAAAAGAGCGCGAGCGGGCGTACGCGCGCGTGCGCTCCGAGCTCGCCGCCAGACATCAAGCCTATGTAATCTGCCCTCGCATTGACGAGCCCGATCCCGCAAGAGAGCTCGCGCTCCAAGCCAAGTCGGTGAAGGCGGAGGCCGCGCGGCTCTCCAGAGAGGTGTTTCCCGACTCAGAGATCGGTGTATTGCACAGCAAGATGACACCGGGAGAAAAGGAGGAGACCATGCAGAGCTTCGCGACGGGCGCAATAGATATTCTCGTCGCGACGTCAGTCGTTGAAGTGGGAGTGAACGTCCCGAACGCGACCGTGATCCTCGTCGAGGGCGCCGAGCGCTTCGGCTTAGCGCAACTCCATCAGCTACGCGGCCGAGTGATCCGCTCGACGCATCAGAGCTACTGCTTCGCTCTCCCTGAAACTATGGGCGAGACGACGCGCGAGAGGATGAAGGCCTTCGCAAACGCGAAGAACGGCTTCGAGCTCGCCGAATACGATCTCGCGCTCCGCGGCGCCGGCGAGCTTATAGGCGGCCGCCAGTGGGGCGTCTCGGACATCGCGATGGAGGCGCTTCAGAATATGAAGCTCGTCGAGGCCGCGAGAAGCGAGGCCGCGCGGCTGGTCGCCGAGGATCCCGAGCTCTCACGCCACCCGGCGCTCGCCGCGCGCGTCAGCGCGGCGAGCGCCGAGATGCATTTGGAGTAGTCGTGCGGTACAGTTACGAATGTTCCCGCCCGCAGCTCAGTTGGCTAGAGTAGAGAGCGTACGGCAAGCGAAGGAAAGTGAAAATAAGGAATGTGAAAATAAGGGCGTGTAGCTCAATGGTTAGAGCACAGAGCTTATACCTCTGCGGTTCCTGGTTCGAGTCCAGGCACGCCCACTGCGATTCTTGGTTCGAGTCAAAGCGTTTGAGCCATTACGGGGGTCTTGACAAAATAGACACGGTATGCTAGTATAGAACTATAGGGTCCAGACCGACCATTTCGTTAGGAGAAGCAGCTGGCGAGCCGAGCGATATATGTCTCCTCGCCACCCACTCCTCCCCGCGAAGACGGGGAGTAACTTGAAAACTGGTTGGTTGGTCAGAGAGAAAGTCCCTACGGGGCTATGGGCGTCGCGTTGCTCTGCTTCGCGATATCTGTAGCCCGGTGGGGATTTTTTATATTTTTATATAACGTCGCTCCCGGTGGCGCTGTCGATGAGGGGCGCGATGACGATCCCCTCTTCGTCCTGTTTCTTTGGCGTGATGCCGTTCGCAATAAGCAGCTTCTCGAAGTCGGCGCGTTCGATCGTCTCCTTTTCAACGAGCTCTTTCGCGATCGCGTCGAGAGCGGAGCGATGCTCGATAAGCACGCTCTTCGCGCGCGCCTTGGCGTCGGAGATGATGCGCGCGACTTCGGCGTCGATTTGCGCCGCCACCTGCTCCGAGTACGGCTCGTTGCCGAGCTGGCGCTCGCCAAACGCGATCGGCCCCAAGACATCGCTCATTCCGTAGCGCGTTACCATCTCGCGCGCGAGCGCGGTGATGACCATCAGGTCGTTAGAGGGCCCGGTCGTAACGTCGTCGAAGAGCATCTCCTCGGCGACGTAGCCGCCGAGCGTGGCCGCGATATCGTCGAGAAACTGCTTCTTGGATTGCATCTTGCGGTCCTCGAAGGGAAGCTTCAGCGTGTAGCCGGCGGCGCGGCCGCGGCTGATGATCGAGATCTTATGCACCGGATCGGCGTTCGGAAGAATCGAGGAGACGAGCGCGTGCCCGGCCTCGTGGTAGGCGGTGAGCTCCTTCTCTTTCTTACTGAGCAGGTGCGATTTCCGCTCGGGGCCGAGCATCACTTTTTCAATCGAACGAATGAGATCGTACTGCGTCACTTCCTTGCGGTTCTCGCGCGCGGCAAGAATCGCTGCTTCGTTCATAAGCGAGTAAAGCTCCGCGCCCGAGAAGCCGGGCGTGCGCTCGGCGATGACCGAGAGGGCGACATCGGGGCCAAGAGGCTTCGCGCGCGCGTGAATCTTCAAAATATCCTCGCGATCGCGGCGATCAGGGAGATCGATCGTCACGCGGCGGTCAAAGCGCCCGGGGCGCAGAAGCGCCGGGTCGAGAACATCCGGCCGGTTGGTTGCCGCCATCACTACCACCTTCTCCGTCGGCTCGAAGCCGTCCATCTCGACCAAGATTTGGTTGAGCGTCTGCTCGCGCTCGTCATTGCCGCCGCCGACGCCGGTACCGCGCACGCGCCCGACCGCGTCGATCTCGTCAACGAAGATAATCGCCGGAGCGGCCTTCTTCGCCATCTGGAACAAGTCGCGCACGCGGCTGGCGCCGACGCCGACAAACATCTCGACGAACTCGGATCCGCTGATCGAGAAGAACGGCACGCCCGCCTCGCCCGCGACCGCGCGCGCGAGAAGCGTCTTTCCGGTCCCCGGGGCACCCATGAGAATGATGCCCTTCGGGATTCGGGCGCCGATATCGAGAAACTTCTTCGGGCTCTTGAGAAAGTCGACGATCTCCAGAAGCTCCTCCTTCGCCTCGCGCGCGCCGGCGACATCGGCGAAGGTAACGCGCTGATTCACGTCTGCCGGGTCAGTGATGCGCGCCTTCGATTGGCCGAAGGTAAATGCCTGCATCCCCGCGCCCTTTACCTGCCTCGAGAGAAACCAGAAAAGAAACGCGATAAAAAGGATCGGTATCAGAATCGGCCCGAGCGTGAGGAGCCAGAACTCGAATCCTGATTGTCCTTGGATGGTGATCGCGACCTTCGCAAGCTCGGCGGGCGTCACGCCGTACGTCGCGAGCGTCTCGGGAAGCCCGGTCGAGGGATCCTTGCGGGAGGTCTTCTCGGTCTTGTCGGCATAGACCACTTCGAGCGAATCGCCGCTCACTGAGATCGAACTCACCTTTCCTAGAGCGACATCCGCCGCGACCGTCGAGAGCGGGATCTCATTACTCGGCTTGATCGTATTCATAACGAGCGAGTAGCCGCTCATCAGTAAGAGAAAGATGAGAATGGTGGTCGCGAGATTTCCGAAGAACGACGGCCCGCCGAAAAGGCCGCGCCACCCTGTGCGGGGCGCGGGCTTCTTCCCCGGCCGGTTACCCGGCGGTCCCTTTGGCTTCTTGGGCGCTCCGCTTGTCATAAAACCGAGTATACTGCACCGTATGACGCTCGTCGAATACAAGAAGGCATTGCTCAAATTCCAACCGATCGAGACCTTCTCAGCCGGACTTGAGCTTATGGGCGACGAGGTGAAGTCGTTGCGGAATAAGCAAGGATCGCTTGATGGCGCGCGGGTCGTGGTGCGCGGCGGCGAGGCGTATATCGTGGGCATGACCATCCCGCCCTACCAAACGGCGAATATCGCGAAGAGTTATGACGCCGAGCGTCCGCGCCGCCTTCTCCTTACTAAGAAAGAAATCGCGACCTTGGCGCAGGAAGAAGCGAAGAGAGGATTGACAATTATTCCACTTGAGGTGTATACTAAAAATAGATTCGTAAAAGCGCGAATCGCGATCGTTCGCGGCAAGGGAAAAGCCGACCGCCGCGAAGATTTAAAAAAGCGCGATGCCGATCGCGAACGCGCACGCGTATTGAAACATCGGTAGTCCCGATAAGCGCAGAACGCGCTTGTGCTCTTGTCGGGGATGACCGGCTTTGACGGTCTGTACCTTGAAAGACGTGCGGCGCCGTGCACGCTCGTATGCCACGTAAATCCACCGAGCCATCAAACTTGCCAAGAACACTCTTGCAAGCGCGAAGTCCCCGTACTTCAGTATGAAGGATTTCGCGTTCGCGCACGCGGTCGCCTAACGGCCACTCGCCTCGCGACATCCGCCGGCTCCGAGTTTCTGCAGTCGAGCCGATGGGTGGAATCTCCTGCGGAATCGATGTCCGGCTTCCCGACCGGCACATTTAAATAAGGGATCGGGCAGGGATGGTTTCGTCTGCGTTCCTCGCACCCTGCTTTAAAGATAACGCCGACTACGCGCCGTAGACTCGCTTTCCTGAACAGATTCGGACTCGGGTTCGATTCCCGACATCTCCACCTAATAAACGCACAGCCGCCCGTACGGGCGGCTGTGCGTTATCTCTTGCGTTCTCACTAGAGTCGAGTACCGTACAAACAGACAGCCCTGCGCTGTCTATAGTCGTCAAAACCCGTCAACGAACCGACCGAAAGGGGAAGAAAATTAACAGGAACCCTGTTCTTTCTGAAGCGGTGGCGAAGAAACTGCTCTACCGCTGTATGGTGTGTGCGCGTCCAATCGATGGATTCTATGCCCGCTATAGAGAAAGCGGGACGTGTTCAAGAGCGTGCACGCGCACCATCGAGTCGCAACCGCGCTATCCGGACCACCCCGAAGAGGAGTTTCTTGCTCGACTAAAGAAACAATCATCGAATCCGGCCAGCCCGTGAGACAGGGCGCGGAAGAAAGGGCCCCATGACAAATGCGGGTCCTTTTAATTTTCGCGGCGCACGAGCGACTGCATACGAATACTCTCCCCGTTTTGAGATTTCAGCGCCGCGACAAAGGGAAAACGATGTTCGACCATCTCGCGCCACATCCGGTTATACCAGAGCCGATATCCTTCGCTGTTCGGATGCATTTTGTCCGCGGCGACGTATTGATCGCGATCTTCAGCGACACGCACCGAGAAAAAATCTCTTGATTTAAAGGTCGTAAAGAGGTCAATGAGCGGGACGTTGAACGCGCTCGTTACGCGAGAAAACAGATTAAATACTTCCTGCGACCGCCGCGTCATGATGGAATGGAGCGGGTTCGGAAAGATGTCCGCTGTCGCGAAATTGGGATAGAAGAGTACAACGACTTGATGATTGCTTCGACCGACGGCTTCCGTAAGAAGATTGTCCATATGTTGTTCAAGCGTCGCGAGCCGCGTGTAGCTCCAAATATCATTGCCTCCCGTGCAAATCAGAATGAGATCGAACTGCCCCTCCGTCGATCGGAGCTGTTCGAGCGCGCTTTTCGCCTTCGAGCCGTTTATCGCCTTATTTACGATTTCGGCTGTCGGAAAATCGCGGCCGAGCCGGCCGGCAAGCGTGTCTTCCGGACGGCTCGCTCCCGTGCCGTACGCCGTGCTGTCGCCGATAAGCAATATCCGTTTCCCTCCCCGCCACGGCGCCGAAAAATACGGATCAGCCGTTCGAAAGAACGGCACCTCGCGCGATAAATACCAGATCATGCGAAAAACGCGGTATACGAAGAAGAACAAATAGAATTCGATACCGATGAAAAATAATGCCGGGAGTGCGGATTGATCTCCCGCCTTAATACTATTGATGCTGAAGACGATGGTATCGAACAGGTTGGCGCCGGACAGCACGATAAAGGATCCGATGGACTTTACCACGAGGATGAGAAACGAGTTCGCGGATGACATAAACGGCATGAGAGCTAGCGACTGAGGAGAGATCGGATATCGCTTTTCAAGTGCTCATACCAAAGCCGATATCCCTCGTCATTCGGATGGGTTTTGTCTCGAGAAAAGTGTCCGCCGAGGACGACCGGATCGTCCGCCTCGACAAAGAGCGACGTATGGGGAACGCGCATTTCCTCGCATACCGCCTCATAGTACCGCTTGATCTTTCGCGCGCGGCACGTATAGATCCAAGAGAGAGGAAAAGCGTAGAGCGGAGCCAGCCCGGCATTCGAGGGGCTCACGACAAGCACCTCTCGCCCAGAGCGGCGCGCGAGCGCGATCACGCGGCGGAGCGTAGCGGGAATGGTCCAAAGGGGCGTGAAGTACGTCACATCAGCGCCGCCGACCATCACGACCACCAGATCGAAAGCGGGCGCGGGGAGCGATTTCAAACGGTTCTCGAGAATCGATGCGATCTGCCGCAAACGCCGGCCTCCGCGGCTTTCATTCTCGAGATGAACCGCGGGAAAATCGGCGGCGATTCTTCCCGGAACCGAGTACCGCGGATCGCTTGTCCCATTCCCCCACCCCGTACTGTCGCCGACAAAGAGGATATGAACGGCGGCGTCGGGATTGAGGCGTTCGAATTTCTCGAGCGGGCGCTTTTCTCGGCTCACGAACCACCATAAGCGGAAAGTTTCAACGAGCCCGAGGCTCGCGAGAAGAAAGAAGAGAATCCACAGAATCGGCATGGCGCTTCCGGGTCAATTCGGCACGATCCGGTACTGCCTCGTCTCGTTGACGAGCACCGTATCGAGCTCGGACAATCCGGATACGATTTCGACGTACCCGTCATTGTCCTGAATCCCGAGAGTTACGGGCGTGCTTTCGACCTTGCCGGCGACTTTTCTGAGGACGGTCGCCGAAGCGCCGAAACCCTGTACCGCCGCGAGAGGGACAGAGAGCGCGTGGGGCTTCTGTTCCGTAACAATATCCGCCGTGGCGGTGAGTCCGGGTTTCAAGCGGGCGTCGGCAGAAGCGAGATAGATCGTTACCTTGACGTTCGGCACTTGATCCTGGAGGACGGCAACGGGATCGATGCGGCCGATCGTCCCTTGAAACGTATCGTTCGGAAACGCGATGAAACGAATCGAGGCGGATTGTCCGACCGCTAATTCAGCGTAATGCGATTCGGGAACATATCCCTCGATTTTAAGCGGATCGTTCGAGATGAGAGAGACTTCCGGAATGCCCGCGCGCGCGGCTTCACTCGCCTTCGCGGTAAGAGAAGCGACGGTACCGCTAAAGGGCGCGAGGATGCGCAGATCGCCGAGAGCGTCTTCGAGCTCGTTCACCCGAGCCTGAGCCGAAGCCACCGCGGCGCGTTGTGCCGTAATCGTGGACTGGGTCGAGCCGCCTTGATCGAGAGCCAGTTGTTTTTGAGCGACGCCGACGGCCGACTGCGCGCTCGCGACGCCCTGATCGGCCGAAGTAAGCGCCGACCGCACGGACATAATCGAGGAACGCGCCGAGCCGACGGCCGTTTGGCTTGAGGCGAATTGTTCAGAATTTCCGGAGGAGAGGAGGCGGGTGAGGCCGTCGAGAATCGCCGCGATCGTGTCGAGATACGCGTGCATGTCTCGACTCGCAGAAACGAGATCATTGGCCGATGCCGCCGAAAGGTTCGCGAGACGGGACGCCCAGGTATCGAGCGCGGGTTGAATTTGCTGACGCTCGGTGAGCACTGAGGCCCCGACAGCACTGCTCACGACAGGAATCGTGAGGACTGAGCTCGCCAATGAAGGATTTTGAATAAACTGATCGATCGTCATGCGTACCGCGATATCGGCCGTGCCCTGCGCGTTTCGGAGCGAACTCAAGAGCTCCTGATTCGCGCTTTTAAGCCCTGACTGACTGCTGTCAAGCTGAGCTTGGGTAATCGCCACCTGGTCCCGCCGCGTGCCGTTCAAGAGATTCTGAAGGTTGGCTTTTTGGGCTTGGAGCGCCGCCATAGCCTGGTCAATCTGATCTTGCAAGATCGCCTTTTGAAGCGCCGCGAGCAGGGTGCCGGTCGCGACCGTATCGCCGACGGCCACCGGAACGATCCCCACGATGCCGTCATTTCGAAACGAGAGATCCACCGACCGCTGCGCTTCCGTCGTGCCCGAGATCCGCACGCGCGCCGTGAGATCTCGATACGTTACCGGAACACTCGCGAGCGCCGACTCGCTTCCCTGTCCGGAAATCATATACGCCGCCGCACCCGTAAGAACGATCACTGCGAGTACGCCCGCGATAACAAGACGGTTCATTAGCTTCTCATTATAGACTATGGGGGTCGAGATTGACGCCCGTCGGCTTCTCGTTCGGGGATTGTCCGTCGCGGGTCATCTCGCGCAAAACTCCGTCATGAAGTTCATAGACATGATCGGCGAGACGCAACGACTCGAGTTCATGCGTAACCATAATGACGATTGATCCCGTTCGATGGATATCGCCGAATAAGTCGAGTACGCGTTTCGCGCTGGCGCTGTCGAGATTCGCCGTCGGTTCGTCGGCGAGCACGTACCGAGGCGCGTGGGCGATGGCTCGGGCGATCGATACCCGCTGCTGCTGGCCGCCGGACAATTGCGAAGGCTTGGACGATAGGCGATCCGCAAGACCTACCCGATCGAGCGCGGCGGTCGCTTTCTCGCGCGCCGCCGCCATGGGTTCGCCGCGCATGACAAAGGTAAGGAGTACGTTATCAAGCGCCGAGAGCTCCGGCATAAGACCATAGTCTTGGAACACGTAGCCGAAATGATCGAGACGAAGATCCGTACGCGCCGTACGCGAGAGCCCGCGCGTGTACGCCCCGTCGACTATTACATCACCCTCGGCCGGCGTATCGAGAAGCCCGAGCTGATAGAGGAGCGTTGACTTCCCGCTCCCCGAGCGGCCGGTGAGAATGACGAATTCGCCCTCTCTCACGGTGAGATCGAGCCGTTCATAAAGAACAAACGATTCTTCTCCTGAAAGAAACTGCTTTTTAAGATTGCGGGCTTCGAGCATAGGCGTCAGCGACCTAAGATCGCATCGACAATTTCTTGACGCATGATGAGCCGCGCCGGCACATAGCTGGCGATCATGATGGCGGCCGCGAGAATGACTATCCGCGCCGCGGCACCCGCGAGCGTAACGGAGAGAACGCCGTTGCTGAACGGGAAATCAAGCGGATGATTAAGGAAATAGGGCTGGAGAAAACCGAACACGAGGATCACGCCGAGCATGGATCCCGCGAGAGTGTACAGGACGGCCTGCGCGATATAGGCCAGCTCGATACCGAGGGAGCGAATGCCGATAGCCTGCAAGATCCCGATTGATCGCCGGCGATTCACAATGTTAATAAACACGATAATAAACATCACGATGCACGCGACGATCAAGCCGATTCCGCCGAGGAGCGATCCTAATTGATTGAACGTAACGGAAAAATCTTGAAAGAATACCGGCCGCGATTCGGCGGCGTTCTGCACAAGCGCGTTCGCGCCGACGATCGATTGCTTGAGTTGATTTTCAATCGGTATGACGTTCGTACCCGGCGCGAGCGTAACGGCTATTTCATTGACTCCATTGTCGACGCGGCCCAGGATCGAACGCAACTCGGGAGCGACGATAAACGCCCGCAAATTGATCTCTTCCATCTTACTCCCCACAATGCCCTTGATGGTCATTTCCCGTTCGATATTGCCGATACGAACGCGGATCTTACTGCCGACTCCTGTGTTTGGAAGCGGATTTTCTCCGGGAATGGCCGTCAATTGTTTGAACTCGGCGAGGAGACTCGTGCCCACCAGTACCTGATCGTAGTCGCTTGGCTGAAGATACTGTCCGGCAACGATGAGATGCGAGAAGTGCGTGGTGGCATCCTCAAGAGGCGGATCGATGCCGACGATGTTCGCGGTGATCGAGTCCGGGAGATCCTGCGGTCGAAGCTTGTCAGCATAGTTCGCTTCAAGCACCCCCGCCGCGACGTATCGCGGCGACAGAGACGCGACGGCGGGGAGCGAACGGAGATACGATTCTATATCGGGCGAATTTTGAATCGAATCGTATTGGCTCAGCTTGCTCACCATGATGTCTCCGCTGTAATTCGTCTGGCGTTCCTGATTGAGGCCCTCGACAATGCCGACCATGATGCCGCTCACCATGATTAAATTGAGATACGTAAGCACCATCACTAGAACGATAAGAAGACTGGTGCCGATATTGGCCCGCGTGAGCCGAGACGCGAGAAAAAGCCCGACGCGAAGCGACGATCGCCGGCGCGTTCTCGGCGCATAGGTTGCCGGATCGAAAGAAACAGGCATAGAAAATTATGGTTCTCTCGACAGTATCGTCGCCCGGCTCTCAAGAGGCAGGCGCGAGGTGCGCGCCGATGGCGGCTTCGCTCGTCCGATCCGAAACAGGAAGGCCATGGCGTCCGGAGAAACTCCGAAACGGCGGGCAATATCAATCCGTGCGGCCTTGAGCCGTTTTCGTTCGGCGGGCGTCAGCAGAGCGATCCCTTCGGGAGTATCCGCATTCTCGGCGAAGAGGAGCGTTCCATTCAGAGGCTGGAGACTGAGCCCGTTCAGCGCCGCCATAATCCATAAGCGTTCGACGCTTCGGCCGCAACGAACCAAATCTTCGGGTTCGTTCCCGGAGGCCGTCACGAGACCGAAATTTCCGGCTTGCCGATACACCCATCGTTGTTCAAGAGCGATGAGGCGATGAAGGCCGATGGCCGCTCCGACCCGCATCAGCGGCCAGTGGCTGAGGAGCTGCATCGCTCCCCACGAAAACGGCGGAGCGGCGAGCGTGGGGAAATAAAAGCCGGTTCGCATGCGATTGTCTTCAGCCTTGGTCCACGTGATTTTCGAGAACATATAATCATGAACGGCTTTCACCGAGAAAATATATTCATTATTGATTGCCGCGTCAGCGGCAAGCGCGTCGAGATCCTTCGGCGCGTCGATGAACACGACCGATCCCCTTTCGCCGGCTGCTTGGGTCAACTCGCTCCGCTCGCGAGAAGTAAGCGGGGTACGCCGATAGGATCGGCGATTCGTCGTCCGAAGAGAGATGCCCGCCGCCAACGGATCGGGATTCACTTCTCGGTCGCTTGTCAACGTTATCGAAGCAATGAAATCCGGCTTCTCCGGGTCGGGGAAATACTGAACCTCGGATCGATAGCCGCGCGTGGTTGCGGCCAGTACGACATTCTCGATAGCGGCTCCAAAGACAATCAGCGAGGAGTGGCGCCGCTCATGCGTCCCGCCGTAGAGAGCCGAAACAGGGTCATCCGGAGATTCGTCCCATAGGTGCAACACGGTCCCCTGCACTTTCCAACGCCACGGCTGATTATTATCGCCCGACGGAGCTTTGATCGCTTCTCCAAGGATAAAACGGAGATCGTCATTCATTGCCGCTATTATACACGAAGTTGCACTCGACGCGGCCACAATCGGGTATACTATCCAGTAATGAACGAGGTGGGATCATCTTCCGAATGGATATACGATCGCGCGTTTGATCGGAATTTCGACCTTATTTCTCGAGACCGCCAAGAAAAGCTCCGCAATGCCCGCGTCGCTATCGCAGGACTCGGAGGCGTGGGGGGCATCTACGCGACCACTCTCGCCCGGCTTGGCATCGGGCATTTCTCGATTGCCGACCCTGACGCCTTTGAGGTCGCGAACACCAACCGCCAACAGGGCGCGACGACAAGCACGATGGGCGCGAGTAAAGCGGCCGTGATGGAGCGAATGATCAAAGACATCAACCCGACAGCCGAGGTGCGCGTCTTTTCGGCGCTCACGCCTGAAAATGCCGAGAAATTTCTACAAAACTGCGCGCTCGCCTGCGACGGCATTGATTTCTTTTCTCCTTTAATTCATCGGCTCCTGTACCGGGAATGCCGTAGCCGCGGAATCCCCGTGCTGAACGCCGCGCCTGTCGGATTCGGGTCCTCAATGACAAACTTCAGTCCGACTGGAATGAGCTTCGATGAATACTTCGATCTGAAAGACGGTTTATCAGAGCAGGAGCAACTCATAAGATTCGCCATCGGAGTCGCTCCGCGGCTTCTTCAATATCCGTACTTCCCGCCGAAAGGCATTGATCTCACTGGACATCGTGCGCCATCAACCGTCGTAGGAACTCTTGCTTGCGCCGCTCTTATAGGGTGCGAAGCGTATAAAGTCATTATCGGCCTTCCTTACGAATCAGCCCCTGTTTCGTGGCAATTTGACCCCTTTGTGCGTAAATTCCGCCGTACGCGCCTTCGAGGCGGAAACCGCAACATTATCCAGAGGATCAAGAAATGGTACCTTGCGCGCATGGTACGCTAGAAGGTACCCAATATGCTTGCCAAGCTCGGAAGAAGTCTCGGCACTGTCGCCCTTGACAGTTTTTTCATCACGACGCAGATAGCGACCTGTCCGGTCGACTGGTGGCTCTCCCGCCGCATCGGCCTTACGGTCTCGATTCCTCGCGATCTCTATGTCCCTCCGGGGACGCTGGTTCTCGCGAACCATCGCAGCATGCTCGATCCTTTCCTCGTTACGTATAATCTCGGACACCAGAACTGGCTCACGGCCGTGCCGATGCGCTACCCGGTAACGCCCGATTACGCCCGCCGCCCCGTCCTCGGTCGGGCGATGCGGCTCATCGGCGCCTACGATATCGGCAAGACCAAGATGGAACGGGCGAAAAAACTTCTCTTTACCCGAGGACTGCTCGATAAACAGCGCACGGTACTGCTCTTCCCTGAGGGCCGCATCGTCGAGGGGGGCGTGATAACTGAAGAGTTCCACAATGGATTTAAGATGCTCTTCGCTCACGACTACCCCACATTGTTTGTTCGGCTGTCGGGATTCACGACCGACTCCTTTATCCATCCGAAGACCGTAACGGACGCGCGCATACACTATAGTCCGATCATACGCGGCACTGCTGAAACAAAACTTCAGTATATGAGCACCTTCTTCAGCCCGCTCGCAGAATGATTCTCTCCCTCACGACCTGCACTGAAGACTCGAGAGAAGCGCTCAGGATCGCCGGAAGGAGGGCGGCGCGGCGTGCTCTGCAGCATGCGGCCGCGTCTCCCCTTGTCGAGATTAAGCGCGAGACGACGGGAAAACCATACGGCGTGAGACGGGACTGCGCGCGCCCGATCGCGCTCTCCATCTCGCATGCGTACCCGTACGCGCTCGCATTCGCGAGTACAAAGTCTCGTCTTCTCGGCGTTGACGTTGAGCGCATCAGGTCATTCTCTCCGCGCATCGAGAATGTCTTCCTCACCCCATCCGAGCTGAACTGGATCAAGGCGCACTCTCTCGAATCTCGCGATATATGGCGCACACTCCTCTGGTCAATGAAGGAGGCCGTGATAAAAGCGATCGGTACCGGCTTACGGACACACCCGGCTCGAGTTGATCTGACTCCTATCCTGTCCGGTTCATCGGCGATCTGTATCCATGGCTACCGTCTGCCGGCGACCGTCTATGCCGCGCGCGTTGGTTCGACGCACTGGATGGCGGCGATTGCCTTGCCTCCTTTTGGACGGTACACTCTATCCTGACGTATGGAACTCACTGACGTAGTCATCGGCATTGTATCGAAGACTCTCGACGTGCCTCGAGCCGAGGTTACCGCGGAAAAGAAGCTCGTTGACCTGGCGAAAGACTCTATCGCGCTCTTCGAGCTTCTCGTCGCGTTTGAGCAAATGACCGGGCGCCGCGTAACCTATGACGAGATTGCCCGCGTGGAGACGGTGGGAGATATTTTATCCTATATTCACTCGCTCCCCGCGGCTGACACCACCGCGGCGGCGAGAGTTCCGCAATGACCTCGACCCCCTGCCGTCAACTCTCGACGGACGGGGAGCGGCGCGCGGCGATGGATCTGGTGCGGCGCGCGTACGAGGCCGAAGGGTACCGCGTTACGGACTCGATCTCAAAATATCTGGACGCTCCAGGCGCGCGGACCTTTGGTCTGTTTCGTAACGAAACACTGATCGGCACCCTCTCAATCGTGCCCGATACGGAAGGGCTCCCGATGGACAGCCTCTACGCTCGCGAGCTCGCTCCGTGGCGCGCGAGCGGGAAGACGCTCGCCGAGGTCGTTCAGTTCGCCGTCGATCGAAACGAGCGTCATTCCCCCTTTGCCGCGGCCCCTCTCTTCGCCGCCGTACTGACGTACGCCAGACAATTGGGCGTGGATTACCTCTGCATCTCAATCAATCCGAAACATGACCGGTTTTACTCTCTGCTCGGCTTTAAGAAGATCGGGGAAGAGAAACAGTACGCTGCCGTCAATGCTCCGGCGATCGCGCGGGCGCTCCCGCTCTCCCGCTGGAGCATGCCGCCTTTGTTGCAGCCCTTTTTTTCAGCGCCTACTTCAGTACCACCTGAAGCGTAATCGCGAGTACAATCATCATGCCCGGAATAATATAATCAAGCACGAAGGAGAGCTTTTTTTTATCGGGATGAAATCCGAACTTGGTAAGGTAATGGTAATAGAATCCCTCGTTCTGCTTCCCGAACTGCCCCTGGGTGATGAGACACCCTTTCGCATAGTAGAGCTGGAAATGGTACAGAACGACGGTGAGGATGACGATCCGCCAGTCAAGGTAGAAAGGCGACGTATACCACGCAATTAAGAGGACGATATGGAGAACGAGAAAGAAGTAGTAACGAAACGATTTCATCGGCTCCAAAAGTATAGCAGTCAGCGGCGCGCCTTGGCGCGTTCGTTCTCGGTGAGATGCTGTTTGCGAAGGCGTACTGATGCGGGCGTAATCTCGAGATACTCGTCGTCAGCCATGATCTCGAGCCCGCGTTCAATCGTGAGCTCGTACGCCGGCGTGAGGTAAATCGCTTCGTCCGAGCCGGAGGCGCGCATGTTGGAAAGCTGTTTCCCTTTTGTCGGATTCACCATCATCTCTTCGCCTTTCGACGTATTCCCCACCACCATCCCTTCGTAAATCTCGGTCGCGGGCGTGATATAGAGCTGGCCGCGATCCTGGAGATTCCAGAGCGAGAAGCCGAGCGCCTTTCCGTTCGCCATCGAGATCATCGAGCCGACCTGCCTTTTTTTGATCTCGCCCGCATACGGCTCGAAGCCGATAAAACGTGATGAAAGAATACCCTCGCCCTTGGTGTCGATAATGAACGAGCTCTTGTAACCCAGAAGTCCGCGCGTCGGACCGTGAAGCGTGAGCCGAACGTGATCGCCCTCCTGTTCCACGTTCTGGAGCACGAATGCGCGCTGTCCAAGCTTCTCAATAACGGCGCCCTGAAATTCCGAAGGAGAATCAATGATCACCTCCTCGAACGGTTCAAGCTTCACGCCGTTTTCTTCGCGCGTAATCACGTGCGGCTGTGAGACCTGGAGTTCGTAACCCTCGCGGCGCATATTTTCGAGCAAGACCGCGATATGCAGCTCGCCGCGTCCGGAGACGTGAAAGACCTCGCTCTTATCAAAATTGACTTTCAATCCGACATTCACTTCGAGTTCGCGCTCGAGGCGCTCGCGAATCTGGCGGCTCGTGACGTACTTCCCCTCTTTGCCGGCAAACGGCGAGTTGTTGACGAGAAAGTTCAGCGCGATAGTGGGTTCATCCACGGCGATCGCCGGCAGGGGTCCGGCCTTCTCGTCGGTCGCGATCGTCTCGCCGATATAAATATCGGGGAGGCCGGCGATGAGCGCGATGTCGCCTGCCGATGCTTCGCTTACCTCGACGCGATCGAGGCCATGGAACGTGAAGATCTTTGTCGTTCGTTCCGCGCGAACGGTGCCGTCGGACTTCTTGACGAAGACGTTTTGATTCGGCGTTAGCGTTCCCTCATAAATCCGCGCGACGGCGAGCCGTCCCAAGAAATTGTCATAGGCCAAGTTAAACGGCTGCGCTAAGAGCGCCGCAGCGGCATTCGCGGCGGCATTCGCGGCGGGGACCTTTTCAAGAATGCAGTCGAGAAGCGGCGCGAGATCCTTCTTTTCGTCCGCGAGTTCTTTGAGCGCGATGCCTTCACGCCCGATCGAGTAAATCACCGGGAAGTCAGCCTGTTCATCGGTCGCCCCGAGTTCGAGGAAAAGCTCGAGCACCTGCTCGTGCGTTCGGTAGGGGTCGGCCGCGGGCTTGTCGATTTTATTGATCACCACGATCGGCTTGAGGCCAAGCTCGAGCGACTTCTTGAGCACGAAGCGCGTCTGAGGCATCGGCCCTTCTTGAGCGTCCACCACAAGAAGCACCGCGTCAATCGAGCGGAGCACGCGTTCGACCTCGCTGCCGAAGTCGGCATGGCCGGGAGTATCGACGATATTGATCTTGGTGCCTTTATATTCGACCGCCGCATTCTTCGCGTAAATGGTAATGCCGCGCTCCCGTTCGAGCGCGTTAGAGTCCATCGTCGTCCCCTCGGCGGCGGCCCCTGTCTGCTTCAAAAGAGCATCGGTCAGGGCCGTCTTCCCGTGATCGACGTGCGCGATGATGGCGATATTGCGAATTTCCATGGAAATAAAAACGCCGCGCGGGCGGTATGCTAAATATACAACGAATCGCCTCTGTTCGCAATGACGCTCAGGTCAGGAGAATACCGCCGTCGACGACAATCTGCGCGCCGGTCATGTACGAGGAGAGATCGGAAGCGAGAAACAGCGCCGCCGTGCCGATTTCGTCGGCGTCGGCGGGGCGGCGAAGCGGAATCGTGGCGACATACGCATCGATAAAACGTTGCGCCTCGGGCGTCTCCCCTTTTAAGAAATTGGTTCCGGGCGTCGCGACGCTTCCGGGCGCGATGGCGTTGACCCGAATGGCGTGCGG
Source organism: Patescibacteria group bacterium (assembly GCA_018971045.1). GTDB lineage: Bacteria > Patescibacteriota > Minisyncoccia > Phycocordibacterales > Phycocordibacteraceae > C7867-001. The sequence continues at coordinate 9,491 of JAGWVF010000005.1, read as the reverse complement.
CGCAAGCTCGAGCGCGAGATTCTTGGTGAAGCCCCAGAGACCATGCTTGCTCGCGTCATAAAAAGCGAGACCGACACTCGAGGGATGGAGCGCGTCGATTGAGGTGATCATGATGATCGAACCGCCTCTCCCCTGAGCAATCATCTGTTTCGCTGACGCTCGCGCCGCGAAAAAGGCGCCCAGTAAGTTGACGCGCATCGTCCGTTCGAAATCTTCCTGCGTCGCTTCGAGCACGGGAGTGTGCGGGTAGACGCCGGCATTGCTTACGAGAATGTCGACGCCGCCGAACTCCCGGACAGCCTGGGCGACCATCGCCTCCACATGCGCTTCATCGGTAACGTCAACGCCCGCCGCCACGGCTCGCGCGCCTTTTGCGCTCAGCACGGCCGCGGTAGCCGCGGCGGCGGGCGCGTCCCGATCGGCGATCAAGACTGCCGATCCCGCCTCGGCAAGGCGCCGCGCGATCGCCTCCCCGATGCCCATCGCGCCGCCGGTAACGATGGCGGTCTTCCCGGAGAGATTCATGAGGTCGGCGAGCGGTTTTGGTCTCATGTTTACAGTATACGCCCTTCTACATGAAGAACGAGAGGATCGCCGCGATGCCGGAGATCGCCATAAAGACGATCGTCATCCACCCGATTCCCGCTATAAGCGGCTTGTTCGCGTGCTCGCCCATCAAGTCGGCATTGCTTGAGAGGCGCACGACAAAATAAAGAATGATCGGAGCGATGACGCCGTTCGCGACCGCGGAATAGATCAGCGCCTGTATCGGGTCAAGGCGGAGAAAGTTGGCGATAATGCCGATCAGCATCGCGACGATGATCACTCCGTAAAAAGCATACGCCTGATCCAATTTGCGATACAGGCCATGATTCCAGCCAAAGCTTTCGCTGATAGCGTACGCCGCCGATCCCGCCAAGACCGGCACCGCGAGAAGACCGGTACCCACGATCCCGATCGCGAAGAGGAAGAAGGCGAATTCGCCGAAGGGCCGGAGCGCGAGCGCCGCCTGATCCGCCGTCGCGATATTCGTGATTCCGTGCGCGAAGAGAGTCCCCGCGCACGCCGCGAAGATAAAAAACGTGATCAGGTTGGAGAAGAGCATACCGCTCCACACGTCGGTGCGCATCCGCGAAACGGATTCGGGATTTACTCCCTCGCGGCGCTCCTCGACCGTCGCTTCGCCTTTTAAAATCTTCTCTTCGACCTCCTGCGACGTTTGCCAGAAGAAGAGGTAGGGCGAAATGGTGGTGCCGAGGATGCCGCAAATGAGAAAAATCTGGTCCTTCGAAAAAGTTATCGTCGGAACAAGCGTGTGGGAGAGCACGTCCTTCCAATCGAGTCCGACCGAGAACGCGACCACGGCGTACGAGAGGAGCGCGAGCGCGAGATATTTTAAAAATTTCGCGTATCGCGCATACGTAGTGAATATCTGAAGAGTCAAACTGAGAAGCGCGAAAAAGATAACGAGCATTTCGAAACCGATGCTCGGCGCAAGGAGCCGCGTCGCGGCCGCCATCGCGCCGAGATCGGCCGCGATATTGAGCACGTTCGCGAAGAAGAGCAGGCCCGTCACGATATAGAGCGTGCGCGCCCGATACTGCTCGCGAATGTTGGCGGCGAGTCCCTGTCCGCTCACGATCCCGATCCTCGCGCACATCTCCTGCACCACTACCATAAAAGGATAGGTGAAGAGAGAGAGCCAGATAAGCTGGAGACCGTACCGCGCGCTCGCCTGAGAATAAGTCGCGATTCCAGAAGGGTCGTCGTCGGCGGCGCCGGTCGTGAGCCCGGGGCCAAGCGTGTCCCAGTATTCCTCGGCGAGTTTAAAGGGACGCCTGATTATCAGCGCCGCCCTCTTCCTTTCGGCAGGCGCGGCGGCTTCTTCCATTACCTTGTTTTCCTGCATCTTCCCATTCTACCTGCTTCGCCTTCTTCTCAAAGAGCGTACTCCCCCGTGGTAGCACGCGGCGGCGGCGCTACTTCTCCAAGTCGAGAATATCGTCGATGCGTATCTGGGCGACGAACGCAGGCGCGTGGGAGACGAGGATCATCGCGCCGGCGTAGCTGTCAAGCGCTTTGGCGATAACCGGCAGGTGGCGGAAATTGATATGGTTGGTCGGTTCGTCGACAATAAGGAGGCCCGGGCGTTCGAGCACGAGCGAACAGAAAGCTACCAGTCCCTTCTGCCCTTCGGAAAGATCTCCGATAGCTGTGTGCATGACGTTCGCGGATAAGAGAAATCCGGCGGCCGCGGCGCGGATCTTTTCTTCATCAGACTTGCCCGCAGCCGCCGAGAGCGCCTCGAGCACTGTTTGATTGAAGTTGAGCGTCGAGAAATCTTGACGGTAATACCCGATCTTCACTCCCGGGGCGATCGTCGCCCCCTCGGCCGCTCCGCTCGCGATCGCCTCGAGCAAGGTGCTCTTACCGATCCCGTTCGGCCCTTTCAGAAGAAGATGCGTATTCTTGCGCAGAGAAATATTCACCTTTTTGATGACCGATTTCTTCCCTTTTCGTCGTGCGGCATAGGACGAGAGCGCGAGAATGACGCCGCTTAAATCCTGCTGCGCGGGAATAATAAAGGGTCGAATAGTCGTATCCTCTTTGCGCACCTCCACCTTCTCCTCTTCCATCTCCTCGATCTCGGCGCGCATTTTCTTGGCGACGAGACGCATCTTGCCGCCCTTCTGCGCGAAGAAATTCGCTTTATCCTTATTCTCTTGGATCTTTTTGACGAGTTGCGCGTTCGCGCGATTCTCGCGCTCGATGCGCGCGAGGAGATCGCGCTGTACGTCGATATAATTGCCCGCATAGAGTTCGATCTTTTTTGTGCGCGCGTCGAGATAAAGCACGCCGGTCGTAAACGCGTTTAGAAAGGACGCGTCGTGAGAAATGACGGCAACCGTCCTCGGGTACTCGACAAGAAACTGCGTTAAGCGCTCAATACCCTCCGCGTCCAAGTTATTGGTCGGTTCGTCAAGTAACAGGAGATCGGGATTCTGGATGAGCGCGGAAGCGAGGAGAAGCCGCGCCTGCTGCCCGCCCGAGAAGCTCCGTATCAGCCGGTCGTGCAGTCCTTCGTGACGTTTCAGATTCACCGTTTCGAGAATTTCGTCGATCCTGGGATCAATATCATAGACCGGTTCCGAGAAACGGGAGCGGAAGAAGTCGCGCACCGAGAGGCCAAGCGCGTCGCGCTCCACCACCTGCGGTGCCACTGCAATCTTCATTCCGTAAGAGACGTGAATCTCTCCCGACTCGGGAGCGATCTCGCCGGTCATAAGCGAAAAGAGCGTCGATTTCCCCGCGCCGTTTTGGCCCATCACCGCCGTCTTCGTTCCGCGGCGAATAGAAAAGCTCGCCGCCTCAAGGACGGGCTTATGGTGACCATACTCGAACGACACTTCTTCAAAGCGGATCAGGCTTTCTTCTCGCGCCATCTCTCCACCCTACTACAGAATTAAAGGTTATTCGAACTCGTGTATAGTACCCTCATGAAGCGACTCCAGGCACAGCCCGCTCCTGAGTATCCGATGCGAATCAACAAGTATCTCGCTCGCGAGGGTATCGCGACGCGACGCGACGCCGACGAGCTTATCGCGCGTGGAAGCGTCCTCATCAATCACCGGGTCGCGGCGCTCGGCGCGAAGATGCAGAAAGGCGATATCGTCGAAGTGCACGACAAACGCGCGCCCAAGAAGCGCGTCTACTACGCTTTCAATAAGCCGATCGGCGTCATCACCCACTCGCCTCAGAACGGCGAGAAAGATATTCAACGAAGCGCCAAGCTCAGAAGAGACGTCTTCCCGGTCGGCCGCCTCGACAAGGCGTCGAGCGGTCTCATCATCCTCACCAATGACGGCCGGATCACCGAGCGACTTCTCGGTCCCGATTACGGACATGATAAGGAGTACCGCGTGCGCGTGTCCGATCCTCTCAGCGACCGCTTCAAAAAGACGATGGAGGCGGGAGTTACCATCGAAGACTATCGCACCAAGCCCTGCATCGTCCGCAAGACCGGATCGAAAAGTTTTAACATCACTCTCACCGAGGGAAAGAAGCACCAGATCCGCCGCATGGTCGCCGCGCTTCACAATACGGTCGTCGATCTCGAACGTGTGCGCATCCTCAATATCCGCCTCGATGATCTCGCACCGGGTGCGTCCCGCTCCATAGAGGGGAACGAATTGCGGACCTTTTTAAGCAAGATCGGGCTCGCGTAGCGAGGCTATTGACAAATAGGATTACATGGTATAAACTATATTTAGATGGCAGTACGCCACATACGTCCTCCCTGCGTTGTTTTTTTATTTATTTTCCCCGTTAGGGGAAGGAGGCATGTATGAAGATTAGAGATGCGCAAATCTCGGACATTCCGAAAATGTCCGAGATGCAACAGGGCGCGTTTGCGACACGAGGATACCGGGCGCCGGAACGGGGCCGCGAGGAGTGGTTGCGCGTCTTGCCGACCTTCTTTGTCGTCGAAAAAAACGGCGAGGTGGTTGGCATGATGTCGGCAACCTTCGCCGAGCGCAACTCGGCCGACCATCTCTTCAGGAGACAGATGAAGGTCGTCCGGGCAATTCACCAGAGGGTCTTATACTGCGGCGACTTCGCAGTTGATAAAACCCTCCGGAGCGAGCGCGGGTTCGCTCTCGTGGGCGTCCAGCTTGTCCGCGAAGCGGTGGCGCGGGGCTGGGCGAGCGACGCTAATTGCGGCGTCATCATCGTCAACCCCTGCCACCTCGTTTTCTACGAGGGACTCGGGTTCGAACAATTGGCTCGCCGAAAAAAAATCCCAGAGCTGAATTTGCGTGAGGGAGAAAAGATCCCCGGCGTCTTGATGGTCATTACTAGAGAGAAGCTTCGGGGACGACTCGCGGAGAGGGCGATCGTCGGAAATCGCCCTACCGAGTCGGCGCGTGTATGAGACACGGCTTATACACGTTCCTCTACGACAGCGGCGTCTCATTCGAGATGCCGCTGTTTCTTTAAGGACTTTAAGGACTAAAATGAGGGCGCGATGACGAGCGTGCGGCGAATCGCGTCGAACTCTTTGATGAGCGCCTGCCCGTCAAAGGGCTGTACCCTGCCCGGAGGATAATTCTCCAACACCGTGGAATGAATGAAGTAACGAACCGCGATGCACGGATTCGTGTCAGGAATCGCGAAGACGGTCTCGGCGTAGCGATTGCCGGCCGCCGCGCCATTCTGCGAAGCGACCGAATACGTGGTGCTTCCCTCAACGAGAGGCTTGGGAGTCGCCGGGCTTAGAAAGAGACCGGCATTGCAGGCATCCGATTGCGGCCGCGAGAGAGGAATACTCTCGACGCTGATATACGAATCAGCCGAGAGATTGGTGCCCGCCGCGGTGGTCGACGCGATGGTGAACTTTATTCCTGCGATATCCTTGCCCGGACCGAGCTCCTGATACCGATAGGTCTCATTCATCGAGTAGCCCGCCGGCAGGCGAATCGAAAAATGATCGGCGCTATTCGAGTATACGAGCGGGAGATTTGCGTCGGCCGGCTGCGGCGCGATCGCGATGCATCCGGTATAGTCCGCTTCTTTTCCCCCCTCAAGCACGAGCGCGCTGTTCCCTTTTTCCCAGAAGATAAATGACTCATCGGCGTTCGCGTAACGGCCGCCGTCGGCCGAGATCGTCTGCGCGAGCGTCATCGAACGGCCGTCCGAGAGGAGGAGCGCGACTGTGCCTCCCGGCGTCGGAGGCTCTCCCGGGGAGGCGGCCGGTTTCGTCGGGCCGTCAAAGAATGCCGCGATGATCCCCTTCCCGCTGTTGCAAGAAAACGCAATGGTCGCGATCGGCTGCGGCGGCAACAGTGCCTTCTTCCGACCATAAGCCGCGAGAACGACGATGAGAATGAGCGCGAGCGCGAGCAAGATATTTCTAGTACGCGGTTTCATAGATGTTTGGATGAGGTGCTGATAGATGCTCGTAGTATACAGAAATTCAGTGTTCTTCCAAATGATGCTTGAGCGTATAGATCCAGTCCTGCTCGGCCGCCGGAGACTTCAGCTTCTCTTTGAGGAGCCATTCCAGATAGTCGCGATCGGTCTTGGCGATATCTTCGAGCCGCTTGCCGCTGTACTTGCCGAATCGGATCGTGGTAAAGAGGAGCGGGCGCTCTGAGATCGCGAGCATCGACTCGAGCGCGGCCTCTTCGGTCCCGTGACGTTCTTTCATCTTCTCAACAAGTCGTTCGAAAAGCGCTTCGAGCACGAGCACGTCGCCAAATGCATCGTGCGCTTCGGCTTCGATATCAAGATCAAGAAGGTAGCGCAAGTATTGGAGCCGATAGTTCGGCAAAGTGTCGCTCGGATCGAGCGCGTAGGCGACCTTGTAGGTACAGATGGTTTGGCGCGGATTGATTTTCTCGCGCGCGAGCATCCCGAGGTCAAAAGCCGCATTATGCGCGACGGTAACGACATCCTCGCTCTCAAGAAGATCTTTGAGTCCCGTATACTCCGGCGCGGCCTCAAATGCCGGCCGCGCCGCTACCATCTTTTCAGTAATGTGATGAACAGCCATCGACTCGATCGAAATCGGCACCGGCGGCTTATACAGCGCGTTTACGAGAGGTTCGTCGACGTACCGTTCCTTAACGGCGAGCTGAACCAACCGATCGCTGTCGCTATTCCCCGTCGTCTCCGTATCGAGAAAAAGTATCCGCATAAACCGAATCCGTCTCGCCGTTCTTCTCTAACGGAAGGTCATAGTGCCGCTATCGAATTTGAGATCGAAAATGAGCTCGCCCTTGCTCGTAAAGTGATAACTCTGCACGGCCGCGAGCGACTTGGTAAAGTCCTGTTCCTGCGATCCGTCACAGGCCATCAAGGTCGAGAGCATCTTACTCAGGACGATCGTATTGCCTGAGATCGCGTACACGCCGTTTACTCTGTTGCAGTCCGTCGTTGCCGAGAAGTTTCCTTCATTTTTGGCAAATGGATCTTTCGTAAAGGTGAGTGTAAAGGCCGATGCCTTCCTGGGGGTGATGCTCGTATCATTATTATAGAGAGTCGAGACCCAAGTCCAGGTTTGCATTTGAAGCGTCATTCGCGACGGATCGGCCTCGCCTTCAAAGTTTGGCGCGACGATGCCGAACTGGAGCGTCGCCGGATCGAGCTTTAGCACCAGAGTCTTCCCCACTGATGGCCGCGTCGTCATCGGCTCGCCAGGATTGCGATCGGCGTAATTGACGATTACTTTTCCGTCTCTGATCTCTGTCGTCTGAGGAGCGATGCGGTCACCGAGAATGACCGCGTCCGTTCCCAAATATCCGGTGGCTGTCTTAATAGCCGCGACCGCGTAGTAGAACGTGCCGCTTCCGCCCGAGTTCTGCGTGATAATGAAAGCGACGTCGGGAATACCGTCACCATTTAAATCGCCCGTCGCCTCGTTACCGAAATACTCTGTCACGACCCTGCTCGCCGATCCCGGCGCCGCCGGAGTCGAGGCGCGGCCGTTTGAAAGCGCCACCGACTGGCCGTCGATCATATACGCGATGCTCTTATAGTCGGTGGCGGCTTGCGGAGGCGCCGTTTGGACGACCGTGTGTGAGGTCAGCCAATACCACACTCCAAGACCTATAAGGAGTCCTACGCCGATGGAAAGCGCCAGTGGCTTCTTCATAGTTATAATTCTAGCACATACGAGGACTCAACCTATAGAGTATGTGAGAAGGAGACGGCGGTTGGTGGAGAAAAAACGCTCGGATCAATCGTCCACGTATTGCAGGAGAAAGAAACATCGGTCGCCGGATCGAGTCCGCCTTGCGTCGCGACAGCGCTTCCAGCTACCGAGAGCGCCGACGGGAGCTGGAGACCCTTCGTCGCACCGCTCTTCCACACGTAGAGGCTGGAGCCGTCGCTGATCATCGAGGTGATCGCGCCGCCGCTGTAGGTCCGCACATCCGCGCGCAATCGCCCGTCCGCGACATACGCGGTGCCGAGACGGTTCGGCTCGTTCGACTGTATCGAGCAGACGAGCGGCTCCTTCAAGCTCGCCAAGTACGCCAATGACTGATATCCGGACACTTTTGCGGGAACGGTTTTCGCGGTTCCCGATTTCGTCGGAACTGCCGTTTTCGTCACGATCGGCGCCTTCGTCTGCTGCGGCGCGGCCGTGGTCGTCGCAGTCGGCGAGCTCGTCGCAATCTGCCCTACTGAATTATTCCATCCTGAGTTTCCGTATTTAACATAGAACGCGATGCAGAACGCGATTACCGCCACCACCATCCACACCATGGTTCGCATGCTCATATCTATTTATAGATTGTTATACCGGAAATATAGCATCACGTTCGGCAGAAAACGCGCTTATCCACTTCTCGAACAGATCGGTCTCTCCATCAAAGACAGAGTTACAGGCCGACGATCTACGTCGGCCTGAGCGACGAGGATGGAAGCCGCCTTCTGCTCCTCGCGCGTTTCCCTAATACGAGCGACGTCGCCCGTCCGTTTCCGGCTCTCCGTGGCCGATGCGCGCCGTCGCGTGATACATGCTGTCTCGCTTTCTAGTGCGGTTGATCGGCAGTGAACTCCGTCGGCATTATCAAATGCGCCACCCAGGGTTCCAAGACCGAAATCCAGAACTCGAGTTCCGCGCGCACCACCCGCCCCATTATCTCGTCGAAGCCGCGGAGGTAACGCTCGGAAAGAACGAGGACTATTTCATCCCATGGATCGAGCAGGTAAAACCTATCATTGGCGAATACATCGAAGTCCATACATCACCTTTCCCGTTTACAAAAACCGAAGCACGACGCTCCGTTATCATCCTAACGCCCCCTGACTAACGCGCAATGCGCGTCTCGGCGAAATGAGGGGAAAAGATCATCACCTCTCAAGCCTCTTTTTCAGTTCTCGAATAACCGCTTTTTCCCAGTATTTCATCGAATACCAGCGAAGGAGCGGCACGGCGATTATACGCAACCACTTTTTATGAATGGTAACGCGATAGGTGTAGTCAATCAACGTTCCTTCGGCGTGCGGAGAAAGCAGAAACTCCTCGTGTCCGGAAGTCCCGAACTGATAACTGTCGTTATCCGAGATAAATCCCTTCCCCGGGAGAATACGGGTCTTCATCTTCACCTTGAATCTTTTGCCGAATGATTTTACCGTTGCTTCTATCTCGAGATCATTCCCCTCTCGTTTATTAATCCGTATTGACTCGGCGACCTTCGGAAAACGCTCCGGAAATCTCTCGAAATCGGTCATTATTCCAAACACGTCGTCAAGGGGGGCCTTAACGATCCATTGATGATGAAGCGTTATTTCTTTCATGGGCGTATTCTAGCATTCTCCGTTTTTACGCTATGCGATGGAGACATAGAAGGGTGAACAGAGAGACTTGTAATTTAGAATATTCTTTTTCATCTTTTAAGCTCCTCGGGGTCCGAACCTATCTCAATCTGGCTGCGGGTCAGGGACCATGATTACATTTCTCTCCCTCGAGTCAATGGCTCGCC
>JAGWVF010000009.1 GCA_018971045.1 Patescibacteria group bacterium | reverse complement strand
TCTCGACACCACCGAAGCTCGATGATGCTTCGTTCTCTGAGTGAAAGGGGTTTGCCACCTCGTCTTTTCCTCTGTTTCTTCTGCATACCCAATCAGCTTACCTGCTAATGGGGTGTTGCAATTAATTCTGGAACTCATGGGCGAGTTGGTTTGAGTCAGTAAGGACGATTTCGGCTCGGCCTTGATAAGAGGAAATTTTGCCGGTAAGGATGACCGTTTTTCCGTTCAAGCGGGAGAGGTTGCCGAATTTCTTTGAATCGTCGGCGAAGATGACGCCCGAAAAGGGACAGTCCTTGTAGCTCGCGCAGAAGTCGAGAAAGACGGTGCCGCTCTTTGACGTGTATGCATTATGAAGCGTACCGCGCACCGAAGCGACCTGTCCGATGTGTGCCGGTGCCTCGGCGTAGTCGATGGTGCCGATAGAAACAGACGCGGCCGCTGCCGCGGCCGCGCTATTTCCGCGATAGGCGTTCAGTAATTTCGTCAACACATTCTCGTAGGTCTGCCGGAGGGAGGGGTCCGTCCCGATCTCCAATATCTCGTCATTCTCGGTGGTCGCCGAACCGGTCCAGTTGTAACTGCCGAGCGCGTACGCACGGTCGGTTACGATCATCTTGATATGCATGATGCCGTTGCCGTCGGCGTGTTTCTCGGTCACTACCGGTATGCCGGCGGCGAGGAGCTCGCTCACGATCGGTTTATCATAGCTATTTGCGCTTTCACCGGCATCGACAAGACCGAGCACCTCGACGCCGCGCTTCTTGGCCGCGACGAGAGCGTCGGCGATGTCCCGCAGCGTAAACTCATACATTGCGAAGTAAATATGACTTTTCGCGGCCTCAATGAGCGCGATGATCTCCTTATCGTTTTGTTTTTGATCAAGGCTGTAAATCACCCGGGTGCTGCCAACTGGCGGAGCGGAAACAGTAACGGTTGGAATATCCGGCATCGCGGCCGGTTCGGGATGAATCAGATAGCCGGCCGCCCCCGCTGCGAGAATAAGAAAGAAAGCCGCTGCCGCTCGGAGGCCTTTCTGCCGCATACATACAGTATACGAGACTGAAGATGAGTTATCCCCACCTGCAGGCTTGTTCCGGATAGGGTAGCCTCTAGAGATAGGGGCTATTAATTTTCATCACCCATGAACATCGTCGCTATTTCAGGAAGTCTTCGCAAAGGTTCGCACAACGCCATGCTTATTCATGTTCTTCAGGAGCTTGCGCCCGCGGAAATGAAGATACAAGAGCTCAATATCGGGAATCTCCCGCTCTATAATACCGATGACGAAGCGGCCTTTCCCGCAGAAGCGAAAGCGCTGAAGGACGCGATCGAGGCGTCAGACGGGGTCATTATCGCGACACCGGAATACAACCGTTCGTTTCCCGGCGTGCTTAAAAACGCGATTGACTGGGCGAGCCGCCCGTGGGGAAAAAACTCGTTTGCGAAGAAGCCCGCGCTCATCATGGGCGTGTCGATCGGAAAAATCGGCACGGCAGTTGCGCAGAGCCACCTGAAGGAAGTGCTGCTCTATCTCGATATGCGCGTGATCGGTCAGCCCGAGCTCTATCTCGGTCCGGCAAGTGGAATATTCGACGAGGCGGGGAATCTTACCGACAGCGCAGTTAGAGAGCTACTCGCGAAGGCGCTTGCGGCGCTCGCTTCTTCAGCCGCGTAGTATCCCGCGACGAGCGCGCGGGGAATACCCGTGTGCTACGCTAGGTGTATGGAGACTCCCTCGAAGGTTGCCGTCGAAGGTGTTACCGAGCGCGAGCGGGATCTGCTCTGGATCTTTGATCTCGCTCTTTGGTTCAAGATTGTGAACGGCGCTCTCGAGATGCTCGTCGCGCTCCTCATTCTCTTCGTGCCGGCGAGTCTCGTGCTTCAGCTCGCTCAATTTGCGACGAGCGGCGAGATCGCGCAGGATTCGAATGACTACGTTGCCTTCTCCATCCTTTCGATGGCGCAGATCTACGCGGTGCATACGCACTATCTTACGGCATTGTATTTAGCGCTCCATGGAGGCGTCAAGGTGATACTCGTGATCGGGATATTTATGAAAAAGAAGATCGCGTACCCGCTCTTTATGTTCGCGCTCGTTTTGTTCGGCGTCTACGAAGCATTTCGCGGATTCGTACTGCACGAAATCTTATTGCAAGTGCTCGCGGTGCTTGATTTCGCGCTGCTCATTCTCACGGTGCACGAGTATCGGCGGCGTTATCCCGGCCCGTTTCGCTTTAGGCGATAGGCGCGCAGATGTTGCCGGCTGGCGAGGAAGAGGATCAGAAGGAACGTCGCGGCAATAAGCCAGCGGAACGGCCGTATCCATGCCGCAGTCAAGCTTCCGAACCAGTACGAAACGGAAAAGAGCAGGGTGCCGAGCGCTAACCCGCTCGCGATTGCCGTCGGGATAAAGGCCGAGAGCGGTCGGCGGAAGAATCCGCTCGCCACGTAAGTGGTGAAACGCAGTCCTGGAATGAAGTGGCCGGAGAAAATAATCACCGCATAGCGCCCCTCGAGCCACGAGCGAAAGGAAGCCGTGTAGCCGTGGTCAATGTAATGGGCGAGCTTCGGGTGAGTCCGCGCGAGCGCGCCGATCGAATAGAGAATCGTATCGCCGAGAATGATGCCGGCGTAAAGAGAAAAAAGGGCGAGCGGGATTCCGATATACCCCTCGGCCGCGAGGATCCCGACGATGACCGTCGTGATGTCTTCGAGGAAAAAGGCGCAGAGAATAACGGCGAGCGAGAGGAGGAGCGCGCTACCGGCCTCGTTGCCGATAAATCCTGAAAGAAAGGGGATCATGCGTTACTGCAGTCTATCAGATTTGGCGTCCCGCGGTACGAACGCTCATATTTGCGCACGGACGGAAGGGCGGATATTATATCGGCATGAATCGGTTCTCATTAGTTGTCATATTAGTCCTCGCTTTTGCCGGCCTTGCCGACAGTTTTTACCTCGCCGAGCATGAGATTTCCGGTACGCCGCTCATCTGTGATATCCAGAATCTGACTGGCTGCAACATTGTCGCTAATAGCGGGTACTCGCACCTCTTTGGCATTCCGGCGGCGTATTTCGGCGTCGCCCTCTATGGCGGTCTCTTTATTCTCGCGGCGCTCGAGATTGTTCTCTATGATCGCGTTGTTCGCCGAATGCTTCAGGCTGTCGCATCGCTCATTTTCCTGTTCTCCCTCGTTTCTACCGGAATACAGTTGTTTCTGATCAAAGCGCTCTGTATCTACTGTCTGGGATCGGGATTCATCGCGCTCCTCATATTTATTTTCGTCTGGTTCATTGAACCAGTGCGCCGCCGCCGAACGCCTCTTGCACCTCTTGCTCCTGCGAGGGGAACGACGGCAGAAACGCTCCCGATGCCGCCCGTGTAAACAGTATGCCGCGCATACTCTTCCCGCTTCTCGCCGTTCTTCTTCTTGGAGCGAGTCTTGATGCTTCGGCGGCGAGGGCATCCGATGCGCTCCCCCCGGCCTCATTTTCAGCGGCGCAATCGCTCTACGCGGCGAGCTCGTCTCCCGGAAATGAGTACGTGGCGGGCGCATCCGTGGTGCTCACGGCGCCCGTCGCCGGAGATTTCTCCGCATTCGGCGGATCGATCGTATCGGCGGCGCCCGTCGCCGGCGATGATCTTTTGGTAGCTGGCTCGATCCACTCGCGCGCGCCGGTTGAGGGCGACGTTCGCGCGCTTGGCGGCACGGTAACGATCGATGGGCGCGTAAAGGGTGATCTCGCCGTGCTCGGATACACCGTGGACGATCTCGCCCGCGCAGACGGGAGCGTGTTTATCGCGGCGGTGAACACCACGATCGCGGATGGAGCCGCCGGTCCGGTCACGCTGTATGGTAATAACATTTCGCTTGCCGGAACCTTTGACAACAACGTGACGATTTACGCGAGCGGCCGCGTTACGCTTATGGCGAGCACTACGATTCATGGCACGCTCGCGTATGAAGCGCCCGAACCGGCGACTATTCCGCCGTCGGCGATTATCGACGGAGGCGTGAAGTACACCAACGCCTCCTATCTGCCTACTATCGGCACGTCGCGCATTCTCGCGCTTCTCAACATGGGCTTTTTCCTCTTCGCCCGCTTCCTCGGAGCGCTTCTTCTCGCGGGACTTCTTGCCGGCCTCTTTCCTCGACTGGCCGAAGCGATTATTGAACGTGCCTATACCGATCGTCCGCAAAGTATGCTACTCACGATACTGCTCGGTTTTGCCATCGTCGTCGTAACGCCGGTCCTCTGCATCATGCTGACGCTCACGTTCGTCGGTATCGGACTGGCGTTACTGCTCTGTATTCTCTACGCGCTTCTGGTCATGCTCGCTCTTCTGTATTCGGGTATTTTAATCGGAGGCGTGTTGGTACGACGTTTCGCGCGGCGTGACACGGTGCTTTGGCGGGACGGCGTGTTGGGAATGTTCATACTCTCGCTCATAACGCTGATACCTGTGGTCGGACTTTTCGTAGCAGGCCTCCTCGCGCTCTTTGCGGCCGGCGCGCTGCTGCAACTATTCTTTCATGTCGCTTTTCCCGGCGAGAATTACACCGAGGAGCTGCTCTAGCATGCGGTCATCGAAACAGAAAGGGCGAATGCTTCGGGCGAGACAGATTGTCGCGTATTTGAAAAGGACCTATCCGGTTCCGAAGAGCGAGCTCATTTATCGCACGCCGTTTCAGTTCGTTGTCGCCGTCATTCTCTCGGCGCAGTGTACCGACAAAGCAGTGAACAAACTTATCGCGACGCTGTTTAAGAAGTACAAAACGGTTCGCGACTTTGCAGGAGCGGATCCGACCGCGTTCACGAGAGAGCTCTCGTCGATCCCGTTTTTCAGAAATAAAAGCAAGGCGATCATCGGGGCCGCGAAACTCGTC
>JAGWVF010000004.1 GCA_018971045.1 Patescibacteria group bacterium | reverse complement strand
TCTCGACACCACCGAAGCTCGATGATGCTTCGTTCTCTGAGTGAAAGGGGTTTGCCACCTCGTCTTTTCCTCTGTTTCTTCTGCATACCCAATCAGCTTACCTGCTAATGGGGTGTTGCAATTAATTCTGGAACTCATGAGATTATATATTGCATATTGTCAAGAATGGTGTTATAATTGTTGTCGGTCCTGTATCTTTGAAAGGGGAACAGTATGGCAAGAAAGACTGTGTTAGCGGTCAGTAATTCAGACGATGCTCACGTTCGTGTGGTTGCCCAGAGGCTCGAAGAGCGTTCTATAGACGTACATCGCCTGGATAGCGACAAGTTCGCACTGGCTCATCAGAAGTGGCGTATTCCCTCCAACGACATACCCGCTTCCTCGACGTGGCTTATTCCTCAGGTTGAAGTCGTTTGGTATCGGAAGGTGGTATTTCCTGAAGCAAAAACGGCCGTGCAATCGTTTGTACGACAAGAGATCGAAGGGCTTTTCGATTCCGTGCTTGCTGAGTATGGGAATTGTCGTTGGGTAAATCCGAGGGAATGTGTATCTATTGCTAGGCCAAAGATCTCTCAGCTTCAGCGCGCGAAACAGCTCGGATTTCGTGTCCCCGACACGCTTGTAACCAACGATCTTGATGAGCTGAAGGCATTCGCTCTTACTTATCGTGGTCGGGTGGTTGCGAAGCCGATTCGTGCACAGGTTGTCGGGTCTGGCAGCGATTCTCTCGTTATCGGAACTCGCTATCTAGAGCCTGAGCATTATGAGTCGGCGCTCAGTTATTGTCCAGGTTACTTCCAAGAGCAAATATCTTTCAGCTCAGAGATACGCGTGATTGTCTTCGGACGACAACAGTATCCTTTCCGACTCACTGCTCGTAAGAGTGCTGCCGATATAAAACAACTTGACTTAAAAGACATCAAGCACGAGCGATGCCAGTTGGATGGAAGCGTGTCGAAGAAGATCAGTGCGCTTATGACTTCATACGGCCTTGAGTTCGGCGCAATCGATCTTGCTTATGTTGATGATGGCGAGCCAGTGTTCTTCGAGTTGAACCCAAACGGTCAATGGTTATGGTTACAGTACATGACGGGGGAAAACCTCCTTGATCCGTTTATCGACCTACTCTGCCCGTGAACATCTCATGGCCCGCCAAAGTGGCGGGCCACCTTTTTACGTATTACACTTAAGCAGTTCTTGTATGTCACACACCGTTACCAACGTTATTGAAAAACTCCGTACTCTCCCTGCAATACCGGATTTTATAATCCTTGGAGAGATGCATGGCGCAAAACAGAATGCTGTCTTGATTCAAGAATTCGCCGAGCATCTTCTTGGTATTGATAACGGGAATCCACTCACGTTAGCCTTTGAATGGGTACTTACAGAGATGGAAATTACGGAACTTAGAGAGTATCTAAAAGGCGGTCAGGTTCCAAAAAAGTTGCCTGAATTCTTTCTCCACTCTGATGGGCGGTTCACCTATGAACATACATTGTTATTAAACTGGATCAGAAATCACAATCTCCACCAAAAATGCACCATAGATATACACACGTTTGACGAAGAAAATACGACATTTTCAGATGAAAGTATGGCTCGTTCATTATCCCGGTATAAGGAAACTCATCCAGAGTCAATTATTTTGGTTGAGACAGGGAATATGCACGCAAGGAAATTCAAATATCCTTTTGAGAATACCCAACAAACCCCACTCGCTTCTATTTTAAAAGAAAATAAGACAGTCTTCTCCGTTTTCTGCGTCTATAAGGAAGGGTATATAAATATGGAAGGTGTGCCAAGAGATGTCACGCAAGCTATGTCTCAAGTAGAGGGTCCTGGAGTGTATTTCGATGCGATAATAGACATCCCTTTCTCTGCAGCATCCGAGAATATTAAAGATTTGACAAGCATCTCTAGGATGTTAGTATCTTAGACGGCAATCCTGCCAACATCTTGAGGACTAGGTTATGGAACCCTCAACCCCGTTCCTGCTCCAGACGGCCGACGCACCGGCCCACGATCAGGAGGATCCGGACGCCGCTGACGATGCAGCGCCGGACGTACATCCGGAGATCTTCCACACCCGGTGCGGCCACCCGCGACACATCGACGACTGAGCGGGTACTGCAGACATATCGCGGCCTCAAAGCACACGGCGACGAGTCGGGTGCTTCTTATTTTATTACGGGAAATTTTCCTGATAAAAACCAGAAAGCACTTTCGTGCCTCCTCACTTTTGCTTCTCGGCAAGCGTTGCGCGCACGCTTTCCTTGCGTCGGCTCGGCGAAAAAGAAAAAGCGCCTCGAAAGGCGCCTCTCATTTTCATTTGCTCCCCCTAGCGGCCAAGTTCAGAATGGTCAACTGGGCAGAAGTTGAGAGGGAATTGAGCCACACGAGCGTACTGAACATGTTTGAAATCCATTCAACGTAAAATGAAAGAACCGCCGCACCGAGTAGGGAAGTCGGGACGGTTGTCCTTTCTTCCGCCTTGGTGGGCGGTTACGTGCTCGTGTCTGTAGGAGGGCACTAGCTCTAGAGAGCCTGGAT
Organism: Patescibacteria group bacterium; assembly: GCA_018971045.1. Taxonomy (GTDB): domain Bacteria; phylum Patescibacteriota; class Minisyncoccia; order Phycocordibacterales; family Phycocordibacteraceae; genus C7867-001. The sequence continues at coordinate 76,500 of JAGWVF010000004.1, read as the reverse complement.
TTCTGCAAGAGCTTGGGTCATGACCTCGGCAGGTGTGAGATGGCTCGTATCAATCGCCACCAGATGCTTTTCTTCAGCAACAAGGAAGCGTCTGAACTCGCGTGCAAGAGCTTCTTGTTGATTCAGCATCCGTCGGTCGCCAGCTGACATACCACGATGGATCAGGCGAGCAGACTGGACATCAGGGGAGACGCCCAACAGCACCGTCACGTCGGGGAGGACAATACCCTTGAAGTCCTCTCGCGAAACGTTCGCTCCCATCACCAGATGGTAGACGTAAGTACTCGTCCAGTACCGATCCCCAACCACCGTCTTCCCCTCGGCAAGCAGCTCCCAGGCTTCTTTCGAGGCTTGACGAATACCTTCCAGATAAAAGCGATAGTGATCATCAGCGCTGGCGCTGAGATCGATTTGCTCCCGCCGCACCAGGAATTCACGCGGGGGTGTGGCGTAGTACACCGCTTGCAGGTGATTCGCCAGAAGTCTGGCTGTCGTCGTTTTTCCAGAGGCGTCGACACCCTCAAAAACAATGAACATCTCAACTACTCCTTCAATTCAATGGTTTCAAGGATGACGTTTTTACTCACGCCGCCGAGTTGGACATGGGCTTCGTGCCCCTCTCCGTGGCCGTAGAACGGCTCAAGAAGCGGGGCGGTGTAGTCAATGATGGGTGGCGTGACAGTCAAGTTGGATTCACCGAACCCTCCTACCTCGATCACCTTCACCACATCGTCGTCTTCGATGTACAGATGGGCTACGTGCCCGATTTGGAGCGTTTCCGTTCCCGTCGGGATATCGGGGACAATCGTGACTGCGTCGAGAATGTCCCTGATGTCACGCAATTGCTTACTGACCGCATTCTCCTCGCGTATGAGCTGCTCGAAGGAGAAGTTGTCGTGCCACGTCCCCTCCTCAACGGCAGGGCCCTTCTGCTTTTGAATAGCTTTCAGCTTTTCGACCAGATCTTGGCGCCGTGCTTCAAGCGCTTGGCGACCGTCTCTTGTCGCAAAGATTTTCTTCATCGCACCTCTCCTTTCGGTTGGTTTACCTTCGGTTGTTGAGAACGATATCGCGGTAGGGCAAGGTCTCAATCATTGAGTCGTCCAGCTCCAGTTTCTGAGCAAGAGAATTGATCGTTTCCAAGGCCATCTGCTCATCGTCCGATTCGATTTCAATTTCTACAAATAAACCGGCACCCTTGATAAAGTCCACCACGATTAACCCCCTATCGAAAGAGTAGGTCTCGCGATCTTTATCAACGATCACCAAAATATCGTTTCCGATAAGCTCGAGCAATGCCACGGCTTCCTTGCCATCTTGAACAGAGACATTCGTCTCCTTTTTGGCAAAATGCTGCTGGGCAACCTGATGATTCTCGGTCGGCGGTTTATAGGTAATTTCGGTATACTTATCCGTTTCGCGCACCCGTAAACATTCTTTAGTCGTCAGGGAGTCTCGCCCAGCGACATTGAAGTAGGTGTCGATTTCCTTCTTTTTATCAACGAACTGAACGTCCAGTTTTTGTAAACGCTGAATGAAAACATCCTTATCAACGTTTCCAAGTCTGAATTTCTTCTCAATTTCTTTTTTTGATCCGTTGCTCATATTGTCACAATAAGTCGATTAAGTCAATTTTTTGTATTGAGATATACTAGAGATTCCAGCCCCCTTTTAATTCTAGGGACATCACCAAGATCTTGAACACTACTCAGGCCCCCTAATGCGCCGAGAGCTTCCTGTGGCGAGACTTTATAGAAACGTATGCTCTGCTTCCCGTCAAATTCAGGACCTTCGATAACTTCACGTAGGTATCGATTGTAATAATCCCTCGGTACTACTCTAATGTCACTTGCATTTTTCGGAAAAAGAATATATCCATCTTTTGCCTCCGCACTTGCCTCACAAGCCAAGAGTAACATCTCACTGATACTGCCGTATGTGTACACCTCTTTTCCTTCACGTTTTTTCCAGCCGGCAAGCTCTACTTCCAGTGGTAGCTTCGATTCAGACTCTTGTCTAAGCAACTGCTCAATTAACTTATCGAATAATTTGTCATATTCTTTTGACTGCAGCGTATATTTCCCGCAACTCTCGTTCTCGTCGCCCTGATCGAGAAGTGCATACAGCCTCCCTCTCGCGGTAAATTCATGAGTTTTGATACCTTTATCTTTATCGATCCACTCTTCTTTCACAACCTCAAGTCCGATATTCTCGGCAAGTTGCGTTCTAAGATAGTCGCGCAGCATCAAATAATGTCTTTGTAATTCACGATGCAAATGTTTTGTTGACGTTAATTTCATAGAAGCATCGTGTCTCTCTATGGTCGGTTTTGTATCTTGAGGAAACGCCCGAGCATCTGCATCAAGAAATTCAGGATAAAACCAATTAACGAAAAGCTCCCAAGCTCTACTATTGTAGACTGCTGTTTCCTCCTCAAACATGCCGTCGGGGCAATAAACGTCACGATACGAAAGGAGACCCTCTGGCATCAACGCTCCATGTATCTCCATAAACGCCTTTTTGACTGCCTCACGGCCGTACACCTTTTCCTCAGTTTTCTCTAGACCACCGAAAGGACCATAAGAACTTACTTCATGAAAGACTGCTGAGGCATTTACAGCACTCAAGGTTTGTTTCCCGAAAGGCAATTTTAATGCATCGGTTGCAACTGGTATCACCCCTTGCTCTTTCTGGAGCTTTCGCAGTATCGCGATCGATACGTCAGCTGCAAATATATCTACATCATTCCTACCGGCAGTTTCTCTTTTTAAAACCCCGATTGATTGTCCGCCACCAGTACCCAACTCTAGCACCTTCAATTTCCCGTCAGTAGATCGGGGGAGCTGATTGGTCGATATCGCACTTATGAGCTCTCCGATTTTCTCATCGGGGTTATTCGCTATTTGCGATAGATATCCATCGGTTTCTTTCGGATCTATCGTCTGCTTTACCCCTTCAAAATTTTGCATAATTGATTGAAGTGTAGCGCCAAATAATGATTTCCCCAACAGTGAGCTCTTTGTCCTACTGGGGTACGCGAAAAGACGTTGTAGAATATAGCCCAAAAAATTGCTCCGCGGGTAGGATTCGAACCTACGACCAACTCGTTACACGTTCTCCTTCATTACTGACGGCGTGGACTATATCATCATCGGTTCTCGATGCGAGGCGCTTCCTAGATCTCTCGATCCAGTACTCCCGTGCGGGATAGTCTCTGAACCTTCCCCTTGAATGTTCTTGGGACTTGGCTGCTGATTGCCCCAGTGGGGTTTCCAGCAATTCACCTCGTTATTCGACTCGAATTCCTTCGAGAAGCTGCCATTGACAGCGAGCCGCTCTACCACTGAGCTACCGCGGAATGTTCGCACCTGGCTATTATACACACGCAATATGAACAAACAACATTAACACCGGGTGTTATACTGTGACTAATGGAGAAAGTCTGCAAGATCCACGGCCCGACCCAGTTTTTCCCGAGAACAGAAGGTTGGTACCGGTGCGGGAAGTGTGCCTCTGATGCGGTAGTAAAGAATAGACGGCAGAAGAAAAAGAAGCTCGTTGAAATGTTCGGCGGCAAATGCGTCGTCTGTGGGTATTCAAAATACGATGGAGCTCTTGATTTCCACCACCGTGATCCAAAAGAAAAGGACTTTGCCCTAAGCGTCAAGGGGCTATGCTATTCATGGGAATCTATTGTCGCAGAGGCCAAGAAGTGCGTGCTTGTGTGTAAGAATTGCCATTCAGAAATTGAGGCGGGTCTCACCACCGTATGAAATGGATTGTCGCTATTATTGGGATCGCGTGTGTATGTGCCGCGTTGCTTCTATTTATTCGCCCTAAATCTGCAGAGATTATGAACTCCACATCTTCAACCAACAGCGTTTTTGCGTTGACGAGCCCCGCCTTCCCGTCCAACGGCCTCATACCGGCCGAGTACACGTGCGATGGAAGTCAGAAGAATCCACCATTGGTTATTTCGAACGTGCCCAATGAGGCGCAGTCACTCGTGTTGGTCATGGACGATCCGGATATCCCAAGTGTGGTGAAGCAGAGCCGGGGGATCGACGTCTTCGACCACTGGGTCGTATTTAATATCCCAGCGACAACGACTGAAATCGCCTCGGGAGCGACCGTGGGCACAGCGGGCGTCAATAGCTCGGGCGGGACGGGTTATGTTGGCCCCTGCCCGCCGCCGCAGTATGAGCCAAAAGAGCATCGGTATATCTTCACCCTCTACGCGCTTCGCGAGCCGCTTGCGCTCTCTACCGGCGCGACGAAAAGGGAAGTGCTTGATGCACTCGCGCCGCATCTCCTCGCGTCAGCAGAGCTCATTGGCCGCTACGCGCGAAAGTAATATCGAAATGCGTTACAATGGCCCCATGCTTACCCTTTACGTAAAAACAGGATGCCCTTTCTGCCATCGCGTGCAGGCGGCGGGGAAGGAATTAGGAATCGAATTTGAGGAAAAAAATATAGCCGATGACGCCATCGCGGCCGAGCTCGTGAAGCGCGGCGGCAAGCGTCAGGTGCCGTACCTCGTCGACAGCGCGCGCGACGTCGAGATGTACGAATCGGCCGATATTGACGCGTATCTGCGCGAACACTACGCGGCGCGCTAATGTTTATCAAAGTACTGGTAACTCCGGGGGCGAAAAAGGAGAAGCTCGAGGAGAATGGCGACGCGTTCGCGATCTCGGTTCGGGAGCCCGCCGCTCAGAATCGCGCGAACGACCGCGTGCGGGAAATTATCGCCGAGCGGTTCGGTGTCCCGGCAGGGAAGGTGCGCATCCTGACAGGACATCGTTCTCGGGCTAAAATGGTAAGTATTAGCCATTAATTTCTTCTCATGAACATCACTATCAAGGCGAACAAGTATCGATTGAGCCCCGAAGCTGAAGCAGTGATAGAAGAGAAACTGACCGCGCCCCTGCGCCTTCTCGGCGACGAAAGCGAGACCGCGCTTCTCGAGATCGAGGTCGAACAAGCGCCTGCCGAAGGACGCTCTTCGGAGCCTTACCGGCTCGTCGCGCGGCTCGCGGCAGGCGGCGAAGTGTATCACGCCGAGGCGGTGAAGCCCTCGCCCGAGAGCGCCGCCGACCGCGTGCGGAGCGAACTTGAATCGGAGATCCGCCGATCGCGCGGCCGCGCTCGCCGGCTCTGGAAGAAGGGCAGGCTCGCCGTTAAAAATATTCTGCGTTTCAATCGTTAACGTTTGTCAGCCGTGTATGCTCTTTCCTTTTTCCCTTCGGGGATTACGCGCTCGATGGTGAACGAGCCGTTTCGAAGAGAGGCGGCAGTGATCTTCATCCGTTTCCCGTTCTCGATAACATACGTGCCGATGGAGTCGGTGAAGGCGCGGTAGGTATTCCAATTTTCGCGCGCGGGCGCGGCGAGATCGAGGAGACCGTCTTCTTTTTTCAATTTGCGCGTTCGCGAGGCGCGCGACTCGTCCTGAGGAGTCGGAACAATCTCGCCTGAAAGATAGGCGGGAAGCGTATCGGCGAGAAGCGCCGCGCCGAGCTTGACGAGCCGCGGACGCAGTTCTCGCGCCGTTTCAAACGGAGCGATGGGCGTCGTTTGTTGCGCGATGATATCGCCGGCGTCGAGCGCCGCCGCCATTTTCTGAATGGTGATTCCCGTCTCGCTCTCGCCGGCAAGAAGCGCCGATTCTAAAGGCGTTGCGCCGCGATACTTCGGCAAGAGGGAATAGTGAATGTTGAGCACGCCGAGCGGGAATACCCTGATAAGCTCTTCGGGAAAAATCTTTCCATACGCGACACAGAGAGCGTAGTCGCATCCATACCGCTTAATCTGTTCGATGGCGTCGGTATCGAGAGCGTCGGGCGTAAGAATAGGAATGCCGTTCGAGCTCGCGAATACCTTTGTCGGAGACGGCGTGAGCGCGAGTCCGCGGCCGCGCGGGGCGTCAGGAGAAGTGATCACGACCTTCGGCGTGAAGCCGCGTTCGAGAAGAAGCGCGAGCGTGTCGCGGGCGACCGCAGGCGTGCCGAAATAGGCCAAAGAGCGGTCAGGCGGTAGCGGCATGATGAATGTGCACCAAATGCTCGGCGTGGTCGATAAAGAGGATTCCGTTTAAGTGATCCATTTCGTGTTCGAATATCTGCGCCATGATGTTGCCCGCCCAGCGTTCGAAGCACGATCCGTCGATGCGGCGGGCGCGCAGAGTAACTCGCTCATGGCGGTTGGTGGTTCCGTAGACGCCGCGGACCGAGAGGCACCCTTCGTCGGCTCGAGATCGTTTCCGCGATGTCTTCACGATCTCCGGATTGATGTACACCTCGACTTCAGGCTTAAGGGCGGCGAGGCGCTTTTCATCAGTGGCCGGCGGCGGCAGGGCTCGGTCGCTGCGCACGATAAAGAGGCGATACGGAACGCCGATCTGCGGCGCGGCCAGAGCGACTCCCTCGATCTCTTGATCAAGGGCAGTGGCCATGTCGTCGATAAGTCGCTTGAGCTCCGCCGTTCCGAAGAGCTTTTCCGAGAGCGGTTCGGCGATTTTTCGCAGTATCGGCGCGCCTTCTTGCACGATTTCTTTCATGTGGTGAAGTATAGCATACTCTCTATTTCGCCGGATGCTTGGTCGGATCGAGCTCCCACCAGAACTTTTTGCTGAAATTTTTCGACTGACTGCAAACGCTTTTCAAATAGTACAAATCTTTCGTGGGAATTTTCTCGAGCACCGTGCCGAGATGGGCCATCGTCATCGGCGCGAGACCGTCATGCTTGCGGGAATAATTAAGGTGGCGCAGGAAGAAGCGCATCAGCTCGCCGCGCTCGGTCTTGCGTTTCCTTCCTTGGGGCGTTTCAGACACCCTCTTCTTAATATCAGGAAGGATCTCGCCGATCGACTTCATACCGCTTCCATGATCGCCTCGATTGAGGCTCCGAGTTCTTGAAGGCGGTGGGCGATATCCTCATAGCCGCGGTTGATGCTGTAAACGTTGCGAAGGATCGAGCGGCCATTGGCGCCGAGCATCGCGACGAGAATGATGGTTGCGGGCCGCAGCGCCGGAGGGCAGATGATCTCAGCCGCCCTAAGCGCGCGCGGGCCTTCGATGGTGATGCGGTGCGGATCGAGAAGGTTGGTGATTGCGCCAAGACGATCAAGATCAGTGTAGTAAATTGCGCGCTTTTCATACGACCAATCGTGGATCAGTGTGGTTCCTTTCGCTTGCGTCGCGATGACCGCGAAGAAAGGAAGATTGTCGATATTGAGCGCAGGATAGGGGCGCGCGTGAATCTTTTCCGGAAATGCGATCAGCTCCGAGGGCGCCAGGTGAATGTCCGCGAGTTTGGTGATCCCGTTTTCCGACACGCACGCATTGCTGAGCGAATACCGAAGCCCCATCTTCTCGAGAACGAAGAGCTCCACTTCGAGAAATTCGATCGGCGCTTTGACGACGGTAAGCTCGCTTCTGGTCGTAATGGCGGCGGTGATAAAGAACATCGCGTCGGTCGGGTCTTCGGCGACGGCGTATTCGATCGTTCTATTAATGTCGGAAACGCCGGTAACGGTAAGGGTACTGGTGCCCGCGCCGATAACGGTGACTCCGAGCGCTCTCAGAAAGCCGCAGACTTCTTGCACCTGATAATTCGCCGAAGCGTATTTGATCGTCGTCGTGCCTTCGATTTTGGCGGCGGCGAGAAGCGCGTTGATCGTCGCCGTATCGCTCGCTTCATAGAGGACAATAGTTGCGGGAGCGAGAGTCGTGCGCGTGACCCGGTAGCAGTCCGTGAGCGTCTCGATAGTGATGCCGTACTTCTCGAGCACCCAGAGATGCTGGCGAATCGAACGCAATCCGAGCGTACAACCGCTTGACTGCGGGATCGAGAAGGACGGGAAGAGGTGCACGAGCGACCCGATGAACATGAGGATGGCGCGGGTGCGGGTCGCCGCGCTCGCGTCAATTGCGTCGAGCGAGAGATGCTCGGGCGGCGTGATCACGACGCTCGATTTCTCCCACGCGACGTCGACGCCGATCGAGACAAGTACCTCGACGAGACGCTTCACTTCCTCGATGTTCGGCACATGATGGAGCGTCGTGCGGCCGCGATTCAAAAGGGAAGCGGCGAGGAGGGCGACGGCGCCGTTTTTGGATCGGCTGGTCTCGACCTTGCCCGAGAGCGCCGCGCCGCCGTCGATCACGAAATTCATTTCCCCTTGCATAGAGCCATCCTACCACTGCGGGACGGCTCTTTGCACGTGGACAGCGAGAACGCTACTATAGCGTTATGTCCTTCTTTTCTCCCAAGCTTGGCATCGATCTTGGCACAACCAACGTGCTCGTCTTCGTGCCCGGGAAAGAAGTCGTGATCAATGAACCGTCGGTGGTCGCGGTAGGCAGGGCGAACGGAAAACAGCGCAATAAGATTCTCGCGATCGGCATCGAAGCGAAGAAGATGATCGGCCGCACTCCCGATGATATTATCGCGTACCGGCCGATGAAAGACGGAGTGATCGCCGATTATCGGGTTACGGAAGCGATGCTCCGTTATTTTATGAAAAAAGCACTGGGACATAATCCGTTTAAACCGACCGTGCTCGTGTCAGTTCCTGCGGGCGTTACCTCGACCGAGAAGCGGGCCGTGATCGAGGCGGCCATGAAGGCGGGCGCGAAGAACGCCTATGTGGTGAAGGAACCGATCCTCGCGGCGATCGGCGCGGGTATCCCCATTCACGAGCCGATGGGGCGTATGATCGCGGATATCGGAGGCGGCACCATCGACGTTGCCGTGATCTCCCTGGGCGGCATCGTGGCGTCAACGAGCGTGAAGTGCGCCGGCGATCGGCTCGACCGCGCGATCGTCGACCACGTAAAGAAACAGCATAATCTCTCGATTGGCGACAAAACGGCGGAAGAAGTCAAGATAACCGTCGGAGCGGCGGTACCGATGAACGAAGAGCTTTCGATGGCGGTAAAAGGGCGCGATCTGATGTCAGGCTTGCCGCGGACGGTTGATATCACGACGAATGGGATCGTTCAGGCGGTATCGCGCGAGTTGCGCGAAATGACGCAGGCGATTCGCAAAGTGCTTCAGGAGACCCCGCCCGAGCTCGCGGCTGACATTATCGATAACGGCATCATTCTCACCGGCGGATCCTCGCAGTTGCGGCAGATGCCCGAACTCGTGTATCGCCGTACGGGCGTCGTCGCGAAGCTCGCCGCGGACCCCTATTATTGTGTCGCTCGCGGTACCGGTATCGCGCTGAAGCACCTGAACACGTATCAAAAAAGCATTTTGGCGAAACAATGACCCCATCTCACGCGTACGGCATCGAAGCTGAAGCACTCGAGGGCATTGCCCTTGCCGAAGAGTGGGTGCGGCGAGAGCTCGAGATGGAGGCGCGAGGCAATCCTGACATTGTGGTACTTCGCTATGGTCTGTTGTCGGTTGCCGACGCGCGGCGAGTGGCAGAGTATGCGGTCGGCGCGCCCATGCGCGGCGCGAACAAGGTAGTGATCGTCGCGGCGATCCGCGCGTATCACGAGACGCAAAACGCGCTCCTGAAGCTTTTCGAGGAGCCGCCGTTAAACACGTATCTTTTTTTCATCATGCCGTCGTTCGGCAATCTTCTGCCGACCCTGCGTTCGCGGATTCAGATGTTGGAATCAGCGCCTCCAACAGATGCGGGAAGCATCGCTTCCGGCATTGCGAGCGAATTTTTGAAAGCGAGTAAAGAGAAGCGCAGCGCGCTTATTAAGAAGCTGGCGAGCGGCAAGGACGATGATGATCGTCGGGAGAATCGCGAAGAAGCGATCGCGCTTCTAAACGGCGTCGAGGCGGCGCTACTTCGCCAAGGTCTCGAAAGGCATGCCGCCGCGTTGTCGGATATATTGACTCTGCGCGGCTACCTCTATGACCGCAGTGCGCCCGTGCGGATGATTCTCGAGCACCTCTCCCTCGTCATTCCCTCGCCTTTGCGATAAACTGAAAGGCATACTCGACAATACGGCATATGGCATACGACTTCTCGCTTCTGAAGATCAAGATCAAAGAAACCGAAGAATGGCTGATTCGCGAGCTCGCGGGGATCCGCACCGGCCGCGCGACCCCGGCGCTTCTCGACGGAATGAAAGTCGAGGCGTACGGAGCGCGTTCGCCTCTGCGCGAGGTCGGTTCCGTGACGGTTGAGGACGCGCGCACGCTCCGTATTGTCCCGTGGGATAAGGCGCTCCTGAAGGCGATCGAGAAGGGAATCACTGACGCGGATCTTGGCGTGGGCGTCTCGATCGACGATCAGGGGCTGCGCATCTCATTCCCCGAGCTTACGAGCGAGCGCCGCGTCCAACTCTCGAAGATCGCCGGCGACAAGGCTGAACAGGCCAAAGTAACGCTTCGCCAGCACCGCATTGACGCGCTCAAAGCGCTCGACGCCGCTGAGGCGAATGGCGGCATGGGCGAGGATGAAGTAAAGCGGCTGAAGGTCGAAGTGCAAAGGCTCATTGATTCCGGAAACGAAGCGCTCGCGATCGCCCTCGAACGCAAGGAAGAGGAGATCGCGCAATAGTATGCAGTTTCTCGTTGCGGGCGCCGCGCTCATCGCTCTCATCATCGTGCACGAGTTCGGTCACTTCATCGCCGCGAAACTTTCGGGGATGCGAGTAGACGAATTCGGCCTCGGTTATCCGCCGCGCGCGCTTAGGATCGGGAAAATAGGGGAGACCGAGTACACGCTCAACTGGCTGCCATTCGGCGGGTTCGTGAAGATTTACGGCGAAGATGCAGAACAGGAAATAAAGCCGGAAGATCGGGATCCGCGCGCTTTTGGCGCGCGGCCCCGCGTTCTGCAGGCGATCGTGCTCATTGCGGGTATTTCGATGAATCTTCTGTTCGCCTACCTTCTGATCACGGGCGCGCTCATCGCCGGGACGCCGCGCGCGCTCTCCGATGCGGAGCTCTCGCAGGCGCGCAATCTCGAACTCGCCGTTTCGAATGTTCTCCCTTCGTCTCCGGCGATGCGCGCAGGCCTCCTTGCCGGCGACTCCATTATGGACGCGAAAGACGCGCAGGGAAAGTGGCGCGCCTCTGATTCAAAAAGCTTCTCCGCCTACATCGCCGATAGCAACGGTTCTACGGTTACCCTCGGCGTGAAGCGAGATGGAAAAATGCAGACGCTAGAGGTGATTCCCGCGCGAGGCCTTCTGCCCTCTGATCCGACTCGATACGCCATCGGCGTTGAAGTCGGCACAATCGGCGTCGTGCCGATGCCGTTTCTTCAGGCGATTGTCGAAGGCGCGAATCTCACCTGGGGCGTCATTACGCTCTCGGCGAAAGGCCTCGCTCATTTCTTCTACGGCATCTTCACGTTTTCCGCGGATCTCTCGCAGGTCGCGGGACCGATCGGCATCACCGTATTCGTGGGCGCCGCCACCACGCAGGGATTGGGCAATCTGCTCTCGATCATCGCGATCATTTCGGTAAGCCTCGCGCTCATTAATCTGATTCCTATCCCCGCACTCGACGGAGGACGCCTCCTGTTCGTCATCATTGAAGGGATCATTCGCCGCCCGATTCATGCGAAGGTTGCAAATGCGATCAATGTGATTACCTTCGCGCTCCTCATTCCGCTCATGTTAGTTGTCTCGGCGCACGATATCTTCAAACTTATCGGATAACACAGGTGGCGCTCAAAGGCGCTTCCTCGTGACACGGCGGCGTTTTTTGCCGATATATATAAGTGGCGTATACTATGCCGCATGAGACATTCCCAGTTGTTTACCAAGACGCGGCGAGAAACGCCATCCGACGAAGTCGCAAAGAATGCCCAGCTCCTCATGCGCGCGGGCTATATCCACAAAGAGATGGCCGGTGTGTACTCGTATCTCCCGCTCGGCCTCCGCACGCTCAATCGAATCGTTCAGATTATCCGCGAAGAGATGGACGCTATCGGCGGACAGGAGCTCGTGATGAGCGCGCTTCAAGACAAAGAGCTCTGGAGCCGCACCGATCGTTGGGACGACGCCAAGGTCGACATTTGGTTTAAGACGCTCTTCAAGAGCGGCGGCGAAACGGGGCTCGGGATCACCCACGAAGAGCCCCTGACGCGCATCATGACGGAGCATATCTCCTCGTATCGCGATCTGCCAGTGTATGCCTACCAGTTCCAAAACAAGTTTCGCAATGAGCTGCGCGCCAAAGCGGGCATTATGCGCGGAAAAGAGTTCCTGATGAAGGATCTCTACTCTTTCTCGCGCAATGAAGTCGAACACGCCGACTTTTATACGAGCGCGCGCGAGGCTTACCGGAAGGTATTCCGGCGCCTCGGGATCGGTGATTGGACGTACCTAACCTTCGCTTCCGGCGGCATTTTCAGCGAATTCTCCGAAGAGTTTCAAACTATCTCGAACGCGGGTGAAGATACTATTTATATCGATGAAGCAAAGGGTATCGCGGTCAATAAGGAAGTCATGAGCGATGATTCGCTTGAAAAGCTCGGGCTTCACAGAAGTTCGCTTGTCGAAAGGCGCGCGATCGAAGTCGGCAATATCTTCAATCTCGGCACGCGATTTTCCGAGAAGCTAGGCCTTACGTATGCCGACGAGCAGGGCGTTTCGCGGCCGGTGGTGATGGGCTGTTACGGCATCGGCCCTTCGCGGCTTATGGGCGTGCTGGTCGAAACGCTAGCGGATGAAAAGGGCATTGTGTGGCCCGCGGTCGTCGCGCCGTTTCGCTATCATCTCGTTTCGCTTGGACACGCGGGCGACGAAGTTTCGAAGGTTGCCGATGAACTCTATGCCGATCTCGAGAAGGCCGGCATAGCGACGCTTTATGACGATCGCGATTTGCGCGCGGGAGAAAAATTCGCCGACAGCGATTTGCTCGGCATGCCCTATCGGATCGTTGTCGGTAAAGATGCCGCGGCGACCGGCCTGTTCGAGGTGGTTGAACGCGCGACGGGCGCCGTCGCGAAGCGCTCGCGCGCGGAAATTCTGGCGGCACCGCAATGAAGCGTTTTTCAAAAAGCCTTCTCTTCAGCAGCGACATCGCGATCGATCTTGGGACGGCGAACACGCTCGTGTACGTGCGCGGACGGGGCGTGGTGATCACGGAACCCTCGGTCGTCGCGGTCAATGACAAAACGCACCAAGTCGTCGCGGTTGGCGCAGGAGCGCGAGCGATGCTCGGTAAAACGCCTCCTCACATCCGCACCGTGCGCCCGCTCTCTCACGGGGTCATCTCTGATTTTGAGGTGACGCAGGAACTGCTGACCTATCTCATCAACAAAGCGCAGAACGGCCGAATACGGCTCTTTGGCCCGCGCGTGGTGATCGGAGTGCCGACCGGAGTGACGAACGTTCAGAGCCGCGCCGTGCGCGATGCCGCGAAGAACGCCGGCGCGCGCGAGACGATTATTCTCGAAGAGACGGTCGCCGGGGCCATCGGCAGTAAGCTGCCGGTGCACGACGCGGTCGGCACGATGGTGCTCGATATCGGCGGCGGCACGACTGACATCGCCATCATCGCTCTGAAAGGCGTCGTTGCCGCGAAGAGCTCTCAAGTGGCGGGCGATCGTTTCAATGAAAACATCATCGATTTCGTTCGAAGCGAATTCAAACTCGGAATCGGAGAACGCACGGCCGAGGACGTGAAGATTGCCATCGGTGCCGTGACGCCGCAGCCCGATTCTCTGTCGCACACCGTTCGCGGGCGCGACTTCGCGACCGGGTTGCCGCGCGAAATAACGCTCACCGACGCGCACATTCGCGAAGCGCTCGCGCCGTCGCTCGACGCGCTCCTCGACACGATGAAAGAGGTGATCGAAGGAACGCCGCCTGAGATCCTTTCCGACGTACTCGAGCGCGGGGTTACCGTCTTCGGCGGGGGAGCGCTTCTGCGCGGCTTGCCGCAGATTCTCGCCAAAATGCTCGGGGTGCCGGTGCGCGTGGCGCCCGATCCGCTTTCATCGGTGGTGCGCGGCGCCGGTATCGTGACGGAAAATCCGGAGCCTTTTGCGGATTTCTTTATCGATGAAGAAGACTTTCTTAACGAGGCGTAATGCGCTGCTCGCACCCGGGAGCTTCTCGCGGGGGAAGTATGCGTTAGCCTTTGTATTGCTTCTGCTCGCGATACGGCTCGCGGCGCCGAATTTTTTCTGGAAGCTTTTCGCGCCGGTACTGCGAACCTCTGAAGCGCTCGCGAGCGAGAGCCACAAACTCCTCTCGAGTTTTGGCGATCGCGCCGCTCTCGCGCTTCAGAACGAGCAATTGCAAAGAGAGAACGCCGAGCTCGCACTCGAGAATCAATCATTGCTTCAGAAAACGTCTGATTTGCAGACACTGTTCGGCGTACCGGGAGGATTATCCGCCGCACCGATTCCCGTCGACGTGCTCGCTCATCCGCCGGAAAGTCCGTATGACACGCTTCTTGTCGCCGGCGGGACTCGGACCGGATTGAAGCTCGGCATGACCGCATTCGCGCTTGCGAACGCTACGTCGAGCATGGGTGTTCCCGTCGGCGTCGTCTCGACCGTTACGGCCGATTTCGCGCGCATTACGCTCTATTCCTCCCCCGGCGTTCAGACGTCTGCCTGGGTCGGTTCTCTGCACACTCCTCTCTCGCTTGTCGGCGCAGGCGCGGGAGCGCTGATTGCCTCGGTCGCGCGCGCCGCGAATGTCAGCGTCGGCGACACGGTTTTCGGCCTCGGCATGGCTCCCTTGGGGAAGGTTGTTCGCATCGATAGCGACCCTACCTCGCCTTCAATGACGCTTCGCGTCATGCCCGCAGCCAATCCGTTTTCGATCACCGAAATGCTGGTGCGCGATACCGGCGCGTCGCTCCGCGACGCGCTTCTGTGCGCGACCTCGACGCTCCTATGATCGCCGGTCTCATCCTGTTCTCATTTCTCTCAGCGCTCTATTTACCGTGGCCGTGCACGGCGCTTCTCGCGTTGCTTGGCGGGATGATGGAGCCGCTCGTGCCGCTCGCCGTCGGCATCTTCGCCGATATGTTCTACTACACTCCCGCGCTTCATACCGCTCCGAAGTTTACGCTGTACGGAGCGATCGCGGCGGGCGCACTCTCTTTCGTGCGCAGTCGACTGCGAACGGGTATGATCATCTGATGCTCTGGCGACGAACACGGCGGCGAAATTCTGAGATTGCTCCGGAAGACATTTTTCTTGACGCGACGAACGTGTCGGAATTTGATCGCGCGCGTTTCGAAGGAAGGCTGGAATCGCCGTTGCCGCGTTCGACGTTCTTCGGCGTCCTCGCCGGCTTGACGATTCTCATGTTCGTGCTCGTCGCCCGCGCTTGGGATAGAGAGATCGTGCACGGCCCCGCATTCGCCGAACGGAGCGCCCACAACGTTCTCTCGGTGGTCACTCTTTTTGCGCCGCGCGGCGTCATTACCGACATGCACGGAACCGTGCTCGCCGAAAACATCGAAAAGGGGGACGGCACGATGATCCGCAGCTACGCGTATCCGTCGCTCAGTCAGGTACTCGGATACGTCACGTATCCGAAAAAAGATATTCACGGCGTCTACTATACTACGAACGAAACCGGCGTGACGGGCCTCGAGGCGGAGTATGACGCTCTTCTTGCGGGACAGAACGGCCAGCTCCTCTCGGAGACGGACGCGCTCGGGAATATTCGCTCGCAAGGAAGCGTCGTTCCGGCAAAAGAAGGAGGAACGCTCAAATTATCGATCGACGTAACGCTCGAGCAGGCGCTCTTTGGCGCGATATCTGACATCGCCGATGCGCAACGCTTTCTCGCCGGCGCCGGCGTCATTCTTGACGTCAGAAGCGGCGCCGTTCGGGCGCTCGTCTCGTGGCCGACCTACGATTCAAATGTGATGGCGAGCGGAGGGCCGGCGAATCTTATCGAAAGCTATGGCGCGAATCCCGGACGGCCGTATCTCGATCACGCCGTGCAAGGCGTGTATGCGCCCGGATCGATCGTGAAACCGATCGTCGCTTCCGGAGCGCTCACGGACGGCATTATTACGCCGAGCACCGTCATCAACGATCCTGGGTTGATCTCGATTGACGACCCTTACAATCCCGGAAAGAAATACGTGTATACCGGATGGAAGGCGCTCGGCCCCGTGGATGTCGAAAAGGCGATCGCTTGGTCCTCTGACATTTTTTTCTACACTGTCGGCGGCGGTTTTAAAAATCAGAAAGGCCTGGGCATCGATCGACTCGATTACTGGTATCGCACTTTCGGCCTCGGCAGCACGACCGGCATAGACCTCTCCGGCGAGGCTCAGGGGCTTGTCCCTACGCCGGCGTGGAAGCAGGCGACTTTCCACGAGCCGTGGTATCTCGGCGACACTTATTTTACGGCAATCGGACAATACGCGATGCAGGTAACGCCGATTCAGATGGCGCGCGCGACGGCCGCGATCGCGAACGGCGGCACCCTCTACACGCCGACTCTGCTCGCGGATACGCCGGCGACTTTCACGACAATTCCGGTTGATCCGAATCAGCTCGCGGTGGCGCGCTCCGGCATGCGCCTGGGCGTGACGAGCGCGCTCGCGGGTGCGATCAATCTCCCGTATATTTCGGTTGCCGCGAAGACGGGTACGGCACAGACCGGAACGAAGAATCAGTATGACAATTCGTGGGTGGTGGGATTCTTCCCGTATGATCATCCGCAATACGCCTTCGCGGTCGTGCTTGAGCGCGGGCCACAGGGCGCAGGCGAACAATCGGTGAACGTGATGGCGCGATTCTTCGATACGTTGCATACTCAAAACTCTCCCTATGTCGGCGGCGCTTCGACGACGGCTTCGCGTTGACGAACGTAACACTTGCGTAATATATCAGGGCACGTACAATACTCGAACGAATATGGCTGACGCACAAGAAACTTTTGTCTCGCAGGAGAAATTCGACGAGATGGTGAAAGAGCTCGAACATTTAAAAACAGTGCGGCGCACCGAGATCGCAAAGAATCTCGAGTATGCTCGATCGCTCGGCGACCTCTCGGAGAACGCCGAGTATCAGGAGGCGCGGGATCTGCAGGCCGCGACCGAGGAGCGCATCAAGAAGCTTGAAGAACTCGTGAAGAACACCAAGATTCTCACGGACGGGAAGAAGAAAAATGAAGTGAGCTTCAATTCCATCGTCGCGATCAAGCGCGAAGGAAATAACGAAGTTCACGAATATACGATCGTCGGGAGCGAGGAGGCCGACATGCGGGTGAAGAAGCTCTCGCACGTCTCGCCCTTGGGCGCCGCCTTGATGGGGAAGAAGAAGGGCGATGTCTTCACATTCGAAACTCCGTCGGGCAGACAGACATATACGATCGAGAAGGTGAGCTAGGCCGGCTCGTGCTAGAGTATCTTCGTATGTCTCTCCTCGACACGGTACGGGCCGAGCGGCTCGCGAAGATTGAGAAACTCAAAGCGGCGGGGATGGAAGCGTATCCGGCCGCAACGAATCGTACGCATACGATTGAAGCGTTCTTAAAGGAGTACGCGGCATTTGAACAATCGCAGGAATCGGTTACTCTTGCGGGCCGGATACTCTCCGTGCGCGGACACGGCGGCGCTCTTTTCGTTGATCTTTTTGACGGAGAAAAAGTGCAGGGATATCTCCAGACGGAAAAGCTCGGAGCGGCGTACGATCTCTTTCTCGACACGGTCGATCAGGGCGATTTCATCGAATGCCGCGGCGTCGCCTACACCACGAAACGCGGACAGCGGTCCCTTGACGTCTCGAGCTGGCGGATGCTCGCGAAGTCGCTCCGCCCTCTGCCCGACGAGTGGTTCGGAATTAAAGACGAAGACGAGCGTTTCCGCAAGCGGTATCTCGACATCCTCCTTACCGAGGATCTTGCAGAGCGCGTGAAGCGCCGTTCGGTGTTCTGGAACAGTTTTCGCCGATTCCTCCTTGATCGCGGCTTTGTCGAAGTCGAGACGCCCGTACTCGAGACGACGACTGGCGGAGCCGATGCGCGCCCCTTCGCGACTCGCCACCGCGCGCTTGATATGGATGTATACCTGCGCATCTCGGCCGGCGAACTTTGGCAGAAGCGGCTCATGGTGGCCGGCCTTCCGAAAACATTTGAAATTGGGCGCATCTTTCGGAATGAAGGAATGTCGGCGGAACACGCGCAGGATTACACGCAGATTGAATTTTACGAAGCATTCGAGAACTACGAAACGGGAATGGAGATGGTCAAAGAGCTGTATCGCTTCGTTGCGGATGAGACGTACGGGACGCGAAACTTCACGATTAAAGGCTTCGAAATCGATCTCGACGCAGAGTGGCAGGCGTATGATTTTTGCGAATTGATAAAGAAAGAGTACGGTCTCGATCCGCTCGCGACGTCAGCGGAAGAGGCGCGCGCGGTACTCGACGCGAAGCATCTTGCGTATGATGCGAACGGCTTTAATCTCGAGCGCGGCGTTGATCTCCTCTGGAAACAGATCCGGAAGACTCTGGGCGGCCCCGGTTTCCTCGTGAACGTTCCGGTCTACATGGAGACGTTAGCGAAGCGCAACTCGAAGGATCCGCGGGTCGTCGAGCGCTTTCAGGTGATTCTTGCGGGATCAGAGATGGGGAAAGGATTCAGCGAGCTCAATGATCCCGTCGACCAGGCCGGCCGCTTCACCCGCCAACAGAATCTTCGCGACGCGGGCGACGACGAAGCGCAGATGAACGACGCTGACTACGTCGAAGCGATGGAATACGGCATGCCGCCAACGTTCGGTTTCGGCGTTTCGGAGCGGCTCTTCAGCACTCTCGAGGGCGTGTCAATCCGAGAAGCGCAGATTTTCCCGCTCCTGCGTCCACGGTAGGGAGGTATACTTTTACTACTATGCCGACGAAAGCCGTCCTCGAGTAGTAGGACGGCTTTTGATTTATCGGGGAGGTGGGAGATGGCTCGCGTACGAGGCGAGAATACCGGCGGCGGCGAAGGACTGCTGAGCACTCTTCAAGAAGATGATGAGCGTCTTTGAGAGCTCCGCAAAGACGGCCGGCATAAAGAGAAGTACGGTGGCCAAAAAGATCCCAAGCCCCAATGCGCGGAGTATTTTCATAGGGAAACGGTGATGGCTAAGCTGATTCGGTCGAACCAGCGAGACAAGTACGTGTCTCTAGAAAAGGCTCCAAGGTGCTTTCTACCCACTAGAACAACCTTAAAATCGTCCGGGTTTCAGGTGTGTGGATAATGGTTTTCGCGGTGGGGCAGAGTGGGATATAATCCACTTATGGTAAGTGAAGTGGGAGACTCGAGTGGTGGCGAGTCTCCCGCAGGATCTCACCATAGCCACTATGTTCCTCGGAGAATACCTACACACTTTTGATGTCAAAAACCGAATCTCGGTGCCTTCGAAATTTCGGAAGGATCTCGGCCGCGCCGTTGTCATAACGCGCGGCCTTGATCATTGCTTGTACGTGTTCTCGCGCAGAGCGTGGGAGAAAGAGGCGAAGCTTCATGCCGCAGACGCTAATGGGGGTGCCGCGCGCCGCGGCCTTGCGCGGCTTTTTCTCGCCGGTTCCTTTGAGGTCGAGGTCGATAAGTCGGGGCGCGTGCTCATTCCCGAACATTTGAAGGTTTATGCCGCTTTGAAAGAGAGCGTGATTATTGCCGGCGTCGCGGATCGGGTCGAGATCTGGGAGGAGGGAGCGTGGAAGGCGTACACCGCGGCAATCGAACGCGACGCCGAATCGTTTGCCGAGAAAGTTGATACCAAATGATATGGAAGCGAAGCATGACAGCGTTCTGATGCGGGAAGTGATCGATGCTCTTGTCGTGAAGTCCGGCGACACGGTCGTTGATGCGACGCTCGGCGGAGCCGGACACTTCTCGGAGCTCCTCTCAGCTCTTGGCGAGGGCGGCGTGATCGTGGGTATTGACGCCGATTCGGCCGCCGTCGAACGCGCCCGCGAAGCCTTTGCGCTCGATCGGCGCCCGGAGCGCCCCATCACGCATCTCATCAACGACAATTTCCGCAACCTCGCGCGCATTCTCGAGCGGCTCGGTATCGGGTCGGTCGACGCGTTTCTTTTTGATCTGGGGTGGAGCGGATATCAAATCGCGGCGCCGCGCGGATTTTCATTCCAAAGCGATGATCCGCTGATCATGACGTACAGCGAGAGCGGCGACACGGCGGCTGATATCGTGAACACCGCTTCCGAACAAGAGCTCGCCGACATGCTCTTCATTTACGGCGAAGAGCGGTTCGCGCGCGGTATTGCGAAATCGATCGTCGCCGCTCGCACGAAAGAGCGGATCTTGACGACGGGAGCGCTTGTCGCGGCGATCGAGGCGGGCGTTCCCGCTTGGTACCGCAGAAAGAAGCTTCATCCGGCGACGAAAAGCTTTCAGGCGCTCCGCATCGCGGTGAATGACGAGATCGGAAGTTTGCGCGAAGGGCTTGCGGCGGCGCTTCTCGCGCTCGCTCCGGGCGGACGGCTCGCGGTGATCACGTTCCACAGCATCGAAGACCGCATCGTAAAGGCCATTTTGCGCGAAGCGGCCGCCGCCGGAATCGGCTCGCTTGAACCAAAAAAACCCATCATTCCTACTCACCGGGAAATTCTTACGAATCGGCGCGCTCGCAGCGCGAAGCTCCGCGTTTTCGAGCGTTCTGTCGCCGTCCCCTTGCTCGATTCAGCGCATCCCGCAACCGCTTATGCGTATGCCGTTTAAAAACATTTCCCTGCTTCAGTGGTGCGCGGGGATCGTAAGCGGCCTCTTTGTCGTATATATCGGCCTTATCGCCGTAGTCATGAGCTATGCGTCGCTCACGATCGAGTTCTCGCAATCGATCAAGAATGACGAATCGAGCGTCGCCGCGCTCGATTCGCGATATCTCGCATCCATAGCGGCCATCACGGATACAGATTACGCCGCCGACGGTTACGCTCTGCCTTCGGCGAAACTCTACGTTCCCGCAAAAAGCGTGACGGCTGTTCGCTAAGGTATGCGCGCGCAGTTCCGCATCCGCATCCGCATCGCGTTCGGTATTATCGCGTTCATCACTCTCGCGGTGATCGTTCGCCTCTATTTCATTCAAATCGTGCACGGCGATGAGTACGCGGAAAGAGCCGACCGGCAATTCGCTTCCGGCGGCAGCGGACTCTTTGATCGCGGCTCGATCTTCTTTACCCGAAAAGACGGAGCTCTGATATCGGCGGCGACGCTCTCGACCGGGTTTCTCGCCGCAATCAACCCTCAGACGATCCGGGATCCGGAGGCAGCTTATGCGGCCATCAGCGCCGTGTCCTCGTCAACCCTGACGCACGACGCTTTTCTCGCCGCGGCCGCGAAGAAACAACAGGTGTATATCGAAGTCGCTCACCATATCGGAGACGACGGCGGGAAGCGTCTCGCCGCTCTCGGCATACCCGGCGTGCAGGTCCTCAAGGAGAGCTGGCGCTACTATCCCGGCGGATCGCTCGCCGCGCCGTCGATCGGCATCGTGTCGTACGGCTCCGGCGATACGCTTGTCGGTCAGACCGGCATCGAAACTACGTACGACGGAACGCTGTCGCGGTCCGGCGACGCGCTCTACAAGAATTTCTTTGCGGAACTCTTTTCTAATGTAGGCAATATGCTCGTTAATGCCAAAGATATACGCGAGGGCGATCTGCTCACGACGATTGAACCTGAGGTCCAGACGCGGCTGGAAAGCGATATCGCGAAAGTGAATGGACGCTATGCGAGCAAGGAGACCGGCGGCATCGTGATGGATCCGGCTACCGGCGCCATCATCGCGATGGCTTCAGTTCCGTCGTATGACGCGAACGACTTGCAGAACGTCGATCCGGCGCGGCTCGGCAATCCGCTCGTCGAACACGTGTATGAATTCGGTTCGACGATGAAGCCGCTCACGATGGCGGCCGCACTCGACGCCGGAGTCGTTACGCCTGAAACGACGTACCCGGATGTCGGCTGCATCACGGTTGATACCAAATCGATTTGCAACTGGGATTTGAAAGGCCGGGGAGTTATCGCGATGCCGCAAATCATCATTCAGTCGCTCAACGTAGGCGCGGCGTGGGTCGCGACTCAGCTGGGGAAGGCAAAATTCCATGATTATTTCACTAAATATTTCGGACAAAAAACAGGTATCGATCTGCCGAATGAAGGGCACGCGCTCCTTTCAAATCTCTCAAAGCCGCAACAGATCGGTTACGATACGGCGGCTTACGGGCAGGGCATCGCGGTAACGCCGATACAGATGATGCGCGCGCTCGGAGCGATCGCGAACGGCGGCGCGATGGTTAAGCCGCACTTGGTGCGGGCGATGCGGTTGAACTCGGGGATTGATCGCGCTATCGATTGGAGTCAAACGACGCCCGTATTCTCGAAAACCGCCGCGCAAGAAGTGGCGACAATGATGACCACTCTCGTCGACCAGAAGCTTGAGAACGGAAAAGCGATGATTCCGACCATGTCCGTCGCCGGAAAGACCGGCACCGCCCAGCTTACCGACGGGAAGGGCGGTTACTATACCAATCGATATTTCCATTCATTTTTCGGATTTTTCCCTTCGTATGCTCCACGGTTCGCGATCCTGCTCTATACCAACGATCCCAAGGGAGTCGAGTACGCGTCTGAAACCCTCGACTCGACGTTCCTTGACCTCGTGCACTATTTGATTGACTATTACGGAGTGCCGCCCGATCGGAACCTCAGCGAGCGAGCGTCTGCCACAGCTTCGTCGAACGTATGAAAAAAATATCGAAACGAATGGTCGGATTTCTCCTCGCGATCCTCGCGAGAGCCGTGATTCGGCGCTACAAGCCGAAAGTCGTCATGGTAACCGGTTCGGTAGGGAAGACGTCAACCAAAGACGCGGTAGCGGCGGTGCTTATGACCCGCTTCCTCGTACGGAAAAGCGATAAAAGTTTTAACAGCGAGTTCGGCGTCCCTTTCACCGTTCTTGGCGTTGATAATCCGTGGCGCAATCCATTCGCGTGGTTTGCGGTCTTGAAACGCGCGCTGGCGCTCCTCTTCTTGCCGAATCATTATCCGAACATGCTGGTGCTTGAAGTGGGATCGGGGAAACCGGGCGATCTCGCCCATATCTTGAAGATGGTGGCGCCTGACGCGGTCGTGGTAACTTGTTTGCCGGAAATCCCCGTCCACGTGGAGGCGTACGCTTCGCCCGAGGCCGTTCGAGAAGAAGAATTTTCCCCTGCGTACGCGCTCCAAGCATCCGCGCCGCTCATCATTCCTGCGGATGACAGCTATACGCTTCACAGCGCGATCCGTACGCCGGCGCGCATTTTCTCCTACGGTACCGCCGAAGGCGCCGCTGTGCGTCTTGTCGGCGAGGATTTCTACGAATCGGAACAGCGCATCATCGGCATGCGGGCGGTGATTGAAATCGCGTCTGACTCGGGGATTCCTGAACAGAAAGGAGAGGTGGTCGTGAAGGGCTCCGTCGGCCATACCCAGCTTCTGCCGGCGGCGGCGGCGATTGCGGCTGGAATCGCCTTCAATATTCCGCTTTCGGAGTCTCTCGCCGCTCTTGAGGCCTATGAGCCGCCGCCGGGCCGCGGGCGCCTGCTCCACGGCCGAAACGGCACCGTGATCATTGACGATTCGTATAACGCGTCGCCGGCCGCCGTGGAACAGGCGCTCGCCACGCTTAAAACGTTTCCTCGCGCGAAGCGCCGCATCGCCGTTCTCGGTGACATGCTCGAACTCGGCCGCTACTCCGTGAAGGAGCATCAACGCATCGCCGCCATCGCGGATCAGTCGGCCGATCTCGTGGCGGCGGTGGGCATCCGCGCTCGAGCGTTTACCGTTGCGCCCGCTCACGCCGAGGTCGTACAGTACGATAATGCGCGCACGGCCGCCGAGGCGCTCCCCAAACTTATTCGAGAAGGCGACGTTCTGCTCGTTAAGGGATCGCAGTCAATCCGAATCGAGCGCGTCGTGGAAGCTTTGCTCGCCAATCCCGCCGACCGCACGCTCCTCGTCCGCCAAGAAAAAGCGTGGAAGAAAAGGGAGTAGAAATGCTAACATAGCTTTATGTCTCTAGTATCTATACCGGAAGCATCAAAATGGGCTACCGATTATCTCGAAAAAGAGGTGTCGCCAACGAACATTTCATATCTTGTGCAATATGGCAAAGTGAAGAAATACGGTGAAAATGGTTCAACAATGGTTGATTTAGGTGATCTAAAAAAATACTACCAATCCTATAATGGGGAGCGCGAGATAAGCTGGAAGAAAAACCTTGGCGATGATCTTAACTGGATACTTTCTTTCGATAATTTACGAGAAAAAGATACCACAAAGCATGTTCACCGTCTCCACCCCTACAAAGGCAAATACATTCCTCAACTTGTCGAGTATTTTATAGACACGCATACGGACGATTTTAAAAAAGAAGTTTATTTCAAAATGGGAGATGTTATTCTCGATCCTTTCATGGGTTCAGGCACGACGCTTATTCAGTCGTTAGAAATGGGTATTCATTCAGTGGGTATAGATGTGTCAGAGTTTAATTGTATGATTGCGAGCTGTAAGGCAACACGTTATGACGACGAATATTTGCAAAAAGCGATTAAAAAAATGCTTTTCACGTTAGATACGTTTGAACATGATAATCAAATTCGAGAATTTGAGACCGAGCTTTTAGCGGAATTAGCGAAGTTTAACAGTAGGTATTTCCCGGGTCACGATTTTAAATATAAAATCAATCAAGGAAATTTTGATGAAAAGAAATTTTCTACCGAAAAAGAACGAGAATTTCTGCCAACCTATCAAAAATTGCTCAAAAAGTATTCCATCAAGCTCAAGCAGAGTAAATCAGATTCTTTTCTCGATATTTGGTTTATGGATAATGTTCGCCGTGAGATAGATCACGTGTTTCAAGCTATCAAACAAGAAAAAGATGTTAAAACACGCAAAATTCTAGCGCTTATTTTAAGCCGAACAATTAGATCGTGTCGAGCGACAACCCATAGTGATTTAGCGACGCTCAAAGAACCACAACTTACAACATATTACTGTTTTAAGCATAAGAAAATCTGTAAACCACTTTTCTCCATAAAAACAATGCTTAATCGCTATGCGCTTGATACGCGAGGTCGTATTAAAGAGTTTAATACATTGCGTAAACCAGCTCACTACTCTGTTATAACGGGAGATTCAAGAACAGTGGATATCTTTGAGAAGGTAGAAAAACAAAACCCTGAATTCGCGAAGGTTCTTAAAAAGCAGAAAATAGCAGGTATTTTTTGCTCCCCTCCTTATGTCGGACAGATTGATTATCATGAACAACACGCTTATGCGTACGATCTATTCGGATTTAAACGAAAGGATGACTTAGAAATAGGTCCCCTGTACAAGGGGCAAGGGCAAGAAGCTCGGCGGTCGTACGCTCAAGGAATAGCCGATGTTTTGAATAATTGCAAACAGTATCTCAAAACCGACTTTGATATTTTCCTTGTAGCAAACGATAAATATAATCTTTACCCTGAAATTGCAGAAAAATCGGGAATGAAAATCGTCAATCAATTCAAGCGTCCTGTGTTAAACCGAACAGAGCGTGATCGAAATCCTTATTCAGAAATAATCTTTCATTTTAAATCAAAATAATTTATGGCTTTATCTAAAGAACAAGTAAATAGTATTGAAGAGGTTTTGAAAGCAAGTTTGCGAAACAAATTTCAAAATTATAAACCAGAGCCAGCGTCAATGCCTTTCCATACACGGTTGCTTGGCAAAGACAGGCTCGCTCTATATTCATTTATTCATTCTCTCAATACAAATTTTGGTACGAGTATTTTTGAGCCGGTTGGCCTTGCTCTAGCGCAAAAGAGCTTTAAGATGGCGATTTCGCAAGCTACAGCTGGGAATCAAATAAGCACTGGCGCACAGGCCGAGATACAAAAAATTATTGATGGTCTTACTACGGCAACGATCATTCCGAATAAGAAAGATGAGATTGAAAGAATTCGAAAAGTCTGCCAGACAGGTAGAATGATCAAAGTAAAGCCGACGAAAGTTGATTTAATGGTTGAGTCAAAAGATGGTGAATATTTTTTGTTCGATATCAAAACCGCAAAACCAAATGCAGGCGGGTTTAAAGAGTTTAAAAGAACCTTACTTGAATGGGTTGCTGTAATTTTGGTAAATAATCCAAAAGCCAATGTAAATACTTTTATTGCTATTCCGTATAATCCGTACGAGCCGGAGCCGTACACACGATGGACAATGCGCGGAATGCTTGATTTAGAAAATGAACTTAAGGTGGCAGACGAATTTTGGGATTTTCTTGGCGGTAAAAATACCTACAAAAATTTGCTCGACTGCTTTGAAAGAGTCGGCATTGAGCTTCGAGATGAAATCGATGTCTACTTTAAGCGCTTTCATAAATAGCACTCGCGCCGAAGGCACACGCCCATTTCGGGCTTCCTGATAGCGAAGCTTTGCTTTGTGACCTCACGGGGAATCGAACCCCGATTTGATCCGTGAGAGGGATCTGTCCTAACCGTTAGACGATGAGGCCGTGGCTGATTTATAACATCAAAGAGAGAAGTGGGGAAGCGTTTAAACAAGACGCGCGGGAGCCGAAGCTGCCGCGCGATGCCCGTCTCTTTACGTTAAGACGGTGGGAGTACGTCTCCGTCCGGCGAGACGGAGTATATCCCCTCCCCGACTTTCCGGACCTCTTCGAGGAGGCGCTCTCGGCGCTCTGCGTCGAGAATCTTGGAGATCGCGCGCGCCTCGGCGCTCGCCCGCCCGCCCGCGCGGCCAAGCGCGGCGAGTTTCTTTTTATCCCCTTTTTTCCGCGCCTCTTGCACTTCGGAGGGCACTACTCGTGCACGCATTCTTACCCCCTTCAATAATAGAAAGAACAAATATATTATAACCCATCTCGTTTAAGAAAGCAAGCTATCCACGACTGCCTTGACGTCGGCGCCGTCCGCCCTCCCTTTAAGTTCTTTCATCAGAGTGCCGGTAAACTTGCCCGCTTCGGCCTTCGACGCGACGCCCATTTCAGCCATCCTGGCCTTCGCTATCGACTCGATTTCCTCGCGGTTCATGAGAACAGGGAGGTACGTCTCGATGATCACGAGCTCCTGCTTCTCGGGAGCGGCCAGATCGGCGCGTCCCGCAGTCTCGAACTGATCAATGGAATCCTTGCGCTGGCTCGCCGCACGCTTCAAGACCGCGAGCGCTTCATCGTCGGAGAGGAATTCGTCGGGCTTCCGTTTCTTTGCGACGACCTCATTGGTCATCGCGGTAACGAGCGAGCGGAGCGTTCTGAGCCGCACCTCGTCGCGAGCGCGTAGCGCTTCGGGGATCGATTGTTTCAATGTCTCGTGAATAGCCATAGTAGAGAGTATACTATACCGATGAACCTCTTTACGATAGCGCTCATCGTGCTCGGCCTCCTGTTTGTGCAGGGCATCGGACTCTTTCTTATTCTCCGCCGGCGCGAGGCGCCCGCCGCTGAGGGCAACGCCGCGATGGTGCTTCTTCAACAACAACTCCAGAACTTAGAACGCACGCTTGACGCGCGCGTCTCGGAATCGTCGAAAGTGATGCAGGAGAGCGCTCATCGACAAGTCTCTGAATCGAACAAGCTCATTAAGGAAATAACCGCCGAGCTCACCTCGGTAAAGGAAATCGGCCGTCAAACGCAGACTTATGCCGAACAGCTGCAGTCGCTTCAAGATCTCCTGAAGAACCCCAAACAGCGCGGCATTCTCGGCGAATATTATCTCGAGACGGTATTGCGGAACGTCATGTCGCCCGAGGACTATGCGATACAGCATCCCTTTCAGAACGGAGAAATCGTTGACGCAGTCATCAAGATTAATAAAAGACTGGTGCCGGTGGATTCTAAATTCTCACTCGACAACTATAATCGCTTCGTCGGTACGCCGGCAGGCACGCCTGAGCGCGCAGTTGCCGAAAAGGCGTTCGTGAATGATCTCAAGCTCCGCATCCAGGAGACGGCCAAGTATATCCGGCCAGAAGAAGACACGATGGATTTCGCGTTCATGTTCATCCCCTCCGAGGGGATCTACTACGATTTGCTGACGAACCAGATCGGCGGCAGCGGAGAAGAAGAGAATCTCATTCAGCGCGCCGCGAGCAAGTATAAGGTCATCATTGTTTCGCCGACTTCACTCCTTGCGTATCTCCAGACGGTGATGCAGGGGCTTAAAGCGCTCCAGATCGAGGAAAAGGCCGCCGAAATCCAAAAGCGCGTCGGAGAGCTCGGAAAGCATATCGGCTCTTACGAGGAGTTTTATCGCAAGCTCGGCGTCTCGCTTGGAACGACGGTGAGCCACTACAACGCCGGGTATAAAGAGCTTGGGAAAATTGATAAAGATGTCTACCGGATCGCCGGCGAGAGGCTCGAGCTTGATCCGACGCTTCTCGACAAGCCGCTCGCGTCAGAGGAGTAAGAAATCGAATGGGCATGGTTGCTCTTGACGAAAACAGCGCGGAACGTATGCTCTCGGATAGGCCGCGCTCATTTGGAGGAATATCATGGTTAGTGCGAAAGTGTGGTATGTCGAAGCGACCGGACACACCAATGAGGTGATCGCCGCAGGATTGCCGGCAGAGAATGCTCATACGGGCGTTCTTTGCCGGGACGGCAATAAGCGCGATCTCTGGCAATGCGATTACTCGTTTATCGCGAAACTGCTTAAAAACGAGGCGTCCGGCTTTCTTAAGTTCCAAATCTTCTATCGGGAGTCTGCCTACGGAGCGGTCAAGGCGTGGCCGTTTCTAAGAAAAAGGAGGAGACCATCGCGAATTCTGAGAAAAGCGCTGGCTAAAAAGAGCCTCGCTCGCGCAAGGCGGAAGTAACGCATAAACAAGGCGGATCGATCGATCCGCCTTGTCTTTTAGCCGCAGACGTGCTAGATTAGGCGAACTATGGAAGTGGCCGTAATCAAGACCGGCGGGAAGCAGTATGTCGTCTCAAAGGGCGACACCATCATTATTGAGAAGCTCCCGGGGGATTTGAAGAAAGGTGACACGGTTGTTTTTGACGAGGTGCTCCTCGTAGACAACGGCTCGGACACGACCATCGGAGCGCCGACCATCAAAGGCGCTGAGGTCAAGGGCACCGTTGTTCTCGCCGGATTGGATAAGAAAGTCGAGGTGGTGAAGTATAAACCGAAGAGTCGCTACTACAAGCGCAAAGGGCACCGCCAACCGATTCTTGAAGTCAAGATCGACTCGATATCTTAGTCGCCTCGTACGGTGATTGACCGGGGCGGACACCATGTGTCTGCGGTTTCCATTATTTTTCTAAATACACATACTTATGCAAGTAGGGCGCTGGAATCATCAATCATCCGAAAACTCGCCGTCGAATCGAAGAGGCGATCATCGTTCGTATGCTCCGCGCGCCGCAGGGGCGCGCGGAGGCCGTTCGGCCTTTCCTTCGCGCAGGAGTTCCGAATTCAGCCGTCCGAGCCGCGCGCCGGCGCGCCGGCGCGGTTTCGGCTCCTTCGGAGAAACCGAACAGGAGATCGCCAAATTCATGCATAAGACGACGGTTACGACCTCGGAGCCGGCGTTCGTTCCTGAACACGCTTTTTCGGATTTCGATATCAATGCGCATTTAAAGAAGAATATTGAGGCGCGCCGCTATGTATCGCCGACTCCGATTCAAGATAAAGCCATCCCGCACGCGCTTCTCGGGCAGGATGTCGTGGGACTCGCCGAAACCGGCACGGGGAAAACGGCGGCTTTTCTTATTCCGCTCATCGACAAGGTGATGAAACAGAAAGGGGAGCGCGTTCTTATCATGGCGCCGACGCGC
The DNA here is from genome assembly GCA_018971045.1 of Patescibacteria group bacterium. Classification (GTDB taxonomy): domain Bacteria; phylum Patescibacteriota; class Minisyncoccia; order Phycocordibacterales; family Phycocordibacteraceae; genus C7867-001. Next base: position 46,752 of record JAGWVF010000004.1, on the reverse strand, counting down.
GAGCTCGCGGTCCAGATCGAGAAGGAGCTTGCCGGTTTCGCGCGCGGACTCGGCTTTCGCGGAATGGTCGCCGTCGGCGGCGCGAATATCGGCCCGCAGATCGCCGGACTGAAGTTCGACCCCGCATTCGTCATAGGTACTCCGGGCCGCCTTAAGGATCTGATAGAACGCCGATCGCTCGATCTCACGAATTTCGGCACGGTCGTTTTGGATGAAGCCGATCGCATGCTTGATATGGGCTTCATTGACGATATGCGGCTCATTCTCGGGAAAATGCGCAAAGAGCGCCACACGCTCTTTTTCTCGGCGACGATGAGCAAGGATATCGAGCGGCTCATCGGCGACTTCCTCACTCAGCCGATCATCATTTCAGTTAAAACGCAGGATACTTCGAAAAATGTCGAGCAGGATGTCGTTCGTATTCCGCGCGGAAAAGATAAATTCGAGGTACTCGTCGAGCTTCTTCAGAATCGTGATTTCAGCAGAGTGCTCGTTTTTGGGAGAACGAAATACGGCGTTGAGAAGCTCGCGAAAGCGCTTTCGCGTCGGCGTTTGTTCGCGGAGAGTATTCATGGGAACAAGACCTATGGCGCGCGCATCCGCGCCCTTGAAGCCTTTAAACACGGGCGCGTGACGGTGCTCGTGGCGACCGATGTCGCCGCGCGCGGCCTTGATATTCCGGCCGTCTCGCACGTGATTAATTACGATCTCCCCTCGACGTATGAGGACTATGTCCACCGGATCGGCCGCACCGGCCGCGCCGAGAATAAAGGCAAGGCGCTCACCTTCGTCCAAGAGCGCTAAGAGGCCGCGGGTTCACGTTTCTTTACGATTCGTAAGGGCGGCGCGAAGCGTCTCGGCGTCGGAGTATTCGAGCTCGCTTCCGGTCGCGAGGCCGCGGCCGAGGATCGAGATTTTAAGATGGTCGCGATAGGGAGCGAGGAGCGAGCGGATATGATCCGCCGTGTGTTCGCCTTCGCTCGTCGCCGAGAGCGCGAGAACGATTTCCGTGAGGCCGGCCTTGGCGCGCCTCTCCGTCATTTTTATCAGCTCTTTCTCGCGGATTGCCCCCTTGCCGGTGAGCGTAAGCACGCCCCCGAGAACGAAGTAGCGGCCGTTGTAGGTGCCGGCGCGCTCGATAGCCGCGAGATCCTGATCCTTCTCAACCAGCATGAGAAGCGCGTCGTCGCGCCTCGCGTCGGCGCAGTAATTACAGAGGGCATCAGTCGTTCCATTATGAAAGCGCCGGCATTCCGGGCATTGGAGGACCGACTTCTCGAGGGCAAGAATAAGTTCGGCGAGCCTGCTCCGTTCGAGAGCCGACGAGGAGAGCAAGTAATACACGAAGCGTTTCCCCTGGCGGGGGCCGATGCCCGGGAAGCGGGCGAGCGCACGAGCGAGTTCCTCAATGTGATCCATCTAGAATTCTTCAGCGAGATCGCCGTAGCCGGAAGTGTCGAGCGGCTGGAAGGTCGCGCGCTTCTCGTCGAAATAAAGCTCCGCTCTGCCGGTCGGTCCGTTTCGGTGCTTCTCAATTAAGATCTCGGCGACATTCGGCCGATCGCTCTCCTTGTTCGTCTTGTCTTCGCGGTGAATGAACATCACCACGTCCGCGTCCTGTTCGATAGAGCCTGAATCGCGCAGATCGGAGAGGCGGGGCTTGCCGCCGCGCTGTTCGACCGCGCGCGAGAGCTGCGAAAGCGCGATAACGGGCACTTCGAGCTCGCGCGCGAGCGACTTCAGGGAACGCGAGATCTCGGTGACCTGCTGTACCATCGAGTCCGAAGCTTTGGTCGTGGTGGGCGCCATGAGCTGGAGATAGTCCACGACGATAAGCCCGATGCCGCGCTCGCGCTTCAAGCGCCGGGCAACGGCGCGCATCGCGAGAATATTGTTCCCCGGCTTGTCGTCAATATAAATCGGCGCTTTCGAGAGCACCTCGAGAGCGTCGCGGATGCGGTTAAAATCTTCCTCATCCTTGACCTGGCCGGTGCGCAATTTCCACGAATTCACGAAGGACTCAGCGGCGAGCATGCGGTCGATGAGCTGCTCCGAGCTCATTTCAAGCGAGAAGATGCCGACGGGCACATTGTGGCGAACGGCGGCATTGCGCGCGATATCAAGCGCGAGCGACGTCTTGCCCATCGACGGGCGCGCCGCAAGAATCACGAGATCCGAAGGATGGAAGCCGGAGAGGAGCGTATCGAGCGTAGGGAAGCCGGAAGGCACGCCGCGAATGCCGTCTTCCTTATGAGAAAGCGCTTCAATGCGCTCCCACGCCTCGTGAATCTTGTCTCCGATCGCGGTGAACTTATGCGCGACTGACGCGTTGCCGATAGCGTAGATTGCTTTCTCGGCTTCGTCGAGCACCTCCATCGTTTCGCGCGCCTCATCAAAGGCCGATTCGGTAATGCCGTATGCCGCTTCGATGAGCGAGCGCATCAGGGACTTGCGCGAAACGAGCTCGGCATAGTGGGAATAATTACCCGGCGCAGGCGCAGACCCCGCGAGCTCGGCCAGATAGGTGCGGCCGCCGGCACGCTCGAGAAGCCCTTGATCCTGGAGGCGCTGGGTGAGCGAGAGCTGATCGATTGGGTCGCCGCGCTCGGCGAGTTCGCGCATGGCGCCAAAGATGAGACGATGCTTTTCCGCATAAAAAGAATCCGCGCTAATGAGATCCGAAACGTCATGGATCACGTCCGGCTTCAAGAGGAGCGCGCCGAGCAACGCGCGCTCTGATTCAAGCGATTGCGGAGGAACCCTGCTCTGGTCGGCGGACATTCCTCCAGTGTATCAAAGAGTCGTCGGAGTCAACACCGGCCCGTCCGCCCGGTCATCCACACGATATCCCCCTTTGGCGATAGCTTCGCGAATGCGATCAGCCTCGGCAAAATCTCCTGCCTCGCGCGCCGTCTCGCGCCGCTCCAGAAGCTCTCGTATGGCCGCAGGAATGTCGCCATCGGTGAGAAGCGCCTTTTTCGGCGGATGCAGGAGCGAGAGTCCGAGATGCGCGTCGGCGTCCTCAAAAAGGCCCCATTTCTCTTTCGGAGAATATTCTTCGCTTTTCAGCGATTCCCAGAGAACGCCGATTGCCTGCGGCGAAGCGAGATCGTCGCGCATAGCGGCGAGGAAGCGCGCTCGCGCTTCAGAAGGCGCGCTCGCGCGCTTCGATTCCTGGGCGATTTCCCGCGAAAGCCGCCATAAGCGATCGAGAGCGCTCGCCGCGCCCGCGAGCGCCTCTTGTGAAAAGGAGAGCGGAGTACGGTAATGAGCCTGAAGAAAGAAGTACCGCAGGGCGAGGGGATGATATCCGCTCGTGGTTATGTCGGCGAGGGACATGACGTTTCCGACCGACTTCGATGCTTTTTCGCCGTTCATCGTAAGAAAAGCGTTATGCATCCAGTAATGGACGAACGTACGGCCGCTCGCCGCTTCCGATTGGGCGATTTCATTGTTGTGATGCACCGGCGCAAGATCTTCTCCGCCGGTATGGATGTCGATTTCCTGACCGAGAAGCGAGCGCGACATGGCCGAACACTCAATGTGCCATCCGGGAAATCCGAGCCCCCACGGGCTCTGCCATCCGAGCTTCGCGTCGGGCTTCCAAAGAACGAAGTCGATCGGATGGCGTTTTTCGATGTTTTGAATCGCGCGCGTGCCGGTTATCTGCGTGCTCGTATTCACGCCTCCGAGTTGTCCGTATCCGGAGAAGCGCGATGTATCGTAATACACGCCATTCTTCGTGCGATAGGCGTATCCCTTCTGTTCGAGCGTTGCGATAAAGGCGATCTGTTCGTGAATATAATCGCTCGCGCGCGGAAACGCGATTTCCCCGGTATCAATGTTGAGAGCCGCAAGATCATCAATAAAGCCGGTCGTGTATTTTTCTGCCAGAGCGCGCATGTTGTCCATCGTGATCTCCATGTGCTCGCGCCGAAGCCCTTTGGTCATCTTGTCTTCGCCGTCGTCGCCGTCCGAAATGAGATGGCCGAAATCGGTGATATTGATCACCCGCCGCACTCGATAACCGGCGGCGGAGAGAGTGCGCGCGAGGGTGTCGGAAAAGACGTACGATCGCAGGTTGCCGATATGAACCGGGCCATACATGGTCGGCCCGCACGTATACAAGAGCGCGATACCCGGCTTTTGAGAGACGAATAATTCCTTCTTTCCGGAAAGGGTATTCGTGAGAAAGAGCGGGGGTATCTGTTGCGGCGACTTTTTCTGCTTGCCGAATATTTGAGCGAACCACGACATATTCTAGAAAATCCAGCGTTTCCACGCGAAGTAGAGCGTCGTGATCACCACGCTGATAAGCATGTAAATCATGATGAGCCCGAAAGCGTTCGGATCGTTATACAGCGGCGTGCCGGGAAGATGCATGCCGAAGATGAAAGCGATGAGTTCGAGCGGCAGAACGATCACGGTCATCGTCGTAAGCGTTTTCATGATCTCATTCTGGCGCGCTTCAAGAAGAGCGATGTTGGTCTCGCGCAGTTCGGTCGCGGCGGCGCGATGCGTCTTCACGATGCGAGAAATATGGGTCGTCTCGGCGAGAATGCGCCCCGAACGATCGGCGAAGGTCGGACCGAAAAAGTTTCGCTGCAATAAGATCTCAAGAAAATGTCCGATGGATTCTTCTTGATTCGCGAGCGCCGATTCGATATGCAGGAAAGAGCGACTGATGTTCGAGATAGCGCGCACGGTCATCCGCTCTTTCCCGGAGAACATCTTCTTTTCGACGCGCGCCAAATTTTCTGCGATGATATTCGTATGATCGCGCATCGCGGTGTAGAGGTGTGCGAAGAGTACCTCGAGCAGCACATCAGTCGTGATCTGCGCCTTGCCTTCGACCAATTCCTGCGTTTCGAGTAATTTCTTGAGATGATGCAACGGCGTTACGATTTCATACCGCACCGTAACGATAAAATGCTTCCCGACGACGAAATCCACCTCCTGACTCTTCGTTTCGCCTTCCTCGGATCCGGTGGTGGGGAAGTGGAGTACCATGAGCGCCATGGTCTCGTCTCCGGTTACGAGCGGGAGCGGCGTCGACGAGAAGAGTTCCCGTTCGAAACGTTCGCCGATCGAGAATTCCCGCGCGATCTGCCGAATCTCGTTATCAGAAGGTCGTTCGATATCGACCCAGACGCCGCCCCGGTACTCGTGTCGAAATATCATAGCAAACAGCATACCATATGCTACACTTTGCCAGATGGATTTTCAGCGCATGAAGAAGCGATTGCACACGGTTACAGCGCGCGGCATTTCATACGCACTTGTGGCCGCGCTTTCATTCGGCGCGGGAATCGCCGTTGACGGGAGCGGAAACGGCGCCGCGGCAATCTCGCACCTGCCGCTTATCGGCGATCAGCTTGATGCTACGCCGGACCAGAGCGCCGATCTCTCGCCGTTCTGGAAGGCGTGGAACGTGCTGAATCAAAATTACATCATAACCCATGCCTCAGGGACAATGCCGACCGCAAAAGAACGGATTTACGGCGCCATCAGCGGCTTGGCGAATTCCTACGGCGATCCCTATACCGTCTTCTTCCCGCCCGCAGAAGCGAAGAAATTCGCCGATACGATCGCCGGCAGTTTCGGCGGCGTGGGGATGGAGCTTGACGTAAAGAACAATATATTGACCGTCATTTCGCCCCTCAAAGGGTCTCCCGCCGAAGCCGCCGGCGTCAAGGCGGGCGATCAGATTGCGGCCATCGACGGAAAATCGACTGAAGGCATGTCCACTGAAGCCGCCGTGAACCAAATCCGCGGCGCCATCGGGACGCCGGTCGAGCTTACCGTGGTGCGCGGCGGGAAACCGATCGCCATAAAGATCGTGCGCGATACGATTCAGGTACCCGAAACTGATGACGGGCTTGACGCGAAGAGCGGCGTCTACCGCATCGCGCTCTATGAGTTTACCGCGAACTCGGCCTCGCTCTTTGATCAGGCGTTTGAGCGGTTCAAGTCGTCCGGATCCAGAAAACTGATCATCGATCTCCGCTCGAACCCGGGCGGCTATCTTGACGCGGCCGTCGACATCGCCAGCCACTTCTTACCGAAAGGAGCGACCGTCGTCACCGAGGATTACGGCGGAAAACAGAACAATGTCGTTCACGCAAGCCTCGGTTACATGGACGCGCCGCCCGGCACGCAGATCGCGGTGCTCATCGACGGCGGTTCGGCCTCGGCGTCTGAGATTCTTGCCGGCGCGCTCCAGGACGCGCACGCCGCGACGCTTATCGGCATGAAGTCATTCGGCAAGGGGTCGGTTCAAACGCTCTTTAATCTTGACGGAGGTTCGCTCAAGATAACGGTCGCGCGCTGGATCACGCCGGCCGGACACTGGATCATGGGTAACGGCATCACGCCGGACATCATCGTTCCCTATACGGCCGCCGACGCTACGGCGAAAACGGATCCGCAAAAGGATCGGGCCGTTCAATTTTTGACGACCGGAACGCGATAGGGTAAGGTGGGCTGATATGAAAGTCATATTGATTAAGGAGGTGAAGGGCGTGGGGCACGCTTATGAAGTAGCGGACGTGGCGGACGGTTACGCGCTTCATTTTCTTATTCCCAAAAAACTTGCCGTCTCCGCGACGCCGCTCGCGCTCAAGGAAGCCGAATCACACCGCCGGAAGTCTGCCGAGCGCGCGGCGCTCGATACCGCGCTCGTCGCCCAAAATATCGCGTCTCTCGCGGAAGCAAAAATCACTATCGCGGCGAAAGTGAATGAAAAGGGGCATCTCTATGACGCGATTGACGCCGCCGACATCATGGAAGCGGCTCGCGCGCAGGCGCATATCGATCTTCCGGAAGATGCCATCAAACTCGAAAAGCCGATTAAAGAACTCGGCACGTTTACTATCCCGATCTCTCATCACGAAGCTTTCGGAAGCTTTTCGATTACCGTTGAGGCCGAGTGATTCAAGCGGCGTTTATTTAATTTATCATTCCAATAATAGGCGATAATTTCTCGTCTGGGTGTTCCGTTCGGCTTCGTGCCGAACGTGAGGTGGTGTTTAGAAATTGTCCGCTTGATTGAATCATTGCTGACGGCGCTTGAGGCGTCGACGTAAAAACCGAGATGCCGATGCTTGCCTTGCCCGCCATTCGGCAACTGCCGGTAGCCCCATTCGATAACGGCGCCCGACCGGGGACGCTTCGTAACGTACCAGCCGGCCTTTTTCATATCTTCAACGGTGCTTTTGACGGTGGTATGGCGTTCTGGAATGAGTCCGAATAGGTAGAGTATTGACGAGACGAAGACTGCGCATGAAAGATCTCCGTCATCGAGAACGTCAACGATCGTTCTCCCGATTCGGAAATAGAGGTTCCGAAAAAGCGCTGTGCCTACGCTGTTGTGAATGGCGGCCCGATACGACGGAAGGAGTTCGAGAACGGCTGAAGCTTTTCTAGAGGACATCGACGACCTTTTTGACGCGCATTTGTCCTGCGTAGTTGGTCTTGCGGCGAGTACGGAAAGCCACCTTGCCGATTGCCGTCGAGAAGAGAGTATGATCTTTGCCGATCCGCACATTTTTACCGGCCTCGATCTTGGTGCCGCGTTGGCGGACGATGACCATTCCGGGACGAGCCGCGGCGCCGTCGGCAAGCTTAACTCCCAGGTATTTCGGGTTCGAATCGGTAAGATTTTTGGCTGATCCGCCAGCTTTGGTTGATGCCATGGTGGTATAGTATTACAGCTATGACTATAGCAGAAGTGCGCGAAAAATGCAAAAGCGCTTTTGCTCAATTCCCTCGCGACGTTCTGATTATCGGCGTCCTAGTCTTCGCTTCCACGGCGAGCTTCTGCCTGGGGTATCTCGCCGGCGAGGACGCCGGAAAGGGAAGCGGGGACGAGAACGCGATTGCGGTTTCGGCACCTCCGGAGGCGACGAATACCGCTATTGTCGCGTCAAAATTCGGCGCGAAATATTATCTGACTTCCTGCTCGGGAGCGAGCCGCATATCCGCCGCGAATAAAGTGTATTTTTCTTCAGCTGCAGCCGCTCGCGCGGCTGGTTATTCGCCGGCAGGGAATTGCGCCGGCCTCTAGTCTGTTAGAATAAGAACGTATGAACGACGAGTTGGTGCAAGGAGCGGAGCTCCATGGTACGGCGGACCGATTGGCGAACATCGTCCACGAGGGACATCAGACGATGCCGGTCGAGCGGCCGCTCCTTGTGTGCAAGCCGAAAAAAATCGAATCGTGGCGAGTTTTTAAGATCATGTCCGAGTTCGTTGAGGGATTCGACATCATTCGCCGTTACGGCCTCGCCGTCTCCTTTTTCGGCAGTTCGCGCGCGATACCCGATTCATCTTCGTATCAGCAGGCGACCGATCTCGCGAGCCGGTTGTCGAAAAAGGGATTCGCGATCATTACCGGCGGGAGCTCGGGTATCATGCAAGCCGCCAACAAAGGCGCTTTCGAGGCCGGCGGAGTCTCGGTCGGCCTCAATATCAATCTCCCGAACGCGCAGGAATATAATCCGTACTTGACCGAAAAATTCGGCTTCGATCATTTCTTCGTCCGTAAGGTCATGCTGACATACGCTTCGGAGGTGTATGTCTATTTCCCCGGAGGTTTCGGAACCCTTGATGAATTTTTCGAAATTTTGACGCTGATACAGACGAAGAAAATCCGCACGGTCCCTCTCATTTTAATAGGAAAAGATTTTTGGCAGCCGCTCCTCAATTTTTTTAAAACAGTCGCATACGAGAAATATCAGGCGATAGATAAAGAGGACATGGAGCTCTTTACGCTTGTCGATACGGCCGATGAAGCGTATGACTATATCGTCGCGCACGTCACCTGCTAGGGGAGAAGGAAACATTGTTCGCACAATATATCTTTTGCGTAATTTTCTACTTCCCTAGAATCCAGCCTGTAAGCCACTGCCAGAACTGGGCCATAACGTGGTAAACGTAGCCGAAATTCTCCTGCCCCGCGGGAGACATGATAATAGCGCGAAGTGAAATGCCGAAAAATGAGAGCGCGAGAATGAAAACGAATGCCCAAAAGAGAGTGCGCGCCATGGGGTAAAGGATATCACTGTTTGTCATTTAATAATAATTCAATTCCTCTCGATAACAACTCTCGAGACGCCGAATATGGACCCCACGGCGTAATGCGCGTTGAAGCTGATGTCCTTGCCGTTCGCGACGTAGGGATCGCGCATCAGATAGTCGCCATGGCTTCCGCTCGTCAAGACGACGTAGTGCGTGCCGCCGTAAGCATGAACGCCGACGACCACCGGGTCGCCTCCGGCAAGCGTGGAGTCGATATACGCCGCCTTTCGCGTAGCGCTGATGCCGTCGACATGAATCGTAAAAAGCAGATAGGCCGGATAATAGGATGCGAAATTGGACGAATCAGCGTTAATCGTTACCGGCGTTACGTCGCGATAGCCGTAATGAGTCAGCATCATCGCCATCGACGTGACGAGACAGCCGTCGCTCGCCAAGCGGAAGCGCGTTCCGTTGAGCGGCATATTGCCCCAGAGCGTATCGCGCTGGCTGTAGTAGCATCCCCACGCGTCACAACTCGTTTGATTCGCGAGCAGTTTCGAGCCGCCGGCATTCGCGGTAAAAGCTGAAAAGGCGGCGAGCTCGGCTTTCGCCGCCTTAAGCAGCTTTTGATAATTCGATTCTTGATTCTTCGTTTGCTTCAGCAGATCTTGTTCAGCCGCTTTACTCCCGATCACCGATCTCTTCTGCGAATTAAGATCTTGTTGGAGCGATACCAGAGTCGCTTTCGTGCTCGCGATGTCATCGCGATTTACGGTAAGCGCCGCCTTCATCGTTTTCAAATCGCTGATCTTGGCGACCAGAGCTGCATTGAATTGCGCCGCTTCGTCTGCCACGCGCCACGCCTCCTCCAGAGAGTTCGCCGAGATGAGCTGGGCCACGAGCGATTCTTGATCGCCTTGGCCGACGCTCCGGAGCGCCTTCGCGATCGCTTGCTGATTGTCGCCGATCGTCCCTTCAGTCGTGCTGATGGATTGCGAGAGTTTCTGAATCTGCAGATTCGCCGACGATATCTTGTTCTGAGTCGCTTGGATCTGAGTGGTGAGCTTTTGCTGAGTGAGCGTGAGCGCGCTTATGGCGGACTGCAGGGTATTCTTTTCGACGCCGAGCGCGTCGAGCCGTTTTTGGTATTCGGCGATCTTATTCTGCAGCGTCGCGAGCTGTTCGTTGTTCGCGTTGATCTGCGCCTGAAGCGACGTTGACGTTTCCGCTACGGCCAGGTACGGCGCAACGAAGAGATTGAGCGCGCAAACCGCGCCCGCAAGGAACAATCGGCGACGAGTCATTCTCCCAGTATAGCAATAGCGTTCTGTATCCGCGCGCTCGACTCCCGGGCGCCCAACAGAGCGATGAGCGTGAAGGGATCGGGCGAACGTTCTTGGCCGGAAAGGGCGTAGCGCAGAGGCCATAAGACGGAGCCCCGGCCTCCCTTCCCTTTCGCCTCCTCCGCGTCGGCGAATGGCATAAGTGCCTGTTTAACCGTTTCGGCGGAAACTTCTCCAGGAAGGGCTTCCACGGCCGCAAGGAGTGTTTTAAGGGCGATTCTCGCCAATCCCGGACGATCTGGCGGCTCTTTGGCGAGAAGCTTCGCCCTATCTGGAGAAGGAGTTCGAAAAAAACAGGAAAACTCCCCGGAGAGCATCTCCCGCGCCTCGCTAAAGGTGCGCGCTCGCTCCTGAAGCAGGGGAACGATCTTCCGCACCATGTCCGGGGGGTATTCGTCGAATTTCCCGCGCTCGATGTAAGCGTCGATCGAGAGCTGGCGCATCCAATGCTGGTTGACCGAGAACAGCTTCACTTCGTCGAACACGGCGCTTCCCTTTTGAACGCGCGAGAGTTCGAACGCTCGAACGAGCTCTTCAAGCGTCATATATTCGCGGCGATCGCCCGGATTCCATCCGAGAAATGCGAGATAATTCAGGAGCGCTTCCGGAAGAATGCCGAGATCGCGGTATTCGGTAAGCGCTTTCGCGCCGGTGCGCTTCGAGAGCTTTTTGTGCGTGCGGTCCATAATGAGCGGCAGATGCGCGTACAGAGGTTCTGGGAAATCAAGTGCCCGCTGGATGAGCATTTGCCGCGCCGTATTTGAAATATGATCGCCGCCGCGAATGACATGCGAAACGCGTTCATCAGCGTCATCGACCACGACCGCAAAATGGAAGACCGGCTCATCGAGCGAACGCGCGATAATGAAGTCGCCGAGGTCGGCGACGTCGGTCGTGATCCTGCCGCGAATGACGTCAGTGAAGGAAAGGGCGCCGCCCGGGTTTCTGAACCGGACGACCTCTTCCCTATCGCCCGGCGCTTGCGGCGTCTCTTTCGAGACATAGGCCGCGCCGGAGGCGATCAGTTGTTCGAGCAGTTCGCGATGGCGCGCTCGATGCTCGCTCTGGCGGTACGTTTCGTCAGCGGGAAGCCCGAGCCAGGCGAGCGCTTCGCGGATATTCGCTTCGTATTCCGGCTTCGAGCGGGCCGCGTCGGTGTCTTCGATACGGACGATGAATTTCCCGTCGCTATGCTTCGCAAAAAGATAAGCGAATACGGCGGTGCGATAATTACCCGCGTGCAAAAGTCCGGTCGGCGACGGAGCGAAGCGCGTAACGACGGGGCTCATAGTTCGTGAGCAAGCGCGATCGCCAGCACTTCGTTCGCAAGCGTGCGCGCGGCGTCGAGATTCGTAAAGCCTGCCGCCGCCTCCGCCATTTGATGTTGCAGTGCAGGGTTGCTCAGAATGCGTTGTATTTCCGATACCAGCACATGGGGCGTAAGATTCGCCTCCTCAAGAACGCTCGCGGCGCCTGTTTGCGCGTACGCGTACGCGTTCGAACGCTGATCGTGACTGATCGATTCGGGGATCGGAATGATGATCGCCGGCCGTTTCCAGATGCCAATTTCAGCGATCGAATTCGCTCCCGCGCGCGACACCACGACGCGCGCAACGCCTGCCGCCCGTTGGAGCGAAATCTCTGATAAATAATCTACCGGGTGATAGCGATGCGCCTGCGGACTCTTCTCAAGAATCACTCGGGCGACCGACTCGACATTCTTAAAATGGGTTCGGCCGGTCTGATGGATGATATTACCCAGATTCACGAGTTCGATGAGGCCGCTCAAGATCATTTCGTTAATTCGCTGCGCGCCCTGCGATCCGCCCAAAATGAGCACGGTAGGCATCGTCGGGTCCAGATGAAGATACTGCACGGCGCCCGCCGCCTCGAGACGAGTCAAAGCTTTCCGAATCGGAATGCCCGTACGGGCGATCTTCGATTGAACCTGCTTCGGAAAGAAGGGCGCCGCGCTTTCAAACGAAATGGCGATTTTCGTCGCGAACTTCGCGGCAAACAGGTTCGCGCGTCCCGGCTTCGCGTCAGACTCGTGAATGACGATCGGTATGCGGAGCAGCCGCGCGGCGATCACCGTCGGTACACTGCCGTAACCGCCCTTGCTCACGACGACATCCGGATAGAGGCGCAACAGTTTAAAGAACGCCACGAATATTCCGGTGAACGTAACGAACGCGTCGGAAATATTAAGAAATGAGGCGTAGCGGCGCAGTTTCCCCGCCGGAATCGAAATATACCCGATGCCATTTTCAAACAGAGCGTTGGCATCAAAGGCGGTCGGCGCGAGATAATACAGCCGCGGAGCAAGCAGGTGTCTCTCGCGCGAGAGATCGTTTATCGCCTCGGCAATGGCGATAATAGGATAAAAATGCCCTCCCGTCCCCCCTCCCGTAAATGCGATGGTCATGCTGACGATTGTACAATACTATGCCGATTTATGTGCGGCGACGTTTAGAATGAAGCCGCACATGATGAGCGCGGCCATGAGCGCCGTACCTCCATGCGAGACAAACGGAAGCGGTAAGCCCGTGAGCGGGATGATTCCCAGCATCGCCCCGATATTGATAAGCGCCTGCAACATGATCAGAAACGAGAACCCGAACGCGACGAGCGCCTCGAACATATCGCGCGCATTGCCGGATATGACGATGCCGCGCGCGGCAAGAACAAGAAAAAGAAGCACTAAAATCACCGATCCGACGAAACCCGTCTCTTCGGCGAAAACGGCGAAGACCGAATCTCCGTCCGGCTCAGGAAGATAATTGAACTTCTCGACACTCTGTCCGAATCCGCGACCGAAAACGCCGCCCGATCCGACGGCGATCAACGATTGCTGGATCTGATAGCCGCTGCTCAAAGCATTGTCTGAGGGGTGAAGGAACGTCAAGACGCGCTGCATGACGTACGGACGCGCGAGCGCGACGATGCCGAACCCCACAATCGCGCCGAATAAGAGAATGCCGAAATCGCGCAGCGGCGCTCCGGCGACAAAATACATCGTCAAGCCGGTGGCGACAAGTAGCATCGTCGTTGACGTATTCGGTTGGGCGAGCAGGACCGCAGCGGAAACAGCGAGCAATAAGCTGAACGGCAGAAGTCCCTTTTTCATATTCGCGAGCTGACGGGCTCTCGGCGCGAGCCATGCGGCAAGCGCGATGACGCACCCGATCTTGAGGAACTCCGCCGGTTGAATGGTCGTGATGCCGAGATTGATCCAACGCGTCGCGCCGCCCGAATGAAATCCGATCCCCGGAACGAAGACCATCGCGGTAAAGAGTAGCGTCGCGCCGTAGATGGCGAGCGCGCGGCGGCGTATCCATGACAGCGGCACCATGCGCGCGGCAAGGAACGCGAACAGTCCAAAGCCGAGGCCAAATCCCGCTTGGAGCAAGATGTCTTTTGAGATCGAGCTGTTTTCGCGAGCGAGCAGTCCGAGCGCCGCTGACGAGAAGATGGCGAGTCCGGCAAGCGTGATGATAACGACGAGAAGCACGAAAATCCGATCGCTCGAAATCGATTTCATATCATTTCAGAAGCGCGACAGTCATGCCGACAATGGCGCAAATAATCGAAATAATCCAGTAGCGCATCGTGATTTTGTAGGAAGGCCAGCCAATCGCTTCAAAATGATGGTGCAGAGGCGCGATGCGGAACACTTTTTTCCCGCGGAATTTTTTTGAAGCGACTTGAATAACATTTGATGCGACGGTAACCATAAGCGGGAATGCGATGATCGGCAGCGCGACGATGCCGTAGCCGTCTCCGGACGTATCGGTCAAAAACGCGACCACCGCGAGCGTCATCGTAAGCCCCATCGTTCCTGTTTCGGTCATCCAGAAGCGGGCGGGCGGAATATTGAACCAAAGAAAGGCGAGTATCGCGCCGGCGATCGTCGCGCAAAACGCCGCGAGGTTGATCTGGTTTTGGAAATACGCGATGCCCGCATACGCCATGTACGCGCTCGCGAATATGCCGCCCGAAAGTCCGTCAATGCCGTCAATAACGCCGCCCGCATAGAGACAAAGCGAGACGATAATGAACAGGGGAATAATGCCGGCGCCAACCGCAAACGCGCCGATGCCGGGCACGGCAATCGTCGCCACTCCGAGTTTGACGTAAAACCAAAATCCAATAAAGAGCGCGACGAGCGTGACGAAGAGGAGGCGCACGCGAAGCGCGATACCGCGCTCGCCTGAAGGCCGGATGTCGAGCAGGTCATTCATAAATCCCATGACGCCTCCGGCTACCAGCGTGAGAAGTGGAATCCACGTTTGACTGCGGCTCAGGAAGTCGAGCTTGTCAAAGAAAAGAAAAGGCGTGGCGCGCGCGATGCCCCAAATCCCGATTGTCACAAAGAGAACGCTCGCCCAGATAAGAATGCCGCCCATGCGCGGCGTTGACGTCTCGGTTCCCGAATGAGCCGTCGTCCGTAAATTGATGAACTCGACCGCGGGCGTTCCGTCGAGCGCCGTCTTCGCGACAACCTTCTTCCACACGCGATATTTGTAGAGATAGTGCGTTAAGAGCGGCGCGAAAGCGATGCCGACCGCGAACGCCGCCGATGCGGGAATGAATACTTTAATAATATTGCTCGTGATCATAGAGAAGCGATGCCCGCAAAGTGCGCGAGCGTCGCGTCAACGAGCGCCGTGCCGTCCGTGAAGCGCGCCTCCTTCGAAGAACCGAGGACGATGACGGCGATGGGGTGTCCGATACCGACATCGAAAACGAGCGCGAGATTGCCGCCGGCGAGATCGGTGTAGCCGGTTTTTGACAGCAGCATGTGCGGCAACGAGCCGACAACGGGATCGGTGTTTTGCGCGGTAAAGACGGTTCCGCCTCGCGAAGCCGCGACGGCGGTGCGCTTCGTGGTGGCATCAGTGATTTGAGGGGCGAGGCGCACGAGCGCGCCGGCAAGAAGCGCCAGATCATGCGCGGAGCCGTACCCCCCTGAGATCACCGCGCTCGTATCGAGGCCATTACCGTTGACCGCATAGGTCTGCGAGAGGTTAAGCGCGGCGGCGGCGCCGGCAAGCGCGGCCGTTTGGGTTCGGTTCTCGCGCGCCGCAGTCGCGTCGAGAATGGCGGCGGCGCCGTCATTGAGGGATGCGGTGAGCGTCAAGCGCGCGAGATCGTCGAGCGAAAAGACTTGTCCCGCACGGAACATTCTCGGCGGATCAAGTTGAGTTTCGTCTGCGGATATGGTGATAGGCGTAGTCGGCGATAATTCAGACAACGCGGCATAGACCGTAAGCAGTTTGGTGAGCGAGGCGAGCGGAAGCTGCGCGTCGGCATTCTTTTCATACAGCGTTTCTTGAGTGGCGAGGTCATAGACGATCGCCGCCTTTGCGATAAGCGGGACGTTTGAGAATGCGTTTGGCGCCGTCGACGTCGCGATGGATATCGGCGTCGGACCGCTCTGTCGACCGAGATCGAGCGGCACGCGAAGGAAGAGCGCCAGAACGCCGGAAGCCAGGAGTATCCCGATGCCCATTTCGCGCGTCAGACGGGAACGCTGCGCGAGCTGTTGAAGTTCCGAGGTGTCCATAATGATGCGAATTATTCAACAGCCTTAGGAGGCGCCTCGCGTTCAATGAGAGCGGCGACGTTCGGACGAAGTTCGGCTGCGCGAGGCAATTCTCCCGCGTTCCGAATGCCCAGATGAGCGAGCGCTTCCGTGGTCAAGCGGTAACGCGCGCGCCGCTTGTCCTTCGGGTCTTCCCTTCCCTCGATGAGCCCGCGCATAAGGAGCGTGCGCAACGAGGTCGAAGAATTGACTCCGCGCAGCCAATCGATCTCGCTACGCGTCGCCCCTTCCTGATAGGCGATGATCGCAAGCGTCTCGAGACCGGCCTTTCCGAGATCGCGCGCTCGCTCGTTCTCGCGGAGCTTCTTTACGATCGGCTCGGCCTCGGGGCTCGTTCGCAGCTCGACTTCGGCATCGGTCTCAAGGAGCGCGACGCCGCTCCCCTTCAGGAACTCCGAAACCGCATGAAGCGCAAGATCGAGCTCCTTCGTGTCAAGCGCAAGGAGCGTCTCGATCTGCTTTTTCTCGAGGGGGCCGCTGGCGGTAAAGAGAAGGGCGTGAACGGCGGCGGGAGGCGTTAGCATCGCTCTCCATTGTAGTCGCTCTCTTCTTCCCTCGCAACGCGCCTGCCTGGGGATGCCGTACTCATCCGTACCGCGGAACGGCGGAAGAGGCCGTATGACTGATGCGGATGTCGCCGTGCGGTCCGTACTGCTCGGCCGCGACGGCGCCCTGCTTCACGAGCTCAAGAAGAGCGAGGAAGGAAACGATCACCTCGACCTTTTCCCGAACGTCGCCGGCAAAATCCTTAAATGAGAGCGTCATCGCGCTCTGTACGCGTTTCGCGAGCCGATCCATCATTTCTTCAATCGTGACGATCGGTTTTACGCGCGCTTCGGGCAGCCGCTCGACTGCTTCACGCGCGGCGAGCATCCGCCGAAGCGCTTCAGCGAGCGCGCCCTTCGAGAAATCGCGGGCGGGAGAGAAGAATGGCTCGGGAGCGCGTTCGCCGGAAGGCATCAGTATCCTCTCGCCGAAGAGACGCGCAAACTCGCGCGCCGCCTCGCGCACTTTCTCATAGGCTTCGAGGCGGCGCTTCAAATCCTCGACATCGGCGTTCTCGTCTTCGGAAAGGATGAGGTCGGGAATGAGCGATTTTGATTTGATGAGGAGAAGCGTCGCGGCGATCTGAATAAAATTCGCCGTTTCTTCGACGGGAAATGCTTCCTGCGCGCGCACGTGCTGGATAAAATCTTCGGTGATATGCGCGAGCGCAAAATCGTTTACGAGAAGCTTTCGCGCTTCAATGAGATCGAGCAGGACCTCAAACGGCCCTTCGTACTGTTCGGTCTTGATGTGAAATGGCATACCGTTCTATATAGTGTAGCAGGAACCTGACTCCGGTACCGGTCGCGGAAAGCGTTCGCTTCATAAAATGGTTATGCTACTCCTATCGCGGCGCGTACGCGCTCCATTTTCTCTTCGCTCACGGCTCGAGCCTCTGCCTTCCCCCGTGCGAGAACATCGTGAATGATGTCTGGATTATCTCCTAATACTTCGTACTTGGCGCGGATGGGCGCGAAGTAGCGGTCGAGATCTTCGATGAGCATCTCTTTCAGCGCCTTATAATTCCCCGCATGCTCGGCATACAGCGCGTCAAGCTCATTTACGCTCCGAACGAGCTTGTGAATGTGATACACGTTCTCAGGTCGTTCGCCTGTCGAATCCGTGACGATGCTCATCACTGCTTTCTTGATGTCGTCGCGAGAGGCAAAGAGCGGAATGACATTGCCGTAACTCTTGCTCATCTTCTGTCCGTCGGTCCCGGGCACCACCGCGACTTCGGGGAGAATGTACGGCTCGGGCAGGGTGAACACATCGTCTTTATATACGCGGTTAAATTTCTCGGCCGTATCGCGGGCGATCTCGATATGCTGTTTCTGATCGGCTCCGACCGGCACGACGGTCGCGTCGTAGAGGAGAATGTCGGCGGCCATCAGCATCGGGTAATTAAAAGTGCCGACGTTAATCTCTTTATTCCTCGCCTCGGCATCCTTAAACGCGTGCGCGCGCATAAGGTACGGCATCGTGGTGAGCGTGTCGAATATCCACGCGAGTTCGGTGTGGGCGGGTATGTCCGACTGCTTAAAGAAGACGGCCTGCTCCGGGTCAAGACCGATGGCGAGGTAAGCGCGCACGACCTCCCGGGTGCGGCGACGCATCTCTTCGGCGTCCTGCATCGTGTTCAGCGCATGGTAGTCGGCGACAAAGATGTACGGGCGGTATCTCCCTTCTTTCGTGAGCTCAACCAGCTGGCGCATCACGCCAAAATAGTTGCCGATATGCAGATCGCCGGTCGGCTTGATAGCGGAGACGAGGACGGGATTCTTCTGTGCCATAACCTTACGATATCATGCGGCGCGCTCTTTCGCATATTGCTCAAGGGTTGTCTCTATTCTCGCTTCTTGGTGCGCCGGGTTGGATTCGAACCAACGTAGGGCTATGCCCGACAGGTTTACAGCCTGTTGTAATTGACCACTCTACCACCGACGCGATCCGCGTCAGTATATCGTAAAGCGCGATTATTTCAAAACGAGAAGGAGCACGCCCTGTCTGCCCTTGCGCACGAGCGCATAGCCGGTCGCGAGATCGCCCGGCGCGATCTT
Organism: Patescibacteria group bacterium; assembly: GCA_018971045.1. Taxonomy (GTDB): domain Bacteria; phylum Patescibacteriota; class Minisyncoccia; order Phycocordibacterales; family Phycocordibacteraceae; genus C7867-001. The sequence continues at coordinate 28,180 of JAGWVF010000004.1, read as the reverse complement.
CTGATCCGGATTCTCGATCGGAAGGCCGCCAAGCGTAACGGCCTTCCCTTCTATTAAGCGGCGCGCGTCAGACTTTGACGAGGCGAGACCGCCCGCGACGAGCGCTTCAGAAAGAGCATATCCCTTCTCGATATCGCTCCGAGCGAGCGCTATCGAAGGCGCTTCGCTAAGCGCGACCTGGAGCGCCTCGCGCGCGAGCTCATGAAAGGGCGTTTCGCCGAAGAGCGCATCGGCGGCGGCGGCGGCTTGCGCCGCCGCCGCCGGACCATGTACCGTTTCGGTAACGATCCGCGCGAGCGTCTCTTGCGCCTGGCGCTCCCCAGGATTCCGACCGTGGAGCTCCATGAGCGCGGCGATTTCGTTCAGCGGGAGTGAGGTGTAGATCTTGAGATATCGTTCGATATTCGTATCGGGGAGATTAACCCAAAATTGGTAGAATTGGAAAGGAGATGTCTTCTTGGGATCAAGCCAGACGGCATTTCCCTCGCTCTTGCCGAATTTCTTGCCGTTTACATCAGTCACGAGCGGCATCGTGAAAGCGTACGCCTCTTTTCCGAGCTTCTTATGAATAAGATCGACGCCCGAGAGGATATTCGTCCATTGGTCCGAGGCGCCGACTTGGAGATCGGCGCCGTATTTCTCATGGAGCACGAAATAGTCGTACCCTTGGAGGAGCGCGTAGGTAAACTCGGTGTAGGAGATGCTCTCGTCGGGAGCGTCAAGCCGTTTCTTGATAATGTCACGCTTCACGAGATCGTTGACCGTAAAATATTTTCCGATATCGCGAAGAAAAGGAACGAGCGAGACTTTCATAAGCCAGTCGGCATTGTTCACCATTCTGAACGGGAGTCGGCCGAGAAGCGATCTCAATTGTTTTTCGAGCGCGCGCGTATTGGCCGCCACTGTTTTCTCATCCAGCATGACCCGCTCTCCTTTCTCTTTGGGATCACCGATAAGGCCCGTCCCGCCGCCCACCAAGAAAATAAGCGTATGCCCCGCTTCGCCCAAACGGCGCATGAGGAGCACGACCGCGAGATTCCCGATCTGTATCGAATCGGCGGTCGGATCAATGCCGAGATACACCGTTCGCGGTTCGGCAAAGATCTTTTCAGGCTGAGTAGAGAAGTGTTCTATCAATCCGCGCTCCTTGAGTTCCTCGACAAAGGTCATGCGATGACTATACCACTACTTCGCGAAGATAAAGAGTCCGACCGTCGGCGCGAGAAACCACCAGAAGAAGTATTCCTTCGGCGCGAAAAGCATGTTGATCGCCGGAGTGAAGCGATACACCGTCGAAATATCGAAGAGTTGATACGCGAGGGCGATAAGAAACGCCGCCGCGGCAAACGAGAGCAATATGAGCCCAAGAGAGCCGATATAGAGAAAGTCAGAGACGACGACGCGGCGCATAATGATATAAAAAACAGCCACGAGTCCGAGATATAGACCGGCATGCGCCGCGACTGCGGTGATCGCGGGCGCCGTCGGGAGAAATCCCATATAGGGGAAGGCGATGTAGAGCGCGTAGGCGGTATAGAAGGAAAGGATGACGCCGACGAAGGGTCCGCGCCCGACGTAGCGCGAGAACATCACGAACACGAGCACCATTACCAGAATGATGACGAAATCGCTTATCGAATTCCATACGTTCATCGCGATCGGCGCCGCGATCGTGGTAACCTCGGCAATGCTGGTGGCATCTGGCATAGCCGCAGTATACGCTATTTTAGAGTCCCTCGGATTTTAATTCCTCAACCGATTTCTTCGCCTTGCCCGACAGCTTGTGCGGAAGCGCGACTTCAAGATGGATGATGAGATCACCCCGACTTCCGCCGCTCGGGATCCCCTTCCCCGCGACCCGCAACAGCTCTTCCGCGCGGCGCATCACTGGAATCTTCACTTCAAGCGTCTTCCCCTCCAAGGATTCAATTGAGACGGTAGTCCCCAAGAGAGCATCGGTTAACTTCACCGGCACATGCATTACGAGATTATACCCGTCGCGGCGAAAGATCGGGTGCGGCTTCACGTGGACCTTCACGTACAAATCGCCAGCAACGCCGCCCTTTATCGCCTCGCCCTGACCGGGCATGCGGATCATCTCGCCGTTATCGATTCCTGCGGGAATGTTCACCTTGATCTCTTCCTCTTTCCGCTTCACTCCATGGCCCTTGCACTCAGCGCATTTTTCTTTCGGGATTTTTCCGCTGCCGTCGCAGACGTCGCACGCGCGCACGCTTGAGAACTGGCCGAGAATCGAACGGCGCGTTTCGTGGATCTTGCCGCTGCCGTTGCAGGCGGCGCAGGTGAGCAATTCGGCGCCCGATTTCCCTCCGGTACCGTGGCAGACGGCGCAGGTCGAGACTTTCGCGATAAGTACGGTGCGATGAGTGCCGAATGCGGCATCCTTAAAGGGAATCTCGAGATCGATTGAAATGTCGCGTCCTCGTAGAGAGCCCCGCGACGCTCCGCCGCGGCCGCCAAAGATATCGCTGAAAATATCGCCGAAGTCAAACTCCGCGCCGCCGAACCCCTGCTGAAACTGGGAGAAATCGAATCCCCCGAACGGGTTTTGCCCGGCGCCGGCGCCGCCCGGATGTCCTCCCGGAAAGGCTTGGCCGTACGCGTCGTACTCGCGGCGTTTCTTGTCGTCGCTGAGAATAGAATAGGCTTCGGTGATCTCTTTAAACTTTGACTCGTCCGTGCCTCCTTTATCGGGATGGTACTTGTGCGCGAGTTTGCGAAACGCCTTCTTAATATCGTCTTGCGTCGCTTTCTTGTCGACGCCGAGTACGGCGTAATAATCTTTCGCCATTGTCAGGATTTTTCTTTAAACTCGGCGTCTTTCGGCCCCTCGTCCTGTTCCGGTCCCTCCCCTCCTTTTTGGCCGGAACTTTCGGCAGAGGGCGTCTCTTCCTTTCCTTCGGAAGCGGACATCATCGCTTCGCCGATTTTCATCATAACCTTCGAGAGATTCTCGGTTGCGGTCTTAATCGTCGCCGGATCCTCGCTCGCGCGTGCGACCTTGAGAGCGTCGATTTTATCCTGCACTTCTTTCACGATCTCGGCGCCGGCCTTTTCGCCGTTATCCTTGATCGCCTTTTCGGCGGCATAGATCGTCTGATCCGCGATATTTCGCGCCTCGACCAGCACCTTGCGCTTCTCGTCGTCCGCGGCATTCGCTTCAGCGTCAGCCTTCATCTTCTCGATGTCCTCCTTCGAGAGGCCCGTCGAACCTTCTATGCGGATGCTTTGCTCCTTGCCGGTTGTCTTCTCTTTGGCCTTCACGGTGAGAATGCCCGAAGCGTCAATGTCGAACGTAACCTCGACCTGCGGCATTCCGCGCGGAGCCGGCGGGATCCCGTCGAGCATGAATTTCCCGAGCGACTTATTGTCGGCGCTCATGGCGCGCTCGCCCTGAGTAATATGAATTTCCACCGATGATTGATTGTCCGCGGCGGTCGAGAACGTTTGCGAGCGGCTCGTCGGGATCGCGGTGTTGCGCTCCACGAGCTTCGTCGCGACGCCGCCCATCGTCTCGATCGCAAGCGAGAGCGGAATCACGTCGACGAGCAGAATGTCCTTCACGTCGCCCTGGAGAATGCCGGCCTGAATGGCGGCCCCTATGGCGACTACCTCATCGGGGTTCACGCTCATATTCGGCTTTTTTCCGAAGAATTTCTCGACTTCTGCCTGGATCATCGGCATGCGCGTCTGCCCGCCGACGAGGATTACTTCATTGATATCGGGGATCTTGAAGGGCGACGCGTCCATCGCGCGCTTCGTGATCGCCATCGCGCGCTCGATAAACTCGCCGGCGAGCTCCTCGAGTTTGGCGCGGCTCATCTTAATCAGGAGATGGCGCGGTCCGGACGCGTCGGAAGTAAGGAAGGGAATGTTCACTTCGGTCTCCATCGCGCTACTCAGCTCGATTTTCGCCTTCTCGGCGGCCTCATCGAGGCGTTGGCGCGCGAGCGCGTCTGAGCGCACGTCGATGCCGCTTTCTTTCTTAAATTCATCGGCGAGCCAGTTAATAATTTTCTGATCGATATCCTTGCCGCCCAGATGCGCGTCGCCGTCGGTGCTCTTCACCTCGATGACGTCGCCGCCGACGTCAAGCACCGAGATATCGAAAGTTCCGCCGCCGAAGTCGAAGACGGCGATCTTCTCGTCCTTCTTCTTGTTAAAGCCGTACGCGAGCGCCGCGGCGGTCGGTTCGTTGATGATGCGCAAGACTTCAAGACCGGCGATCTGGCCCGCGGCTTTGGTGGCGCTGCGCTGATCGTCGTTGAAGTACGCCGGGACCGTGATGACCGCTTGCGACACCTTCTCGCCGAGCTTCGCCTCAGCGTCAGCCTTCAGCTTCCCGAGTATCATCGCGGATAGCTCTTCGGGGCGATACCACTTCTCGTTCATCTTGACCTCGATGCCGCCGTTGTCGGCTTTGCGCATTTCAAAGGGCACTGCGGCCTTATCCTTCTGCACCTCCGGTTCATCGAAGGAGTGGCCGATGAAACGCTTGATCTGGAAGATGGTGTTCAGGGGATTCGTCACCGACTGGCGCTTGGCGAGCGTTCCGACGATGCGTTCGCCCGTCTTCCCGACCGCGACGATGGACGGCGTCGTCCGCGCGCCCTCGGCATTCTCTAAAACGCGCGGCTCGCCGCCCTCGACGATCGCCATCGCGGAATTTGTCGTTCCCAAATCGATACCAAGAATTTTTGCCATAGATATATTATGAAAGTTACGAATAATGCGCGACGCGAACTTTCGCGGGCCGGATGACCGCATCGCCGATCTTCCATCCTTTTTCTAATACTACCGTAATAGTGTCATCCGTTTCAACTGATTCGGCCTGATCCTGGCCGAACGCCTCGTGAACTGCCGGATTGAACGGCTCGCCCACTTTCCCCACTTCCTCGAACCCAAGCGCGGCGAACGCGCCTTCGAGCTGTTTCGCGATTGCCACGAATCCCTCGGGAATGTCGCCGTGTTCTTTAGCGCGCTCGAGCGCATCGAAAGCGGGCAGAAGCGTCTCGACAGCCCGTATCTTCCCTGCCGACTCCGCCGCCTTCGCCGCTTCCTCGCCGCGGCGCAAGAGATTCACGTAGTCGGCTTTCGAGCGTTGCCATCCGTCGAGATTTTCCTGCTTCTCTGCGAGCGCCTTCTCGAGCTCGGCCCGAAGCTTCGCGACCGTCTTGTGCGCGTCGCCGCCCTTCGGCGGTTCGTTATGCTCCGGCTCAAGCGCCACGTCCTCCGAATCGATATCGTCTCCGCGCCATTCCTTCATATCCTCATTGTGCCTGAAAGAATTTGCGCTGTCAAAAAAAAATATAAAAGCCCCGCCAGAGCGGGGCTTTTATCGAACCTGCCAGAGCTAGTCGCCGTGACCTTCTCCAGAGACAGCCGGAAGAATATCGCCCGAGTTGCCGCTTGCGGCATTCACCCAGGTGCCGAACTTCCCTCCGTCATAGATCCAGCCCCACCATGGCATGGTACTGCCGTAGCCAGCCGTAAAGTACTGTCCCATCCAGCTCACATACCCCGGACAGTTTCCCTGTTCGTCGCACCGATAGTCGACGGCGTCGACTCTTCCTTTTGTCTTCCCCGCCGGGTTTTGAAGGAGACTGCCGGTAATCGTGGCGACATACCCGCCCTGTATCTCGCCGCGTTCGTTACCCGTCAAAACACCGGTATTACCAGGGCTTTTCTCGCCCGCAAAGGCCTGAAACGATCCCTCGTCGCGGACGGTGGCGCAGTAAGTGCCCGGTGTCGCCGTCTTCCATACCGTGATATGGCGTTCAAGCGCGTCAAGCGCCCAATTATTCCCCGCAATACCAGAATCAGCGTCATTCTTGATCTTCTCGGTGACATTCACCACCGGACTCCCCACAGTATCGGCACAGTGGAGCGATCTGTCGAAACCTGAATGCTCTTCATCGGCAAGCGCGAACGCCGGCAGAGCGAGCATCGCCGCACTTGCGGCTATAACTAAAAGCTTTTTATGCATACGGAATACGTTATGGCTAACGTCTCTAGTATACTCCACTTCGCTTTTTGTCGAGCGCCGCCGAGCGAGCGCCGGCGCCGGGAGCTAGCGCTTGCTCCACTGCGGAGCCTTGCGCGCCTTCTTGAGTCCCGGTTTCTTCCGCTCTTTGGCGCGCGGATCGCGTTTGAGGAATCCGGAGCTCTTCAGCGTCTTACGGGTATTCGGTTCGGCCTTCGTAATCGCGCGGCTGATCGCGTGGCGAACCGCATCGGCCTGAGCCGCAATGCCGCCGCCTCGCACATACGCGGCGACCGCGTAGTGCTCGGCGCTTTCGGCCTTCGCAAGCGCCTCCTCGGCGATAAGCGCGCGTTCGACTGTCTTAAAATAATCCTTCGACTCCCGTCCATTGACGGTGAGGAGCGATTTCGATGCCGCGTGCATGCGCACCGTCGCGACTGCGGTCTTTCGACGCCCCACTGCGGTAATAAATTGCGTAGCCATATTATTTATGCGTTAACGATAAGATGCTTCATTCTCGGAGCGCGAAGCTTGTTGCGCGGGATCATTCCATCCACCGTCTTCTTGACGACCTCGATGATGCCCTTCTTCTCGATCATCGCGTCCATACGCGTCTCGCGCAGTCCGGCGCGGTAGCCCGTGTAGCGGGTATAGACCTTGCCTTTCACCCGACGGAGCGGGAGATGGAGCTTGCTCGCATTCTCGATCACCACGGTAACGGGCAGAGCTTGATTCTTCGCGAAATGCGCTGATCGCTTGCCGAGAAGCGCGTGCGCCGCCTCGCTCGCCACGCGGCCGAGGGCGCGATCGGTAGCGTCGATCGTGTAGGTAGTCGGTGCCAGTTTCGTGTTTTTGGTCATAACGATACGTAAGGTGTACTAAACAAAAGCGATATACGCAAGCTTCCGCGCGTCATTAGACCCTCGTACGGAACGCTTCACGATGCGCGTATAGCCGCCGGCACGATCCGCATAGCGCGGCGCGATGGCGCTGAAGAGCTTCTTGACCGCTTCATCGTCGCCGAGGCGCGCCTTCGCGAGCCGGCGGCTCGCGAGCGTATTCTTCTTGCCGTACGTGACGAGACGTTCGACGGCGGGTCGGAGCGCCTTCGCCTTGGCTTCAGTCGTTGAGATGCGCTCTTCGAGGATCAGAGAACGCATGAGCGACTTCAAAAGCGCCCGACGCTGGTCGCTCTTACGGTGGAAGGTTTGCGCTTTTTTCGTATACGCCATATCGGAATTATTCTCCCTTGAGGGTGAGGCCGAGACCGGCGAGCGCTTCAGTGATCTCTTCGATCGCCTTTTCGCCGATGCCGTCGAGCTCCTTAAGAGCGTCTGCCGTCTTCCGAGCGAGGCCGGCGGCGCTCTTGATTCCCGCGTCTTCGAGCGCCGAAACGACTCGCGCCGAAAGACCGAGATCGGCGACCTTCACCTTTGCCGCGCTTGCGCCTGAAGGAGAGTCTTTCATGTCTGCGGAAAAATCGTCCTGCATCGGCGTCTCGTTTTCTTGGAAGCCGATAACCGCCTTCAGCTGGTGGATCATCGTTTCGATCGACTGCTCGAGCGCCTCGCGCGGAGCGATCGTGCCATTCGTTTCAATCAGAATGCGCAACCGATTGAAATCGGTGCGATCGCCGACGCGCATATTGTCGACTTCATAATTCACGCGGCGGATCGGAGTAAACGTCGCGTCAAGCGCGATGGTGCCGATATCGACTTTATCCTTCGTAAGCACTTCGCGCGGCACATACCCGAGTCCGCGCTCGATCGTCGCTTCAAGTTCGAGAGTCGTCTTGCCCGAAAGATCGCAGATATGCTGATCCGGATTCTTAATCTCGACCTGGCTCGGGAGTTTGAAATCTTTTGCCGTAACCTCGCCGGTCCCTTTGACGGTAAGCGAGATGGTCTGCGGTTCGTCGCCGTGGAGGATAAAGTGGACGCGCTTGAGGTTCAAAAGCAGCTCCATCACGGTCTCGCGCATCCCGTCGATCGTCGCGAATTCGTGCGGAACGCCTTCGATCTTGACTTGAGTGATCGCCGCGCCGGAAAGCGACGAAAGAATGATGCGCCGCAACGAATTGCCGAGCGTATGCCCGTATCCTGGATAGAGAGAATCAATTTCGTAGACGCCCTGCATGTCCTCCTCGGACACGATACGCGGCTTACTGGGAAGAGTGATGTGGTATTCCATAACGCAATCGTAATAACCAATAAATAATTATCTCGTATAGAACGAGAGCACCGAAACGAGATCGCCCGCGACATCCGCCGAGGCGCTTGTCGGGAGCTCGACAATCGATCCTTCCATCGTCTTCGGATTCCACAAGAGCCAGGACGGGAGTGAGCGATCGGCGAAGCGATCGGCGAAACCGACGAGCACGCCGTGTTCCTTTGAACCCTCGCGAACGCTGATCCGATCGTGCACCGAGAGCGCGCAGGACGGCACGCGCATCTTCCGACCGTTCACGAGGATGTGTCCGTGAGCGACCATTTGCCGCGCGCCGCGTCGGGTCGACGCCAGCCCGAGCCGCCACACGACGTTGTCGAGGCGGAGTTCGAGAAGTTCGTGAAGCCGATCCGTCGGCTGCGACGAATGGGTCGCGAGCGCCTTGCGCACATAGTTGCGAAACTGGCGCTCCGGAAGACCGTAGGTAACGCGTACCTTCTGCTTCTCGAGCATCTGCTTTCCGTATTCGCTCTGGCGGCCGCGTCCGCGGCGCTTATTCTTCGCCGATCGCTCGGCAGAGATCGCAAACTTCTGAGTCTGCGCTTTCTCGAAGACGGTTGCGCCAAGGCGCTTTGCGAGCTTATATCGTGGTCCGGTTTTCATAAATCAAGAATTACACGCGGCGAGGCTTTGGCGGGCGCGGGCCGTTATGCGGGACGGGAGTAGCGTCCTTAATGGCTCGGATCTGGATGCCCTTGCCCGAGAAGGCTCGCAACACCGACTCGCGGCCGGCGCCCACGCCGCGGATCACCACGGACGCCTCCTTAAGGCCGATCATGGTTCCCTTCTCGCCGAGAAACTCCCCCACCTTGGCGGCGGCGTACGGCGTCGACTTGCGCGCGCCGGAGAAGCCGAGCGCGCCAGCGCTTGACGACACGACCGCATTGCCCTTCTCATCGGTGAGAATCGCTTTGGTATTGTTGAAAGTCGCCTCGATATGAAGAATGCCCTTCTCGAGGTGCCGCTTAGTCGCCTTCGACAAGGCGCGCTCCTTGCGCCCCTGATCGAGGCCCTTGCCGCTTTTCTTAATGATGCGTTTCTTTCCCATAGAATTATTTATGTCTTTTCGAGCTTACGACGGCCCGAGGTCATCGTTTTGCGCACGTTGCCGCGGCGCGTGCGCGAATTGGTCTTGGTGCGTTGGCCGCGGACCGGCATCCCGCGCGCATGGCGATCGCCGCGGTATGAATGGATATCTTTGAGTCGCTTGATATTCTGGCCGATCTCGCGGCGCAACTCGCCCTCGATCGTAAAAGCTTCGGCGAGCGCGCGGATCCGCTGTTCCTCGTCCGCAGTAAGCTCGCTTCCTTTCTTCGCCGCCGGAATGCTCGCCTGTTTGAGAATCTCGCGAGCGCGCGTCGGACCAATACCAAAAATAAGGGGGAGCGAGTACGCAAGTTGTTTGTTATCGGGAAGGGTGACGCCGGCGATACGCATATCGAAAAATGAGGATGAGGTGAATTAACCCTGGCGCGCTTTGCGGCGCGGGTTCTTCTTATTAATACGATACAAGCGTCCGCCTCGACGAACAAGCTGATCTCCTGGCTGTTGTACTTTGATGGACGCACGGACTTTCATCGTAACGAGTTTAAAAATTAAGTTAATCTGCGCACTATTCGCGCCCGGCCTCCGTACGGGTCAAGCACCATTTCGACCTGGTCGCCGACCAAGACGCGAATGCGGTGTAAGCGCATCTTTCCGGCCAGGTACGCGAGGAGAAGATCTCCTTCCGCGCCCGTATCCCCATCTTCCGAGTCCTCGACCGTCGGATCCTCCGGCGCCTCCAAACGAACCCGAAAGAGCGAATTAGGCAACACCTCTTCAACGGTGCCAACCGTCGTTGATTTTGTATCGTCTCCTTCGCTCATTTATGGTTCATTACTTTCATTCGGATGCTTCTGTAATCTAGCAGGTATGCCAATTATCGTCAACTCGCTCGCTCGGCAGTGACCAGATTTACGAGACGGTCGGGCAAATAGATGACTCTCGAGGGATCTTTCCCGCCTAGTGCTGCGGCAACCGGAGAGAGCGCCCGCGCCGCCGCGATCGCCTCTTCTTCAGGGGTACCCGCGGGGAGAGTAATCGAGCCGCGCCGCTTGCCGTTGACCTGCACTACGACTTCATGTTCGGTCGCCGCCGCGACTTCGGTCGAAGGCCACGCCTGCTGGTGCACGCTTCCCTCTCCGCCGAGCCTCTCCCATAAATGATCGGCGAGATGAGGAGCGAAGGGCGCCAGCATGATCACAAACTGCGCGAGTGCTTCTGTCGGCGTTTCGGGCAATGCCTCGAGTTCATTCAGGAGCGACATAAGCGCCGCGACGCCGGTATTAAATTTAAACCGATCGCCGTCATCAGCGATTTTCTTGCTCGTCTTAGCCACCACCTGCCCAATATACGGACTTACGATGTCCGTAGATTTCTTCTCGACGTCGACGAGACGCTCGATACGCTCAAGAAACTTGCGCATCGAGGCGACGCCGTCGAGATTCCAGGGATAACTTCCCGGCTCATTGTAGGGACCAATAAACGCGAGGTAAAGCCGCACCGCGTCGGCGCCGTACCGCTGAACGAATTCGTCAGGATTCACGACATTCCCCTTCGATTTGCTCATTTTCTGGCCGTCGGGACCCATAATGAGCCCGCGATTAAAACGCTCGGCGAAGGGTTCGTCAACCGGCACCAGCGCGAGATCATAAAGCGCTTTCATAAAAAAACGCGCATACAGGAGATGCATCGTCGTGTGTTCGCTTCCGCCGGAGTAGCGATTCACCGGCATCCACTTTTTCATAAGCGCGGCTTCGGAGAAATCGTGCGCGTCCTTCGGATCGAGATACCGGAGAAAGTACCACGACGAGTCCATAAAGGTGTCGAAGGTATCGTACTCCGGGGTCCATCCTTCGCCGAAAATCCTTATTACGCGCTCCTTGAGCTCTTCTGATGAAGCCAGGGGAGCGCGGCCGGTCGGCTTGAAATCGACATCAGTCGGGAGCATCCACGGCAAATGCTCGGCGGGAATCGCATGCGGCTTACCATCCGGACCATACACGATCGGGATCGGACAGCCCCAATAGCGCTGGCGGCTGATCAGCCAATCGCGGATGCGGTAGTTGGTCGTCTTTTTGCCGCCCACCGAAGCGGCGATATCCCATTTTGCTTCCTCGCTGTTGCGGCCGGAGAAATCTCCCGAGTTTATGAGCGCGCCGGATCCGGTGTACGGCAACGGTTTATCGCCGCGCTCGACGACTTCGCGAGCCGGTAGGCCCATTAACGCGGCGAATTCTCCATCGCGCTCGTCGTGGGCGGGAACCGCCATCACCGCGCCGGTGCCGTAGGACGCGAGGGCGTAATCGGCGATATAGATCGGAATCTCTTCGTTCGTCCCCGGGTTAATCGCCCGCACCCCCTTCAGCTCCACGCCGGTCTTCTCTTTATTCTCGCCGCGTTCGCGTTCGGTTTTCTTCGACGTCGCGTCAACATACGCTTGAACGGTTTCCGCATTCGCGAGCATCGGCAGGAACTCCGCGACCAGAGGATGTTCGGGCGCGAGAACGAGATAGGTCGCTCCGAAGAGCGTGTCGGGGCGCGTCGTGAAGACTTCGATCCCTTTCCCCGTTTGTGGGACGTTGAATGTTAAGGCCGCGCCCTCGCTCTTGCCGATCCATGCGCGTTGCGCCTCCTTGATCTCTTCGCGCCACGGCAGAGTTTCGAGTCCCGAAAGCAGCCGTTCGGCATACCGGGTAATCTTCAGGAACCATTGGGTAAGCCGTTTCTCCTCCACCGGCGTACCACAGCGTTCACAGCAACCGTCGATCACCTGTTCGTTCGCAAGCACCGTCTGATCCTTTGGGCACCACTTCACTGCCGCTTCCCTGCGCTCGGCGAGCCCGTGCTCAAAGAGTCTCGCGAAAAGCCACTGCGTCCAGCGGTAGTAGTCCGGATCGCACGTGACAACCTCCTTTGGCCAGTCGAATGAGGCGCCCATGCTCTGGAGCTGCCGGCGCATCCGCTCGATATTCTTCAGCGTCCATTCCTTCGGGTCGACGCCGTTCTTGATCGCCGCATTCTCGGCGGGAAGTCCGAACGCGTCAAAACCGATGGGAAAAAGCACGTTCTTCCCGCGCTGCCTCAGCATGCGCGCGTAGATATCCGTCACCGCGAACGCATACCAATGGCCGATATGGAGATCGCCCGACGGATACGGAAACTCAGCGAGGAGATAATACGGTTCCTTCGAAGAATCGGCGAGATCGGTCTCATAGAGATTGAGCTCCGCCCACTTCGCTTGGGCGGCGCGCTCGATTTCGCGATGTTCGTAGGGCATGGAGAATAGACGCTCTGGCTTCAGCCGACGCCGCAATCCTAATTACATCGCCGCTTTAAGAGGCGGGTAGAAACTCGGATCAATCACGCGATCGAAGCAGAAAAAGCCGGCTTGATGCATCCAATTATTCTCTTTGATCCCGTACGCTCCGGATACCTCGGGCTCTGCGGCAGGAGGGCTTAACAGCGCTCCCTCGCTCGTCCGACTTGCCTCATTGAACGCGGCGCAGAGTTGGAAGGAGGTCGCGCCGGTCACCCGGTACGTATACGCGGCTTTCGTCTGCGGATCGGTCGGAAGCGCGCCGTACGAAAGCGAGTTGGCGAGGTCCCCGATCGTCGTCGGCAACACCTGCTTCGCTTGCCAGTAATTGATGACGCGATACTGGATATTCTGAAGATCAGCGACTTTCTGAGCGTCAAAGCGCGCGAGGCGCGCCTGCCCCGGAGTTCCGACAATCACGAATCCCGCGAGGACGGTCGCGAGCGCGAGCGCGCCGACTCCGATAACCACCGACTGCCGGCGCTTGGGAAACCTATTCCAGTAGCCGCGAAGATCCGAGATGAAATGCATGAATATGCCGGCGGCCACCAGGAAGATGACGAATATCTTCAGAAGGAAGTTCACCGTCAGCTCCTCGCCGTTCAGGAACGTAGTGAGAAGAACGATGAGATCGCCCGCCATTGCAATCCCCGCGAGAAAGAGGGTGAAAATAAGCGCCCAGCGGCGGACCCAAATCTCGTTTCGCGAAGGATCGCGCGCGGCGTCGCGGCGGATGAGCCGCCGCAAGAGCACATAGATCGGCAGAAGAACAATCACCGACGCCATCTCGTAGCTGATCCCGCTCTGGTATGGATCGATCGGCAGATACGAAAGCGGATTCTGAAAGGTGTAATTGATGTAATCAAAAATGAGCGCGACATACGCGATAACGGTCCAATAGAGCGCCACGATCGCGCCAGCCCAGAAGAAGAAATCCTTTGCCGTTGTTTTTGGTTTTTCCATATATGAAATTATACCATAATAAAGCGGCTTAGCCGTGAAGAAATTCGATAACGTCGCCGTCCTTGACGACGTACTCCTTCCCCTCCGTACGGACAAGGCCCTTCTCGCGGGCGGCGGCATAGGAGCCGGCCGTAAGAAGATCTTTCCAAGAGATGACTTCCGCGCGGATGAATTTATTCAAGAAATCATTATGGATAGCCGCACCCGCTACGGGCGCAGTACTGCCTCGCTTGATCGTCCAGGCGCGCGTCTCGTCCCTGCCGGTCGTAAAGTAAGAAATGAGTCCGAGCGTTTCATACGCGGCGATGATGAGTCCGGCGAGCCCGTCGTCAGGGACGCCGAGTTCTTGGCGAAAGCCGGCCTTATCGTCATCGGCAACATCATTGAGCTCCCGCTCGACTGCCGCATCAAGGTAGAGAGAACGGCCGCCGAGCATGCGGATAAGCTCATGGGCGCGTTCCGCGCGGCCGTCCGCGAGCTCATCGAGATTATGTCCGCCGCTCTTCTTATTGAGCGCATAGAGAATCGGCTTCATCGTGAGGAGATTGAGGGGCGCGACCGCTTTTATCTCGCTCTCGGTGAGGCGGGCGCTCTGCGCCAGAGCGCCCGCGGTAAAGGCCTGCGAGAGACGAGCGAGCGCGGCCTCCTCGGCGATCGCCTCTTTTAATCCGCGCTTCACGTCACCCGCGATCTTATCGCGGCGTTTCCGTACCTGTTCGGCATCGGCCAGAATCAGCTCCAGATTAATCACTTCGATGTCTTTATACGGCTCGACATCATTATCAACGTGGATGACAGCGGTGTCGTCGAAGAAGCGCACCACTTCGAGGATCGCGTCGGTCTCGCGAATATTCGCGAGGAATTGGTTCCCGAGCCCCTCGCCCTCAGAGGCTCCCTTCACGAGTCCGGCGATATCAACAAATTCGATCGCCGCTGGAATGATCTTTTCACTGTGAGAGAACTCGGCGAGCAGGCGAAGCCGTGTATCCGGCACTCCAACCACGCCCACCGACGGATCAATCGTGCAGAAGGGATAGTTCTCGGCAGGCACGCTCGCCTTGGTGAGCGCATTAAAAAGCGTAGACTTCCCCACGTTCGGTAATCCGACGATGCCTATCTTGAGCATGTAACCCACTATTGCCTTTTTTTACTCAAACCTCAAGCCACACATGCGCTGCGGCTTGTGCTCTTTTACATATCTTCGATAGGCAATCTTGAAGTATTTGGTCCAGTTATCAATATGAGCTTCTGGGAGATACGCCTTGCCCCACTTCTTCTTTTCTCTTGCAATTCTCATTCGGTCGGCCTTTGCAAAATTAATATCGAGATACACTTTTTTATCCCAAAGCGCGCTTATAGCGTGTTCTTGGTGAAGGAGAAAGATACCCTCAATTACCAAAATCTTTTTTGATAGGTCAAGAGACTTCGCCGGACCAAAGTCATTTTTATTAAAGTCGTATGCCTTGTATTTCATCACACCCCGCTTCTTCACCTTGAATTGTTTGAGTACTTTCTCCAGATCGTCATAGCGATACCATTCGTATTCAAATACTTTTGATTTGTCACCAACATTGTTCATCAGTCGCTTCCGATCTTCCCAGGGCTTAATGAAATCATCGAGGTGCAAGACAGCCACGTTGGTATTCCCTTTTGCGAGATATTCAGCAACCGTCGTCTTCCCCGAGCCGGCATACCCCTCAATAGCAATAATTAACTTCGCATGGTCATTCCCCCATACGGATATTTGTTCATTTATTTTCTTCGCGATTCGTTCTGATTTGATCATGTGGATTATTATGAAAGGAACCCGGGGCAAGCTGCGCCCGCCCGGGTTCCAAGTGCTTTACAGCAGTTTCAGTAGCTTTCGTGCTCGCTCCTCCGCTGAGGCCTCGTACGCCTTGTAGTCAGGGATCCTGGTGAGTACCCCTTCGGACAAAACGTACACAACACCAAGTGAAGCCTTTTCGAGGAAGTAGCGATCGTGCGAGACGAGCACTACTGTACCTCGATAGGTCCTCATCATCTCTTCCAGGGCTTCGAGCGCCTCGAGGTCGAGGTGATTTGTCGGCTCATCTAGTACTAGCATGTTGACCGACTGCGCCGAGAACAGAGCGAGGAGGAGCCGTGCTCGACCCCCAGGACTCAGAGTGCCGATAGGCAGAGTTACTTGCCTTTCGTCGAAACCAAATCTGGCGAGCTTGGCATAGGAATCCTGACGAGTCAGGTGCTCTCGTTCGGTAAGGAACTCGAGCAACGTACATTCCCGAGGCAGGGTCTCATGTTCTTGCATCATGTTGCCAATTCTGATGCCGGAGCCAATTTCAATCCTGCCGCTCAGTGGTTCCATTTGACCGGTGAGGGTTTTCAGCAGAGTTGATTTCCCACTGCCGTTAAGCCCCATGATGCCGATTCTATCTCCGTACCGCAGCTCAAACGACACAGGGCCGATCTGGAAGCCATCACGATACCCCGCGACAACGTCGATAGCACTCACATGAAGTCCCCCGGAACTCACTTCAGCCTCAAGGGGGATCTCAAATGGATCTCGTTCGATTGGTCTTTCGACCTTGTCCATTTGTTCGATCCTCTTATCGATTGCCTTGGCAACGCGTGCAGACTTCCCTGCCTGATCGCGCTTGAAGCCTCTGAGGAATTTGTCGTTATCCTTCCCCATCCAGCGAGCGCCGCGAGCCGCATCGGCACGCTTGTCGCGTGCTTTATCGCTCAGCCTTTCAATCTCTTCTTGTTGAATGCGATAGTCTTCCTTCTGTCGAGCGATCCGCTTCGCAACCATTTCGAGATAGTCGCTGTAGGTACCTCCCGTGATCGTGAGAGAATGGGTATGCCAGTCCAGCTCGAAGACCTTTTTCACCACCCGATCGAGAAATCGACGGTCGTGAGAGACGACGATACAGGCCGCCTCGCTCTTCTTAAGGTAATCCTCAAGCCAAACAAGCGCAGGCAAGTCGAGGTTATTTGTCGGCTCATCTAGCAACAGCAGGTCGACACCTTTGAGCAAAATGCCCACCAGCGCTACCTTACTTTTCTGCCCACTACTGAGGCTGGACAGTTTGTGGTCAATGCCAATAGGGTCGAGTCCGAAACCCGCCAACATCACTTCCATGCGGCGATCGAAAGCGTACCCATTGAGATGCTCGTACTGCTCGTGCACTTCGCTGTACCGCCTCGCCTTTCGAGGATCGTCGAGGTCCTTCGAAAGTTCCTCGATCTCCTTCTCAAGAGAGGCAATGCCAGAGATGCTCCTTAGATACACCGAGACGGATACGTCCTCGACAAGATTGGTGTCTTGAGGGAGATAGCCGACGCAGGCATCCTGAACTATCTCTAGCGTGCCGCCATCCGGGTGCTCAAGCCCGGCAATCATTTTGAGCAAGGTTGTCTTACCTGTTCCGTTGTTGCCGACTAACGCCACCTTCTGTCCTCGCTCGAGGGAAAAGGAGACGTCAGAAAGCACGGGTAACGACCCGTAACTTTTCTGAAGCTTTGTAGCCTTTAACATGCTCATATTCCTTTCGAGAGAGTTACATTAAGTCACAATGCAAATGTTCTTTGCTCCGAGATCAGAATGCCATAAAATTATCATAGTAGCAATAGCATAAAACGAGAACCCCCGTCGGAGAAGATCGTTCTCCGACGGGGGGTTCATAAAGAACTCTCGTAGTAGGCCCTGAGCACAACCGACGCGCATTTGCAGGAGAGTTTGGGAATTGCGCGTTCAATGAATGCAAGGAGCAGATTCTTCGTCGTTTGGACATTACCTTTGAAGACTTCGAGGATTGCGTCCATTCGTTGCGGGTCTATCACGAGGGTTTCTTGAAGTCCCACATCGTAATCCGTCACGGCACCGATCGCCGCGTAACAGAGTCCGAGCTCGCGAGCGAAGTAGCACTCTGGATACTGTGTCATGTTCACCACGTCCCAACCGTTGCCTGAGAGCCAACGACTTTCGGCAGCGGTTGAAAATCGAGGTCCCTGTATCACCGCAACGGTTCCCTGCGGAACAATCGCGATACCCGACACGCCCGCGACCTCGAGCATCGCTCGACGCACATGACTGCAGTAGGGTTCCCCCATCGGTAAATGAACGAATGACCCATCCGCCTCAACCGAGTCGTCGCGCCCCCAGGTAAGGTTGACGAATTGGTCGAGTAGCACATGACTGCCGGGAGCAATGTCTTTCTTGAGACTCCCGGCAATGCAAGTGCCGATTACATACTCGACCCCCACCTCCCGAAGAGCGGCGAGATTTGCCTTGTAGGGAACCTTGTGCGGCGCCAGCGTGTGCTTCGACCCATGCCTGGGAAGAAATGCCACCGACTGGCCACCGTACTCGCAAATCAAGATATCGTCGGATGGTGAACCGTACTTCGTCTCGGGCCTGATCCTCGAGATCAACTTCAGTTCAGGGAATGAGCACATTCCCGAACCTCCGATAATCCCGAACTTAGGTCTGCCCAGACTTGAGCCTGTCGTATCGCGACCAGATGAGTTCATCGAGCACCTCTTCAGAGAAAATTCGACTTGAATCGTCTACGGCGAGCGGATCTCCCTTGAGCTCTTGCGAACCCCAGGCACACCCTCCACCGCAAACGGCCTTGGCCTCCCCAGGATGATAGAGCGGCAACCTCTTCCTCCACTTCCTCACGATCGGCTGATTCCAGATTCGGAAGTCGGTACCCACACTCCTCACGTGGCCGAGCCACGTCTTGGTGAACGGGCAATTTGAGATTTGCCCGTCAGGTTGGATAACCAACTGGTTGCCATAGCAGGTGCAATCGACCGGAAAGAAATCTCCATTGTCGAAGGCAGTCTGCTTTTTCTCCATTTGGTATTCGAAGCCGCGTGCGCCCTGTCGCCGGGAATTCTGAATGATGCCGCGCGACGCCTGATGGTAGTAGGTATCAAGACCTTCGCGACCCACCACTTCAAGAAGTAGTCGACCCTTCAGAAAATTAAAACCGAACTTCTCGACTCCTAATTCACTGAAGAAACCAGCGTACTCCGCTATGTGATCGATATTGAAGGGCGTAATGCTCACCGACGCGAACGTCCTAATGTTGCTTTGGACGAGCCGACGGATTGTCGCAACAATCCGATCGAACGTTCCTTCGCCACACTGATCAACTTTCAACGCGTCATTCGGTGCTTGTGGTCCATCAAGACCAACCGCAACCATCACCGCGTGCTCCTGACACAGGGCGATGATCTCGTCGTCAACCAAGATCCCATTAGTGGCGATCATGATGTTGAGATTGGTTGGCAATGCGCCAATCGACTTCTTGTTCTTGATATAACCCAGTGAGGCTTCAATTACAGCTTTGTTCAGCAGTGGCTCGCCGCCATAGAAAATGACAAAGTACTGCAGGAGCGGATCGTATACCTCTTGCAGATGCTCCTCCCATAAATCGATACCCGCAAAGGCATCCTCTGCAGTAAGGAGTGTCTCCCCGTACCGTTTTGCAATCCCCGGCACGGGACAATATCCGCAACGGAGATTGCATCCTTGGGCGGTCATCAGATACAGAATCGTCGGCTGATTGAGCTTGCGCTCAAGCTTTGTCGCGACGTCGAGAAACTCCGTATGATCTTCTTCGGGATTCTCGATCAGCAAGTCGCGCCTCCTGAGATCGCTGATAAGCGCATCGGCGCCTTCAGTGACACCGGCCTGAAGACTTTCCCACTGCTCCGAAGAGCAGAAGATTGGATCAGGATGAAGTTCGTGGAACACCGCCACCACGCCACCCCTTTCCTTTACACGAAGATATTGGGACCACATAGGGCAACTCCTCTAGGTTTGGTGAAGGAACAGCCCCCAATCACTTGCGCAATTGGGGGCCGGGAACGGCATCGTGCACGATGTCGATCAGGTCAGCCCTGGTTGGGGGCTGCGGCGAACTTGGCCTTCAGGTCGGCCCACTGCTCGGGCGTGAGCTGCACCTGGCCGCCGAAATCGTCCTTCAGGACCACCTTCGCGGGGTCCGTGAAGTCGACCGTGGGGCAGCAGCCCTGGACGCCGCACAGCGTGACCATGCCCTGTTCGGGCGTGTCTTGCTTGCTCATGATGACTCTACCTTTCTGCAAGGGACTCCCAGTTGCACTAGGTATTGCACCGATCAGGAATTGACCGGCACAAGCTCCTGTTTGTCCATCAATAGCTATAACAGAAAAGTGAAATATAATCAATATATTGACACTATCCACCAACAGGTTGTTATATTGCCCCTGCCGACAACCCCCGCTTTATATATCGCCAGTTGGGCGGAGGAAGTTTAATCGCAAAGGAGAACGGAATTCCTCGCCCTAGAAAATTGCTCGTAGAGAGCTGATTATTCCTATCTTCAACATAGAAATAACCTACCGCTTTATGGCTTAAAAGGAAAGTTCGCCGTGGATATAACCGCTCAGAAAAGGGCGCTCTCCGTGCTCTAATACGCTTATGGTTGATCTCGGACTATTTAATTTCGTCAAACGGGCAGTGAGCGAAGGGCAAAGCAAAGAAAATATCGCGGCGACACTCGCAAAAGGCGGATGGACTCCGGCTAATATAGACGAAGCTTATACGGCGGTGATCAACAACACGCCGCCGGCTCGAGAAAGGCGCGGAGAAGAAGGCGTCGTTCTCCTGCCTGCGGAACCCGCGAAAATAACCGATCGCGAATTTCGTCCGGCGGTCGTGAGCGCGCTCTGCGGCTTCTATAGCATTAACTTTATCTTGATCGTCCTCGATCTCGCCTTCAAATCCCTCTCCGGAAAATTCCCGCTTTCAATCGACGCCGCACTCTCTCCGAGCGTGGCCATCTCGATCATCAGCGTGCTCGGCATATTCGGATATTGGAAAATGAAGCGTTGGGGGGTGCTGGTGTTTACCTTGAACACCGTTGCGCTCATTCTCTCCATCGCCTTCCAGGTTCAAAATCTGACGCTCCTTCCGATCGTCTCTCTCGTAACGCAGGATCTGCTTCTCCCGCTCTTCACGGTCTATATCGGCTTTGAATACTTCGAAGAGATGACGTGAACCCTACTTCCGGCGCAGCATGAAGTGGCGTATCGCTTGCAAAAGCGCGTAAAAAAGCGCCGTAACAACGACAAATGCGGCAAAAGCGGAACCGAAAGAGAGTCCGGGGAGCCAGCCGAGCGTGAGATACACGAGGAACCACCACGCCGAGAAGACGAGCGCCGATCCGGAGACGAAGGAGATGCGGCGGCGCGAGAGCGCCCAGGTCGCCCAGACGACCAGAAGCGCGAGCGCCATCAGCGTCCAGTAATTCGAGAGGGTCGCCGGAGGCGCGGATGATCGCAGGAGATATGAAGTGATGATGATTCCGAGCGAAGAGAGGAGGAGGAGGAGCATCCCGATGCGCAATCCTGCGGCGATGCTCTCCAGATGCAGCCGCTCGGCGCGATCAACCTTCCCGTCGCGATGAGCGCGCACATAGGCGATCTCTCCCCACACGGCGGCTCCCGCGCCGACGAATGCGCCGATCGTTTGAAGAAATACGAATGCGAGGATCGCGGCGGTCATACGCTATTTCTTCTGCATTAACGCCGAGAGTTCGGTTCGGTATTTCTTCATCACCTCCATCGCCGCCTTCATCTCGCTCTCCCCGCCCTTCTTGCGCCGTTCGATCTCTTCGCCGATTTTCTTAAAGAGCTGCGGATCCTTGGTCACGAGCGCCGTCATTTGCTCCCGCTGATCCGCGGGAACGTCTTTCATCTTCCATTTCGCGTATTGATTGATAAGAAAGCTCTGGAACGACATGCTAGGGTAAGTGCGGCCGCAGGTGGAAGCCGCGAACGGTACGCGTCGTAAAGTAGAGCGCAATGAGCGAGATGAGCGCGAGCGCCTCGGTATAGATAAACGAGACGTCGGAGAAACTCACGTGGGCGCTATATCGGTGAATGGCCGTGATGCCGAAAAGAAGCGTCCCGCCCATCGCCATGAGCGCATTAAACCAGTGGATCCAGCCCTGCGCGGGATTCGTGATCCCCGCCGCGACTACGAGAAGAAGCGCGGAAATGACGGTCTCGGTCGTAGTGAGCGGCAAATCGGCGCCGGTCGACTTCGCGATTAAGAGCACCACCGAGGCGACAACGAACAAAATGCGGGTGTTATCGCCGTGATAATGCGGCACATGGCGGCGGCGCGGCACGTATTCTCCTCCCCCGTCTCCTTGCTCGTCATCCATATGCGCAGTATAGCACCTTGAAAGGGCTCGTCGGCTGTTTAGATGCGTTAGAGCAACACCGTCGCTTGGTTATGCGAGACTTCAACGACGCCTCCGCGGGGCGTCTCGAAGTGATAGCGTTTATTGTCGGCCGCGACAACGTGGATCTCGCCCGGGACGAGTTCGGAGACAAAGGCCTCGTGTCCGGCGAGAATTTGAAAGGCGCCCTCCTTCCCTCTCGCCGTAAGCGAGAGGGCTTCGCCGTCAAAAAGGTTTTCCCCGACGCGCGCGACGGTAAGATGAAAGGCTTTCATCGCTTAACCGATCTGGTCGATGCCGCCCTTCATATAGAAGGCCTGTTCGGGCTTGTCGTCGTGCTTTCCCTCAACGATCTCTTTAAAGCCGCGAACCGTCTCTTCGCGCGAGACGTACTCGCCCTTGATGCCTGTAAATGGTTCGCCGACGAACATCGGCTGAGAGAGGAATCGTTCGATCTTGCGCGCCCGCGCGACCGAGAGCCGATCGTCTTCCGAGAGTTCTTCCATCCCCAGAATGGAAATGATGTCTTGGAGATCTTTGTATCGTTGGAGGACGAGCTTCACGTCGTTCGCGACTTTGTAATGCTCGTCACCGACAATGTCCGGAGTGAGCGCGGCAGACGACGACTCGAGCGGATCAATGGCCGGATAGATGCCGAGCGAGGCGAGCGCGCGAGAGAGCACCACCGTCCCGTCGAGGTGGGCAAACGTGGTCGCCGGCGCCGGATCAGTGAGATCGTCGGCGGGTACGTATACCGCCTGCACCGACGTGATCGAGCCCTTCGTGGTCGAAGTGATGCGCTCCTGGAGCTTCCCCATTTCCTCGGCGAGCGTCGGTTGGTAGCCTACCGCACTCGGTACTCGGCCGAGGAGCGACGAGACCTCGGACCCCGCCTGGATGAAGCGGAAAACGTTGTCCATGAAGAAGAGCACGTCTTTGCCGCCTTCATCGCGGAAGTACTCCGCTTGCGTGAGACCAGAAAGCGCCACGCGGGCGCGGGCGCCCGGCACCTCGTTCATCTGTCCGAAGACAAGCGCGGTCTTCGCGAGAACGCCCGAATCCTCCATTTCGTGATAGAGATCGTTGCCTTCGCGCACGCGCTCGCCGACACCCGCGAACACCGAGTAGCCGCCGTGCTCGGTCGCGACGTTCCTGATGAGTTCTTGAATGAGTACGGTCTTCCCCACCCCCGCGCCGCCAAAAAGGCCGATCTTCCCTCCCTTGAGGAAAGGGATGATGAGATCAATCGCTTTGATGCCCGTTTCAAATACTTCAGCCTTCGTCGTTTGTTCGTCAAAGGTCGGCGGCGCCCGGTGGATCGGGAGACGCTTCACGGTCTGAGCCATCGCGCCCT
Organism: Patescibacteria group bacterium; assembly: GCA_018971045.1. Taxonomy (GTDB): domain Bacteria; phylum Patescibacteriota; class Minisyncoccia; order Phycocordibacterales; family Phycocordibacteraceae; genus C7867-001. The sequence goes on along the minus strand of JAGWVF010000004.1, from coordinate 5,048 downwards.
TGCCGTCAACCGGCTCGCCAAGCACGTTGAAGAGGCGTCCGAGCGTCTCCTCTCCGACCGGTACCGAGATCGGCGCGCCGGTCGCCCGCACCGTCTCCCCGCGCGAAAGGCCGGCAGTCTCGTTCATCGCGATCGCGCGGACGCGGTCAAGCCCGAGATGCGACGCCACTTCAAAGACGATGCGCCCATGTGCGCCGCTCTTCTCGATCACGAGCGCGTCGCCCACGTTCGGGCGCTGTCCGTGCTCGCCCGGGTGGATCTGGAAGTGGACATCCACGACCGGCCCGATGATTTCTGTAATACTGCCGTTCATACCGCTCAAATTATGTTGCTAATGCCTCGCGGCCGCCCACGATCTCCGACACTTCCCGCGTGATGCCCGCCTGGCGGATCTTATTGAAGAGCCGCGTGAGATCGCGCGCGACTTCCTCTGATTTGTCCGAAGCGTTCTTCATCGCCACCATTCGCGCCGAATGTTCCGATGCTTTTGATTCCAAGAGAAGATGGTAGAGCGAGATCGAGACGAGCCGCGATACCACGTACGACAGCATCTCGCTCTCCTCCGGTTCGATCACATACGACGCGGGCGCTTCGATCGCCTTCAATTCGCTCCACTTCCCTTTTACGGGAACGATGTCGGCGACGAGCCGCTCGACGCTCGAAAGCGAGAGCGGGAGGAACCGGCGAACCGACGACAACTGTTCAAAGGTTGATTTGAAATTGCTGTAGGCGGCGAGCGCTTCGCCAAAAGCGCCCGCTTCAAATTCATGCGAGAGCGCCGCGGCAAGCTCCTCCATCGCCGACAGCTCGATATCGTCTTTCTTATTCTCATACGCGTGCGCGATCCGGTATCCGCGCCGCGCGAAATACTCCTCTCCTTTCTTTCCGTAGGCGTACACCGTAACGTTCTCGATCGGATACGCGGCGATTGCGTCGGCCGCCGCTTTGATCACGCCGCCGTTCAGAGCTCCGGCGAGGCCTTTATCGCTCGTGATGATAAGAAGCGCGATTTTTGAAAGAGCGTCGGCTTCCTTCACAAGCGGATGGTTCGCGAGCGCGGCGCTCCCGGAAAGGCGCGCGAGGATCGAGAGCGCGGCGCGCGCATACGGGCGGCCGGCGAGCGCGGCGGACTGCGTCTTGCGCATCTTCACCGCCGAGACGGCTTCCATCGCGCGCGTCACCTTATGCGTGCGCTCCGTCGCTTTAATCTTGGATTTGATGTCCTTCAGTGCCATATTTTATGCTCGATCGAAATCAGTCATCCGATGACTGATTTCGGGAGACGAAAGCATCGAGCTTATCGCGAAGATCTTTCTCGGTCCCCTCGCGGATCTCCTTCGACTCTTTAATCGCCATGAGTATGCCTCCCGCCTCGCGATAGAGATACTCCTGCAGTTTCGCTTCAATCGCGCGTATCTCCTCCGGCCTGAAGCTGTCGAGATAGCCGTTCGTCGCGGCGAAAATGATTGCGGCTTCCATCTCGAAGGGCATCGGCGCTCCGCGGCTCTGATTGAGCACGTCGGTCATGCGGCGCCCCGCGTCGATGCGCTTCTTGGTTTCCGCATCGAGATCCGAAGAGAATTGCATGAACGCTTCTAATTCGCGGAATTGCGCGAGCTCGAGTTTAATCTTCCCCGCCACTTTTTTCATCGCTTTCGTCTGCGCCGAAGAACCCACGCGCGACACCGAGATGCCGACATTGATCGCCGGGCGCTGGCCTTTGTTAAAAAGATTCGCTTCGAGGTAGATCTGGCCGTCCGTAATCGATATCACATTGGTCGGAATGTAGGCCGAGACGTCGCCTTCCTGAGTCTCGATGATGGGCAATGCGGTGAGCGAGCCGCCGCCCTTCTCCTTCGAGAGCTTCGCGGCTCGTTCAAGCAGGCGCGAGTGAAGATAAAAGATGTCGCCCGGGTATGCCTCGCGGCCGGGAGGTCGGCGCAGAAGAAGCGACAATTGGCGGTAGGCCACCGCCTGCTTCGAAAGATCGTCGTAGACGACGAGCGCGTCTCTGCCTTGTTCCATGAAGTATTCGCCGATCGCCGCGCCCGCAAACGGCGCGAGAAATTGAAGCGCCGCGGGCGCGGATGCGGGCGCCGTCACAATGATCGAATACTCCATCGCTCCTCTCGCGGAAAGTTCGGCGACGAGCTTCGCGGTCTTGCTCTCCTTTTGTCCGATCGCGACATAAATGCAGATCGGCCGCGTCGAGACCGGCTCGTTCTTCTGGTTGATGATCGTGTCGATGGCGATGCTCGTTTTTCCGGTACCGCGATCGCCGATGATCAGTTCGCGCTGGCCGCGGCCGATCGGAATCATCGCGTCCACGGCTTTGATGCCGGTATGAAGAGGCGCGTTCACGCTCGAGCGGTCAATCACCCCGTAAGCCTCGCGTTCGATGGGGCGCATCTCCGTAGCCTTGACCGGCCCCTTGCCGTCGACCGGTTCACCGAGCGGATTGACCACCCGCCCGACAAGCTCCTCGCCTACCGGGATCGAGAGCAAGCGATTCATCCGACGCACGAGCATGCCTTCGTAAATCTTCGCCGAATCGCCGAGAATCACGGCGCGCACGCCGTCTTCTTCAAGATTTAAGATAAGGCCGTAGATCGGCAAAGGATCCTTGAGGGCCTCCGCGAGCGTGCGATCGAATGTCGGATCGAAAAGAACCATCTCGGACATCACGGCCTTCGAGAGTCCGTCGATCTCCGCGATACCGTCGCCGCTTCCGCGTACGATGCCGACCTCCTCAGCGCCGGCCTCGGGCGTCCATGACGCGATTTCTTTCTCGATCCGTTCGATGATGCTGTGCATACGCTACGCGGTTATATTCTGATACAGAGAGAGCAGCGCCCGCTTCGCGGAGCGGTCGATGAGAACGCCGCGGCCGCGCGCGCGCCATCCGTGAATGAGCGCGTGATTCACGCTCGCGTGAGCCGCCGGAATACCTGCATCGTTCGCGGCGCGGAGCGCCGCCGGAGCCTCTTTCAAATGCGCCACTTCGACGAACGGGCGGAACGAATGCCGGCGCGCGGCGACCTTGCGGAGCTCGCGGGCGATCTGCGGGAGCATTTTGAGGCGCCCCGAGCTCTTGAGGTGCAGAATGAGCTTGGTCACCGCCGCATCTGACGCGTCCTTATCCTCGACTTCAGCGGCGGCTTCAAGCAGGCGGGTGTAGTTGTCAATCATACTGTTTCTTTAAAATCTTTTCGGCGGCAAGAACCGCGAGCCGCACGATGTCTCTCTCGCTCTCGCGGGCGAGCCGAGCGGCCGCCTCCTGCGCGCGCATCTTGGCGTCACGAGCCGCGGCGGATGCGCGCTCCTCTGTCTCTTTGAGGAGCCGCTGTTTCTCCGCATTACCCGCCTCGCGCGCCAAGGAAACGATCTCCTCGGCCTGCGCGTCCGCGGCGGCGACGCGCCGGGCGGCTTCGTCGTCAGCGCCCGCGAGCGCTCTCGCGGCGCGCTCGGCGTCCGCAACGCCCTTGGCGGCCATTTCCTGACGCTTCGCGAGCATCGTCAGTATCGGCGTATAGAGGAAGTATCGGAGCGCGATAAGCACGATGCCGAAGTTCACCGCCTGCGCGATAAGCAAGCGCCAATCGATTCCGAACGCGGAGAAAAGCTGCTGCATACGAACCGGCGCAAGCTAGACGAATTTGATGATGAACGCCACGACAAGCGCGAGAATGCCGAGCGCCTCGGTAAAGACGATCGCGAGGATCATATTCGAGACGATCTTGCCCGACGCTTCAGGATTGCGGCCGATCGCCTGCATCGCGCCGCTGCCGATAAGGCCGATCCCGAGGCCCGGTCCGATAACGCCGAGACCGGCCGCAAGCGCCATCCCGATCATGCGTGCTGAATTTACATCCATACAGATAAACGTGTTACCAATAAAAGGCCCGTGATCCCGGAGCCGCGCCAGGCGCAATGCTAATGCGCCTCGTGCGGATCCATGATGGCGAGTTTGATAAAAAACAGAGTCAACATCGCGAACACCAGCGCCTGAATGAGCCCAATGAACATCTCGAAGCCCATGAGAGGCGCCGGGAGCACGTACGGAAGAAAGAAACCCGCGACCATCACCAGCACTTCGCCGGCAAAGATATTGCCGAAGAGACGGAAAGAGAACGAGATGAGCCGACCGAGGTTGCTGATAAACTCGATAAGTCCAACGGCAAACCCGATCGGCGATTTCAGATTAACATATTTCCCCGCATAGGTGAAAAAGCCCAGTACGGCGATACTGGTGATCTCGATGGTGAAGAAAGAGATCGCGGCGAGCGCGAGGGTGAAGTTGAGGTCAGTGGTCGGCGCGCGCAGAAGCGGGAAAAACTGCGACGCGTGGACGATGCCGAGAGAACCCACGCCCGGGAAGAACTCCAATTCGTTGATAGCGGCGACGAAGAGAAAGATGGAAGCGATGAGCGGGAAAAAACGCCGAGCCAGCGCCTCGCTTCCAAGCACCTCGCCCATGTACTCGAGCGCGCCTTCGAAGATCCACTCGATCCCCGCTTGAAGTTTCCCGGGGACGATCGCGAGCGAACGGCCGAAGAGATACGCGCCGCCGATGAGGAGCGCCATCACGATCCACGCCATAACGAGCGAATTGGTAACGGGAAAACCGAAAACGGAGCCCAATTGCTCCGCCTTCAGGACTACGGCGATCCCTTCGTGCATATGGGCATAGTCTACCAGAAGAGGGGCAAGGTGTGCTATATATAGGGGGAGTGAGTCTTAATACAATATTCATTCATTATGGCAAATGCAGCATTCGCAAAACCGCTCACCCCTTCTCCCGAACTGGAGGCGGTCGTTGGCGCCGGGCCCTATCCCAGAACCGAGGTGGTAAAAAAGCTCTGGGAATACATCAAGAAGCACAATCTCCAGAACCCGAAGAATAAGCGCAATATCCTCGCCGACGACAAGCTCCGGCCGGTATTCGGCAAAGACGAGGTAACGATGTTCGAAATGACGAAGCTCGTCTCGAATCACCTGAGCTAATCTCTGCAGTATTAGAAAGGCCGCGCGCCCGCCTCTGGCGGGCG